>CP070659.1:990851-1000362 GCA_020355125.1 Candidatus Bathyarchaeota archaeon
AACGTTATTGGATGGGGAAAACCTGAATTGAAAGGGCTTGACTGGCGATTCTAAAGAGCGGTAACGGGCTGGAAGACCACTGAAGAGGAATGGAAAACAGAACTTGGCCACCGAATTGTTCATATTCAGAGAGCCGCAGAATTATTAGGGGGTCCCGATGTTACTTGGGATCCCGAAAAGGATAATGATAATCCCAAGAGGTTTTATGAGCCACTGCCATCAGGTCCCTACAAAGGGAAGATGACAACAAGAGAGGAAATGAATAAGAGGAAACAAGAGTACTACGAAATAATCGGATGGGATGAAAGAGGGATACCCCAATCAAGCGTGTTAAAGAAGTTAGGCCTTATTGATGTGGATAAGGTACTGGAGAAAGTAAGAAACAAGTAGACCTATAAGCTATATTTAACTGGCTCTGCGTAGGGCTGATGAGATTTGAGAGTAAACATCAAAACTTATGGGGATTTAAGGCAAGCTCTAGGCGAACGATTTACTATGGATTTAAAAGACGGTGCGACTCTCGAAGAGCTTGCCTCTAAGATAAGAGCACAGAGGAGCTCTACCAAAAAAAGAATTCTCAAATCATTCAACCTTAGTAAATCTAATCAAATGGTTCTCGTGAATGGTCGCAACATTAATACTCTAAACAAGTTGAAAACTGAGTTGAATCATGGCGATACAGTAACAATAATACCCTTGGTTGTCGGCGGCTAGTATTTAACACGGGTACGAAATTAAAATTGTAGCCCCAAACCCAAACAACTTATACGAACGGACTACTGAAATTTTAGCTAACTAGCTATGTTAGCTAGCTAGATTTTATAGTCAATTAAGCTTATTTTTTCTTTTCAGCGTTAGTTACTGTAAAACTGTTTATGTTTTTTGCAATTGTTTTGAATCTACCAAGATTGTTTAAAACAATATTTAACCTATATCGACTTCTCATCGTTAATAACATCTGTTTTAATATGTATTGGGGGCGATTAAGAAAAGCCGTATAGAAATCGGCAATCATTTGTGTAAGTTCACAACAAGGTACTGCGTTATGAATGAGATCTGATACAAAAGCTCCAGTCTCCCAATATTCTTCTTCGTTCAGTAACTCTTTATGTCTTAATTCTTCCCAGAGAATGGTTCCTGGATTGGCCTCAAGAAGGTTGATTTGAGGGATGTCTATGTCTAATCTTGTTGTGAAATCGAGTGTTTTTTGCACATCTTTTATTGTTTCGTTAGGTGCTCCAATTATGAAAGACCCAACAATAACATCAACTCCTGCTTTTCTTGCTTTTGCAACAGCCTTTTCAGATTGCTGTGGAGTTGTTCCTTTATTATAATAATCAAGAACCTTTTGGTTAGCGCTTTCTATTCCAAAGTATATCATCCGGCAACCTGCTTTGACCATTTCATGCAGCATATTGATGGAACACTGGTCCACCCGTCCCTCGCATATCCATTCCACATCAATTTTTTCTTTCCTTATCTTTTGGCAAAATTCTATCACTCTTTTTGGATTCAGAGTGAAGTTGTCATCCACAAACATCAATTGTTTATGACCTTCGCTAGTTATTTGATGGAGCTCTTCTAACATGTTCTCAATAGATCTTGATCTCCAGATACCGCGAGCAATACTTGTACAACTACAAAAACGACATTTGAAGACGCATCCCCGAGAGGAGAGGAAGCTAGTGAACTTTTTTGGAGATACGATTATTCCCATCGTATTGTTATGGTAATCAACATGTAATAAGCTCCGATCAGGGAAGGGTAATGAATCGATGTTTTTGATTAGAGGTCTATCAGGATTAGTTACTATCCGCCCTCTGTCTCGATATGTGATTCCTCTAATTTTTTTGAAACTCTGCTTTTCCTTTACACAATTTGCTAGTTCGAGACAGGTTTGTTCGCCTTCCCCTCGAACGATAACATCCACGTAAGCGTATTTCTTGAGAAGCCTCGTTGCGTTAAATGTTGCATGATGATTACCGAAAACAATAGTCGCATTGGGATTCTGCTTCTTTACTTCTTCAGCGATTTTTGGTGCAACAAAACTTGAACGAGACAAGGTAGAAATACCCAAGATGTCAGGATCCTCTTTCATAACCCAGTCTACAGCTTTTTTCATCGAAAATCCTTCAGCAGCTTGATCCAATACACTAACTTTTATTCCGTAGCTGTGCAAAAATGAGGCGATGTATAAAATTCCTAAAGGAGGACTCGCGTCAATCATCGTGTTGTAAGTGTTCGGTCTCGGGTTTATAAAAGAGAACAGCATAGAAAGCCATCGCCGCATTATCTTAAATGTGTCATATAAAACTATGTTTTTTCAAATCTAACGATAACCCAAAAAAATGTTTCGATTTATTAGAGACAAAGATATCCACAGGCGTTTTCAGAGTTCCGTTCTCGATTAGCATAAAATATCTTACGGAATTACGTAAAATATCAAGTTTTTTTAAACGATGTAAAACATTTAATTTTGTTAAGTAATTAGAATTTTCCCCTTGTCGACCTTGAGTCCAGTTAATTTTGAGGCGGGCTAGAAGAGTTTGTATATGTTCTTATTTTTTCATCATTTGGTCTTCGAGGGTTTGAATCTGGCCTCCAGCTTTTTCGATCTTCATGGCTGCGGAATTACTCCACGATCGAGCTTTGACTATTAACTGATGCGTCACTTTCCCCGAGCCTAGAAGTTTCATAGCTCCGATATCGTCAATATTTATGATGATTCCTCCTTCTTTTTGTACAGCTAGTCCAATGGCAAGAAGTTGTTCAATTTGTTCATCTAGTTCACCTACATTTATAGTTTCAGGCCTTGATATCCAAGATCGCTTGAAGCCATGCTTCCCGAAGTATTTTGGCTCGTGCCTGAGTATATAGGTCCACTTGTGTTTACGGCGTCCAGTCTGACCATGTCCGCCTCTCATTCCGCCTCCGCGGTGTTGGCCAACTCGGCCCCACCCGTAGGTCCGAGACCCCCTCTGTTTCCTGATTTTCCTAATTCTATGCGGTATCGTTATCCACCTCTAGGGAATTGTCCCAACCAAATATTTCTAAAAGACGGCCAACACTCATGGATTGGCGTAAATTATTTTTGGCATCTGGAAAAGTTATAGTCGCAGCGCCCTGCAAATTTGTGGGTACGCCCACATATGTCTTTAAACGTCGATATGCTCTCTTGCCTTTTGGAGTTTTCCAAGGAAGCATGCCTCTCACAACTCTGCGTAAATAGGTATCTGGCCTCCTAGGTTTTTTAGGAGCTTTTTTCTGTGATCCTAGTGTTCTTTTGTCTAATTTTGTTTTAAATTTATTAATGATGCTTTTTCGGCTACCAGTTAATACTGCTTTTTCAGCATTAACTACGACGATATCTTCTCCATTCAATACGCGTTGTGCTACATAACTGGCTAGTCTTCCAAGGATTAAATCAGACGCATCCACGATTGTCCTATTTATCGTTTGCGCACGTATCTGGGTATTGCGGGTACTACGAGAAGAAGGGTTCATTATGATTCTTTCCTAAGAGTATTTTTTAAAGCCAAGTTTACCAGATATTTCTCTGAAACACTGACGACAATAGTTTAGGCTATAGCTTCGGATGATAGAGCCATAAGATCCACATCTTCTGCAAGGCCTATTGCCTTTACCATACATCTTTTTTGCCTCTTTCCGAGCCATCTTATTCACAATCTAAAAGCGCACTCTAGAGAATAGGAGGATCATTGTCTAGAGCAAATTTTTGTTATTGTTATTTCGAAGATGAACTAGATATCATGTTCCTATTTAAAGGTTTATCAATGGATTAAGAAGCTCCTTGTCTTCGCGTTTTATTATGAAAAAATGGCGCGCTATTAATAAAGATGGCATACCGTTATTATATTATCACAGATTGCACACAGTAAAAGACAGGTGTGCTTTGTTCAATAGTTTAATAATTTTTTTATGATAAAAAAAGGTCTAAACAACATGAATGTGCGACTTCATATTTACATTAGTGGAAGAGTGCAAGGCGTATTTTTCCGTTCCGAAATTAAGTATGAGGCTCTCAAGCAAAATGTTACCGGATGGGCGCGAAATCTTTCGGATAGAAGGGTAGAAGCTGTTTTTGAAGGTGAAAAGAAAAACATTGAACGATTGCTTGAATTTTGTAAGATAGGGCCTCCCCTAGCTAAAGTAATTATGGTTGAAACATCATGGGAATCCTATAAGGGCGAATTTCGAAGATTTAAAATAATTTAAGAGGATCAGAACGCTTGTTCAGCTAATTGGATTATTTCTCTAAATGCCGTTATGACCTTTTGTAATTCATCTTCATTTAATGCAAATGTAGATAGTTTAAATTGTTTTGTAAGCCCAGGCTTTATGCCCCATATATTGCGCTTCTTAAGCGCTTTATAAAGGAAAAACGCGCCATCTTTATGGCGTTTTGATATCTCGTAAAGTTTTTTTGACTCGAAGAACATTAGATCGTGGCGATGTGGTTTTTCGCCGATATGGTTTATCCCAAGCTCTTGTAATTGAGCAGCGGCTTTTCTCGCCTTCTCAACTTGTTTATTCCATTTCTTAACGCGTTCATAAACGTGTGGAAATGAAGCTAATAACGTAATTACTGGTGCACCTCTAGCAGTGCAACCCAGCATTTCTATCTCCTTTGATTTAAAATATTTTGATTTTTTTAACACATCATTTTCCCATTCATTATTAATACCGATAATGCCTATCGGGCCGCAAGCAGCCATCGATTTATGACCACTACCTACAATAAAGTCGCAGCCAATATCTTTCATGTCTATAGGCAATCTGCCAATTGCGTACGCCGCATTTAGCATGAAAGGAATCTCGTATTCTTTTGCTATTGCTGCAACTTTCTTTGCATCTGCAAAATTTCCATAGTTTCCATCTGGCCATGTTAAAACAATTAATGAAATTTTGGAGGTCCTATCCTTTTTCTTGGTTTCTTCAATTACATTTCTATAATCTTCTACATTTATTTCGAAGTTAGGAAATCCTGAATTAGGAACCTCCTTTACCTTTAACTTTGCTCTTTCAGCAGCAACATATGTCGTATAATGTGAGTTCTTATCAACGATTATCCAATCACCAGGCTCGGCAATTGAATTCATCACGATAAATTTTCCCTCTCTTGCTCCACCCGTAATCCGTGTAACATCTGCCCCAAGAAATTTTGGTAACGCATCATACACAAAATGATAAATCGGTGGTTTTTTGATTGCGTCTAACTGTCCCCGACAGAAATCACAAACAGAGTAGCCATCCCCCCAATCTAACAACGCACTACGAGCTGCATCGGTTAGCCGTCCTCCGGTTTGAAGAGGATCAATATTGATCAGTCCTTTTGTCTCGCGTTTGATATTAATGAACCTGCTTAATCCTTTTTCTACCATAATTATATCACATTAAAGCCAATGAATAATAAACCTAGCGCGAAATCTACCGTAAATAAGCCCATAAAGCAGATAAAGACGTGTAGAAAATGAAAATTGGGCGCGCGTACTAGTCTTGATAACAGAACAAACAAAAAATGTTTGAAAAGGAAAATCTTCCGATAAAAATACTCTATTTGGACGAAAATGGTAAAAACATATTAAGATTATTTCATAAATAGGGAAATTAACTTGGTGATAAACATACTATTCAACCCAAAAAGCGATAATGATTTAGATTATTTCATAAGAAGAAGAGCGGTAGAATTTGGCATCCCTGTGATAACAAATATAGAACTCGCCAGAACTCTAGTTGAAGCTCTAATTAATATCAATTAACAGAGGAAGATTATGCATGAATTTAAAATCAAAAAATATCGTTTCAGTTCGGGATTTGAGCAAAGAAGAAATAAAAACTATTTTACAAAAAGCTAAAGAAATGGAAGAGCTGTTAAACAGCAACAAGTCGTTAGATACAATGCGGGGAAAGATATTAGCAAACATGTTCTTTGAACCCAGCACACGTACAAAATTTTCCTTTGCTTCTGCCATGCAAAAATTAGGTGGACAGGTCCTCACTCTAGAAGATACCGAATCGACATCGATTGTCAAAGGGGAAAGTTTGATAGACACAATAAAAATGATGGAAAAATATTCTGATTTAATAGTTATAAGGCATCCAAGAGAAGGCTCTGCGAGATTGGCAGCAGAAGTATCGTCAAAACCTGTGATAAACGGTGGTGATGGAGCAAACCAACATCCTACACAAACATTGCTTGACCTCTATACAATAAGAAGGTTGAAGGGAAAAATAGAAGGATTAAATGTGGCGTTGATTGGTGATTTAAAGCATGGAAGAGTGATGAAATCATTAGCCTATGCACTGGCGAGGCTGGATGCTAGATTGACATTGATTGCGCCTATTGGCATGGAGATGCCACAAGTAATAGTTGAAGAGCTGATTGAGAAATTTGATGCAGACATAATGCGGACAACTAGCATTACATCTGGTATAAAGGAAGCTGACGTCGCATATGTCTGTAGAGTTCAAACAGAGAGATTCGAAGACGTATACGAAGCAGAAAAGATGCAGAGGGCTTTCAGAATTACTCAAGATGTACTCAAACATGCAAAAGATGAACTTATCATCCTTCATGCCTTACCAAAAACCACAGAGATTGACCCAAAGATAGATGAGACTCGATACGCGAAATATTATCAACAAGCTTTCTATGGTGTACCTGTGAGAATGGCAATAATTAGTTTATTGGTGAAATGAGATGGAAGAAGAGAAATTACTAGTAAGAAAAATAGAAAGCGGAACAGTGATAGACCACATTCCAGCGGGCAAAGGATTAGAAGTAATCAACATATTGAATGTTGATCTGAAGCATAATGAGACAGCTGTGGTTCTGGTGAACGTACAAAGTAGAAAAATGGGTAGGAAAGACGTCATTAAAGTAGAAAACAAGCAGTTATCAGATTGGGAAGTAAATAAGATTGCTCTAATAGCACCGACTGCATCATTAAATATTATAAAAAACTGGAAAGTTATAGAAAAACAAAATGTCAAATTACCAGAAATTTTAGTGGGAGTCACAAATTGCCCGAATATTAGCTGTATCACCAACACAGATGAATATTTAAAGAAAAAATTCATTGTAGAAAAAGAGAGACCGCTAAAACTTAGATGCTTCTATTGCGAAAGGATATTTGAAAGAGAAGAAATTGCGTGATTACCGGCTAGCTGGCATTCACTAGCGCGCGCTAATTCCATTCTCGAAGTAAAAATATGAATCGGTAAGTATTTTTTGAGAGGAAAGTAATTATTGAAGTGTATGAAACGGCTTGAGTACGCGCGCTATCTTTAACATCTATGGTCATACCTTGAGCTATCTAAGTAGGAATTCCTCTTATTTCTTCCGGAGGGATCTGGATTTCTGTATTTGGATATAGAACCACTTTTGATTTTTCTGAATGATCTTTCTTTAGTTCTTCTAAAACTTCTTTCCAGTTTTTTAGCCAAACCATCTCGTTTGGATCGGCGATCTGGAGAAAGGGATCTTTTACAATATGAGGTGAGTACACTATGAGTTTACCAAGTTTTGGATAATGGCGTTTTCCACTGTATAGTGTGCCTCCAACGTTTTCACCAAATTTTCCATAAAGATAATGTGTTACTTGTCCATCTGGAGCATTGGCTATTAATACGATTGTTCCGCCTTTCTTAACAGTCTTATTAGCTAGCCACATGGCAAGCGATGCTTCATTCGCTTTAGCATAAGTGTTGGCGATAACAATATCCGTTTCTTTAGGGGTCTCGGTTGCATACACTTTTTTAGCCATTTTTAGCCCCTCTAAATATTCTTGATATACATCTCCAACGAAGAGGCCCACCGTTTGTCCCCAGCCATTAATAATGGCATCTATTTTTATATTAAGCCCTACTAATCGAGCGGCTTCTCGATTGTCAAGTTGAAGTTCATTATTCTCTACTTTTCCCCATCCCGTTGAAGAATGAGGATTAGCTTTTACGCCCGTATATCCAGCTACTTTACCATGATTATGGGCAATGGTATCTAAGCCAACTATGCCTGGAAGTATGATCTTAGAGCCGCCACCGAATCCAGCATAAGGATGAGGAACAATACATCCTATTCCTATCTTCAGATCACAAGCCATAAATTCGCTATTAACCTTTACGGGTGTTCCTCGACTGGTATCACCAACATATGTAAGGCTGCCAAAAGGATTATGGTTGTAGACGGGAAAGCGTTCAACAACTTCTTCGCCCAGTTTCTTTACAAAGTCGACTCTATCGCATGCTCCATGAAGCCCAAGACCCACAATAAACCGGATGTGACTGTCAGATATACCGTTCTCCTCGAGTTCTCTAAGAAGAGGAGGAAGTATTGTGTAAATTCTTGTCGGCCTAGTCATATCATCGACTACTATAGCGACTTCCTTACTATTTCTGGCTAGTTCACCAATAGTTTTTGAACCAATCGGTTTTGAAAAGGCTTTTTTAATTGCTTTATCATTCAATGGGGGGAAGTCGTTTCCCATCATTGGACAAACATTAATTTTCCACTTAGAAGGAAATTGAAGCCGAAGTTGTGTATCTCCATACCATAAAAGTGTTGGAACCGCAATTTCTTTCATACATAAACCTCGATATTTAGTTGAAAGTACAATATATAACCCTTTAAAAACTAAAAGAACTGAGTTCATAACATCGATTTTGGACCTGTACGTGTACCAAAAAAAACGTTTGATGAAAGGAAAAAATCCAAGAATATAGCGCGCGCGCGCTAAAAGTTAACTTGCGCTGCCATAGTTTAAAAGCTTACAAACTTTTAAGGAAAAGGGAAACATGATAGAAATAAGTGAGTTCAACAGAAAAATCATGATCCTTGGCTTCAAGGATGTAAAAATACATAATGTTAACGATCTAGTTTATCGTTTTAAAAAATATTTATCAAACATACCAATTCAGCTATTTGACGCGGATTTTATTGCTGGAAAAAAACATCTTTTCTTTGCATCGTTAAATGCTCTTAAAGCGTTTAAGCAAAAAAACAATATTTCAGATAGTCTTGAAATTGAAAGCCTAATTTATGCGTCTGGCCAAAGACAGATAAATATTGCTATTGAAATGGTAGGAATAAAACTAACAACTTCAAGGATCGCCGTGTTAATTTTTTTATCTAACAACGAAGATTATAAAAAAATTGAAAAAACTGTTTCTGAAATAATTCAGGGAACTCGATATGATCGGGTATTAAAAATTGAAGACAAGGATAAAATTAAGAAACTAAAAAAGACGTTTCACATAACAACATTGGAACTTGAAGCTATTATAAACAAAAATACAACGTTAGAAGACGCGTTAACTAAATCAATTATTGAACGTGGCGCTATCTTAGCTGTGAAAACCTAGCCAAATGAATAATGACATAGCGCGCGCGACAATTTACCAACAATATTTTTAATAATATCTACAACAAGTAAGTTCTAGAAAACTCCCAACAGGAGGAAACTAGTTGGAAACCAGAGAAAACAAAGAAGAA
>CP070659.1:1000462-1006554 GCA_020355125.1 Candidatus Bathyarchaeota archaeon
CAAATGAGGGCTGGTGTGATGTCTGAAGAATAGCAACGAGTTATACGCCACACCTTTGTGGATCCATGAATAAAGCTGTACGTTAAATGGCTAAGTAACTTCATATAAATAAGCGCGCGCTTTGAGTTTTTCATCATGACGTTTCATTTAGCTACTAAACCATCACCATTTAACCTAGATAGATCTATTTAAAAAAGTAATTCTCATGCGATTAATTAATATAATAGCGCTGTTCTCACTTTTTGACGAATTTACTGATGCTTGACAAGGAAACACTTCAGGAAGCAGTGGATGAACTAATAGACAGAGACCATCATCTTCGGCAAGTCATAGTGAAACATGGATACCCTCCGCTGTGGCCAAGGAAACCAGGTTTCCATACACTGGTAAAGATAATATTAGAGCAACAAGTCTCACTCGCTTCGGCACAAGCTGCATACGATAAGTTATTGGAGAGAGTAAACCACCTCACACCAGAAAATTTCATTGCCCTAAACGACCTTGAGCTAAAACAGATCGGCTTCAGCAGACAAAAAATAAAATATTGTAGGATATTGTCCGAGTCTATATTATCGAGTGATTTAGATCTGGGAGAATTAACAGAGTATAGTGACGAGAGGGTCATGGCTGCATTAACCGATTTGAAAGGAGTTGGTCCTTGGACCGCTGGAATCTATTTGTTACTGGCTCTAAGACGTCCAGATGTATGGCCAATTGGTGATCATGCATTATTAGTCTCGATGCGGGACGTTAAACATCTGTCTCGGATTCCAAGTAATGAGACTGCCGTTGAGATCGCAAAAGCCTGGAGACCTTGGAGATCTGTTGCGGCGCGGATTCTATGGCATAACTACCTCAGTGAACGTTGAAGAAGGTAAATTATAGCGCGCGCGCTGGACTGGATGC
Source organism: Candidatus Bathyarchaeota archaeon (assembly GCA_020355125.1). GTDB lineage: Archaea > Thermoproteota > Bathyarchaeia > RBG-16-48-13. The sequence goes on from CP070659.1 coordinate 1,001,369, forward strand.
AATATCTGATCTTTTTAATAACAATATTTTTAAAAGTCCGAGCGCTGAAAAAAAAAGGGACAGTTGCGGGGGATTAACGGGTGATGTCTCCAGGCGTATCCTAAAATGCGGTTTTCAGGGGCCCTAGAGGTATTTTAGGGGCCTAGCGCGCGCTAAACCTCTAAATAATGTGTGTTAGTCCTAAGCAATAAGGGCATAAGGTTAGCAATATGGTAGAACAGTCTTTGAAGGATATAATCAAAGATACCATCGAAGAATACAATCGCTATCACTCTCCTGAAGTAGTAATCAAACTGGTCTCGATTTATGACAGAGCCTTCAAATTAGAATTTAGTGGATCTTTTTGCCAAACCTGTGGCTTTTACGATTATTTTGACGATTATCAAATTTTACTTGAAGATACCAAATTGAAAACCAAGATTACAGAAATTGTAGAAACTAATGAAGGGGCTATTGTGAACTTTCAGATTCTCTAATATATTGTAGTCTTGCTAGCTAACTAGACTGAACTGTAGAATATGAAGCCCCGTTCCAGCGCGGTCAGAGATATAGGCTAGTCCCCTGTAATCTAAATCAACATCATTCGTCTGGATCACAACCTTTCCCCGTTCCTTCGTCTTTGCAGTGATCTCTGGAATATAATAGCCCACTTCTGTCATGTTGTATGGATCAGAGAGATCGAGTACCCTTAATCCTGCGTTAAAATAGGCAACGTAGAGAAGGTTGTTATTGTCTTTAAGCGAGTATAAATCGCCATCCTGAGTTTCTGCAAATTGGTGGGGCCCAAAACGACCTCCTCTCTCACTGAAATTTCCCTCAACTTCCGGAACCCTGAACGTATCGATGAACATGGAATTGTCCCAAGCGGTCACATCAAGCATAAACAGCATGGTTCGAACTTGTTTACATTGCCATTCAGCATCGCCAGCCTCATTACACACAACGATATAATCCCTTATATCACCATAGCCTCGTGTGAAGTCGGGAGTCTGTACTCTGTAGAATGGCATCGATGTGTGGGGACCCACGAAAGGTGGCTGGATTCGTACATTCAGAATCGTCACTGGATGCTGTAGATCGCTTATATCCACAACGACCACATTTCCACCTTGAGGGTACGAGTAATACGCTCTCTTGTTTGGCATGTCTATTACTGGATGGTGCAGAACCAGGCGAGTCCCCGGATCAGGCTCCGTAACTTTTTGACCAGGAAGCCAGTGGCTACACACATAAGCAGGGTTGTAGGGATTTGACAGATCCCAGACTGCCATATGGCCTCCCGCTCGAAACCCTGGCTCGTCAATTGAGGCAAAGTATAAGCCAGTACTCTCATCCCACCATCCTTTATGGGCTCTTGTTAGTAGTCCAGCAGGTGTTGAGGTGATCTCGGAAATTTTCATTGGATGTGCCCTATCAGTAATTTGAAAGATTTCGAATTTGCACACCGTAGCTGTCTCGTGATTACGAATCAGGTAGTCGTTCTCGTCATAGAAATTGCGCACTACCTGAACCGCACGGCTATTTGCGCTCTCAGTGTTAGGTACATGAGCTTCTAAGGTGGGCACACTGGGGTTGGAAATGTCTATTATACTCGTTCCGTTCCACTCCAAAACGCCAGTCAATCGGTTGTGTTCGCGTCCATTATGGTGCCCAACGTAAAGCCAGTCACCTTTACAGGTTACCTGCAAACTATCACGCCCTTGCAGATCATGGTAACCAACCAGCTGCATGTGCTGTTTGTCTGCATTAAAAGATGGCACTTCCTGCTAAACTCTCCTTCTCCAGTAGCGTGCGCGCTTTAGAGAGAATGGGTTATAAAGTTCATTCGACCCCCATCTACTGAAATAACTTGTGCAGTTATGTAATTCGATTCGTCAGATGCTAGAAACACTACTACATATGCAATATCTTCCGGCATCCCCAATCGTTGGAGCATCGTGGTTTCAATGTTATTCTTAACCCGCTCCTCCCACGCTTCAGGACTTCGATTACTTATGGGCATATCTGTTTTAATAAGACCAGGAGCGATCGCATTAACATAGATTCCATGGGGACCTAACTCTAGTGCTAACTGTTTTGTTATAACATTCACCGCCCCTTTGGTTCCAGCATAGAATAAATTACCGGGGCGAACCGAGGTTCCGAGGCCAGCAATTGAGGAGATGTTCACAATTTTTCCATCTCGACGTTTCATCATGTGAGTCATAACTGCTTGGGTGCAGTAGATAATGCCTTTTACATTTGTTGTGAGCATTGCATCAAAAGCATCCATGTTAGCTTCTAATACTGGACCTCCACTTAATCCCAATCCTGCATTGTTGACTAGGATATCAATCCTCCCATACTTATCCACTGTTTTTCGCACCATTTCCATGACTGCTTCACGACTGCCAACGTCTGCTTGAAACGCGAATGCAGACCTACCGTGTTGCCGGATCTCGTTTACTACTTCCTCAGCTTTAGTTTTCGATTGATTATAATTTACTACAACATTTGCACCTTCGCGCCCAAAGGCTACGGCGGTTGCTCGTCCAATACCTCGTGAAGCGCCTGTGATAATGGCTATTTTGTCTTGAAGTCGCCCTTTTCTATTCACCGTCATTATACACACATTCCTACTAATGCAAAATATGCCAACTCTTATTAATCGCGCGCGCGGGAGAGTTATAGTATTATTGTGCGCGCTATCAGTTTAACTAGCTATTAATTCTTTGCATTTTTTTAATGAATCGTTAATATCTGATCCATAAGCATCTGCCCCTACTGTTTCAGTCCAAATCGGATCTACGGATGATCCACCTATTATCACTTTTACTTTTTCTCTTATGCCTGCGCTAGTTAATGCGTCAATGACGTTCTTTTGCTCAGGCATAGTGGTTGTTACCATGGCTGATAAACCTAAAATATCAGGCTTTAACTTTTTTACTTTTTTTATAAAGGTCTCTCTTGATACATCTATTCCAAGGTCAATAACGTCAAACCCATTCGCTTGAAGAAAATGTGCTGTTAAGTTTTTCCCTAAATCGTGAATATCTCCAGCTACTGTTCCAATTACTATTCTGCCAAGACTTTGTGTTTCACCTTTCTGTTTCACCATTTCAGGCATGAGTATATCCATCGCTGTTTTCGCTGCGTTTGCAGCCATAAAGAGTTCGGTTAAAAATAAATTGCCACGTCCAAATTCATCGCCAACTCTGTTTATCTGCTCAAGGATTCCATTATTAAATACTGTTGTTATGTTGATACCTCTTTGTATGGCTTTAATTGCAAGTTCTCTACTTTTTGTGTCGTCACCATCCCATATTGCTTCACCAAGTGACTGTATAATTTCAGTTTCTTCAGCTATCAATTAACCTTCCACTTGCTTATTCATTTTCTGACTTCTTTCTTCTCGATATGACGTATATATTCTTCTATCTTCTCCCTAATGTCTTTAGCTAAGGGTTCGGGCCAGTGTTCTTTCAATATTTCTTTTGCCTTATCTCTAGCTACAATGCGAGCTTCCTTCGACCCAGCGCGTTCCCATTCAGAATACCTCTTTCTATTGAAGATCAGGGGAAAGAATTGCTCCTTTCGCATCCAATTCTTCGTATGTCGATGGCTTATATAACTCATTGGTCCTCCACTTTTAGCGACTTCATCAATAACGTCGACAGCTAGTGTTTCATCACAAATATTGATTCCATCTAATATTCTACGGACTGCTCCAATCATGTCGTTATCCATAGGATATTTCTCTAGGCTTAATAGGTTCTGGGAATCTAATCCTCCTCCAGTAGAAATTATATTTATTCCCGCCAAGGATGCTGAAAGACAACCAAGCATTGTCTCGTAACCCGCTTGAGCATCAGGGATCATTGCTTCTGTGTTTCCAATGAGTGCGCGGGTTGGCACTTTATAAAATTTTCCCATTTGCGCTGTACCAATAACTTGTAGACAAGTTTCAGGGGCACCTAAAGCAGCACTAGCAGCAGTTCTCTGATCTAAAATGCCTGGACATGCACCGCAAATTACAACCGATCTACGTGAAGGATCTCTAGCTGACAATACGTACATAACTGCGCGAGCAAGATACTCAGCGATCTGCTGTACCAACGCACCAGCTATGGTTGCAGGGCCTGTGGCATTAATGATGGTTGAGGGGGCAACCATAATGGGGAGACCATATTTCGCATAAACTAAGGCACTATCAACGTTAGGCCCTAGCAACTTTAAGGGGCCTGTTGTGTTAACGTGATGATAGCCCATGGGGATTCTTTGAAGTTCTTTTAACCCGCCTCTGATTAACGATTCTATTTTAATTCGAAACTCTGCGTCTGAAGAGTAATCCGTTTCCTGCTCATAATAATACTCTTTACTCATGTCAATTGGTTTCTCTGTTGCATTCAATAATCTCAAAAATACACGTGCTCTGCGAATATGATCCTGCAGGTTTAATTCTTCAGAAGTTACCCATGGAGTATATACAGAGCCTGATGCAAGATTGAAGTGATCTAAGGCGTCTACAAGCCTATATACGTCTTGCCAATCCTTAATAGTTGCCTTTCTATAATTTCCTTCAAGGTCTAGAATATAGGTTGGAGCGCCTATAGCCATATAATGTACGCGATTTCCTTCAATTGTAAGATATGTTTTAGAATCCCTCCCGCCCCATCTGAAAGAATGTCCAACTTTCATCATTGCTTCCTCAACTAAAGTGGGAGGTAGCCAAACCCTTTTTCTTTTAAAGTCGACCTCTGCTCCTAAATCATGTAAAACTTTTAATCCTTTATTTGAAAAAACTTCAACGCCTGTCTGATTTAGAACTGTTTTGGCAAAATAGTCAATTTCACGGACGGATTCTTTGCTTAACAGTTTCAATTGACCGCCCTTGCTTACTCTAACTTGTTTAATTGTGGATCTATAAGACATCAGGTCTACACTAATTAGCCATTGTTCTTTTTTTAAAATATAACTGTTTGTACGCGTTTTAAAATGTAGTTAGAATAAAAGAGGTTATGTATACAAATTTTAAACATAAGCACGCGCGAGCTATATGGCGTACCAAAACGATTTTATGTAGCTTCCCATAACATGCCCTAAGGGGCAATAAAATGGTTAAAAACGTTCTCCTATCCTTTGATCTTCCTGATCAATTTGTACAACAAATTCAACAAGTTTCGCCTCAACTACGTGTTACACAAGAA
>CP070659.1:1006654-1010013 GCA_020355125.1 Candidatus Bathyarchaeota archaeon
ACAATAGCTCAAGCAAAACAAAATGGAAAATTGGATACAGCATATTCGTCAGCCACAGAACCGACAATTCCAAAGGATCTCGAAAAAGCCTTAAAGGAAAATGAGTTAGCCTGGAACAACTTCGCCAAGTTCTCTAACTCAACAAAACTCCAATACGTTTACTGGGTCAACAGTGCCAAAAAAGATGAGACTAGACAAAAAAGAATCATGAACGTAGTGAAGAACGCTGCTCAAAACATTAAACCTACATAAAATCAAATCTTAACCACGTAGGCAATATAATACGTGCAGACAGTTTTAGGCCTCGGCGCTCTATAAATTTCAGAAATCGCATACATAGAATAGGATCGATCGGAAGGTTAGTAGTTAGCTAGCCAGCTCTAGCGCGCGCGCTGATTGCACAAAATAGAATGAAGGCCAACATTAAATCTAATCAGACAATGTAAAAGTAAACATGCGATTCGTTATCGACTTTTTGTGGGTCCCATCCATTGAAGGAGAACACGTGCGAAACTACCCGGGTTCCAGGTTTCAGTTCCCGCTCCAATTTCGGTTCCAGCGTATTATTGATGTCTTGGCTCTGATAAATCGTCACGACAGAGGCCTCTCCTAGGTCTTTGTCTAAGAAATTGCCCCATACTACCTTCGCTTGTTTATGAAGCCCGTGGTTTCTGATGTTCCTCCTAGACCACATTAACCGTAGGGGGTCCGCTTCGATGCCTATTGCCTTTGCCTTACGTTCTTTTGCGGCAGCGATCAGTATTCTGCCGTCTCCCGAGCCCAGATCGATGACCACATCTCCTTCTTGGACATCTGCGAGTTCCAGCATTCTTCTCACCACCTTCATAGGGGTGGGAATCCATGGTGCTCCAATGATTATAGGCCAAAAGAGCCAGACCAAAAACGCTATGATTAAAACAAATCCTAACACACCAATCCACATTCAAACCATCTACTCGTAATTTTGGATCATAAGCTATAGGTCAAATCTTATAAAGCATTAGGCTGTTACTCGTCGCACGCGCTCATGAATGCTGGCTAGCGAAAACTCAAAATATGATGCAAAAACCGTCTAATAAGCTCAACCCAATATGAATCCCATCTTCTTTAGAACCGGCAATATTTTCTCATCATCCTTTTCATTTGGTTTCAAATCTGTTTTGCGTTTAACATGGTCAGAGTAGCGGTATTTGAAGCCAGGCTTCTCGTATTCTTGGTAGTATCCTTGCTTTTCCAGTTCCTGGTTCATATGGCTCAAGAAAACCTCTATCTCTTCTTCCTTAGGATCTTAATAAGTGTCGACATGAAGTACTGAATTTAGCGCCCACCGAGGTTTAATAGCAGGTTGTTCATCAGGATATCCTACACAAAGCAGCGTAAGGGGTAAAACGCCGCTTGAAAGCTTCAACGCTTTTATAACTTCATTATTTGCGAGGGCTGAGCCGATATACACAGATCCTAAACCTAAGAATTCTGCTGCCATAACCATGTTTTCAGCAAAGAAACATGTGTCCATTATACTCATTAACCTGAGCCAATTTCCACGACCATGTTTAAAACAATGATCGTGTTTTAGAAAATTCAATACTTCACTAAGTCTTCGTATGTCAGCACAAATAGCCAAGACAATTGGGGCTTCCCTTATGCTCCCCGAAACTTCACAGGCATCCAAAACTTTCTCTTTAAGTTTTTTATCTCTCACCCACACAACCGAATAGGTTTGAAGGTTACATGCTGTAGGTGCACGTTGCCCTGCTTCAATAATCGTACGAACATCAACTTCTTCAACCGGCTTGGAGCTAAACTTTCTGATACTTCTTCTTCCGATAAATAAATCCAACGCTTTTACCACTTCATTCTTCACAATTGTTACCTCCACATCAATTCATGTTCTATCAAAATATTTCTTTAATAAAAAAATAACTAGCGCGCGCTAGGTGCTTTATCAACGTATACTTCAATCAGCATCAATATAAAGACTAGCCTTATTAGAGGCTCTGGATGGGTTGATGATAGAATTGCGCACGCGCGATCCCACCCCACGCACCTATATCGAACTAGCCAGCTAGAAAAACTATCATTTAGAGATCGCTATTTGATTTTCAGAACATGTTTCTAAAAGATACTTTCACAAACGATAAAGACTCAGATCACCATTGAGTATCAAATGAGGTGAAACGCATGAAAATTCAATATGTACTCATGGCTTTGCTCTTATGTGCGACAGTGACTGCCATCGGTGTTGTGTATGCACAACCGTTTGAGACGCCACCTGTAGATGCGCCACCGTTTGAGACGCCACCTAGCTAGTTCATAATTTACTGGTATATATGGGTGGGGATCCCGCCCAGCGCACGCGTTGGAGTCTTTCCCATTATATATTTTAAAATATGCTCTCCTTTTTTCTTGAGGCATCAGACCTTCTTCTATCATTTGACTAATTGTATCTTTAACCTCTGATCTAGCTAGATGGTTATCTCTTATTTCCTCCGCTTATTAGCGCGCGTACTCTTCGAGGCGAAAATTGTGTAACTCACCCTGGCTTGTTACGAATGAAGCCGCCAATGAATTGAGGTTTGATACTCACGCCGACACCCGATCCTGCGACTTTCTTCATCATGTCTAAGGCGTAACGGTTGGGTGTGCCATAGATCTCGATACTGGTTGGTTCAATGAATTTATAGGTTGTTTTTGTTCGCTGATCAGCTCCTTGTAGTTGGAGATCTAACGCCTCCGCATTGGGAAAGAAGCGAATGATGTCCACCTCAGTAGCATCATCGTTGATGTATGCAAGCTGGATAATCGTGCCTTTCTTGCTTGTCTCTGTCAGCGGGATGCTTTTGTGGTAGTGATTTCTGAAATCATCGAACATCCCTTCCTTCACTCGATTTCGGATAATGAATACGATAGGGTCAGTCATCTGTCACCAGTCTACATGCGATTCTTAGGTCTCAGACTCAATAAGCTGCTTCCTATTTCGGCCGCTCCGCTCCAAGCGGCTGATTATGAAACTCTTATCCATGGATTCATCCATTCCGGGAATGTCGATGACGGTCGTTATCTTAGTTTGGTTCTCATTTACGGCTTCGAAGGTCATCCGCGCACGCATCTCGGCGGGACCTTCACGGATCACCGTTTCCATGGATCGGTTCGGCTCGAATTCCACTACCTCCATTGTCCCCTCAACAGGAGTGCCACTGCGGCTGTTGCGTCGGTGAATAATTGTTCCAACGCCAATTGGGGTGTCCGATTCCAACCAGAGCTCTATGTCTGGATCCCAACGTGGATGGTTGCGGACGTGCTGTTCAGCCACGAAGTGGAAGACTTTGGACACGGGTCGATCGATCACCTGCGAAACT
>CP070659.1:1010113-1015182 GCA_020355125.1 Candidatus Bathyarchaeota archaeon
AAATCGCAATAAGCTCAAATTAAGCGCGCGCTTTGGTAGGTTGTATCTTTACCTAATAACGTGTGCTGTGTAGCAATTTATCGTTCTAATAGGAGTCGATCTAAGTTTTTTTGTACATAATTTATATCTTTATGGTTTCTATACCAGTTAATCGTGTTTTGAAATCCTTCTTCATAGCTAACTTTCGGTTTCCATCCTAAAATCTTTATTGCACGAGTGATGTCTGCAGCTCTTGAAGCCACACCTTGCGGTTTTGTCATATCCCTCTTTATTTTCTTAGGATGCCATCCTATGATTTTAAAGATGAGTTGACATGCTTGGTTGATGGTTAATCTGTCGGGTCTACCCGAATTCACCGGTGTGCCATCCTCAATTTTCATTGAGGCGAGGATTAATACATCTACAATATCCTGTACATAAGTGAAATTTCTGTCTTGATCCCCTGTTCCCCAGATAACAAAGGGATCCATTTTGATTAAGGCTTTAGCGATTAGGGCCATTATTGCATGAGTTTCATTCTCTCGAGGGCCATACGCAGTGAATATTCTCACTGCAGAAGTTTTCATTCCGTATTGGCGATGATAGGCTTTTAGAGCCATTTCTCCCATTAGTTTGGCCCAGCCATATTCTAAATCAGCGAAAGCTTTATCTCTAGAAAAAGGATTCGCGTCATCTTCCTTTAATAGGTACGATGAGCCCGTTTCTTCCTGCAAATAGGCTGGATAAACACATGCTGAACTAGCAAAGCATACGCGATTGGTTCCTTTTCTTTGAGCCTCTTCAAAAACCAGTTGGTCTAAGATCATGTTCGAACAACACTGGGCTGGATGCGTATGAATGTAACCCCTTCCTCCATGTAACGCAGCAAGATGGAAGATCGTATCGATATCTTGTACCACTGAACGGGTGAAATCTCTATCTTTTAGATCGCCTCGATGTATTTCTAGATTATTGTATGACCAAAACGAGGTTCCAGATTGTTTCAACGGGTATTCTAAGTTCTTTAATGCTCCACTAGAAAAGTCGTCTGCCACTCTAACGAAGGACCCTTTCTTTAGAAGGGTATCCACCAAATGGCTACCTATAAATGATGCGCCTCCGGTGACGAGTATCCGTTCTTTATTCCACACTCTCGCACAGCTCACGAACTGAATTCAATTAAAAAACCTAACGTTGATCATATCTATCTTACGGTTAAGCTAATAAATATTGTAGAAGCCGAAGGATTAATTTAGCGCGCGCGCAGTTGTTCGATCTTTTTCTCCATATGTATCTTCTAGCGCGCGTGTTTTTTTAAGGGTTTCTGGAATCGGTATTGCCAGAAGTATGGCTGATGTTTCAAAGGGCAGGGCTACGAGAAAGACCGTGTAGGGACTGATGGTTTCCCAGAGGATTTTCGCGCGCGTGAAAAAAAAGTTACTTACCTTCTCTAGCCTCAACTACTACCTAAAAAAAGTCACGGGCAGGTAAAAAAACTAGCACGAGGATGGCTCATTAAAGATATTGTGAGCTTTCGTTTAATAAATATTAAATATGAGAGAAGAACGGATAGATAGTTTATGGAACGTGAAACGGTATCGTTGATTCTTCCAGTCCACAATGAGGCTAAAAACATAGGTCCTGTTATTCAAAGCTTTTATAACGAAATTAATGATCGTGTATCTCTTCAAATTATTGTTGCAGAGGATGGGAGCACAGACGGAACAAAAAAAGAGCTTAAAAAACTCTCTCAAAGCATCCCCATGGTTTTACTTATGGATGACAATCGATTAGGATATGGCGGCGGGCTTAAAAAAGGTCTCGAAAAGGCTTCAGGTGAATACGTTTTATTCTGCGATTCTGATGGACAGCATCTGCCTTCAGATTTTTGGACCCTCTACAACGCACGGGATGGATTCGACATGATTGATGGCTGGAGGCAGAAACGGGCTGATACATTGTTTAGACGAATGATGTCCACCACGTTTCAGTTCTTTGGGCGGCTTCTTTTTGGCTTAAAACATCTTCGTGATATAACAGCGCCATATAGGCTTGTTAAAAAGGATTTAGCAGTAAAAATAGCAAAACAAGTTCGATACATGGGTGAAAGTTTTTGGACAGAATTCACCATCAGAGCACTAAAAAATGGAGCAAAAATAAGAGAGATTCCTGTAAAACATAAACTTCGAATGGCAGGAGAGACGGTAGTATATAAACCTAAAAAACTTCCAAAGATCGTTTACAAACAGTTTAAAGCAATGTTAAAGATTTGGGTGGAACTTAGATCTAGTAAGAGCCTGTCCCATGTTTAGTTTTCACTCATGATCCATTCTATGGTTTTATGAAGCCCTGTTTTTAAGTCGATTTTTGGTTTCCATCTTAATGATCTTTTAGCTTTATTGATTTTTGGTTTCCTTCTTTTAGGATCGTTTTCTGGTAAGGATTCAAAACTGATTTCGGATTTAGAGTTGGTCAGTTTCAAGATAAGTTTTGCTAGTTCTAGAATTGTGATCTCTTCATCGTTTCCAATGTTTATGACTTTTCCATCTAATTCAGGTACTAGCATTAGTTTGAATAAGCCTTCTATCTGATCCGTTATGTAACAGAAGCTTCTTGTTTGGGTTCCGTCTCCATATACCGTTAGAGGCCTGTGCTTTAAAGCTTGATAAATAAATTTTGTCACGACTCTTCCATATTGTGTATTTAACTTGGCATCTAGTCGTGGTCCATACGTATTGAAAATCCGTGCTATTCTAATGGGTAGATGAAACTGTTTGTGATACGAGTAGCAATATAGCTCTGCTGCACGTTTACCTTCATCATAGACACTTCTAGGCCCAAAGAGATTTACGTTTCCGCAATAGCTTTCTGGTGTTGGAATAATTTTTGCATCACCATAGACTTCTGACGTTGATGCAAAAAGAAACGTTTTTACCTTAATTCTTTTTGCGAAGTCAAGCATGTTTTTGGTGCCAAGAATGTTCGCGTTTAAGGTCTCAATTGGATGTTTCTGGTACATGGGAGGAGACGCAATACACGCCATATGTATGACGTAATCGACATTTTCACTTATCGTGAGATTCGAGACATCGTTTTTTATGATGCTAAAGTTTTCTTGTCCGTATAAATGAGAAATATTGCTCTCTGATCCCGATATCATGTTGTCTACACAGATAATATTTGCGTCAAAAGAGTTTAACACATCACAAATCCAAGAGCCTAGGAATCCAGCTCCGCCAGTAACTAAGAAAAGGCTTCCCCTTATTTTATCTTTAAATTCAAGTAGGTTATCCCGAATTATGTCTAAATCTTTTCTTATTATAGCATCAATAGACAATCTATAGACTCCTTACATGTGTGCTTATCAAACGATTTATGTTGACGATGTTAGTGATTGTTCCATCGTTTTAAAAAAACCATAGGAATTACTTAGAGCCTGCCAGTATGATAAGGGATTTCCAATATCGAGCCATAATTCATCTTTCGCAAGTTTGATAGCCATTACTTTAAGACCATTATGAACTAATTTTTGTATGCCATCGGTTAATTGAAGCTCTCCAGCTTTGCCATCTGCAGTATCTTTTAAGGCTTTGAAAATCACAGTATCAAAAGCGTAAAGAGCTGAGATTGCTAAATTGGTAGGCGGCTTCTCAGGCTTTTCGAATAAAGACTCTACATTAAAGACGCCTGTTTCAATCTCCTTTCCTTCAATAATTCCAAAGGGCCGTGGATCTCCAACTTCTTGAACGAAAAATGTTGCTGAACAACTGTACTTCTCATGGATTTTGAGTAATCTCCTCAAATGATTATTTTTTTTCGACAGTATCAACGTGTCTCCAGCTTGAACAAGAAAGGGTTCGTTAACGTAGGGTTCTGCTCTCAGCACTGCGTCTCCAAAACCTTTAGGCTCAGGTTGGCTTACATAGACTAGAGACGAAGACCGTATCTTATTATAAAATCCTCCTAGCTCTTTCGCCAATTTTTGTTTATCTCTTTCAATCAGGGCCCTAAGATACATTTGGTCAGAAGTAAAGTGGTCTGATATACTTTTCTTACCTCTGCCTACAACAAAGCAAAACTCTCTCACTCCAAAGTCATAGAACTGTTCAAAAACTATTTGCAATAAAGGTTTCACACACATTTTTGAATGTGTGTCTAAGGCAAAGATCGGTAACATTTCTTTTGGCATTTCTTTCGTAACGGGTAAGAGACGAGTGCCGCCGCCAGCTGCAGGTAGTACAATCTTTTTTATCAAATTTGCTTTTAGCTCCTTTAATAATCGTAATTTATTGGTAGATCCATGCAAGTGATATTCGGTCGTTAGATAAACGTGTTTTTCCAGCCAATACCATAGTATTTTATTCCATTTGCTATCATTTCTACGGGATCATACGTTCTTCTCCCATCCACTATTATAGGGCTTTTCAGCAGGTTCTTAAAATCTGAGGGGGTAATATTTTTAATTTCGTTCCAGTCTGACTGAATCACTGCTAAGTCAGCGTCGCTTAGAGCATGTTCCCACTGTTCATAGTATTCAACAGGTATATTGGTTAAGCGCCTGAAATTGGTTGTGGCTTTAGGGTCATAAGCTTTTATTTTGGCTCCGAGCTTATGGAGGTTTTCGATGATGGGAAGGGCTCTTGTTTCTCTTACATCGTCAGTGTTGGGTTTAAATGAAAGGCCTAGGAACGCCACAGTTTTTCCTTTGAGAGATCCTGCTGCGTTCTCAATAATTTTAATGCAGTGCGTTGGTTGAAGTTCATTAGTGTATAAAACTGAATTCAATATTGGCGTCTCTACATTAATCTTCTTGGCTAAGGCCACAATCGCATTAACGTCTTTTGGGAAACAGGAGCCTCCAAATCCACATCCCGCATTCAAGAATTGGGAATTAATCCTAAAATCTAAGCCAACCCCCTTCATAACTTCGTAGACATCAGTATTGAATTTTTCACAAATCCTTGCGAACTCGTTTGCAAAAGAAATCTTGGTGGCTAACAAAGAGTTTGCCGCATATTTTATTAATTCCGCGGCTTTTATATCACATCTGATTTTTTGGCATGTAAAATCTTTATAAACATGTTCGAGGG
>CP070659.1:1015282-1018911 GCA_020355125.1 Candidatus Bathyarchaeota archaeon
ACGAAAGACTTGGATGTTTTCCATATGAATACAGTTCTCAACAATCTAAAAAAGAAGGCCATCGAAGTCCGTATTGTGAAAAGCGATGAAGCGACGCCGATAACTAAAATCGGCTTAGACAAGATGGGGCGGAGATATAACCTTATCGCTCCCGAAAAAATGAGAATGATATCGATTGAATCCGCTAAAGCCCGACTGCTCAACGAAGTGAAAACCCTGGTCTGTACCAGTTGCCAAAACTATATTCAGATGGTTCCCATAAAAGAGCTTCCTACTAACGTCATCTGTCCAGAATGTAGTAGTGGGAAGATTGGCGTGCTGTCTTATCCAGAGCACGAAGTGCGGAAAATCTTTGATAAAGGGAAACATGTCCGCTCTGCACGAGAGAAAGAAGTTGAGGAATACGCGTTAAAAACAGCTAAACTGGTTGAGGCTCATGGCCTACTTGCAGTAATTGTACTTTCAGGCAAAAACTTGCGCTTATCCGAAGTAGAAGAGATCCTCGCTAAAGAACACCAGATAAACGATAAGCTGTTTGCGCAGATTATTACTGCTGAAAAAAAAGCCTTAACTCGAAGTTTTTGGTAAAGTGATGTGTGTGCTAAAGCTAGCGTACGCTTAGCCCCTTTACACGTTCGTGCGAAAAAAAAGTCTATGTAGAATAGCCATTTTTCTCCTCTTCTCTATTCGCGAAAGCTACGACTAATATAGGAAAAGAGACGTAAGTATAGTATAAGAGATTGTAAAGAGATGTAATTACACACAGCGCGCGCGTGTGAATGTAGAAAGAAATCTGTTAATTTGGAGGAAGAATAAATGAGAAAAATTAAAATTCGATCACAGGCAATAGGGGACGTGCTAGCAGAGCTCTATGACGATAAAAATCCAAAAACAGCCAAAGCAATATGGTCGGCTTTACCCCTTAAGGGCAGTGTTAACACTTGGGGCGACGAAATCTATTTCAGTATAGCAGTAGACATTGGAAGAGAAAACCCGCAACAAGTCGTCGAAAAGGGAGAGATTGGATACTGGCCTCCGGGTCAAGCGTTCTGTATCTTTTTTGGCCCAACTCCTGCGAGCGTGCAGAATGAAATCAGAGCCGCAAGTCCAGTCAATGTCTTTGGAAAAGTGGCGAACAACCCTGACATTTTCAAAAAGGTTCAGGATGGCGACGAAATAATCATAGAAAAAGCGAGCTAGCTAACACCTTCTTTCATCATATTCTATCGCACGTTTCAATATTTGCAGACATTCCGAACCGCATCAAGTGAGACGCTATCTATGATTAGCGCGAGCTGTATCAATTTTGCATCTAGGTTGCATCAGGGCAGCCTTTCGTGAGCATCCTCGTTAGGCTGGTTTTTTTTACGTGTTTTTTTAACTAAGGAGACATTGTTTTGCATCACTTCGCTACATCATGTTGCAGATTGCTATATCAGCGAGTGTCTCGTCATTGTATTAGTAATTGACTCCTTTTACTTTTCGAGCTAGCTAGGCCAAAGGACATCAAAACATTAATAAAATAAGTTGTTGCTAGTTGAACGACGTATTATACAAAGTAAATACTGTTTGGGATTAATGTTCCATGTTTTCAACACTGCGAAAACCCGCTCTCATGAAAATCTATTTGATACCATTATTCAGTGTCATGGTAGGTTCTATAACATGGTCGATCTCGGTCCTCTACGCCCTCGATCTTGGAGCAACCATTATCCAAGTTAACCTTATATCCACGATCCGTAGCACCATGAGCATTCTTCTCCTCGTCCCCTTTGGTATCCTTTCTGACCGGTTTGGCCGAAAGCCGATGGTCCTCTACTCTAGAATCTTAATCGTGCTTGGAATGATTCTTCGAGCTATGGCTACCGAGCCCAACCACCTCTTAATAGCATCATTTATCGGGGGATTTGCGGGTGGCGGGTTCTTCCCAATCCTTCTCTCAATGGTCGGTGATATCGCTCAACCTGACGAACAACGAGAATCTATCAGCACGCTATACCTTTTCTCCAGCATTGGAATGTTAGTCGGCCCAATCATATCCAGTTTTCTTTTAACGCAACCGTACATAACTCTGCGGAACCTTTATCAAATCGTGGCCGTCGCTCAAACGGGCATCCTCATCTATTTAGCTACTCAGATTCGAGAAACAAGAAATGAGCGCCCTCGTGAACGACTAGTGAATTATTCCGGCTCCATCACCGAGCTGATCCATCAAACCAACTTTCAAAAACTCCTTATCATGGCGTTTCTCTACTTCTTTTCCCGATCAATAATAAACACCTACATTCCCATATTTGGAAAAATTCATCTTGGACTCTCCAATGCAGAAGTTGCCTCATTTGCAACCTACCGAAACTTAGGGATCATGATTATCCGATTATCATCGGCAACCTTACTAACGCGAGTTTCAATTAAACCCTTCATCCTATTTGCCCTAGCAATCGGTGGTATAAGCAGCCTTGCTTCATCAATGGCATACAATTATTATTTCATTGTGCTCATACTCTTCCTCGCAGGCATCAGCTACGGTGCCACAGCAATTCTAGGAAACACCCTCGTAATTCAAAATTCGACCACTGAAAACCGCGGTGTTGCTAACAGCCTTTACAACGTCGCTCAATCTAGCGGCAACATCACCAATATCCTGACCTCTCCTATCGCCGATACATTAGGCTTAATTCCTGTGTTCTTGCTAGGAGGCATTATATGCTTTGGATCCATCGGATCAATATTAGCCTATAAGGCTAATAAAACGTTATAATCACTTAAGGCTAGAAAGTGCATGCTGGCTCTCCTATGAATGTTTTTCATTTCGATCTAAGCCTATATATCACCATAGCAGTTATGATAGTATGGTGATGGGGAGATGGAACAAGCGATAGTTATTTACGACAAAGTTTGGCAACACAGAAAAAATAGCTAATGCATTGGCACGCGGTATGGAGAAGCAGGGGCTTAAGGTTGACTGCATCAAGGTTGACAAAATCGATATCCATACGCTGGTTGAATATGATTTTCTAGCAATTGGTGGACCTACCCACGGGTTTGGTATTTCGAAGCCGATAAAAGAATTCCTTCAAAAACTCGAACAGGTGGAGCTCAAGGATAAGAAGGCCTTCGCCTTCGATACAAAATTTAGTTCTAGGTTTGCTGGAAGCGCGGGAAAAGGAATTGAAAAGAAGCTGAAAAAACTTGGAATGCACATTATTAAACAACATTCCTCAGCGATTGTCAAAGGAGGCGAGGGGCCACTCGTTGCTGGCATGGAAGAAAGATTCACTCAGATAGGGACTGAGATTACGAAGTTACTGTGAGTAACGCTTCGAAACACATTAAAGCGGTAGTCTCAAACGACAGTATCTGTACGAACGAATTCGAGGTAGATATTAGCGCGTATGCGCGAAACTGATGTCAGGTTTTTTCAAAAAGGCAGCTAAATCCAAGGTAAATATTTCGCGCGCGCTATTAAAATTTAGTCTTTTTTCTTCTCGGTTATTTGGGTATCTCCCACTTCACGTAGCAACCAGCCGGGCGTTGCCTCGTTGGTGAGTAAATCGAGGTATTGTTCGATCAACGTCCAATAGATGGGATCATCATGATCCCGTAACGCATCTAAATCGGCGTAATCC
>CP070659.1:1019011-1021525 GCA_020355125.1 Candidatus Bathyarchaeota archaeon
CTGGACGATTCTCTGCTGCAGCGGCAAAAAACGCGCCGATACCGCACATAGTTGATGGGGCAATAGACCCGCTACGTAACAAGATTATTCGGCCCCTCACACGTACCGAGGGAGTAAGCGCGATCGAGCTCCGGAAACAGATCCAACGAGTTGCGTGGGGGCATGTGGGAATCCTCCGGACCGCAAAGTTGCTCAAGGAAGCGATCAGGGAGATAACACAGCTGCGGGGACGCGCTACGACACTCTGTTGCTCGTCGAAAGACCGGATCTATAATCGGGAATGGATGGAAGCCCTCCAAATCGAGAACATGCTCCTCTGCCTCGAAATCACGGCGAGAGCAGCCCTCATGCGTACAGAAAGTCGAGCAGCGCATTTCCGCGAGGATTATCCACAGACCGATTACAAACATTGGACGAAGAACATTGTCGTCAAAAAGGTAGCGGGAAAGATGATGTTCCAGATTGAACCAGTGGTAATCACCGTGCTGCCGCCACCTGACAAAATTGTCGATTATGGAGGTGTTGACTAGTGACTTCAAGTCAACGAGTAATCACAGCGAAAGTCTACCGCTTTAATCCACAAAGCGATCAAAGCGCACGCTATGTGACGTATGAAGTCCCCTATAAAGATGGTCTGAGCGTGATGAACGTATTACAATATATCTATGAGAACATCGATCCAACGCTCTCCTATTACTATTCGTGTCGGATTGGGAGATGTGGGGGCTGTCACATGTTTGTAAACGGGCGCGCCGTACAGTCCTGCTGCACCCGAGCGAGCGAAGAGATGATCATCGAACCCCCTCATCGCATCGGATTGAAGGTTATCAAAGACCTCATCGCTCGTGACATCGTTTTAACCGAGAGCAAAAAGGCTTCTCTGACCCACTCCAATGCGCTCTCCAGATTTACCTATGCATGTAGTACCGCAAAAGCGAAGGAAGAAGGGCCAGGAGAATAACGAACACATGAACATTACAGTAGAACTTTATGGTGTTGCACGCTATTTGACCCAAATCAAGGAGATTGATCTTACACTAAAGGATGACGCTAGCCTACACGACCTTGTCACCGTTCTTGTGGAGCGGTATCCCCAACTCCTTGGACGCGTCATCTCCCTTCAGACCCACATGACTGTGAAAACTTTCAAGTTTAATATCAATGGAACTTACATGGCTGACGATCTTAACATGAAACTCCAGGAAGCGGATCATGTTCTTCTGTTTCCCATAGATGGAGGTGGCTGAGATATACGGATACATGGGCCAAATATTACACATTGACCTATCCAAACAGAAGTCGACCGTACAGTCGCTTCCCAAAGCCCTTTGTAAACACTACATCGGTGGCGTCGGCTTTTCTACTCGCCTATTATATGATCATGTTCCACCGGAAACCCATCCTCTCCATCCCGATAACGCCTTGATCTTTGCGACAGGCCCCTTTGCTGGCACGATGTTTCCCACCGGGAACAAACACAGTGTCGCCTCAAAGTCACCGCTAACTGGGTTTATCGGTGATTCGCTCTCAGGAAGTTTTTGGACCCACGAGGTGAAGAAGGCAGGGTACGATGCCATCGTAGTGACAGGTAAAGCGAAAAAACTCTCCTATCTTTTCATCGACGATGCACGCGTCAATATTAGGGACGCACAGTTCCTGACGGGTCACAGTATTCCTGAAACCGAGACACTTGTAAAAGAAGAATTAGAAGATAAAACCGTGAAAGTTGCCTCCATTGGAGTAGCTGGAGAGAGCCAAGTTCTCTTTGCAAATATAGCCAACGACCGACGCACTGCAGGAAGAACAGGAGTCGGCGCAGTAATGGGCTCGAAGAACCTGAAAGCGATTGCAGTACGCGGCACGAATACCGTGTATGTGGCCGATATCGAGGAACTTCTGGAACGGTGTCTAGCTCTCTATGAAAAAGCCCAGGGCCCCGCTACCGAAAAATATCGGATCCTCGGAACCCCTGCGAACGTCCTTGCATTGAATCGGATCGCATGTCTGCCAACAAGAAATTGGCAACAAGCAACATTTGACGCTGCGGAGAAAGTGAGCGGTGAGTATATGCTAGAACATCATGTCACTAATATTGTGGCCTGTTCCTCATGCCCTATCGCATGCGACCACAATTGCACAGTACAACAGGGACCCTATGCGGGCGCCACAACGTCGATAGACTATGAATCCCTATACGCGTTAGGCCCCAACTGCGGTATTGATCATTTTCCAGCCATCATCAAAGCGTGTGAACTCTGTGATCACTATGGTATGGACACCATCAGCACCGGAGTGATAATTGGCTGGGTCATGGAATGTTACGAACGAGGATTAATCACAAAGCAAACTACCCAGGGTCTTGACACGAGGTTTGGAAACCGGGACGCAGTCATCCAGTTAATCCATATGACGGCGCAAAGACGGGATTTCGGTGCATTATTAGCGTTAGGAGTAAAAAAAGCAGCTGAGAAGCTGGGACAGGGCTCCGAACGCTACGCGATTCACGTCAAGGGA
>CP070659.1:1021625-1036580 GCA_020355125.1 Candidatus Bathyarchaeota archaeon
ATCTGGCAACAGTGGGATGAAAGCAGCACATAATGGGGTATTAAACTTCAGCGTTTTAGACGGCTGGTTGATCGAAGGGTGCCTGGAAGGCGTTACAGGCTGGGCGATCGGACCACATCCAAATACTTTGTACACAGAAGAAGAACGGAAAATTCGAGAGATTGAAGATTTATACTCCAAATTGATGTACATTATTGCTCCAATGTACTACGAGAGACGGCCCCACTGGATCGAGATGATGAAGAAATCTATCGCTAAGATTGCGCATTACTTCAATAGTCATCGAATGCTCCGTGAATATGTTCGAGAAGCTTACTGCCTTTAGAACCCCCGGTTCCTTAATTGATCAGAGGTCATCTTCATTTCCTTTGAAAAGTGGCTATAGCACACACACTGTCAGATACCATTACTGTGACTATTCATCTTGAACAGGAAGTATGTGTACGCATCTACGAGAGGCGGAACACTTGCTTTAAGGATATCCTCTGATTCTCCTATTGTCGATCCCCGTTCTCCATTAGCTCTAAAACCTATTGAAACTTCGGTGAGGGCTGCTGTTCCTTTTTCTTCTTGGTGGATCGTAACGTGGTAGCTTGTGAGTTGCACTTTCTCTATCTTCGCTGTCAAATGCCGAGATAAAACTTTTCTGAGGGCGCAGTCGAAGGAATGAACAGGTCCAACACCTTCGCTTATTTCTTCCCAATCCCTTTTCTCTATTCTGACTTTTACCCATGTTCGTGGCTTTTCGCCTTTTGAGTCCATCAATTTGTAATCTATCAATTCGAAAGGTAATGGTTTTTTTTCTCTCTCTTCAGCCAATAAAAGATAGAGTTGTGTATCAGTGATATGGTGTCTACCTTTCACGTTGTTAAGTATCTTTTTTACTACAGGATCTTTTTTATTTAATTTGAATCCAAATTTTTCAGCAACAGCAACAATACTTGCACTTCCAGCTTGATCGGACAAAGTGAAGTCTCTTCTATTTCCTACAAGTTCTGGATTTATATGTTCGTATGCTTTAGCGAATTTTAGTACACCGTCTGCGTGAATCCCTCCAGTATGTTTGAACACATAATTGCCAACATAGGGTTTATTTAGAGGCATCTTAAAACCCGAAATCCTCTCGAAGTAGTCTGCGTAGGATTTAAGCTTCCTCATATTAGCATCACTAATCGTTTGGTAATTATATTTGTATCTCAGGGTAGGTAATAGTTCACAGAAATCTACATTGCCCGCTCTTTCTCCCATTCCGCAGAATCCTCCTTGTATTTGAGTTAGGCCACATTTCAAAGCAGCAATGGTATTTGCGTTCGCTAATCCAGAGTCATTGTGACAATGGATTCCGCAAACTTTTCCTCCTATTTTCTGTCTCGATTTGTTTACAACGAATTCAATCATCTCTGGAATAAATCCGCCGTTTGTATCACATAGGATTATAGCGTCCGCATTCTTTGCGGCCTTTAGCGTTTCTAACGAATAATCTGGATTTATTTTGAAACCGTCGAAATAATGCTCTGCATCGAAAAAGGTGATAAAGCCATGATCTTTTAAGTAATCGATTGATTCTCCTATCATGGTGAGATTGGTTTCTGGAGTTGTCTTTAAAACTTCCCTCGCCTGTTCTTCTGATGATTTACCAAAAATTGTTATGATGTCTGCATCACATTTTAGTAATAATTCAAGATTAGGATCTTTGTTAACCGGGTTTTTAGAATGTCTCGTGCTCCCGAAAGCTACAATTTTCGCATGTTCCAATTCCAAATCTTTGGCTTTCTGAAAGAAGGTAACATCAGTAAGGCTAGAATAGGGCCACCCGCCCTCGATGAAATCGATTCTGAGGCTATCAAGCTTTTGAGAAATTTCTAATTTGTCTTCTAACGTAAAACCCACACCAGGGGTCTGATTTCCATCTCTTAACGTCACATCATATAACAAAACATGCTGAGGTAGACGGCTTGACAAATCGGTCAATAAACTGTCAACGCTATCGATCAAACGTTTAGAATTCGGGTATGCAGAAATGATTTATTCCTCCCACGCGTTATTTTCACTTTCAATTTTTTAGCGATACAAAAAAGTAATCTGAACAAAAGAATAATGGCAAATTGGTATTTAAATTCGCTGGAATTAGCGCGCGCGCCTATTCGATAGCTAAAGAGCTCGTATTTAGACAAATGAAAATCAATTAGGAGAAATTATTCCTAATCGAATCACCGATATCTCGTGTTTTTCTAATTCCGTAATAAACCTATTTATTCCTACCGAATCGCTTGCAATATTTCCCGTTACAATTAAGTTACCTAAAACGTTATCTGCTTTCAATTGTTCAAGTGCACGTGGATTAGCATCTATATGAATGTAGATCACGGTATTTACGCCATGCTTGAAATAGGTTTTTAAAATTTCGTAGCCTCCATTTGTAAATGCGGCATGAGAAACTTGTATCTTACCTGCAGGATTAGATTCTGCTCCATAGAGTATTTTTATTTTTGTAACAGCATTTCGAAATTCTGGAAGTTTGTTCAGAGCATTAACAACATCGTTAACAGTTGCATCTTTAGATGTTTCTTGCCTGATCTGCCGAGTCATTATCCTTCTTCCCAGTTCATCTAATGGAGCATGAATATTCAGATAAGGCATATTCAATAGTCTAGCAACGTCTAAAGAGTGGCGCCAATTTTTTTTATGTTGCATCACTTCTAAAGTCAGCATCTTCTTACGAATTGCCTCTTCCGCGGTTTGTTGGGGAACACCCGCGTTTACCATTTGTTGAACATGTCTGCAAAATACTTTATATGAATAAATAAGAGGGAACGCACATTTTGGGTGATGCGAAATAGCTGCATCGCATCCAAGTTGTTTAGCCAGCAATAGCTCGGGGACGCCAACATCGATTCCAAAGAGGATTTTACCAATTTTTTGGCCTTCAACGTAGATGGCGCTGTCTGCAGGAACTGTGTCGAACTCTGAAAGTTTTAAAGCTATACTCATAATTTGTTTGGTGCTTATCAATTTTCATCAAACCCATTTTTAGACTTGTTGAATTCACATTATATGTGTTAAACCTTTATCTAAAAAAGAAGAGCTGTATTCATATGTTTTTAGTCGCGAGAAACCAGTTAGCTACACATGAAGTAGGCTAAATGCACGCATACTGGAGGATCAGAAAGCGGTGCGGTATCCTTGTTCGTTCTGTTTAATTTCAAAGTCGTCTATAACTTTTAGTCTAGGTCAAAGATTTTTCCTGGATTTAAAATATTGTTGGGGTCAAAGACTCGCTTTATTTCCTTCATTAATTCTATTTGCTTTTCATCTCTCGCCATTGGGAAGTACTGTTTTCTAGTTAAGCCAATGCCATGTTCTCCTGAGATTGTGCCATGGAGAGATACACTGAGAGTGTAGATGTCCAATAACAGGTGGGGGATCTTGTTATTCCATTCGTCATCGTTCATGGTCTTCTTCAATATATTCGTATGGACATTTCCATCTCCTGCATGTCCGAAGTTCTGACATTCCACTCCGTATTTCTTGGCGATGTCATTTAAGCCTTTGATAAGGGCAGGTATGCTGGCACGAGGCACCACACAATCTACAACTTCGACTAACCCTTCTGCCTTAGCGGCATCGATAATGCAGCTTCGTCCCTCCCATATCTCCTCTTGTTTTCCCCTTGTGTCCGCTACTAAGACATCCAACGCATTATTCTCCAAACAGATCTCGCCTACAGCTTCAATGTCAGCGTTAATTTGAGTCTCGTCTTTATCTTCTATACGAATCAACACATATGCGGGAGCATCATTTCTCGGCATCGATCTTTTTAAATAACGTTCAGCTACGAGGATTGAAGATTGGTCGACGAATTCTATGGCTGGGGGGATGATTTTGTTTTGAATTATCTTTGAAACCGTGCTAGAAGCATCTTGAAGGTTTTTATATGGTACATATAAAGTGGAGCTGAGTTTAGATAGGGGTACGAGTCTTAGAATCGCTTTTGTTATCACGCCGAGTGTTCCCTCAGCCCCAATAATTAAATCTATCAACGAGTAGCCTGTGGAATTTTTTACAGTTTTTCCGCCTAGGTCGATAATCTCGCTGGTTGGCAGAACTACTTCAAGCCCTTGTACAAAATCCCGTGTCACACCGTATTTAACCCCGCGCATTCCTCCAGCGTTGGTCGAAATATTGCCGCCAATAGTTCCTAATTTTTGACCGGGATCAGGAGGATAGAGTAAATCATGTTCTTCTACATACGTATGTAGGTCTAACACGAAGACGCCTGGTTCTACAGTAATCATCAAGTTTTCTGCGTCCAGTTCGAGAATTTGATTCATCTTCTCGAAACTAATCAGAATACCGCCATAGATTGGCACTGCTCCACCGCAAAGTCCAGTGCCACCGCCTCTGGGAGTGACTGGTATCAGCTCTTGGTTAGCTAACCTGAGAATTTTCGAGACTTCTTCTGTGGTGTTTGTTCGAACAACAACCTCTGGATAATGTGGCTCAATGGAGCTTTCGTCACTCGCATAGTCTAAGATACGTTCTCGATCAGACAGTATATCGTTGGGCTCAACAATCGCGGCTAATTGTTTGAGTACTCGTTCATTTACTTTCCTATACTTCATCTTCTCACCTATGCATGTTAGGCGTGATTATCGTTATTCGTTCTAACTGTAATATTAACATATTCTTGAATGAAATTCGTAACGCATACTCGCAATTCTCATTGTCTCGAATCATAGGAATTGTTGTAAATTTTGCCTAATTTTTCGAATGAAGTTTTTCCATCCTACAAGATCTATGTAGGGATTTGGTTGGTCTTCCCGCTTTAATAATTTATGTTTCTCAAATGTTCCATTGTCTTCGGGATGGCTCCCTAACCAGACATCTATCTCAAGACCTTCTAAGCGATCCAATGTTTGTTTGAAATCCTGAGGAGTGCCGCCATATATTCCTCTTTCGAGATTTTCTTTCTCAAAAACGTTTAATCCAGCCCCACCAAAGATAAACCCGTTATACTCTCGGTTTTGATAGATAACGTGAAAACCGAGGGAACAACAGCCAGGAGTATGACCAGGCGTGTGATACACATGGAGCTCTTTATCTCCGACAATTATCTTATCGCCGTCTACAAGGGGCAGATCTACTTTGAAAGTTTCATATCCCATTAAGCCCATCTTTGTCGTGCTTCCTTTTTCTGCGGCTTCCCTATCCGCTTCTCCGATACATATCTTTGCTCCGGTTTCCTTAGCTAGTAGCTTCGTGCTGCCTAGATGGTCAATGTGCGCTTGTGTAATTAGTATGTACTCAATATCTTTGGGATTAAATCCTATATCGACAACGCCTTTTAAGATTAAGGGGCCTGTGCTAGGCATACAAGTATCAATCAGGATATGTCCTTTTTCTGAGGTGATCAGATGGCTACTAACATATTTATCGCCCACATAATAAATATCTCCAATCATGCGAAAAGCGGGTGAATTCCAAAGAAGTTCTAAAGGATATTTTCTGACGCGTTTATTAGTATTTGAAATTGTCATCTGTTTACTGACCTATTTTAGCTTCCTCACTTTATAAACAATAAAAATCATTTATTATCTATATTACGGTAGTGATGAGATATGAACGTACAGAACATTAGCCGTGGTGGACAATACAAAGTTTTATCGTCTGATGAACTCTACGATATTCACTTGGCGAGTTTAGAAGTCTTAGAAAAGGTCGGCATAGGAGTCAATGATGCTCAGGCACTGCAGAAGTTCGAAGATCACGGCGCCACAGTGGACTATAAGCTGAAACGCGCGTGGATCCCTCAATACATGGTCATGGATGCAGTGCGGAAAGCTCCTCGCAGCGTCACACTCTGTGCCAAAGATCGAGTATACGATATTAAATTAGAGGATCGACGCGTCCATTTTGGAACTGGTGGAAACGCTTTATACGTTTTGGATAAAAATACGGGTGCTAGGCGTAAGGCAGTGGTCGATGATTTAAAGAATCTTGCATTGTTAACGAATAGTTTGGATAACGTACAGTTCTTCCAAATCCCGGTGCATCCAAGCGATGTGCCGAATGAGGTAAAGGGCCTCAATCGGTACCGAGCCGCCCTCTGTTATTGCATAAAACCAGTGTATGGCGGCGTCTATACGCTCAATGAAGTTGAGGGCGTCATTCGCATGGCGACAACCATCGCCGGTGGCGATGACGAACTCCGAAAACGGCCCCTAATGGGCTTCGTCACTTGTTCTACTGCCCCCTTATCCTGGGATACAATTTATGTCCGGGTTCTCGCCGAGGCCGCAAGTCGTGCGATTCCCGTTATCATTTCGACTGAGCCCCTTGCTGGTGGCACTGGTCCTACGACCCTTGCTGGTACAGTGGTGGTTCAAAACGCTGAAGCCTTAAGTGGGGTTGTGCTCACCCAACTCGTGAATCCAGGAACCCCGGTAATCTATGGAACTGTGGCTACGATTATGGATCCCAAATCAGGGAATTATGTCGCCGGAGCAGTTGAAATGGGATTACTCAATGTGGCTGGAGCACAGCTCGCCCAATATTATGAGCTACCCATTTATGCAACTGGAGGTATGACCGATTCAAAGGTTATCGATGTTCAAGCGGGATACGAGAAGGCTATCACGTCGCTTATGGCTGGGTTAGCCGGGGCTAACCTTGTACATAATGCTGCTGGGTTTTTAGAGAGTGCTCTAACGTATAGCTATGAACAGATGGTGATCGACGATGAAATCTTGGGAATGGTCAATCGAGCTTTACGCGGTATTGAAGTGAATGATGAGACCTTAGCGGTCAACGTGATCAACGATATCGGGCCTGGTGGCCACTTCTTAGCCCACCCCCACACCTTAACGCATATCGGCTCAGAATTTTTCTTGCCTAATATCAGTGATCGTGCTCGACGCGAAGGCTGGGAGAAAACCGGTGCCAAGGACGCATGGCAACGATCACGAGAACGCACCCGCGCCCTCTTAAAGACCGCAAAACAGAATATCATCGATACCGATATCAAAGCCGAAGTGGATAAGATCTTCAAAGAAGAAGTCCAACGAATACTAAAAAAGAACTTATGAAACTCACAAAGGATTAAAAGCGTGCGTACTGTAGTTATGGATCACGATTAGAGAGCTCTAAGAAATGAATGATAAAAATAAATCTACTAGTTTCAAAAAGTTAGCGCTTCTTTTTAAAAACGTGGAAAATACGAATAAAAGAAACAAGAAGAAACGGTTAATTGGTCAATTCCTTTTAAAGATTAATAAAGACGAAATTCAGCCAACTGTTACGTTTCTTACTGGAAAAATTTTTCCTGAATCTGATCCAAGAGTCCTTGATGTAGGAGGACAAACTCTTTTTAACATATTAGAAAGTAAAAAACAGGCAACTCTAGCCCAAAAACCTTTAACAATACTGGAGCTAGAAAAATATTTCAACGAAATAGCACAGGCTGCTGGAAAAGATTCGAGGAACAAAAAGAAGAGACTTATTCGCGGTCTTCTTAATCAAACGGATCAACTTGAGACGAAATACATTGTTAGGCTTCTTCTAAGAGAAATGCGTATTGGAGTTGTTGAGGGAATTGCACTTGAAGCAATCTCTGAAGCGTCAGACATTAACGTGGATCTCATTCGAAGAGGGAATATGTTGCTTGGGAACCTAGGAGAAGTTGCTGAGATTGCTCTAAAACGTGGAAAAAAAGAGGTTGCAATGATTGATGTTCGCCTTTTTACCCCAGTTAAACCAATGCTGGCTGAAGTATCCCATAACGTAAATCAAGTCTTTCTAAAAAATCTTGAAAAAATCGCGTTCGAATTCAAGTTCGATGGAGCTCGAGTTCAAATTCATAAAAAAGATACGAAGATAAAAATCTTCAGTAGACGTTTAACCGATATTACTGAAAGCCTCCCTGACATCGTTGAAATAGCGAGGCACCAAATCAAAGCAACAGACGTTCTTTTAGATGGAGAAGTCATCGCAATAGGTAACGACGCAAAGCCCTTACCCTTTCAAGACCTTATGAAACGGTTAAGGCGTAGACATGACATCGACAAAGTAATGCAAAGAATTCCTCTTAAACTCTATTTATTTGACGTTTTGTTCATCAATAACCGTTCGTTAATCGAAACACCATATAACGAGAGATGGAAGGTTCTTACAAAAATTTGCAGCGAAGAACTACTAACAGAAAGAATAATTACTAACTCTTTATCGGAGGCTGAAAAGTTTTTAAATACAGCATTAAAAGCTGGACACGAAGGCCTCGTATCTAAAGAGTTGGGTAGTTACTACACTCCAGGAGCTAGAGGTAAAAAATGGTTTAAAATAAAGTCTGTCGATCATCTTGATTTAGTGATTATCGCAGCAGACTGGGGGTCTGGCCGAAGAAGAGAATGGTTAAGTAATTATCATTTAGCGGCTAGGGATGAAACGACAGGTAATTATTTAGATCTAGGAAAAACATTTAAAGGATTAACGGATCACGAGTTTAAAGAATTAACAAAGCAATTACAAACGATCCGAATTTCTGAGAACCAATATACTGTCTTTGTAAAGCCGGAAATAGTGGTTGAAGTAGCTTATAATGAGATTCAGCAGAGTAGCCATTATAACTCTGGATTTGCATTACGGTTTGCCCGGATTAATAGAATCCGATACGACAAAGGTCCAAAGGACGTTGATACTATCAAGAAAATTAAAGCGTTATATCGTAATAAATTCAAATATAAAGCAAAGTTAGAGACTTAATCCAATGAGACTACGAAGGTCTGAGTGTTCACGGTTAATCAAGGTATATATTTGTCCAATAGCGTAGTTTTATTTTTTTGCCCTAATATTTCCGCACATTTTTTAGGATGTAATGATTTATACTCAATGTCTAGAGTCAGTAATAACTGTTGGACGCCTTTAGCTAAAGCAGGTGCTGCAATAATTCCTCTGACTTTTCTACTACTATTTCCTCTAATCGTTTCCAAATATTTTGCTAATTGGAGTACTGCAGCTCGCCCAGCAGTCTTTTTTTTAATTTCGATTACAACTAACCTGTTTGAAGAGTCTATTCCATATATATCTATGAAACCTGGTTCAACCTTCTTTTCGTAGCTAATTGGGACGAATCCCTTCTCAATTATTTCAGGGTGAGCTAGAACGGCTTTTTGCATATCTTCTTCACTCGCGTATAAGGTAAATTCTCCTTTATCAACAATATCTAAAACGAGAATTAGATATACGCTTCTAAAGAAGACTTTGAGAACTTCTCTAAATCTCCTATGAAACGCTTTAATCAATAATTTATCTTTAAGGATTTGGACTTCAAAATGACTTTCAGCTGGATGCCAATTAACTGGCGAATAATTTTTTGGCCTATGGACTAGAATCGAACCATCTTCCTTAATGATTACAAAACGTTCACCAAGTTTTAATTTTGAGCTAGCCCTTCCCATATAGTCTACGCTACATTCTCCTACGATAATTAGCATTTTATTCATTGAAAGACTTTGTTCAATAGTTCTGACGGCTTCTTCTAAGCTTGGTTCTTCAACGATGGAAACTGGTTTTCTACTAGTCAAATTTCATCAACAGAGTATAGTCTCTATCAACTGACATTCTGGATATAGCTATACATTTATATGAGTTTAACTTTTCCAGTTCGAACATCATAAGACATCGGAAGTGTAAATCGTTGACGCGTGCAAGATGAAAAAAAACATTAGCGTACACATGATATTTTATGAATTATACATATATGAACTAGCTAGTATTAACTCCATTACATAAGGATAGATAGGCCGCATTATCATATGATTTAACGCGCGCGAATGATGGTTTCTGAACCAGATTTACGCATTTAAAACATGGTTAGCATAAATGTTTCGGTAAATTGTAGATATTAAGGGTATGAAGGTGTCAATAGAATATATAGCATAAGGTACAAAATAATGATCTGGGTTGATGTTCAATGTTTGTTGAAAAAAATTTGAAGTATTGGGATGAAGAGACCAAAGAGATAAGAGAGATATCTCCAAAAGATTTTGAAGAAAAAATTAGAAATCTCATGGAAATGCTAAAAAAATGTGCTGACAAAATGAAAAAAGTTGGGAGATATGACCTAAAAAGCTTGGAAGTATCTCTCTCCTTAAGAGCAGGAATCTTTGTTTTTACTTCTCAAGGATCTATTAAACTCAGATATGAGATATGAAAATGGGAAGGAAACGGATTCCTTTTCTAACATGTGGGCAAGTTTACGCATACATGATCTCGAAAAGCAAAACTGACTAATAATAAAGAATTAATCGTGTAATTAAATTGTTCACGACTTATGACAAAATTATCCAGAATTTATATTGTACGGGAGATCAGCTAAATCTCCTTTATTTTGTCGTGAAGCAAGTAGTGACGAATGGAATTCTCAAAATAAAGAGAAATGACAAATTTATTACAGGCGATCTTCATACCCATTCAACTTATTCGGACGGTATGAATTCTGTTGATCAGCTTGTAGTTGAAGCAAAAACAAGAGGGTTAGATGCTATCGCAATAACCGACCACCTCAACTCAAAAATGAAAGGAAATCTAAAAGAAGATTATTATTCAAAATTCTTTTCATCTTGTAAAAAAAGCGCAGCAAAAAACGATGTTATTGTTATTCCGGGCATAGAAATCTGTACACTCGAAGGCCATCTTCTGGCCCTCTTTCCATATTACGAATTATCAAAAAAAGTTACAGAGATCGTGAACGATATATCATCTGAAGCTACGATTAACCAAATCCATGAAGCCAAAGGAATAGCTGTCGCAGCTCACATTTTTAGAAAAACTGGTTTAAGAGAAAATATTTTTCCGATCCGTACAAAAATAGATGGACTTGAACTATGCTCATATAATAACGTGAAAAGGTTCAATGTAGCTAACAAACTAGAAGTTGCAGAGGTGTCAGGATCTGATGCGCATTCTAGAATCGGTATAGGCGCAACTATAACGTTATTTCCACAAAACAGTTCATCTTACAACAAAAATCTTGAAAATATTTTTGGTTGTATTAAGACTCGAAAAACAAAAGCTTATCCAATTTCATCTTACGGTTTACTCCGAAATCTAGATAAAACTCGTTGGCTATCGCCGTTTTATGCTACTAAAAACTTGTTGTCTTCAATAAATGATGAAAATAATGTTTTATATGAAGGAATGAAAAGACTGATCAGATGAAAATAGACTTAGTATCGCACATGCTCTAAAGTGCTAAATTGTATAGTATATCTCATATATACGTACGCTATCTATCCTCCTACAATTGTATTTCTTGAGCAGCGCGCGCTCTAAAACAAAATTGAAATGATACCTTTACTGGAACAATTGGCGCGCGCGCTGGCAGTGTTCACGGTTGATATATATACTTCTTAGCGTACTATTTTATGCTATAGAATTTGTTTGGAGGTGAAACAATTTTGGGAAAAATGATGTTGGAGTTTCTCTCGAAAAATGATATTGAGAGGATTCACGCTGCATCTATAAAGGTATTGGAAACGATTGGTGCTCAGTTCATCAATAATAAAGCTTTAGATTATTTTGAAAAAAATGGGTGTATAGTAGATCGAAAGCGGATGATTGCTAAAATTCCTGAAGCTGTCGTGAACGAATTCATGCAGAAGGCTTTACCAAAAATGCCATATCTCAACAGAGATTTTCGACCGATTCCTGAGAGAGAAGTACACTTTAGAACCTTCGGTCAAGGTACTTATTTAACGGAGAAAGATGGATCAGTGCATCCCTCGACATCAAAGGATCAGGAGAAGGTACTTATTGTTGGAAACGCCTTACCTGCTGTCGATATACCAACGTCAGCTGTTGCTGCGAGAGACATTCCACCGTGGAAAACAAATTTTGAAGGAACTGTACGTTATTGGAACATTGTCAGTGATCCCAACAAAGCGATTAGAGGGTATGGTGGAGGTACTGATGAAATGATGGATGTAGCTATACAAATGGCGACAATATTGGCTGGCGGAGAAAAAAAACTAAGAAGGAATCCCATTATTCGTGGTGGTGGATGTCCAACTAGTCCTCTAGTATGGCCCAATATTATATGCGAAAGAATGATGCAAGCTGCTAAAAACGGGATGACTACCTCAACGATAGGTATGGCGACTTCTGGTTCAATGGCGCCTATGTCCCTCGCTGGGACCATGGTCGTCCATAACTCTGAGATGCTCAGCTTTGAAGTCTTCTCGCAAATGGTAGCGTATGATGCAGGTTTTCAAGGCATTGCGGCAATGATGGGGTGTTCCTCCTCGATTCTCGATGTGCGGAAAGGGTATTATCCGGTAGGAAATCCCGAGATGGCGTTGCTCAACGCTGCTGCAGCAGAATTAGCGCAGTACTATAACTGTCCAAATACATCGGCTGGTGCCTAGACAGATGCCAAGATTTTCGATGCCCAATCTGGTCTTGAAGCCATGAACACGTTGCTTCTCGCAGGTGGAGTTACACACTACGGTAATGACATTTATGGATTAGGGATGCTGGAGAGCGGTATGGCAGTAAGTCTTGAACAGTATGTTCTTTGTGACGAGATCGCGCAAACTGTGCGGGAAAGCATGAAGGGGATCCCTGTGACCGATGCGACTTTGGATCTGGATACGATTCTGAAGGTCGGTGTCGCCGGGAACTACTTGAGCGAGCCGACGACCCTCAAGAACATGCAGGCGTTCTGGCTGCCCGAGCTGTTGGACCGGGATTGGCGGAAGGAGTGGGAAGCCAAAGGCTGGAAGAACATCTATAAGATCTGCTGTGAACGCGTCGACGAGATCTTCGCAACCTATGAACCCAAACCCCTCGACAACGACATCAACGACGAACTCATGAAAGTTGCAATAGAGGCAGATAAAAAATTCTCTCGAGAAGATATAGCAGCAAGATTAAGCCAAGAAGCATTAAAAGCCAACGTATACTAAAAATGAATGAAGTATAGTGTTGGTGTCCTTTGGGTGATGAACTATTAGCTTAATACCACGTAAAAACGATGGGAAGCTCATCCAAAAGGCGTGGTAGATCTTTCATAACCCAAAATCCTTTTTTTACCAAGGATGAGAATTAGGAACGTCTTTATTCAAACAATTATGAAAAATCATATATGTATGGCGACATTTATCACTGGTCGATTGTGATGAAAAAAAGTCGAATTATTGCTTTAACTTCAGTATTTGCAGCGCTCAACATAGTCTGTGATGCTATTGCGGGTTTGCCTCAGCTCTCGTCGGGAGTTTGGTACGGATGGATCTTCATTATGGAGCCTCTAAATGGTATTGTGCTCGGCCCATTAACGGGCTTCGTATCAACATTCCTTGGCGTCTTTGTTGGTCATTCAATCTATGTGAGAGGTGAAGCGCCAATCTTTGAGTATATCTTTACTTTAGGAGCACCCCTTGGCGCGATGGTGTCAGGATTGGTCTATCGAAAAAAATGGAAAATGGTTCTCACGTATTATGTAATATTGTTAGCAGCCTACTTCCTTACACCAGTTACCTGGCATCTTCCTATTTGGGGTATTTGGAATGTTCTCTTCGCGTTTTTCACCGTTTGTATAATGTATCTATTAATGAGTAGATTTGACAAATTACAAGCTGAATCATACATTTTATCCATCGCAGCATTTATAGGTTTAGAGGCGGATATCCTTTTTAGAATATTCATTCTCGTCCCATGCCAAACCTATCGGCTTTTTTATGGATTCTCAATTGAAACCTTGCAAGCGATATGGACTTCTGCTGCTTTTATTACCCCTATTCAAGTGTTAATTTCTTTGATCGTAACTACAATAATTAGTCCGCGATTGTTACAAATAACCCATAATCTGAATGTTCAGGCACCGTAACGCAATACAGCAGGCAGCTTACGTGCTAACTAGTATCGGAAAATTGGATGATCATTAGTTGTAACGCGTGCTAGTTGTCCGCGCGCGCTGGATAGTTACCGTAACGTTCAGTTAGTCTCATAACATAGGGAAAATTCTATATGGTTTTATAACATAGTTAACAGGTATGTTTGACGAAAAATCGTTAAGCGTTTTTAAGAGGTTAGTTGAGTCCTTTGGCCCCTCAGGATTTGAATATGAAACTATTCGAATCATAAAAGAATACTTAGAACCGTATGCTGATGAAATTGTTTCGGATAAATTAGGAACAGTTGCGTATGTTAAACATGGCACAGCGAAGAAACCTCGTGTGTTACTTGCAGGCCATATTGATGAAATCGGATTTGTTGTTTCAGGAATTGATCAAAAAACAGGTTTTCTTACTTTTAAGCCGCTAGGAGGCTGGTGGGACCAGGTTTTGTTAGGACAACGCGTAATTACTCGAACCAGCAAAGGTAATTTACTCGGAGTAATCGCTGCAAAGCCACCCCATCTTCTGCCAGAAGAGGAAAGAAAAAAAGTTGTAGAGAAAAATAATATGTATATTGATATTGGTGTCAGCTCATACGATGAAGCTGAAAAGGCGGGCGTAAAGATAGGAGATCCAATAGTTCCTTGGAGCCCTTTAAGCATCATACATGAAGGGAAAATCGCTATGGGAAAGGCTTTTGATGATCGTGTTGGAGCCTTTGCCATAATGGAAGCCATTCGACGGATTCAAGAGAACAAGACAATTCATCCTAATACGATTTTTGGGGCTGCTACTGTTCAAGAAGAAGTGGGATTAAGAGGAGCACGGACGATTGCTCATGTCGTTGATCCTGATGTTGCATTTGTCTTAGAAGTTGATATCGCAGGTGACGTTCCCAGTATAAAACCCATTGATGCCCCGACAAAAATGGGAAAGGGACCAACGTTATTGACTTTCGATAGGAGCATGATCCCTAATCAGCCTCTTAAAGAGTTCGTAATAGAAACTGCGAAAGACGCAAACATTCCCCTTCAATTAAGCCATGTTTATCGAGGTGCCACTGATG
>CP070659.1:1036680-1040306 GCA_020355125.1 Candidatus Bathyarchaeota archaeon
AGAATTCGTCATAACTAATAAAAAAGTGATCCATGGAACACCCGGAATAGGGGCTTCCAGATCAAGCATGTATGTACCGTTAAAATAAAACTGCACAAATAACGAAAATTTGCACCTAGCTTTTTTAAATATAGCGAAAACTGGATAATGGTTTCAACAATTTGTGTGACAGCCATTAGATCAGGCGCCATAGCAATCTTTAAAAAAAGTCCTTCCTGTGTTTTTAATAATATTTGAATCGTTAATGATTTTAAAGAATTTTAAGAACGGAATTATATCAGATCAATGAAATGCGTATTACGCAAAAAGTTTAATAGATCATGCTTGCTGTTTTTCAGCAACCAGATTAGGTGAAAATAGTGGCTAAATGGAGATATTCTTTCACAAGACAAAATTCTGCTGAGACAGCGAAAGCCAGTGGCCGAGATTTGAGAATTTCTCCTAAAGCTGCTAGAGAAATTTGTAAAACAATAAATAAGATGAAATTGGATACAGCAAAACGGTTTCTCCTAGATGTTATTGACAAAAAACAGGTGGTCCCCTATAGAAGGTATAACAAAGAGGTTTCACACACTAGGAGCATACAAGGCTGGTATGCTGGTAGATATCCTATCAAAGCGGCTAAGGAAATATTGAAGGTATTAGATAGCTTGGAAGCTAATGCGGAAGAGAAAAATTTTGATGTGGAAAAACTTAAGATAGTTCACGCGGCAGCTCAAAGAGCTAGGAAAGTTAAAAGATATATACCGCGTGCTTTTGGAAGATCTTCACCACGGTTTGATCAACTTTGCCATGTGGAATTTGTTGTAGAAGAATTGAGGTAAGACAATGTCTATTGTAAAACATTTTATAGATGAAGCTATCCGCACAACAGAGATAGATGAATATCTCGCAAGAGAACTAAGTAGGTCTGGATATGGCGGAGCAGAAATCACTAGAACGCCCCTTGGGACAAGGATCATAGTATATGCGATGAAACCGGGTATCGTCATAGGGAGAAGGGGATCGAACATTCGTAATGTTGCTAGAGTTCTTGAAGACAAATTCAATCTCTCGAACCCTCAAATAGCTGTTTCCGAAATAGAGGTTCCAGAGCTTAATCCTCGAATAATGGCCACGCGTATAGCGGAAGCGTTATTGAGAGGCACCCATTTTAGAAGAATAGGATTTTGGGCCATGAATGCAATCATGAACGCAGGCGCCTTTGGGGTCGAAATCTGTATCCGTGGAAAATTAACTACTCAACGTCACAGATATGAAAAATATCGAGCAGGATATATGCCGAAAACAGGAGATCCTGCGCTTAAAAATGTTAAAACATCGGTAATCAATGTGAAGCTGAAGCCGGGGATCTTGGGGATAAATGTTAAAATTGTTCCTCCTGATGCTGTGTTTCCAGACAAAATTGAGATTAAGCCTACCGTGGAGACAGGAGAAAGCGCTGAAAAAGACGAAGAAGCCATTCAAAAGGTAGAATAAAGAGTTGAAGGAGAGCGATCTTTACAGTGCCTTTTTTAAGAGTAAAAGAAATTCGTAAAATGTCTGCTGAAGATAGATCTAAAAAGCTTGAGGAGCTGAAAACAGAACTCTCGAAACTTCATTCTTTAAACAAAGCTGGCGGTGCAGTTGATAATCCTTCTAGAATAAGGGAGATTAGAAGGGCTATCGCTAGAATAATGACTGTTCAAAACGAGAACAAGGTTGAAGTGAGGGATCAGAGATGAATCCATTATCATATAATAATATTGCTCGCCATGAATTAATTGGCCTAGATGTAATTGTTATAAACAGTTGTCATTCTGGATATTTAGGAATTAGTGGGCAAGTCATTGATGAGACGAGAAACACGATTCTGATAGCCAATAGTGTTGGAGTGAAACGTGTTCCAAAATCTGTAGCAAAATTTCGTTTTATTCTGCCCGATGATTCTTTCGTTGAAATCAATGGAAAAAAAATTGTTGGTCGACCTATTGAACCAATAAAAAAAGCTTTTACAGCGAATAATAAAAAAAGGAGATAATTACTATGAGAAATATTGGGGTATCAGTGGACGCTCCCTCAAAAGTATGTACTGATCCAAACTGTCCCTTTCATGGCTCTATACCTGTTAGAGGACGTATCCTTGAAGGTATTGTAATGAGCAACGATATGAAAGGAACAGTAGTTATTAAGCGCGATTACTATCATTATGTTCCAAAATATCTACGTTATGAGAGGAGACATAGTCGCTTACTGGCTCATAATCCCCCTTGTATAGACGTAAATCTTGGAGATAAAGTAAAAATTATGGAAACACGCCCTTTGAGTAAAGCCGTTTCGTTTGTTATAATAGAAAAAAAAACAAATGAACAATGAGGATGAGAAATTATGTCTAGGTCTAGAGCTGTTAGCGCAAAGGGAGTTATTGAGTATCGACCGCATGTTGCTAGAGGACTACCGGTTGGATCAATAATAAATTGTGCTGACAATACGGGAGCTAAGAAGCTCAGAATAATCAACGTAGTAGGTTATAAGAGTAGGTTACGAAGAACGCCATCAGCGTGTGTAGGGGATAAAGTGATAATATCGGTTAAAAGAGGTAATCCTAATCTTAGAAAACAAGTTTTAGAGGCAATTATAGTAAGACAAAGGAAACCATACAGACGAAGAAATGGCGTATGGGTTCAATTTGAAGATAATGCTGCAGTTATTGTTACTCCGGAAGGAGAGCTTCGCGGCTCAGAGATTAAGGGAACTGTCGCAAAAGAAGCAGCTGAAAGGTGGCCTCGAATAGCTGGCGCGGCGAGTATAATATTGTAAAAGAGGGAAATTACTTGCATCGATCGCCCACACACATAAAAAAACTGGCAGCAAACCTGTCTCCTGAGCTATTCGAAAAATATCGAACGCGTTCTATAAGCGTTAGAAAAGGAGACACGGTAATAATTATGCGAGGAGCATTTCAGGGAGTAGAAGGAAAAATAACAAGAGTGGTCCCTAAAAAACGCGTTATTTACGTTGAAGGTATTACTAGAGAAAAGATAGATGGCACATCAGTTCCCGTTCCAATTCATTCCTCAAAGGTTAGGATAAATAATCTAAACCTAGACGATAAAAGAAGAAAAGAGGCGTTGGAAAGGAGATCTAAAAGCAGTTCATGATAAAAAAACACGTGATCTTTAAAACAAAATTAAAAGCGAGGAAAAAAAGAGATATAGTAGGGAAGAAATGATGGGAAGAAACTCAAAACATCTGAAAAGAATGCCAGCACCAAAAACATGGCCTATCTCAAGAAAACGTTTAAAATGGATTGTAAAACCCACACCAGGACCTCATGCTATTAAACATTCTTTTCCCCTACTCTTAATGATTCGAGATATGCTGGCAATTGCTAAGACACGAAAGGAAGCTCAAATTATCCTTTCTGAGGGAAATATTAAGGTAGATGGCATAATCCGTCGGAAAGATGATTACCCGATTGGGTTAATGGATGTTATAGAAATTTCCAAAATAAACAAGGCGTTTAGATTACTACCAGTGCCAAAGAAAGGCCTGATTCTGCATCCAATAAATGGAGAGGAGAAGGAATATAAACTCTGTAAAATTCTTAACAAAAACATCGTAAAAAAAGGACACCTGCAACTTAA
>CP070659.1:1040406-1046765 GCA_020355125.1 Candidatus Bathyarchaeota archaeon
CAGCTTACGGGTTAGCTCATGCAAAAATGGAATCTTAGAACTAGAATCTCCCTACCTCGAACTACAGGCTTGTGTGTGTGGGGACTAAATTTTAGTCTTAACTAAGTGATAGTTAACTAAGAATATTTGTTTTATAGCTAGCTCTTAGTGATAGCGCGCGCAAAGGTTCATTTTATTTTTTGCTTTGAATCCTGTGGATTGCGTCGTCTATTTGCAGAGGAATATCTGAGCCAGTAATCCTCCATTCGGCGCTTTGAGCCTTAACAACATCTTTGAATTGTACCATACACTTCGCGTGTTGTCCAGAATGCGCGAATTCCATAAGAGTTTTCTCATCTTCGAATACAGCTATCCTAACTATTTTCTTACTAAAGAATTCCATTCGCCCTGCAAACGCTATTGCCCCCTTTGCTGTCTTACATTCTTGAGTTACTTTAAGAGCCGGCATTAACATGCTGAAATAAGACCATATACTGCTGCGTTCACCACACTCTGCATATACTACGTATTCACGTTCAGGGTCAACTTTCGACGATTCCCACGTAGTTTCTACCATAATATCACTGTTATGTAGGTTGGCAACTGAATTCAATATAAGGTTTAATATTTTGCATAAAGAGGCTTGCTCGACAACAACCATTGAACTGTCTGAAATCACAAAACCTAAAAAGACTCAGATAAAGTCTTCAGATAATTCTTTTACTAGCGCGCGCGAAGCGGGATTTAAAGCTAGCTACAGAAAAAGAAGAATATATGGCTAGAAAAATACGAATATGTGCACAGTTTATGTTTATACATAGCTTATTCGATTCCAAGAATTATCATAAGGGTTAGTTAAATGGAAGCGATCAACGCTCAATTTAAAGAAATAGCACGAAAGAAGGGATTTCAAAACCTTAAAGATGTGTGGAGGAGTTTCTCACCTAAGCTAACTACTTCTGAAAGACAGAGCCTCGTATTGGCTCTTAGCAATGACCACCCTTGGATTTGGGAAGCAGTCCTTGATGATTTTCTCTCTACAGAAGACGTTGAATTGTGTTTGCCTGTACTTAGCCAGGTTATTGCGAAAACAGGGGTCGGGATTGGCCTTAATCGCTTCAGACAACGATGCAGAGAAGATGTGAATTATGCAAAACAGCGCGCGCTATTACATGATAAAAACTAGCTAGCGCATGTGTGGTTTAAAGCTTTAACAATATGTCGAGAAGATATTAAATCAAATACGGCCAACTTTTTTAAACTTAAGATTTAAAAGCATTGACAGTTTATAACAGGTTTTCTTAGAAAGCACAATTTCTTCTATGATTGTAGGGTTGTTATATCATGGTGAAGAAGGAGATATTATTTTTATGCGCTTCCTCGATGGCCGTAATGTTAGGATTTGGTATCGTAGGCCCTGTTTTGCCACAGTACATAGCTGCCTTCGGAGTAACATATACTATCGCAGGATTAGCCATCTCCGTCTTTCCCTTAGCAAGAATGATCTTCAATTTCCCTGCAGGGATTTTAACAGATCGAATGGGCAGACGCCGACCTCTCCTTATAGGAATCACGGTTGTAACTATAGCAGCCCTACTGTGTGGTCTTGCTAGGAATATTTATGAGTTTATAGCCTTCCGCTTCCTGTATGGGGCAGGTACCTCAATGTTCATAATTGTGGCGAACGTACTCATAGCTGATATTGCTCCTGCTATGGAGAGAGGCAAATATCTCAGTTATTATCAAGGCACGTTTCGATTCGGTTCCATCTTTGGTCCCGCAATAGGAGGACTAGTTGCAGAAGCTGCAGGTCTGAAAGTGCCATTCTTCTTCCTTGCCTTCTTAGGCTCAATTAGCTTACTCTTGACCTTCTTCATCATTAAGGAAGAGAAAAAAATAACGCCAAGTTTACCAAAACACCCAATCCGTTTAACAGCTCTTCTCAAATTTATGTTCGATCGACGTCTTATCGCTGTCGAATTGACTCAGATGGTGAGTTTCATCACTATGTCTAGCATTAGGACTACGATGGTGCCTTTCTACGGAGTTGACTTTTTAAAATTACCATTATCGGCAATTGGTACAATCTTAAGTATTGGCGCGCTTATCTCATTCCCAATTCTGATGTTAATCAGTAATGTTGTTGATCGGATTAAACGAAACGTAATGATCGCCTTTGGCTTTTTAATCCTTGCAGCTTCCGTCTATTCATATACCATCGTCCGTAACTTTGAGGGCATGCTCATCGCAACGGTTTGTCTAAGCGTTGCCCAAGTGTTAATTAACCCATCAAAAGTTGCGATCATCGGCGATATCACTACTAGTGAAACGAGAGGCTTTGCTATGGGGGCGTTTAGAACGGCAGGAGACATTGGATTCTTCGTAGGGCCTGCCCTTGCAGGCTACTTAACAGATAACATAACTGTCTTGTTTCCCTTCTACGTTGTCACAATTCTTTGTCTTCTTTCCTCCATTATCGCTTTCTATGCTCTTCAATCATCGAGGCTGAAGAAGATTGTAAAGATAGATATGTAACTGTTCTATTGCTAGCTAGCTTACCCAACTATTTCAAAATAGCGCGCGTTTTTTTTAGGGTTTCTGGAATTGGTATTGCCAGAAGTATGGCTGATGTTTCAAAGGCTAGGGCTACGAGAAAGACCGCGTAGGGACTGATGGTTTCCCAGAGGATTCCTGCAAGTAGAGAAGCGATAACGGAGGAAACGCCGGTAACCATGCCTTGGATTCCGCTAAAACTTCCTAACAATTGTTTAGGTACTAGCTCCATGGTAATGGTATGCCAAACTGCGAAGTTGGCTGTCCAGGCTCCTTGTAACACGCCTACCAGTATCAACCATTCGGGCGATGGGCAATATATAAGAAAGAAGATAAACGAAAATGTTGGAATCAATCCAAAATATAAAGCTGGCTTACGCCCTATTTTGTCAGCCAACCTGCCATAGGGAATCGTGAACACAATACCAGCTATGGTACTCGCCATGCCCATCCACGCGAGGATGGAGGGCGTTGCCCCTTTGACTTCCACAGCAAAAACCGTGAGAAAAAAGAGGGCAAGCATGCCAAAGGAGTCTAAGACCCATACGAGGATCCATGTTCTTGGCCCCTTCTCAAAGACAAGAAATTTTTTAAAACTTTCGAGGACACTGACGCTTTTTTTTGACCGATCCCGTTTTGGCTCTTTGATTTTCCAATACACCAAGAGGGAGATGGGTGCCAAGAAGACGAACTGAATATAGAATAAAGGCCGAATGCCCGCTACGTTGATGCCACCAAAGGATTCAACGATGAAGGCGGAGATAAACGGCATAAAGATACCGGGAATCGCGCCAATCGTGCTAAATACGCTAAACCCCGTAGCACGACTCGTATCCTCGAGAGAATCGGCAAGTAAAATATTACGAACCGTGCCTCTTATCGGCCAAGATGTAGATATTAATAACGCTGCAGGGATCACCATATACCAGTTAATAGCGAGTCCATACATCAGTGGTGCTAGGAATTCAAGCATCATGCCCAATAATAATATTTTTTTTAAACTTATCCTGTCGATAACCTGACCGATGGGAACGGAGAGGAAGACGCGAGTCGCTCGTTGAAGACTTTGAATCAAGCCTAATTGAATTTTACTCGCCCCTAAAGCCACGATGTACAGATTCGTGTATTGACCTGTTAATGCGTGTATGACGCCCTGTCTGCCGCCACCTACCAGGATGCCGTGAATCAGAAGTATTCTAAAGTTCCAAGTTTGGCGTCGAAAAAAATCAGCAATTTTATTGAACATAGCAGAGAGTTCCTCTTACACGAAATATTATTTTTCAATCATGATAGATAGGGTTAGAATAATTCCCGCGCACGTCTATATTAATTGTTTGAGAACAATTGGACAGATATTGTTACCTACTAAACTCATTCATTTAACCTACCGTTCGTTGCGAGCAGTTGCTAGAACAGAATAACATTTCGATTTAATACGCGAGCGATTCCTCTTATTTCTGAGCCTCTTTTACCCTAAGTATGCGCAAACGCTGATTTTGACATGTTTATGTTAACTTTTTTTTGAAAGTGTTAACATATTCATGTTGGATATTGGGGAATTTGTCGCTATATGTTTACGAATATACGAAAAGAAATTCTATATAATAGAATAGCACAACATGGAGTCTTACGGGTAAGAGATCTGGTGTAGATTCGAACACCACTGGAAAGCAATTTCCGAGGGTCAGTAGAAAGTCCTGTGGAATGAAAACTCACGAATCCGAAAGGATGAACGAAAATCGCCACGAAAACACAGCTCCGAAATGGAAACGGAAACCAGAACCAAAGCTGAGGCGTCAGCTGAAGCAGAAGCTAACGGCGGATGTGGACGTAAAAGAGCAGATGAAGGACTTGGACTCCTCCGAACTCTTACCCGTTTCTTTTTTAATCTACGTTTATTCGATACTTTCGAACTTAAAAAAACATAAGTGTACGTGCAGTCATTTTGTGATGATATGTTTAAAGTCGTAGTGGTTTTTGATAGCTATTCAGGCTTCACAGAGAAAATGGCGGATGTCGTAGTTGAAGGGGCTCGAAGCGTAAAAAACGTTGAAGTTGATCTATTGAAATGGGGAACGCCTTTCAGCATTGCTATGCTTAACGAGGCTGACGCTATTATTTTAGGCTCACCAGTAATATATGGAGGCATTTCAACAGAGATGAAGTCATTTCTTAACATAATCCAAGAACTCGTTGTCTCTCGTCGACTTAGTCTAACGGGAAAAATAGGAAGCGCTTTCGGTTCTTACACTTTTAGTGGTGACTGGGTGATAAGAGAACTCAGTGAAAAGATGGAAGCGTTAGGGATTAGAATTGTTGCTCCTGCTGTATCAGTGGTCGATGGAATGGGGCGCCAACAACCAATCCGTCTTCATGAAACTACTCGTCAGAAATGTTTTGAATTCGGGAGAACGATTGCTGAGCACATCGGGCGATAAAACTTCGATAATCAAATATATGCTAGCTAGCTTCTAACAGGTGAAAAAATGGTGAAACCATTGGATTATGAAATGCGTGATGGATACCGCATACCCGCGTTAGGGCTGGGTACTTGGATGCTTAAAGGAGCTCGCTGCACAGCCATCGTTAAACGTGCAATCGAATTAGGATATAAACATATCGATACAGCCGACATGTATGGAAACCACGAGGAAATCGGTGAAGCCATCAAAGGTGTTGATCGTGCCTCAATATTTCTCGTATCAAAAGTGAGACCGAATAACTTACAGTATCATTCTGTGATCCGGGATTGTAACCGAAATCTGCGTGAACTCGGAACCGACTATTTCGACCTCTACCTCATCCACTGGCCCAACAAGACGGTACCAATACAGGAAACGCTGCGAGCGTTTAACGAGCTAGTTGATGAAGGAAAAATCAAGAGCATAGGTGTCAGCAATTTCACAATTCACCACTTAAATGATGCCTTAAGGGCCGAATATCACCCTATATCAAATAACCAAGTGCGATTCCACCCCTATGATCATGATCCAAGCCTCTTAAAGTATTGTCACAAACAACGCATTGTCGTTACTGCATATTCTCCATTAGGAAAGGCACGCATCCTATCTCACACAACCATCCAGAAAATGGCCAAAAAGTATAAGCACACATCCGCTCAAATCTGTTTACGATGGGGATTACAAAAAGGCGTTGTCGTGATTCCGAAGACACAGTCAAAAGCGAGGTTAATAGAAAACATGGACATTTTTAACTGGGAAATATCCCAAGAAGACATGAAAAGACTCGACTCCTTAACATAGCTCTTTGCCTATCCTTCAGCCATTATGTCTACACTGTTCTTTCAGAAACACGGTTAATATCATGCGAACTAGTTGGGATATGTTTAAGGCCGAAGCCATTCAAACTCAGACAATGTTTTTGGTACTTAAATGAAGGCCAGTATCAATCCTTCTACAAAGAGTTCTCGCGCTTTTTTTCTGATAAAGGTCTATCTAAAGCGTATGCGTATAGAAAGCTAAGTTTACATTATTGCTGAATGTTTTTGTGGAGTACACATTACATTAGTGTTATCTAGAGCGCGCGCCAGCTACTCAAGCTACGCGCGTACTTGATTTAAATAATTAATTAGAAATAGTTTAAGATACGTGAATTACATGAGTGGTAAGCTTCTTGTTGTGATTTTAAGTGGAGATGATCCATATAAAGTTCGGTGGGGACTGCGTCTTGCTCTCCATGCTTATAAGCACCCGTATGGCGAGAAAATCATTGAAAATGTCCGAGTGCTTCTATTCGGAATGGGATGCACGATCATAAATCCAAAAATGCCGCACTATATAGAATTCCAACCACGACTCCAAACATTA
>CP070659.1:1046865-1050013 GCA_020355125.1 Candidatus Bathyarchaeota archaeon
ACTCTACCCCGGGCAAACACCGGAATGTGAAGTACATCATGGGGAGGCGGTGTATATCACAACTGGCTCATTTCTCCCAAAGGGAGCAAACACTATCGTAGCTGTGGAAGCGACAAAGAGGATCACCAGTGGTCAAATTGAAGTGCGAACAAAGATTAATCCTTACGAACATGTGATCTACCGTGGTTCAGATATTGAAAGGGGACACAGTGTATTTAGAAAAG
Source organism: Candidatus Bathyarchaeota archaeon (assembly GCA_020355125.1). GTDB lineage: Archaea > Thermoproteota > Bathyarchaeia > RBG-16-48-13. Next base: position 1,047,090 of record CP070659.1, read on the forward strand.
GACACATGTTACGTGCTCAGGACCTCAGCATATTAGCTACTTTACGCATCAAAAAAATCAACGTCGTCAAGAAGCCGATAGTAGCGATTATCTGTGTGGGAGACGAACTCACAGATACTATTGATGAGGCTCCTGCAGGAAAGATCGTCAATAGTCTCAGACACGTGGTCACTGCAATGATCCACGAGCTCGGAGGAGAATCCCTTTACTTAGGCATTGCATCTGATCAGGTAACTGAGATCCAGGATAAAATCGAAGAAGGGATCATTAGAGCTGATATGGTGCTTTTAATTGGCGGTAGCTCTATGGGTAACAAAGATGCTACCTCAGAAGCGGTAGATTCTATGGGTAACCCAGGGGTCATTATCCATGGAATCAAAAGAAAACCAGGACGAGTGTCTGGATTCGCTGTAGTGAAAAACAAGCCCGTGGTGCTACTTCCAGGATTATGCCATTCCTTAGTTGTTGGATTCTACACCTTTGCGTTTCCTATACTTTTAGCTATGAATGGGCTCTCCTATGCGGATTCTCAATTGAGATTAAGGGCGAAGATCACTCAACAGATTTCCTTTACTCGCTTTATCCCCTTTGAACAGGTTACCTTTGTAAACGTAAAACGAACGCGGGAGGGCTATCGAGCCGATCCATGCATTGGGGAATCATCCTCGTTTAGTGTACTAGCACGGGCTAACGCCTTCACTATAACTCCCCCAAGGAAAGGATTGGTAAAAGCTGGAGAGGAAGTCAGGGTTCATCTTCTACCCAGTTTCTTCTCTTTGAATGATCTCTTCACAATCATGTCTTAATTTAAACAAAGTGACACGCTCGCGGAATCAACAATCAGAAGATATAAAATAGTGCACAAAGAAGCTATTCTTAATAGTGTTTGATGATTGTTATGGCGGTGAAACGTTGAATATTTTTCAAAAAATCGAGGAATTAAGAGAAAAGAATGTGCCAGTAGCATTAGTGACTGTCATTAAGACAAGTGGATCTGTACCTCGAAAAGTTGGTGCAAAAATGCTCGTACAATTTGATGGTCAGATTCATGGTACTATAGGCGGCTCTTCAGTAGAAGCCCTAGTGATTAAAGAAGCACAAGAAGCGATTAGGTCGAATCGTCCACAAATTGTTACCCACGATTTATATGATCAAGATAAACAGGACACCGGGATGATTTGTGGGGGAACTATGACCTTTTTCATTGACCCTATTCATATTCCCGAACGTGTGTATATTTTTGGGGGAGGCCACATCGGCTTTCATGTAGCTTCGTTAGTCAAAAAAGTAGGCTTTGAATATGTCATTATTGATGATCGCGCTGAATTTGCTTCAGTAGAACGGTTTCCTGATGCTTGGAACCTCATGCAAAAAGATCCAGGAGCCGTAGCCAACCAATTAGACATCACAAACAATGATTACGTAGTCATCGCTACCTATGGACACAAAGACGATTATAATGTCCTAAAAGGTGTTATTGAAAAACCTGCTCGCTATATTGGGATGATCGCAAGTACTACCAAACGAAATCAAATTTTCCATAAGCTTCGAACGAAAAACATGATTAACAATAGTCTGTTGGAAACGATACATTCACCAATAGGGATTGACATTCGGGCTGAAACGCCAGAAGAAATCGCAGTGAGTATTGTAGCAGAGTTGATCAAAGTCAGACGAAGTACAACTTCATGAGCTTATATAACTTATAGTTTTAGCAATCAAGAGCGTGCATGCGCGCAGGGCTAAAAAATGTTTAGAATAAGATTTTAACCTCTGCCTGTGTCCTCTACTCTCTTCTTAACTAGAAGAAAGTTGCTCCATCGCGGCTGAGACTCCATCACCAAGTTTTATGGGGTAATTCTCATTCCTTAATGCCCGTTCGAGAGCCTCTAAAACTAGTATAACATTTCGTTCTGTCGAGTTTATCCCCATCAGTCCCACTCTCCAAACTTTATCCTTCAAGGCGCCTAGTCCTCCGCTGACCGTTATACCAAAGTCATTTGATAGTGTCTTCCTAACATTGATATCTTGAATGTTCTTGGGAACCGCAATAGCATTCAGAGCCGGACACCTATACTCATCTGGATACATCTTTAATCCTAATGCTTCGATGCCTCTAATTAACGCTAAACTGTTTATCTTATGTCTTTCCCACCGTGTCTCGATGCTCTCTTCACGTAGCAATCGCAAAGCTTCTCTCAAGGCGTAAATAAGGAGGATTGGTGCAGTATGGTGATACACTCTATTTTCTTCCAACCAATATTTTTCAATCAACGATAGATCTAAATACCAGCTTTGAACCTTTGATTTCCTATTTCTGATCTTTTCCATAGCCTTTTCGCTAACAGTAATGGGCGCAAGTCCCGGTGGACAATTAAGGCATTTCTGAGACGCACTATAACAGACATCGATACCCATTTTATCCACTTCAAGTTTACAACTACCCAATGAAGTCACAGCATCCACAAGAAGTAACGTGTTATATTCCTTAGCAATGTTACTAATTCCTTCAATAGGTTGAAGAACACCTGTCGAAGTCTCGCCATGAACAATTGCGATAACTTCAGCGTTGGATTCAGAGAGCGCACTTTCAACAGCTTCTTTGGTTATGATTTTACCCCATTCTTCACTGACTTCAATGCATTGGCCCCCGCATCTCATTACAATTTCTCTTATCCTTTCACCAAAAAATCCATTGACACAAACAACGACCTCGTCGCCTCTTTCAATAACATTGCATAACGCAGCTTCCATTCCAGCAGTTCCAGTGCCAGAAATAGGCATCGTAAGTTTATTCTGGGTATTAAATACGTATCTCAATAACTCAACAGTGTCATCCATTATCTCTAAAAAATAAGGATCAAGATGTCCAATAACCGGTGAAATGAGAGCCTTATACACTCTCGGATCAACATTACTAGGAC
>CP070659.1:1050113-1055881 GCA_020355125.1 Candidatus Bathyarchaeota archaeon
CTTCGTAGACCTTTTTACTTTCTTCACTAACTCGCTCTCCCATTTTCTCTCTCTTATACTCTCTCTCAACACAAAAAAACAAACAAATAAAAAACACACACATACGTGTGTCAGCGCGATAAGAAGTTATTTTATGTGGGTATGTCAGCTGCAGAAAAGATTAATTCTGGCCATCTTAAAGTTGCTAGATTATCTATTCGAGTAAAAACATTCTTTTTTATTTGTTCATTATCTGATATTTCAAAGGTTTCTACAAGACGTCTCATTTTTTCGATAATAATTTCTTTTGTATAATTGAGAATAGATTCAATGTCTTTTTTATTATTGCTAGCTAGCTAGCGTTGAAGGTTGAAGCTATACGTCTTGGTTTGAAGAGAATTCCAGAGGAGCCTCAACTTAGACCTAGAACTTGGAGACATGAAACGATCAATGTGAAGGGGAAGCTTCGGAGCATATTCAGAGATCTTAAGACAGGACGATTCATTAAGAAGCCTTTCTAAGCGCACACGCTAGAAGAAAAGCTAACTAGCTACGTTTATATTTAGGTTATATTAAAAATTAAATTAGATTTTAGATGAAAAGTTTTATCAAAATTTATGGGCCACCTGTTTTCGAAGCGTTGAAAGCGTTGGAAGGGATCGCAACAGAATCGCCTAAAACCGCGATAGTGAGCTATGCGCGCCTTATACTCCGTAAAGAGATAGAGGTAGATTTGATCAGTAAGTCGGGGGAAACCTTGGGAGAACACGACTTCTACTTTGAATGGGCTAGAGAGCCAACCTATCAAGAACTCGACGACCTTATCAAAAAGATCGATGAAGCCCTTAGGCCATTAGGATGCAAATACACCATCATCACAAAATAAACAGCCATCCCCTTTTTATCAAATAGCTAGCTAGAGGGAAGTTTTTAGGAATTACGCTTCTTGATGACTGTTATGGCGACTCCTACAAAAGCGCGTAAACCTAAAGTGCGCGCGCTGAAGATAACTTGTCGCTACCTGCGTCGAAAGGATCAGGCCCTGTTATGACCCTCTCATAGTCGTCGCTCAATCCATCCCCGTTTGAACCCAGCTAGTTAGCTAGCACTGGGATCAGTTGGAAAGCGCGCGCGCTATCGAGGAATACGAAAAGGAGGATGATCGTTATAAGCCGTCAAGCTAACTAGATTCAAATAACAAGTCGGATCTCTGGCTCTATCAACACATCTGCTTTGATTGATTGAACTACGAGACTGTACTTTTCAGCCAAGGTTAATGCCCGTCGAACCTTATCTTCCCTACAATTACGCACTACGATTCGAGGTCGAAGCACCATTTTCTTAAAGGTGGATGTGCGATTGAGTAACTCTTCGACGAAGCCTTCGGCCTCACACTCGTAAGAGATCAAATCAATTTTCAATTTTTCCACGCTCCAGATGAACATGAGTTGAAAACACATACTCAACGCACCTACGAAGGCGTCTTCAGGAGTGAGCACACCCGGCTGACCATACAAAGCTGCTGGAGCTGAGAAGTCCATTCGGGCCCCATTGCCACATATGATCTCGCCTCGATGGCCACTCTTCCAGAACGTGGTCGTCTTATATATTGGCATGTCTTCTCCACTTACCGCTCTTAAATAAATCGTCTATTACGGCTACAACTTCATCAGCGATCCTCGAAGCCACCTTCATACCTTTTTCATCGAGGTTTCTCCTCGACCCCGGTTTTTCAACATACCACTCATTTAGTAAGTTGATCACTACGATCGAATGTGCTGTCTTCCCGCTGTATTTTTCGATGGCCTTCTCAGCACATTTTTTCTCGCAACCATCAACCGCGATCGTTGGAAAATATTTGGCAAACATACGCTCTCCCTTTTCTCCAGTTAAAAAGAGCGGGAGGCATATCGTTACCGTGTTGTCAGGTCTTAACCGTTCTAAAACTAAGCGCGTAGCGACTCTGGAAAGAGTTCCCTCTACGCATCCCTCACCGCTACAGGAGACGACTCCAATTTTTGGTGGCGAGTTCATGAATCGATTTCTCCTCGATTTAATTCGTCTATCTTTGCCGCGATTTGATCAGCGAGGAGCTTGGCTAGTTCTCGTCCCTCTTGGTCGAGGAAAGTAATGTTTTTGGGTTTCAGATTTTGGTGCTCTTTGAGAAGGTCTACGACTCGAAAGTTTGTGGTCAGCTTGGCCCCTGCGAGCTGAAGGTTTTTCTTAGCGCATTCAAGTGGGCAGCCATCGATAGCGATACATCGGTGAGATTGTACTAGATGGTTGGAATCTTCGTCGCCTATTACTAACAATGACAGGCAGAGGGTGTCCGTCTCTCCTTTCCGAAGATCTTCAACAACCTGGTAGGTCGCTTCTCTGCTGATGGTTCCAAAGGCTTTTCCTATACCGCTACAGGGAATAATGAAGATGAGCTCAGTCAAATCCACCCAGCTCCTTCTTACTTTTCTCCATTTCCTCATCAAGCTCTATTTTCATCCACTCGAAATATCTCTCCGCTGTTAGGAGTTGGCTCAATTCTTTCTGAAGGTTAGATGGAGAGATAATAACCAGCCAGCCTTTCCCATAAGGATCTTCATTGATTGCTTCGGGCTTGTTTTGAAGCGATGAATTGACTTCGACGATTCTCCCTTCTACGGGAGAAATTATTGTGGAAACTGTCTTTATCGTCTCAATTTGGACGATTTCATCGGCTCGCTTAACGGTAGAGCTGACTTTTGGAAGCTCGATGTAGACGACGTCTCCACCTCTCTTTTGTAAGAAGTCTGTTACGCCTACTCGTAGGTGTCCATTTTCGACCTCAACCCACGTTCCGTTTTCGGTATAACGAAGGCTTTTTTTCACGGTAAAAATGAATTTGTCTACCAATATTTGATAGTATTCACCATTCATTTTTACGCACTTCATCCGTTCTTCGCTGGATTAATTTGAGTGCCGAGTTTGCGTGTACAGTCGAAGCAAGATGCCGTCTCTGCATTCGACCAGAACACCTTTCCACAATTAACACAGGTCACCTGTTTCAGAGAAGACTTCGTAACTGTACGAGCGGCTCGAGCTAAATCTGAAAGTTTTTGAGTACATGCACAACCCTTCATCCGTTCGTTGTTATCCATCTCGTTCACCATCTCGATCAGGTATTAGATGTATATATTTAAATCCATCTAAGCATATACGAATCTAAATATTTAAATTTATTTCAAGCCTTCTACTACATAATGTTGTCAAACCTGATAGCGTGAGAAACATGCAACCGACAAGACGCTCGAGAAAAACTCAACGGCTTGAACGGCTCCTCTGCTCAGATCTCCGTCCTACCGAAGACTTAGAAGCGTACGCAGCAGATTTGAAAAAGCTTGCTCGCGATGTGGCTGACGAGGAGTTGGTCGATAGAAAAAGCAGGCTCCTCAAGGCCATCGCTAACGAAACGAGGCTGAAAATGCTGCGACTCCTCAGCGAGAGGGAGATGTGCGTCTGCGAGTTAACCGTGGCCCTTGACATGACGCAACCCACAGCGTCCCACCACCTCAACATTTTAGAAAACATGAGGTTGATCAAGGATCGAAAGGAAGGACGATGGGTCTTTTACAGCGTAGCGAACCGTGAGTTGGTTCAACACCTCTTCGACTTCCTAGAATTTTCCCATGTATCGTAATATCATTTCTTCAAGCGGCATTAAGCATCGTTTCTGTTCTACCCCAGTCCCTTTCTGAGCAGTTTCGCAAACTCGTTTGGCAGCTCTGACGGCTCGATCGCTCTCACTGTTTGCTCAACATCGTAGGGAACTCGTCTAAATTTCACACTCACATTTTCACGGAGGGTTAACGGAGCGTAAGCGGCTTGTGGGTCACCATCCTTGGGCTTACCCACGCTTCCAACGTTGATAACGTGCTTGCCATTTATTGTTTTGTAGTATGGTAAGTGGGTGTACCCGCACACGAGGACATTGCACTGCCCTATTTCTAATAAACGAGCAAAAGTCCTAACAGGCCGGTCCTCGTAGAGATACTCATTGATCCTCCGAGGACTGCCATGAACAAGCAAAACCTTGAATGCTCCATGGCTGACGCGAAACTCATATGGCAGGTTTCTCAGGAAGTTTTTGTTCTCATTGATAACTGGGTTTTTGTCCACTCTAGAGAGCGGTGGCCCAGCTGTTTCTGTTCCTTGTTGCGATAAGCGCAACCACAGTCGTTTCGTTCAAAGCCCACGCCATCATCATAGTTCCCCACGACACCAAGAATGTTCCGTGCTTTGACGAGATGGATTACCTCATTTGGGAACGGGCCATATCCGACGAGATCTCCACCGTGTAGAACTCTGTCTAGCTAGCTAGCGGGAAAGTTGCCGTGCACATCGGAAATGATCGCAATATCCATTGTCACCTAAAGGAGATATGAATCGATAGATTTAAATGTTTTAATGCAATCATAGGTTCTGTACGATGACGATGGTAGCAACGAAAGAGGTCAAGCTCGGGGCCTTCGAGAAGTATCTCGCCGCCTGGGTCGTGGTCTGCATGGCAATTGGACTATTGCTCTCCCAAGCGTTCCCAGCGCTTAGTATAGCGATCAACAACCTGCAGATCAGCGGAATCTCGATCCCCATCGGCATCTGCCTCTTCCTAATGATGTACCCAGCGCTCCTCAACGTCCAGTTATCGGAATTAAAAAAGCTACTCCAGAATCCTAGACCCATCCTCTTAACGATTCTCTCGAACTGGATCTGGGCTCCACTCGTCACCACGTTGCTCGCGTATCTCTTCTTAGCGGGGCAGGATCAGTTAATCGTCTCATTAATCTTACTCGGATCGAGCCCCTGCACAGCTATGGTCTTGGTGTGGGGCACCCTCGCAGAAGGGAATCAAGAGCAGAACTTCATCAACACGAGTCTCAACACCGTCACCATCATGTTCCTCTACGCGCCCATGGTTTCGCTCTTAACCGGCATCCAGAACATTCAGATCGATCGGATGATGCTCCTCATCTCCGTGTTCGTGTTCATCGGTATTCCCCTGGTGTTAGGTTATGTCTCTAAGAAGTACATCATACGATCGAGGGGAGAAGCGTGGTTCCACAACGTCTACAGGCCAAAAGTCGGAAAAATCGCGATCTTAGCTCTCTTGACGACGCTAATCGTGTTATTTTCGCTGAATGGAACGGTACTCATCCAGCATCCTGGAGAGATGGTGCTGGTTTCGATTCCCTTATTGCTCGGATTCATTATCGTTGTAGGAATCAATTTAATCATAACTAAGCTGGCAGGTCTTCGATACCGAGAGGCGATTATCTCCGTGATCATCGGGTCGTCCAGCCACTTCGAAATCGCGATGGCCACCGCGATCAGTCTCTTTGGTCTAGGCTCGCAAGCAGCACTGGGAACGACGATGGGACTGTTCTGGGAGGTGCCTATCATGCTCAGCCTCGTGTATCTCGGTAAAAAACTCAACCATAGAGGATTTTGGAAAAAGGACTGATAAACGACTAAATGCGCGCGCAAATATGCATGCAACTCTCATAGGAGTTCTTTTGGATCTCGGAAACTGTCAACTACAGCTTTTATGGCGTCGTATGCAAAATCTTTGAGGCTTTTGCCTTCGTTAACACATATAATCTTGAATCTCTTGTACGTGTCATCATCCAGGTAAACGACTAACCCTTTAGGCATCTACTAACACCCTGACGAGCAGCAGGCGATGGCGCTGGGCCAAGCATCGGGGGCAGCAGCAGCCCTCTGCGTGAGAGAGAAGGTTAAACCCAGAAACCTGAATGTAC
>CP070659.1:1055981-1060031 GCA_020355125.1 Candidatus Bathyarchaeota archaeon
ATCAAGGAGAGAGATGTCGATCATCTGACCGCGTCCAAGTTTTGCCCTTGCATTCAAAGCAGCGAGAATGCCTATAGCAGCGAACATTCCCGCGATTATGTCTGAGATAGCAACTCCTATCTTCACAGGAGGCCGACCCTTTTCTCCAGTAAGACTCATCAAACCGCTCATAGCCTGTCCGACGATGTCGTATGACGGTTTCTCACGATAAGGTCCTGATTGTCCAAATCCTGAGATCGAACAGTAGATGAGCTTAGGATTAACTTTACTGATAGTGGCATAATCTATACCGAGCTTTTGGACAATCCCAGGTCTAAAATTCTCAATTAATATGTCAAAAGTTGAAGCCATCCTATATAGAATTGCCCTGCCTTTATCGGATCTGAGATTTAAGGTTATACTCTTTTTATTCCGATTAACACTTAGGAAGTAGGCGCTTTCGCCGCTGATGAAGGGCGGACCCCACTGCCGTGAACCATCACCCGTTTCAGGACGCTCAACTTTAATGACCTCCGCTCCAAGGTCCGCTAAAATCATCGAACAGTATGGTCCAGCCAAGTAACGCGTCAAGTCAAGCACTTTGATTCCTTCAAGAACTTGGTGCAAACATAATTTCCCTCGTGCTACGTCTCTCTTAAGAAAGATATAAAATTTATCCCACAATTAGTAGACACTAGATAGACAATATTATGGAGGTGTTTGAAGGTGATCCTAAACGATCTGCTGGTTGAGAGGGACGATCAAGTCTTGACAGTAACACTGAATCGGCCAGAAGTATTAAACGCATTACGAGAAAAAACGTTACACGATCTCATAACGGTTTTTGACAAGTTCGCTGAAGATGCCCAAATGCGTGTCTTGATTCTGACGGGTATGGGTGATAGAGCGTTCAGTGCTGGGGGTGACATAAAAGAAATGGTGAATAAAACGCATAAGGCGGCAGCTGCTTTTGCACAGCTTGCCCATCAGGTAATTTATAAGATAGAAACGGTGGAAAAGCCGTTTTTAGCTGCTGTGAATGGCTTAGCTTTTGGAGCTGGATGTGACCTAGCGATGGCATGTGACCTGTGTATAGCTTCAGAAAGAGCCCGCTTTGGAGAACCGCCCCCAAGTATTGGCATAATAACACCATTCGGTGGGACTCAGCGGCTACCTCGGATCATTGGACCAAAGAGAGCAAAATACCTTTTCTTTACAGGAGAAACGTTAGATGCGAATACAGCTTATCAAATGGGATTAGTGAATAAAGTGGTTGAACACGACCACTTATTAAACGAAACAAAAAAGATAATCGACAAGATTCTCGTTCGAGCCCCGATCGCTGTGGGGTTCAGTAAAACGCTTATCAATTCAAGTATGAGGCAAATACTTGTCGATGGAGATCGACTAGAGGAAGAACTCTACGCTAAATGCTTTGAGACACGTGATCAGAAAGAAGGAATGAATGCGTTCATTGAGAAGAGAAAACCAGTATTCACAGGTGAATAAACGAACTAGTACTGCAGAAATTTTACATAGTGTTTAGTAGCCCAGCGCGCACTATCTAGCCAACTACTCAGCTTAGCTAGCTAGCTCAGAACTAGCGTGCATTGTCTCGCCTATCCACGATTTTTTCTGGTTTGTGGCGTCGTATTAACTATGCTAATAATTTGAGAGCGGAAATCGAATGCATTCAGTTAAACATTAATATATAGCGCGAGTGCTAAAGGTAGAGGAACGAAAAATGGTTTTTAACAATTCAGAAGGGCTTGGAATTCGACGACCAAGATTTGGATGGGGTCTAAGGCGCATAATGATAGTAGCGCTGATTATTATACTTGCTGCAAGCATACTTTTGGGATCCCAGTCCTTTACTACGATTCCAGCGGGAACACGAGGCGTTCTATTAACCTGGGGGCAGGTAACTGGAATCTTAGGTGAAGGGCTACACTTCATCATTCCATTTTCTCAGAAAGTAGTTCTAATGGATGTTACTATACAGAAGGCGGAAACCTCCGAATCCACCGCGTCTGCAGACCTTCAGGAAGTCACCACGACGATTGCCGTAAATTATCGTCTCATCCCTTCCTACGTGGATGAGATATATATAGATCTAAGGCAAGACTACGAGCTTCGCGTGGTAAAGCCCAACATCGAAGAATCGATCAAAGCAACAACAGCTTTGTTCGAAGCAGAAGAGTTGGTGACGAAGCGAGCACAGGTTAAGTTGGAGTTTGAGAACACCCTAAAAGACCGTCTTAAAGATTACCAAATGGAGATCTTAGGGGTTTCGATCACCGACTTCCAATTCAGCGAAGAATTCGCCGAAGCGGTCGAAGCGAAAGTCACTGCCGCACAGAGGGCATTAGAGGCGCAGAACAAGCTAGAGCAAATAAAATACGAGGCACAGCAACAGATCATTCAAGCTGAAGCCGCAGCGAATGCTACGATTGCGACAGCTACAGCGGAGGCACAGAAAGTTATCATCGAGGCAGAAGCACAAGCTGAAGCCATTAGCCTCATCCAAGCCCAAATAGCGCAGAATCCCGAATATCTACAATACCTATCCATACTACAGTGGAATGGAGTCCTACCCTACTTCTTCGGTGGTGATGTGATCCCCTTCATAGAGGTCCCTACCAACTCAACAAGCAATCCATAATCCTCCCACATTTTTTTAAGACACGCGCGGCGCTTTGGTAAAATTTATTATCCAATAGCATACGTACTATTTCCTTTTACGCTAGCTCCCATACTTCGGGTGTATGAGAAGCATTGTTCCGTTTTGTAGCGTGTATACTATAAATTGTTGCTGCTAATCCCATGTAAGTGTGTAGTCGAAATCATTGGCTGTGCCTACGAATGTGTACGTGAAATTGATTTCTTTTATGGCTCTTCCTTCTAAGCTAGGTATGGTGATGACTTCTTGGTGAAATGACGCTCCTTCTTTATACCATTTTACTGTAATTACGATATTCGACGCTGTTTCATTCCCAAAATTAATAACTGCGCCTTGAACTGAATGAGAAGCAAAGTTTCCTAATCGATCATCCCGTAAGCTTGCACTGATGTAGGCTTCTTGAAGGCTCTGAAACTGGGTTTGAAGTGATTCTAAACTGGTTTCAAGACTCTGGGCTTCTGTTCGAAGGCTTTGAAATTGTGGATTAAATGTGGAGTGACTTACGCCGAATCCTATGCCTGCACCTAAAACCACAGAGATGATTATAGATAGGATTATTTCTTTTTTTACTAAGAAAGACATTTTATTCCCTTCTCTCCCTATGCTTCATACTTTTTTCACTACTTATAGCTTGTATGAATCAAAGATTTAGACCAGAAGTCCAGATAATTCCTCTGCAGAATATCATTAAACGTTAAAACCTATCGTTAGCAAGCGCGAAAAAATACAACCGACAATCACGAACAGAAGCGAGCGTACACTAACGCTACACTACGTTTTCCCCTGCTGTTCGAAAAATTTTTAATAAAGCCAACGCGTTTTCTGAACGAGGAATCTTAATTATGAAGGTTATTGACGCGATTAAGACGAGGAAGAGTGTCCGCTCATTTTTGGATACACCTATAGAAAACGAAAAGATGAACACAATTTTAAACGCGGCGAGACTTGCGCCTTCTGCCTCGAATCTTCAAGAGTGGAGATTCATCATTGTAAGTGATCCTAACCTGAGAAGCAAATTGGCAGAGGCCGCAAACGGGCAAACTTTTGTTGGAGAAGCCCCTATCATAATTGTTGCATGCGCTGAAACCCATAACCACGTAATGAGTTGTGGACAACTATGCTATCCTATTGATGTAGCTATTGCATTAGATCATATTACATTAGTTGCCGTTGAACAGGGTTTAGGAACCTGCTGGATTGGCGCATTCAATGAACAAAAAGTGAAAGAAACCCTCAGCATACCAAACGAGATACGGGTCGTAGAATTAATGCCTATAGGGTATCCCGCTGACCCATCAATATCAGAAAAGAATCGACTATCACTCGATGAGATTGTAAAATACGAACATTGGTAACTATCATCGAAGAAATACTAATTGGTTACCTGATTC
>CP070659.1:1060131-1063904 GCA_020355125.1 Candidatus Bathyarchaeota archaeon
GATGGGACCTGAAGGCATGAAGGAACTTGGAGAAGCTATCATGCAACGATCATCTTATGCAATGAAGCTGATATCTGAAATCAAGGGCGTTGAAACACCAATATTCAATTCTCCCCACTTCGAGGAATTCGTAGTGAATTTTGATGGAACAGGCAACACTGTTAGCAATGTGAATCATTCCCTTTTAAAACAGGGAATTCAAGGTGGAAAAGACGTGACAAAAGAGTTCCCGGAATTAGGCAAAAGCGCGCTCTACTGTGTTACAGAGATCCATACAAAAGAGGATCTTGAGAAGCTTGCTAATGCTTTGAGAGAGGGTGTTGCGTGAGGTGAATGAGAGATGAAACGATATCATCAAGCTGTTTACGATGAGCCCCTCATTTTCCAGATAGGGCATAAAGGAGAAAGAGGCCAATTAGTGCCGAAGGTTGAAGCGGAGATACAGGCAGCCGTTGGCGACGTAGTGTCGCATATACCGACGAAGATGCGGAGAAAGCAGCCTCCAGCACTCCCTGAGGTTTCTGAACCAGAAGTCGTGAGGCATTATTTGCGAATGTCCCAGCAGACGATTGGGGAGCTAGGATTTCAAATAGGTCATGGAACCAGCACAGTGAAATATAATCCTAAAATCAATGAACAATTAGCTAGAATGCCCTCATTGACCAATATCCATCCATGTCAAGATGAGGAAACTGCGCAGGGAATCCTTGAGGTTTTATACCAAGTATCTAGATGGTTCTGTGAAATCTCTGGATTCGATGAATTTACGTTTCAGCCCGCAGGTGGAGGACATGGCCAATTCGCTTGCGCAAGCATCATAAAGGCGTTTCATAAATTAAATGGAGAACTTGAACAAAGAAGAGAGATTATTATTCCAGTTAAATCACATCCATGTATCCCTGCGGCAGCTGCTATAGCAGGCTTTAAGATTATAGCGGTGTATCCCGATGAACAAGGCTGTACCCCTATTGAGGCTGTTAAGGCTGCCGTCTCCAAACGCACTGCTGGTATGATGATGACGAATCCCCAGGAATTCAGTGTCTTCGACAACAACATCGAAGAACATGTGAAAACCGTCCATGAAGCAGGAGGCCTTATGGCGTATGATATGGCTAACTATAACGGTCTATTTGGTATAACAAGAGCGGGGGACATAGGCTTCGACATGGGCCACTTCAACGTACATAAAACCTTTTCAAGCCCACATGGCTCAGGTGGACCAGGAAGCGGCCCAGTTGGCGTGAAAGAAGAGCTGAAAAAGTTCCTTCCCGTTCCAGTAGTTGAGTTCGATGGTGGAAAGTATAAGTTGAATTACAATAAATCTCATAGCATCGGGAAGATTAGAGGGTTTTATGGAAATGTTGGAAACGCCGTGAGGGCGTTGGCTTGGATGATGACGATGGGTGCAGAGGGTTTGAGGGAAGTCGGTGAAGTAGCTGCATTAAACGCGAATTATCTTGCAAAAAAACTAGCAGAGATTCGTGGAATAAGGATGCTCATGGGAGAAACCCCATTCCGTCCAAGAGCTGGTGGACAAGCCGAATTCAACTTGGATGAACTGAAAGATGAAACAGGGATAGGCCTGCAAGAGATAAACATGAGGATCATAGATCATGGCCATATGACCTGTGAAACAGGTCACCACCCATATATCCTAACAGAGAATCCGTGTGCACTGGAGCCAACCGAATCAGTATCAAAAGCTAATCTTGACGAGTATATTAAAATGTGGAAACAAATAGTTCACGAAGCATATACAAATCCTGAAGTACTGAAAACGGCGCCTCACAATACAGCGTATTCAACAGTGGATTCAACGATAGCTGATGATCCACAGAGATGGGCGGTATCTTGGAGAGCATATCTCAGAAAAATCAAACAATGAATGGGACTCAAAAACCTTTCTTCCTTTTTTTAGCGCGCACTAACGCGAGAGCGTAAAATCTTTTTATGAAAAACGGGAAAAGTATATTTCAGTGGTTTAATTGAGAGTAAAAGATAAAGTAGCAGTAGTGACAGGCGTGGCAAATCCTAATGGTATAGGCTATGCATCGGCGAAAGCATTGGTGAGAGAAGGAGCAATATTAGCCTTAGTTGACGCTTCTAAACATGTCCATGAGCGGGCAGACGAGCTGAAAACCGCGGGCTACAACGTCATAAGCTTTCAGCTCGACCTTACCGACCTAGAGAAAGTCAAGAACATGGCCCAAAAAGTGATAGCGAAATACGGTAAAGTAGACATACTAGCCAATGTAGCAGGGCTGAGTGGAGTATTTGGAGCATCCCGGCGTCCTAGAACTAAAGGGTTCGAGGAAATAGCGGAGAAAGACCATGATTATCTAATAAACGTTAATTTGAAGACAACGTTCAACTGTATAAAGACGTTTCTGCCAGGTATGCTAGAACGGAAGTACGGAAAGATAGTGAACGTGTCCTCTGTCACAGGGCCACAAGTCTGTGGTCCGTCAGCAAGTGGATACACTGCTGGGAAAGCTGGTGTTTGTGGTCTTACTAAAACCTTAGCACTAGAAGTGGCGGCCTATGGCATTACTGTGAATTCTATACTTCCAGGCTGGATCTACACTGGTGGAGCCTCCTATGGTGAGCCTGGAACCCCACGACGAATGGCATATGATAAATCGATACCCGTTAAGAGGCTTGGCAGGCCTGAAGATTGCGCAGATCTTGTGCTGTTCCTTGCATCTGATGAATCATCATACGTGAATGGCGCCGAGTTCATCATCGATGGTGCTAATGTCATTCAGGAGATGAAAATGGAGCCAGCATACCCAACAGAAATATAGAAATGAATGGAAAAAACGGAATGGAATGTTAAATGAGGTTGAAGAATAAAGTAGCAGTAGTGACAGGCGTGGCAAATCCTAAAGGAATTGGGTTCGAATCTGCGAAGATGCTTGCCCGAGAAGGCGCGAGATTGGCGGTAGCAGATATATCAGAGAAAGTGCATGAGCGGGCAGACGAGCTGAAAACCGCGGGCTACAACGTCATAAGCTTTCAACTCGACCTGACCGACTCAGAGAAAGTCAACAACATGACCAAAAAAGTGATAGCGAAATACGGTAAAGTAGACATACTTGTTAACGCGGCTGGCACTGTGCCTAACCCTAGAGTCCCAAA
This sequence comes from Candidatus Bathyarchaeota archaeon, assembly GCA_020355125.1. GTDB lineage: Archaea > Thermoproteota > Bathyarchaeia > RBG-16-48-13. The sequence goes on from CP070659.1 coordinate 1,063,270, forward strand.
ACTTTTTATTGACCTAACAGAAGAGGAGTGGGATAAGGAGTGGGCTAACAACTTGAAGACAACGTTCAACTGTACACAAGCAGTACTCCCAAACATGATCAAACGGAGATACGGAAAAATTGTGAACATCGCGTCTGTAGTGGCTTGTCATGGAGCTGGGTCAGTTGCTGGCACGACTGCTTACTCGGCTGCCAAATACGGCGTTGTTGGCTTCACCCACAATCTAGCGTTAAACGTCGCAAGGCATGGAATAAACGCTAATACAATACTCGCGGGATGGATCGATACAGGACTCTTCGATAGAGGAGTATATGAAGAAAGAGTTAAATCAATACCCCTTGGGAGAAACGGCAGTCCTGAGGATATCGCGTATTTAGTCCTCTTCCTTTCCTCCGACGAGTCATCATACTTGACAGGCAGTGACATAGTTATTGATGGTGGTAACATGCGGCAAGAACTGAGAAGAGTTCCTCCAATGGAGCCCTTTCCAATATTCACCCTTTAACCTTTTTCTCTCGTCTGCCTTCGTAAGCATGGCTCCCATAGTGCTAATAAAGTATGAACTTCCCCCTCATTTTCCCTTTATTTTGTTCACTCAAGCTCCCGATAATGGATCTGTTATTAGAGTTTACATC
>CP070659.1:1064004-1069606 GCA_020355125.1 Candidatus Bathyarchaeota archaeon
GGTTTGGGCTCACAAGCTGCACTAGGAACAACAATGGGCTTGTTCTGGGAGGTGCCTATCATGCTCAGCCTCGTGTATCTTGGTAAAAAGCTCAATCAGAAAGGATTTTGGAAATGATGAAAAGCGGAACAATCTATGGCTCTGTGAAAGGAACATAATGTCTGTGTATCGTTTAAATACTTGGGAAGAATTCAGGATGCAAATAATGGTGTTGCATCCCGAGACTATATTCTATCTTGCCCAACCCCACCCGCTAAGAGCTCCACCTCTAGGCTTGAGGCTAACCTTCTACCACAACCAAGACATGTACGTCTTCGTGGATTATGCTGATGGCCCATCTTTAGTAAAAACTGGAATTCCCATAACGAACCATATGAATCGAGTTCAAGCGGAGATCAGAGAACAGGACATACGTGATTTCCTCTCTCACCATTTTCAATGGGTTGAGCTAGCCTCCCTACCACCCTTTATGTACTGAATTGTATAGCGCGCGCGCTTAGGCGCGTGCGATTATTTCTAGTTAGCTAATATTTTTATTGGAAGATACTTTTATCTAAAGCCTATCTGATTCACAAAAGAGAAGGAGATAACATCGAAGTGGAAACTATTGAAAAGCAGCTTTCTTCAGAAATCAAGGAAATCGCCTTAAAATATGGTGCCTCGTTAGTTGGAATCGTATCTACAACGGCATACAATGCCCATCCAACTATCAATGTAAAATGGGATAACCTAGGATCTACAAAGAAAATAACCGATATTATGCCTAATTCAAAATCCATTGTCGTAGTAGGCTATCATTTTTGGGACGATATGCTAGATATAGCAATTAAAAAAGATGATGAGTGGATATATCCGGGCTACTTTCCCCTCACAACCATAAAACACATCATTAAAAGCCACCTAGAAACAAAGGGCTACACTGTCTATGATGATCCTTTCATATCCCTAAAGCGAGTAGCCCAGTTAGCAGGATTCGGAAATTACGGAAAAAACGCTCTAATAATCAATCCAATATATGGCCCTTGGATACGACAAGACGCAATTTTAACAGATGCAAAACTAGCTCCCGATAAACCTTTTACAGAAGATCTTTGTGAAAATTGTGAAAGATGTATAAAGGCTTGTCCAGTCGATGCTTTATCGCCCTATAAAATTGATTATAATAAATGCTTAGTTGGAGTTCAACTTTTAAATACTAATAAAGATTTGGAAAGATACAAACGGTCTTTTACGAAAAACTCTCACTTAATGTGTGTTGTATGTCAAAAGGCATGTCCATATGGAAGAGAAAAACACAATTAATTAGCGCGCGCGCTACGAAACATCCTTTAGGAAAAGCTCCTTTCCTTGTTCGGTGTATTCGATAATACCGAGTTTTTTGAACAAATCTATAAAGTCAAAGACTGACGTTCTCTCTACAACCTTTCCATCAATGATACGCCAGATTCGGACACCCGTAAATGTTATCTTCTTGCCCGTAGGGGCTATTCCACGATATTCGCCTGTGTGTGTCCCCGTAGCTGTCACACGATCCCACACCTTGTTCCCTTCAGCAGCGATATCCTCAATAGTTACATGTAAATCGGGAAAGCCCTTGAAAAGCATGGTCACGGTTTGTTTCATACTTTCTAAACCTTTCAGTTGAAAGCTATGTTCAACAAAGTCGGGTGCTAATAACTCGTCTACTACGACTAGGTTCTGCTTATACACGGCTTCAACCAAACGGCGAATGATAGCCTTATTCTCTTCCAATGACACAGAACATCATACTCCTTTATCATCAATCATGATTACCTCTTTCTCGAAATTTAAGGCTTAAGTGTTGAAAAGAGATAATAACATGCCGAAAGGTTTGGGGAAAAGTGAATGCCTACTCCGCTTGGCCATTTCACAATCGCATATATCATCTACACATCGAAGAAGTCTTTAAGCTTACCAGCGCTCATAGTCGGGTCGATAATACCAGATATAGATGTTTTCTTCCACTATATGACAAGAGGATATGTGGGCAGGGAGTTACTTCATAGTTTTATTGGAGCAGGAGTACTTGGAACCCTCATGTCTACTCTTTTAGTCGTATTGTTTTATCCCTTGGTTACATCAACGTTCTTCAGGCTAAGGAAAGAAGAGGTTAGACGAGCCTGTAAACTTTCAAAGAATGTTTTGGCGTCATCCTTCATAGGAGGGCTTTCTCACATTCTGATAGATTCCACATGCCATAATTATAATCCCCTTTTCTACCCCTTCACAAAACAATCTATTGACGTACTGTTATTTACCCCTGATTGGGAGTTTTCTTACGTTGTCATTGAACTTTTTCTTGTAATGCTACTTGTAATGTTGGTGTTCGGTGTTTTACGAAAGGGAGTCCAAGGATTTTTTAAGCGGATACTGGTTGGTGAATGATAGTCAGTAAGTTCTAGGCGCGCGCGCTATCGTCAATTCAATAACGAAAACAATCTATCAACTTCTCGAAAAAATCGAGTAAAACCCTAGTTAGCTAAAGATTTATTCGAGTGAAAATTGAGAGAGAATTGTAGGGGCCTTCTTCTCCACTTCATCAAGGACCTCTTCTTCATCTATCGTTAAAATTTTCCTGTTCTGCATCACGATTTTCCCATCGATTATTGTAGTGTCAACATCAGAGCCACCTACCCGATAGACTAAAGTAGTCAGTATATCTTCAACAGGTTGAATATGGGCCTTCTGTAAATCGATGAGGATCATATCTGCCTTCTTACCCACCTCTAAGGATCCGATTTCGTCATCCCAGAGAATCGCTTTAGCTCCATAGATAGTAGCCATAGATAGGAGATCGTTTTCAGTAAGAACTGTGGTGTCATAATTGGGAATTTCGCGGGCTCGATGGACCACGGACGCAACGCGCATCTCATTGAAGAGGTCGAGACTTTGTTTTGCCCCACCATCAGAACCCAGACCCACAGTTATGCTCTGAGCTAGCATCTGGGGAACACGTGTTCTATTGAGGTTAAAAGTGGGACAATGGACAATCTTCACATCCCTTTCCTTTACCATCTGGACCTCTTGCGCGGTTAAATACATCATGTGGGCGATCAAAATTTCAGGGCCAAGAAATCCCGTGTCATAAAGGTGTTCAACAGGTCTCTGACCCCAGCGTTCAAGGGCCCAATCCACTTCGTATAAAGCTTCCGCTAAATGGGTCTGGATTCCTACCCCATATTTTGCTGCCAGCTCCTTAAACTTCACCCAAAGCTCCTCGCTACAGACCATGATTTGTCGCAAGGAAAACCACGCTCGAATCCGGCCATTTGCAACACCATTCCACTCTTCAACGAGCCGGATGTTTGCTCGGACTGCGTCCGCTGTTGACGTGATCGCTCCTTCTGGGGCGCCCATATCCATGGTGGATCGACTAAGAAGACCGCGAACACCCGTAGTCTCCATAGCTCTTCCCACCTCGTTCGAATGAAACTGTCCACCATGGTCCACATGACACGTTGTTCCAACTTGAATCATGTTAATGCAACTGAGTAAGCCACTAAGGTATGCTTCCTCTTTTGAAAGCGCTGATTCAAAGGGGATCAACACTGATAACCACGTTGAGGAGGTTTTTGGCCGGTGAATTCGTCTCCTCCAAGGCCACATACGAAGCAGAATTTGGAGATCGTGCGTGTGTGCATCAATTAGCCCCGGAAGGACAGCCATGTGACCTGCATCAATGGTCTCCTCACCAATATAGCCCCCTTCCACTTTCGAACTCTTATCAATAGCAACTATAGTGTCGTCCTTGATAGCAATCGATCCTTTAAAGACCCGTCTATTGGGATCCAGAGTAACTAGAAGCCCATTCGTAATAATTAGATCTACGTTTTCTCTCACAACTTGAAGCCCCCATCATCAAATATACCTGAACATATGCCAATAAATTCGGAACTATTTATAGCATGCGCTAGCTTGCTTATTTTTGCTAGTATTTAATAAAAAGAAGCATGCGCGTAACTAAAAGCATAGAGTTACTGTAGAAAAAAGGTGAAGGAGTCATCGCGCTCATCCTAGCAGTGGTTCCTCCACCTGTTTAGCGCGCGCGCTACAATTGACGTGCATGTTCTAAACTATAGAACGTCGTGTTCTATTACATGGTATTATAATCCTCTTTCACCTTCTTTTATATGGTGATGCGATTGAAGAGGACGCTACTAATTACGACACTAATGGTAATTATCGTCTTTTCTTTTACAGCCTATACACTAGCTACTTTCGAAGGTGTAAGGCATGAAAATGATCGAGAAGGGTCTTCAGGTGCGACTAATTTTAAGGCTGTTGTTAACGGAATGAGGAGTGTGAATGTGCTTGTGCATGTTGATCTAAGCGATGGCTTGACTAAGGAAGAAGCCAAGCAAATAACGGATGCAACTTTCACTCAAGTGATGGGACAAAATGTTATGCGACAATTGGAATCCTTAACCATTAATGCCGCTCAAATAACTGCACATTATGTTTGGGGCTATGATGAAAACGATATGGGTCACGTATTCTACATGGATGTGGATCTTACATCGCTTCAGATAACGGTTTCGCATTGCTTCTGATAATGCGAGTTATGATTGTTATGAAAAAGAGGTAACAGATTTATAGTGCACGCGCGAAACTTTTATATATGTAAGCAGACATAGTCTTACATAGGTTTAAGGAGGGTGTTAGCTGGGCTTTAGGTTCGGCTATCTAACGCCTAAACAGCGACAGTACTGGGGGTTGCGGCGCAGCGGGTTGACGCATGCTGAGATTTCCAGGGAGATGGACGTGACCCGTCAGACCGTAAACAAGACCTTTAACACCGTTGACGCGAGGGTTTCGAAAGCCCTGTTGGAGGCTGCCCAGGTCAACAGGGTGGAGATTAGCCGAGTGAATCCAGAGCAAGGATTTCTGTTGGGCCATTCGCCCAGCTTAAGGATGGATGTCCTCGTGACCTTTTCGGATAGGAATGGTATTCTGATCTGGTACAGGGGCGAGGGAGGCTGTTCTGAGTGCAGTTTGCAGAGGAGCTGCAAGCAGAAGCTGTTGATCGAGGTGGAAGACAGGGACATCCAGTTGCCAGAGGAAGCGGAGGAGATGGAGCCTTCCCAGCTGGTTGAAACCCTCTTCAACAAAATAGCTAGCTAAGAGGAGGTGAGGAAATTTGAGGTTGAAAGTATTTATTGCTTTGTCTATTGTTGCAGCAGGATTATTCAGCGGGCTTGCGGTAGGACTGGTTCAAGCGCAGGTAGTAATAATAGAAACACCGATAACAACAGACCCCGCAATTCAGTGGTGGCCTGATGTTTATGGCGACATCATCGTATGGACAGACTATAGAAACGGCAACTCTGACATCTACATGTATGATTTAACCACCGCAACTGAAACACAGCTAACAACCGAAACAGCAACTCAGCAACATGCTGTTGTTTATGGCAACCGAATCGTATGGTATGATGGTAGAAACGGCAACTTTGACATCTACATGTATGATTTAACCACCGCAACTGAAACACAGATAACAACAGACCCCGCAATTCAGTGGTGGCCTGATGTTTATGGCGACATCATCGTATGGACAGACTATAGAAACGGCAACTCTGAC
>CP070659.1:1069706-1077276 GCA_020355125.1 Candidatus Bathyarchaeota archaeon
ACTCCCTTAAGGCTTTCCCTAACAAACTGTGCGATCTCGTCGCAGATTACATATTGTTCGAGGCTCACGGACATGCCGCTCTCCAGCATGCCTAAGCCATAGATGTTGTTACCATGGGTGACAGCGGCAGGGATGATGAGGGTATTCATGGCCTCAAGGGCGGATTGTCCGTCGCAGATCTTGGCGTCTGTCTAGGCACCAGCCGATGTATTAGGGCACTTATAGTATTGAGCTAGCTCCATCGCGCATGCATTTATTAACGCCATTTCGGGGTTCCCAACGGGACAATAGCCTTTTCGCACATCTATAGTCGTTGTGGAGCATCCCATACGAGCAGGAATACTCTTAAAGCCAGCATCGTATGCGACCATTTCTGCAAATACTGTACTACTTAGCATCTCTGAATTGTGGACAACTAAGGTTCCCGCTAACGACATAGGTGCAGTGGAGCCAGATACTGCCATACTCAGTCCACTTGTACACATTCCATTCTTTGCCGCTTGTATCATTCTATCAAGGATAATCTTGGGCCAGACCAGAGGGCTCGTTGGGCATCCACCGCCAGTAATAATTGGTATCTTTAACAGCTTTTCTCTACTGCCTGCTAGAATAGAGCAAAGTTCCATCGCAACCTCCATAGTTTCATCCGTTCCTCCACTTCGTCCTGCGATTTGTTTCTCAGGATTGCTTATTAGGTTCCAATTACGGATTGTGCCGACGAAGTTGGATCTCCATGGCGGAATATCCCGTGCTGCAACTGCAGCAGTAGGTCCATCTACCGCGGGTAAGGCGTTGCCAACAATTAGAACCTTTTCTTGATCCTTATACGTAGATGGATGTGCTACGCCGTTTCGATCAGTGATGTATGTTCCCTGACCAAACGTACGGAAGTAGACTTCCCTCTTAGGTACCGGTTTAAAATCTCGATTTACACGTGGTTGATCTGGTTTTGTCTTTTTCATAAATTCTTTGACGACTTTCTCCGGTATCTTTGCTATTTGTGTCTTTCGATCAACTATGCATCCATACTTTTCCAAGTAGTTAAGAGCCTCATTATCGCGGAACTGTACACCTATCTCCTCTAATATCTCGAGTGACGCTTTATGAATCCGTTCGATATCACTTTTAGAAAGAATCTCTGTCTTTATTTTTCCCATAAATGTTTCACCTCCCGCTTCGCATTTATATCTTAAAAAAGAAGATAAAGAACCCTAAAAGATTTTGGATTATTTGTAACGATAATCACTTACACTTAATCCGACACGTGACGGCTAGTTTAGGAGGGTTAATTATTTCGCCAGAATGGAACCCGTCTTACGACTGGGTTCATTGTATTGTATAGATGAAAAAATTCTCCGTTCTCTCCAAAAGCCTCGCCATGATCTGAAGTAACAACAATCTCTTCATCTTCATTCTCTTCAATGATTTTTCTTACGGATTCGAGAACCCACATCAAATTATCTCTGTAGAAATATCTTAAATCTTTAACATTGTATTTTTTCCAGTATATTTCGTTTAGATCTTCCAGAAAATTTAGTTTAAGCGTTTTTTTCATTTTCCAATATGAGGTTCTAATCCTTGAGAAGTTACGGTTTAACAAGCTTGAGCGCCTAAGCAACTTTTCGAGCAGGAATCCTAACAATGGGTTCTTTTTCACACTTTTTAGATCAGAATATGTCGATGGGCACGGAGCTTTTCTATAGGGAAAATGCGGCTGAATAAAGTGAATTATTATCCTCCTGTCCCTATGTTCATTAATAGCTTGGATAGCGGTTTTTGCTACTTCAGTAGGTAAGGCTGACCCTATTTCCCAATCCCATCCGCTGAGCCAGGCGTCATACACTTTGTAGAATTTTTCACACGCATTGAAACGTCCCCACGGAATATTCTTGCTATTTATTCCTGGATGCGCACTAACGTATACTATGTTTTTTGTCTTGTTTCTACTAAAAACCGTATGCAGCCAATCAAGAGTGTCGGAAGCACCAAGCCTCCGTTCTAGTCTTCCTGGCTGTAAATAGTTTCTATAAAGTTCTTTGAAGACATCATATCTACACGCATCCAAGATTACCGCTATGTTCCACTGTTCTTCCATCAGGCCAAGACACAATGCCACTACACCATCGTTGGAAACATGTTTTCAGAGTTTTGAGCTTGATATTTATGAGAGTTGAAAAAAGAGGAATCCTCGTATATATAATAAATTTTTCGGAATACAGGAAGCGCGTGCCTGTCTCTACGTGGCTACCTACTAGAGCACGCGTTTATTAAAGGAATAAAATGTTTGAATCTGAGGTGAACTACATAACAAAAGGGCCTATCTATCTTGCTTTATACATCATTTTTAGCCATTCAGCCAATTCTCTAAAAAGACTGTTATCGCTTAAGTCAACTAAAGGTATTCGAATATTACCTTCTGGGATAGTGATTATTGGCTGATGTGTTGACATTTCTGCGAAAGCGAGAAATGACCAATGAATTTTTCCCTGTATTTGTTCTTTAACGACTTCCTCAGTCGGTGGTAGGGTTCTCTGTCTAAATGCTATTCCATTAGCCCAGTTTATAGGTCTACCGAGTTGGCCCGCTTGAATTCCAAGACCATGGAGATGAATAAGTGTTTGTAAATCATATTGAACTATTTCATGAATTACAACTTTTTTATAAGGCTCATAAACGAATTCAACCATATAATCGCCTTTATTAGTTATCGTTACTATGTTGTTTTTTCGTTATATCGTTTTTGTAGTGTGCACGTTTTGTATAATTGGTCAGAAAAAGGATGTAGATATTTTAGTTGGTTAGGGTGTCCATACTTTCTTTTTGTCGTGTTAAACGTTATTTAAACGCCACATCTTTTGTAAGCACTTCGAAAAATCGGACAGGAGCACCCATATCAGCGTGCATTTGTAGAAATATCTTTGGATCAAGGCATTCAGCACTGATAACTCCTCTATCAGCGATTCCTTTCACACACATTTCCACTCCAACAATGGCCGGCATCGCGACCCCAATCCTCGTTGCTCCAAACCTTCGGTAAATATTTAGCTGCTCCTCAGCGGTTAGTCCAGGACGAGCTATTTTATAGTTAACCTCTTCTCCTGATTGGACGCCTTTAACCTCTATCACGTTAAAAGAGGCAATGTTAACCTCTTTTGCAGTATTGTCTGTTTCGGTTAAAAACCTGTTGACAGGAGGCCGTACTAACTTTAACAATACGTCTCTTGGTATAATCTTAACTCCTTTTACATCTATGGCGTCTGGACTGGCAAATCCCATTTTTACGAAAGCACCTACCCGGGCATCAACCGGATACTTGAAATCACAATACTTGATCCCTTTGCCGATGAAATGCGGAATTGATATTGGTTCTTGATGTTGATGTAAAGTCTGTAAGACTGGGCCAACGGGATCAGGAAAATTATATATTTCTGGACAACTGAAAATGGGGTATTTCTTGTATTGTCCATCAACAAAGATGGTAGGTTCAATCGAGTAGCCCCATAGTGCTCTAAAGGGTGACCATGTTGGTGTCCACGCGCTTACAACTTCCTTGGGAGGTTTGAGAGCCTTTCGTCCTCCAAGGCGAATCCGTATTTCGTCTACTTGCTCTAATTTATCGCAAATATACCTAGTCAACACATTTATCATCCCGGGTGAACCCCCACAGCCAAGTAACGCTGTCAATCCTGCGTCCTTAAACTCCTTATCTAATGTTATCGGACGATTTTCAATTATTTGCAATAAAATATTATCTCGTGAATAGATGTCTTTTAAGTTCGGTTCGCCAAACGAGGTGTCAACATAATGAATTCCATTTTTTAAGGCAGCTTCCATTATATTTACATCGTATTCGGTTAGAGTCAAATTAATGATAGCGTCGGCTCCTTTAGATGCTTGCACGACGGCGTTAAAGTTTCCAGCGTCTAATCGCATAGCAATGACTTTATCACTCCTTATCCTCTCCTTGACTTTCTTGGCTAATTCCAGATCAATATCGCCTAAAACTATTTCAGAAACGTCTTTGTTTTTAGCAAGAATTGAGGCACATGGACCACCTTGTGCTCCAGCCCCCACAATCAATACCTTTTTCATGAATATTCCTCGATTCTATCTAAGTGGTGCTCTCTAATAAAAATTAATTTTTCCTTACTACAATCACAGTGTATGTTTCTAAACTGCTTTAGCATACGCTATTCACTTATTTCAATGCTTGACTAATTAGTAAGTATGCAGCGTTATCATCCGCAGGCTTGGCTGTCAGACTTTAAAAATGTTAAAACTGGTTTGGAAAGGCGATCCGAAATATTATGCCTTCTCGAAGAAGATATGAAAACAGCAAAAGAATTATCTACACAAATCAACGTGACCTACTCGACCATTCTCTATCATCTTCATAATATGGAACGTAGAGGGATCGTCAATAGAGCTACAACGAAGTTGCCCTATAAATGGAGGTTAACGTCTGCTAGAAAGCGTAGGCTAAACCATTATTTTGTTTGATCCTTATGTTCCTGTAGATAGCTAATTCAGAGTCCTTATGGATCTCGCCACCTATTGCGCGCGCTTTTCCTCCTTTAGCTCGAATTAGTTAATGCCAAAGAAGTCTTGATTTACGCGTTCTATCCAATGCTAAGAATTGAGGATAGGGGCAATCTGCATGTACGCTGACTAGCTCAAAAGCAAACCACTTTCCCCTAAAGTTTGAGTGAAACTGTTTAATAGTTAAAAAAACAACATCTTTAACACAGCTTAATTATCAACAAGCCTCCGAGTTCGCGAGATGATTACCATGGCGAGGGTGATTAAACGAATAACAGTTGAAGTAGATCCAAATATCTATAAGAAGTTCCAAGAAGAGTGCACACGAATAGACCTTGATATCATGATATCAGATTTGATTAAAAATATTATAGAAAATTTACAAGAGTATGAAAGTAGTTGAAAAGTATTAAAAACGTAACACTTTTTGTTGCCTTGTTTGTGTTAGCACGAGTACTATTATCGTTTCTACCCTCCATAATGGAACGCATGTAGCATCGATTCACAACTTACAACACCTACCCTCTATGAAAGCAAGGTTCTAGAAGCGCTCAACAGAACGCACATACACAATAGCGCGCATACTATTCGATTATATGGCTTTATAAAATAACTATGTTCTTCAATTTGGCACCTGCTTAGATAAGAGGATATGGTTCGTCCTTGCTTCTTACTGGTAAAGCATCAACTTCTATGCAATTATGATACTTCTTCCTTATGTCTAAAGATAACTCGTTATAAAAAGAGCTGAATTCTTTCATGATCCTCGGCTTCGCTAAGTCAAAGCCTCTTTCAGTCAAGACGAAGACCGGGAACTTCGTTCCGAGTTGTACCCATGCTTTAGGTCCAACTATCCTCCTTACATGAATCGAGCCGCAAGCCCATACTAGATCGGCGTACTTTTGAATCATCCTCGCGGTCTCTTCTCCTATCCCAGTAGTACAAAGCGCTAATGCCATTATTTGATGGTCAATTTCCTTTATTTTCTTTAAGTTTTTCGAGTCTTCATCAGCAGTTGTAACAGCGATCCTTTCACATCCTAGCTTTATGGCAGCCTCTATCCCCTTCAATTGATCTATTCGAGCAGTTTCAGGAAAAGCAATGAAGGCACCCTCTTTCTCTAATCTTGTTATGAGTTGTTTATGGGGGCTCGTGCGAAAAATGCCTGTCATCTTTTCTCCAATTCCCTGAACGATATCTGGTCTTTTCACAATCACTGTTCCAGCTCCGTCACATACTACAACGGCTGCGTCGATGACATTCGTTCTTAGACCATCCATCAACATTTCAGACGCGCCGTAGGTGTATCTTGCTTTGTCTTCGCAGATTTTTCTCTTTACCGTGAACATGCCTTCTTTAATCTTCCCTGCCAGTTCTCTTTTCAAGAAGGGAATTACTTCTGCACACTCCGTGCAGGCAGGTCTTCCATAGTTCTCTTTCGCTAAAGGGCAGTACAGGATTCTAGGCTCCCCAATCTCAACCACTCTTCCATCACGTATCTTGACTTTACATCCTGCTCTTTTCACTACGTGTTCATCGGGGTACTTAATCGAATTAATTAAGCTTACCAGATCCGCCAGGTTATGTTCAGGAGCTTCTATTCTCAAATAATGGTTATACTTGACTGTCCAATGTTCTTTGATTTGATTACCATTAAATAACTGCTGTGGAGGATGGTCTTCTTTTGGGAGATATTCGCAATAGATTTTTTTGTTTTTGATCCATATTCGGGAATCACCACGCCAATATTCTCCCTTATTCTCTAGCTCTGCTACAACTTTGGCTAACTCCACAATACCACCGTGACTCTCTATTCAATATGTAACAATATATCAATGCATTTTATGATATCGGGTTTCAATATATAAGTCAAGAGCTCAATGATGGATTTACTGATTAATTATCCGCGTGATTAAGTATTGCGCAAGTGGGTGTACTATTTAATGAATGCCTTAATGTGTTTCGAACAGGATGACATGTCAAATCAGCAGGAGGCACCCGTAAATTCTTGAGCTCCAGCGCACGCACTGAGCACAGTATTAGCTAGACGTGCACTTAAAGCTAAAAAAGGAAGAAAAAGGATTTTGACAGATAATGAAGTTCCTCTTTCTTGCAGGAGAGTATAATTTAGAGATGGGTTGGTTTTGCGATAATTTCTCTTATACAGAAGATAACTTTAAAATCAACAACTTTTAGCGCGCGCGCTATTCTTTGGATTACTATTCAAAAATCTCTTTGTCCATGGCTTGCTCGGATTCGTTCTAGTCACAATCTGGAATATTTTGCAGATCATCCAATTCTCCGTCGTCATTGGAGGCGTGGGAGCACTGATCTATTATTTCCTTCAGGAAGATCGCAAATTCAGATCAAGACGTTGGTTCTGTCCACAATGCAGATCAGCGAATTCCATGACAGCGAGATATTGTCGGAATTGTGGGAAGCGCAAGCGTGTGGGAGCGTTGGGGCAATGGCTCAGGTCGTAATCAGGCCTGAGCGTAGCGCGTGCTTTGAAAATCGTTATCTATCGATGATGTAATTTACCCATAGGGGAGATTTTTGTCTGAAACAACAGAAGGAAATCAATTGGTCGAAAAGCAACGATCTTCACGATCTAGGCGCGCGGGTGTGCTAAAGACTGGTTTTATAGTATGCAGTGTTCTCGTCGTTATCCTTACTGTCTATACTTTGTGGCTAAACATAGAATTAGGACACGCGCGCTTTGACTTTTATTATGTTAAGCCGAAGAATCAGAAATTTGGAGTTTATGATTTAGATGATGAGCTTTATGGCATGGAATGGATGAAACCATATCAAGAAGGCGTGTTTGATTGTAGTGAAATGAGTGCTTCTATCGAGAGGTATTTGGAAAATAACGGATGGCATGCCCTGATTATTTGTGGTGATTCCCCATCTGGCACTGGAGAACATGCATGGGTATTAGTTGAAACGAGTGAAGGCGAGTATATGCCTATTGAACCCACAACAATAGAAATAGTATGGTCGGATAGCACATATTTTGATAACTACTACC
>CP070659.1:1077376-1080327 GCA_020355125.1 Candidatus Bathyarchaeota archaeon
AACAATGGCTTCTGGTGGAAAAGCGCCTCTCTTTATGATTTGGTTTCCCGCCATCATTTGGGCAACCATTGAAGTAAATATGCCAGAGGCTCCTCGAACCATTCTTGGAAATCGTTCATCTTTTTCTTTGGCATGGCTTACAAGAACGATAGCGTTTTCGTTTTTTATTCTGCCTTTTATTATTGCTGTGGGGTCTCCCATTCCATCTCCTAGAATTTCTGGGAATCTGATCATTTCTTCTCCGGAGAGCGGTGGTACTTCGACAAATTTACCATTTATGTATTCAACAGCAGGAATTGTGAACTCATCTACTATCGTTCTCCCTGAGTATCCAAAGATATTTTTAGCGGGACCCTCCTTTTCTAAAAAGTCAATGATAAAATCGTAAGGAGCTATCTTTACCTAACCCACGTCAATGAGTTCTTTACTGGCTAAACCCAAATTGACTAAAATTTTTAATGGTTCCATCATTTCGGGACGAAGTGTTTGTTTGAATGTCACCGTTTTACATCCTTTTCCAAGATATTGTGCTAAGGTCGCCGTCTCCGAGTGTAACGTATAAACAGCGGGGCCTTTTCCTAGTCTGCAATGGATTTCATCGATTTCATCCAGTCGATCTGCACCGATCTTGGCGAGCATATTTACAATTCCAGGACTACCACCACACCCAAGAGCGGCTGTTAATTGTGCGTTTCTGAAAGCATCATCGAGTTTGAGTTGTTTCCTCGTGTTTACAAAAAGGCCGCCAGCATCTGTATAGCAAGAGCCCGCCTTAAGACACGCTTGCATTATGGCGAGGTTAAGGTGGTACCAAGCCAAGTTTATTGTTGCACTATAACCTTTTAGAACTTTGGCAAGCTCTTCGGGTTTCGATGCGTTCGCTTGTATCGCCGTTAGTCTGGTATCGTCTACTTCCTTCGCAAAGGTTCGTACCTTTTCTTCGTTAATATCGGTGACAAGCACATTCTTGACGCCAGGGCTCGTTTTCTCATCTAACAGATCTTTAACTGCATCCTGTCCCTGTCTACCACATCCTACAACTGCTATTTTCACATATATCCCTCTAGACAATCTAAACTGATTTCAATATTTAAATTAATGTAAAAAAAACAATAAACTGGTAATAAGGCTGGCTGGAAAAAAGAAGAAAGAAAGGTTATTGAACGCGCAGGCTAAGCAAGTGCTTTGAAATTCTATGGGTTTTTATTGTTAATTTACAGCTTCATGAATGTCTTTTAAGTAAATGTTTTGAAAAACGAGGAAGTGGTAACCAATACGCTAAAAATATTTATTTTGGCGGTGGAGTTGAATACATTTAGTGATGTTTGGATGAAGTTGGATTTAAAAGAATTTTATAAGCTATTAGTTCGTCCTACTGTCGTTGTATCAACAATATCTCCTAATGGTATTTCGAACGCTGCGCCCTTCAGTTGGAATTCTCCTATGGATACTGAACCTAAAACACTCTTTGGCTTCGCATCAGATGTCAAACACGATACATGGCGAAATATTAAAAGCAATGGTGAATTTGTTGCAAACTTGGTTGGAGAAAAATTTGGGCCACTAATGGAAATCATGGAACGAGATTTTCCTTATGAAATCAGTGAAATCGAGGAATGTGGTTTGACGGAAATCGAATCTAATCATGTAAAGCCTCCTAGGATAAAAGAAGCTTACGGTTGGCTAGAATGCGAGATGATAGATCATGTGCATCTTTCAGATAGTGTTGTGTGGGTTATTGGAAGAGTCATAGAGGCTGAGGTGAAGGATGAGGCTTTCGACGAGGTTGTGAACGTTGAAAAAGTGAAGCCATTAAATCATATTTGGGGTACGGCCTTCGTTACAGACATGAGATTAAATAGGTTCAAAAGAGCATAGCTAGTAATATTCTCCTTGCATTATTTTTTAGATATTCTGAGCTAAGGACGATAAATTATATTTTGATGGTTTCAGTTGTAGTAGCCGCCATAGCGGTTTGTGTTGTTTTTAATATTCCTTTTTTCTTATCCGTCCTTCAAGTAGCTCGAAATCTTCATGAAGCTCATAGTCTACCCTCTCACCTTTAAGCTCGATTTGCTCTAATTCTTCTTTAGTTCTTTCAATATCTTCTGAAACTACCCGCTTGATTTCTTTTCTTATAGTGGAGGGGTAGGATATGGGCTCTTTTATTTTGAGAAATAGAAGCCCTCCTCCTAGTCGCCCAATAGCTGATATAGCATAGGCTAGTTGGATTGATACTAGCTCATTTAAGCCTAAACTCATCATTACTGAAGGAATATAACCTCCGAAAAGGGAGCCGAAAAACGTAGCAACGCCACTCACCGTATTGTATAATGATAAACTTGCTCCACGTTGGCCTTCAGAAGTAACATCTAGTTGATAGGCAAAGATGACGATTTCAGATATTGCGCCAAAGACTCCTACAATAAGGTTGGCGATTACAAGATGGTAAAAATTCGTGGCAAATGCGTATATGGTAGGATAGATAAATATGCCGGCTCGGCTGATGATTATTAGCCTTCTTCTTCCAGCATAATCAGTTATCCGTCCAATTAATCTTCTCACAAATATTGCTACAATGCTCGATATTATGGATATATATGCGATCTGAATCATGTCGATTTTTATGACTCGGACCATAGTAATGGCAAAAAGAGGCCATGATATAGACATAAAGAAACTATGTACAAAACTAACTTGACACAAAGTACGGAAGTTTACATTACTTCTAAACAGTTCCCAGTTAATCAATGGAGTCGATTTAGAGTCATTTGAAAACTTTTTCTCACGAACTTTTAACATCGCTGTCGAGGAAAAGAATACACACAAAGTAGCTAATACTATCGGGATCATATACATGTTAGCTAAGCTTCCACCAACTGCCGTCATGACGTACCCTGAAATCAACGTAGCACCAATCGAACCAATAGAAGCTGCAATGTTGATTCGTG
>CP070659.1:1080427-1113286 GCA_020355125.1 Candidatus Bathyarchaeota archaeon
ACTAGGTGGACCCGTGGGGATTTGAACCCCAGGTCTCTGGCTTCGCAGGCCAACGTCCTATCCAAGCTAGACTACGGGTCCTTTTGAGCGTATTCATATTTCCCTTTTTTCAATATTTCCGGTACAACCAAATCATGTTATGTGCGAATACTTAAGCCTATTCACACAGTCGCGCGCGCGCGCGGCGGTGTTTTTCGCACGTTCGTACATGCGATACTGGTTTTTGGCACCGTTTTTTCCTGGTTCTCAACATTAGCACGCCTAAAAAACTTTGTAATGGCCATCACAAATGAGTACATGCAGTAGCTGATACGCTATCCGCACGAAATAGTTTTTAGAAATTTTGCACTGGGTTTACGTATACGTCGAGAGAAGGAAAAAACTTGTAAACTTCCCTACTACATAGTACCGTTGAGGCTTCAGATTATGGACGTGTTGGAGGCAATTGTTAGTAGAAGAAGTATTCGATCCTTTAAATCAGATCCTGTTCCCGAACAGTTGCTTGACCAGATCTGGGAGGCTGCTCGGTGGGCGCCTTCGGCTGGAAATCGACAAGCCCGTGAATTCGTCCTTGTTACTGATGATCAAGTCAAACGGCAACTCTGTGAAGCGGCTCGTAACCAACGATTCATTGAGGATGCACCAGTAGACATTGTGGTCTGTGCTCATGAAGAACGGTCGGCTCAACGATATGGAGAGAGAGGAAGGGAATTATATTGTTTACAGGATGCTACCGCTTCGGTTCAGAACCTTCTGCTGGCAGCTCATGCATTAGGTCTTGGAGCCTGTTGGGTCGAAGCCTTCAATGAACAATTAGTAATTTATACACTTAATCTACCGAGGGGTATTCGGCCTATAGCGCTGATTCCGATAGGCTGTCCCGCTGAACAGCCTTTCGCCACATCTCGCTTTAAGCTAGACGATCTGATTTATCTTAACCGCTATAATGTAAAGCGTAAACATCCATGGGAGGTGTACGAGAAATAACGTATGATCCCTCTTTTATGGAGCCCCAAATTGGAATAGGCGGCGTATTGATTCCGAGGCTCATTTTAGGCCACTTACCCTTTTTAGGTGAATCTTATCAAGGACTAACGAAGAATCAAGAATACCGTGAAAAATTTTCTAAGATGGAGAATATTGTTAGCCTTCTACAAAAGGCCGTGACTAATTACGGTGTCACTGCAGTTGCCTGCACCCCAGCCGTAGAAGGGCGATTATCCGCAACGCTGCGTGATGCTCTAAGGCGAACCATTCGGTTTACTTCTGTGGAGATTGGTCTCATTCCTTGTTTCATGATTCCCTTGCGAATCGGTAATAAACCTGTCGATGTTTATAGGCGATGGGTCACATACTATGCGTATCAAAGCAAGCTAGTTAATGACAGTCTTTTGAAGAAGTACATTAACGATCCCATTCTGCGATGTAGAGCCGGGTGGAAAACAAAGTTTCAAAACGCTGTAACGCAGCTCCAACCCTACTCCAAGGAAGAAATTGATTTGCTTCGAATCGATTTTAACGTTCTCAACGACGAATTAAGGTCCTTAGACAGCTTTAAGATTCTCCTCGCAGAGCCGGGATCCGAAAACGATTTTCTAGCCCTAACTGGACGATTAGACTTATTGGAAACGTTTGCGAATGTGCTCCGTGATCGCCTGCAGTGCCCCGTTTTACTTGCCTCCCACCACGCAGGCTCATCCATTTCCATCTTGGAAACAAGTCAAATACTATTTGATGGGTATCTTACTCCCGTGAACAAGTTAGGAGTAATGATGTTTCCAACCCAAAAAATGGCTATTCACGCCATAAAACAGACGACAAAACCCGTCGTAGCGATAAAGCCGCTAGCTGGAGGGCGAATACCGCCCAAAGAAGCCTTTGACTATATCTTTAAGAATCAACAGGTTGAGGCGTGCATGGTTGGTATTGGATCAGAGGCAGAACTTGACAAAGATTTTAGAGCAGCTTATAATGCTCTTCATTCGTAAAAAGTAGTAACTTATTGATGCAATGATTGGACAAACTTATATCTTCAAAACAGTTTCTTGTGGCACGACCATAAATATGCAAGGCAGCACACTCGTTGAATGCTACCCGCTACATGGTAGCTCAGAAAAGGTGAAATTAAGATGTGACGTAATGTAATGGTTTTTTCCGTTTAAGTACTCTTATCGTGTTTTCTACGCTCATCATGGACATTTTGTATCTACATTCTTGAGTTGCACTAGCGATGTGAGGCGTATATATAATATTCTTTAAAGAGAGGAGAGGATTCTTAGGGTTTATTGGCTCCTCTGAGAAAACATCTAATCCTGCGCCGGCTATCCAGCCGTCTTTTATCGCGGTGTAGAGAGCGGATTCGTCAACGGTTGGACCTCGTGAGGTGTTTATTAAATACGCCGTCGGCTTCATGCGTTTGAGCTCCCGTTCTCCAACTAGCCTCATCGTTTTATCGGTTAAGGGAACATGGATGGTCACTATATCTGCCTGCGATAAGAGCGATTCAAGTGAAACATATTTCAGGCCAAGTTGCTTCTCCATTTCAAGGTTTCTGATAAGGTCATAATATAAAATAGTCATAGCGAAGCCTTTTGCTCGCTTAGCAACAGCAGAGCCTATACGTCCTAACCCTATTATTCCCAAAGTTTTGCCATATATATCGGTTCCGGTAAAAAATCCTGTTTCTACGCCCCATTTTCCTTCGTTTACATATTTGTGGGCTTGAGGGATTCGTCTTGCAACAGATATGATTAAGCCCAACGTTAGATCTGCAACGGTTTCGGAGAGAACGGGAGTAATTGTAACGTATATTTTCTTTTGTGTAGCAGCTTTAACGTCGACATTATTGTATCCTACACCATGTCGAGAAATTACACGAAGCTTGTCTCCAGCGTATATTACTTCCTTATCAAAGGGCTCAAGCGATCCAATAATAACGCCTTTAAAGTCATGAATGATTTCAAGTAATGTTGATTTAGAGGCGGCGAGTTGGCGAGCTAGGGTTGTTACTTCAGCCAAGTTTCTTAGCGAGTTCATGGCGTCTTCGTGAAGGCGTGCTGTGACAAGGACCTTTGGCTTTCCGTTCATAATTGTTTATCGTCGTAGGTGTTATTAAAAATGTTACCAACGGTAAGGCTATATGCGCGCGTGTGAGACGTGATTCGCAATTCATTTTATTGTATAAATGTGTTTACCCTTTTGGATGTTTGAGCCTATTTTTCGCGCGAGCGATGGCTCCTATTAGAAATAAAATCGTGTGCAATCTATACTGATTTTTAGTCCTTTGGTCTGAACTAAATCGTTTTATTGTATTCCCAATACCAGTCTTCAACTGTCAGCTTCTTCTTAAATACATTGTTCCAGCAGGCAGAGCAGATGCCGACTATTTTCGAAAGCGTTTTATTTGACTGGAGGCTGTTCGCATTCAACAAATCTTGGTATATCCATTGGGGTGCCATTTTCATTTTTGCCTTCTTTGTATTTACGGATTTTTCGCAATAAGAGCATAATATGATTGCCAAATACATCAACACATTTGTTATAGAGACTTCATCTCTTTAATCATAGTTTATAAATCTATCGTTAGATTTACAATCTCCCTTTAACTCTCATAATTTTAGTACGATCCGTAACTTTCCAATATTCTACCTCTAAACCGGCCGAAAGCTTTGCATTAAGGTCCTCATCAGTGGGTTTAAGAGTGTAGAAGACATCATAGGTTTCTAAATCCATGAGTTGAACCGAGTTTTCAGTTAGGGAAATTATTTGGCCACTCCGTTTTTCGATCAGGGGCATTTCGATCCTTGCACTGATAGGGCTAACAATGCTTCTTTTCGCACCGTCAAAGATTCCCATAGCTATAATTCGAGCTTTAGCTGAACCATGTTTTCCAGGTTTAGACTTCTCGAATTCTACAATTCTGCATGGTTCATTATCGATAATTATATGATGTCCAATCTTTAAATTTCCAACAGTTTGGGGTCTACTCATACTTCATCACATTATTATTCCACTCATAGTACAAATAACTGGTTAGTTAAATTTTTTTACTCTAAACAAAACAAGCGCACAAAAAGCCTTGGTAATGCGTTTAAGCGCGCGCGGGCTTTCAGTTAAGGCATTTAAGCGGGTGCTAAATGCTTCATTAGCTATGATGTATGGTATTCGTCTTCAGTATTTCTCTTGCTGTATCGATGTGTGACCGTCTTCTCTTTTGATGTTTTCTTAAATAGTTTGCAACGAAATCAGCTACATAAGCCTTGCAATCTCCACAGAGATTTTCTCCGGCAATACATTTTTCATATCGAGTCTTTACTGCGTTGTCATCGTCAACAAAATGGTACATCAGCAATTCGTAGATAGTACATTTCTCAGGTTCTCCACCTAGTCTTCGTTGAAGGCTAACGGTATCTCGGCCACCAGTGAAGGCTTCAAGTATTTTTTTCTTCGCGGTTTCTGGGTCATCGTTTAGTGTTAGGATGCCCATGGGTTCTCGTTTGGACATTTTAAAGGTGCCTTTAAGGGACCGGATTAGTTTATGAAACACTGCGCTTGGCAATAAAAATCCGTATTCTTTTTGATACTTTCTCGCTATATCTCTCGTTAAGCGGATATGAGGGGCTTGATCAACTCCAACAGGCACGACCGTAGGCTTTGGTCCATCGAAATCTTTCGTTTGAGGGAGAAGAATATCCGCTACTTGAATCAGCGCAGATATATATAATCCAAACGATTTGTCCCCATAAATCGCCTCCATCATGTTATAAGTGACGTCTCGAGTGAAAGTGAAAGCCATGTCCAATAAACGTTTGTCATCAGACTGACGATAAATAAAAGCTCTTTCAGGATTAAGGCCTAACGCCAATAGGTCTGCAACGTTCTCCACAGCAATCTCTAAACTATCTGCAAAACTCATTCTATTATCCGCGTAAGCTTCATAGTCAGCTATACAATAGAAGACGACAGCTTTTGAAGAAAGCTGCTGGAAAAAAATGAGTTCCTCAGCGGTTATCTTTGAACCTAAATGAAAAGAGCCCGTCGGTTTTATCCCACTCATAACCGCATAAGGTTCGTTCTTTTCAACGGCATCTAACACGGTTCCTAAATCTATGTGGCCGAAGTTAATTTTTCTTCTAATATATTTGTTTGGGCTTGGGATCCGTGCTGCAACCGTATCAATATCGTCTATGCCAAACTCTTTCATGATTAAAGAATAATTCTTTACTTCTTTTACACTCCATGGATCGAGACGTGTATTGTTATTCTTTACCATTTAACTCTCCTCGTCCTTTCATTTACTACGCTCTTCGTATGTAATTCCTCTCTTCCTTTCTATGTGCTCCTAGCTAGATTATTTTAGGAATCATTTTCTCTAAATAATTTCAGAAATCATGCGCATGCTTTAGTTAACAACTTCTATTGATTGTCTAGTGTTGAATGGGTTTTCACGACTCGTTATCTTCGTCTACCTTATTTTCTGTAGTTGTTTATGTAGTCTGCGATCCTTCTCAGGCCTTCCTTTATGTTATCGGTTGACGTTGCATATGATAATCTTATGTGTTGACCTTCTCCCTCTACTTGTTGTCCAAAATGGATGTCCGCAAGCACGGCGACCCCCGCTTCGTACAATAATCTTTTTCTAAATTCCTCAGAATTCTCTGCTCCAACAATTTCACAAGCCTTTGTGACGTTTGGCCAAACGTAGAAAGCTCCTCCTGGAGTTAAACAAGTTATGCCTTCTATTTGGTTTAAGCCGTCAACAATAAGATTCCTCCTCGTCTTAAAGGTCTGCATCATCTTCTCCGATTTCTTTTGCGATCCTGTTATTGCCTCCAGTGCTGCGTATTGTGTAGGGTGTGCTGCACAAGAAGTAGTATTCGTCACCCAACGTGTAAGGTATGGAGCCAACTTTTTATTCGATGCGTAGCCAAGCCTCCAACCCGTCATAGCATAGGTCTTTGAGAGCCCATCAACAATAATTGTTTTTTCCTGCATATTAGATATTGAAGCGATGCTCTGGAATTTTCCGGCGTAAAAAAGGTTTGAATAAACCTCGTCGGAGTAGATCCAGAGGTTGTCGTATTCACTAACTATATCTGCTATCTGCTCTAATTCCATTCTGCTGAGAACACTACCTGTTGGGTTTTGTGGTGAGTTCAAGATTAGGAGTCTGGTTTTCTCGTTAACTTTTCTCTTCAGGTCGTTGATATCGAAGCCAAATCCCTTTTTCTCAAGCAGGAATAGAGGAACAGGTATAGCGCCTTGCGCTAAGATTTGGGCTTCGTAAATTGGAAAGCCTGGGTTTGGGTAGAGGACCTCGTCACCTTTACCATAGTCTGTGACAGACACTATTGTATGCATGATGAAAGGTTTAGCTCCATTTGCTACAACCACTGAGTCTGGATTTACTGGGATCTTCCTTGAATTAGAGAGGTGCTTCGCGATGGCCTTCCTCAATGTGAGAATGCCTGCCGAGGCTGTGTAACCGGTTTTTCCTCTAGTTATGGCGTTTATTGCAGCGTATTTAATATTGTCCGGTGTGTCAAAGTCTGGTTGACCTATGCAGAAACTTACGACTTCTTTACCTTTTGCAACGAGTCTGTTCACTTCTGCCAAGACGTCAAACGCGGTTTCGGTTCCTAAGTTCTTTGTTCTATCTGAGATATGTGTCATTTAAACATCACCAACACGCCTTATCTTTTAAGGCCTAATATATAAGCTTGGTTCTTATACACGTAGGCATTTGAAAGGGGTCTGATAGACGGTATTGCCACATGTGCGGCTATTTTTGGTCGAATAAATGACATACAGGGTCCAAAAAGCGCGTGCGCGGAAAAGAAAGTTATTGGAAAGGAAAAAAATAGGATTTTATATTTTATTTGATTGGTGGTTATTTTTTTAAGACTTCTTTGTTAACGAGATTTGGCGGAATTCTGCCTTCGAATGTGGCTATAAGATTCTCCACAGCCATAACCGCCATCTTAGTTCTCGTAGCATAGCTTGCACTCGCGATGTGAGGTGCTACTGTTATATTATCCAACGTAAGTAAGGGATTATTCAAGTCCGTCGGTTCGTTTTCCCAAACGTCTAAACCTGCAGCCCAGATCCACTCCTCCTTTAGGGCTTTGTATAGTGCCTTCTCGTCGATTACGGGTCCTCGAGACGTATTGATGAGGCATGATGTCTTCTTCATCATTTTAAGCCTCTCCTCGTTTATGAGATGGTATGTTGAAGGCATTAGTGGAACATGAACTGTTACAAAATCGGATTCTCTCAAAAGCGTCTCTAAATCTACATACTTGGCGCCCAACTCTTTCTCCAAATTCTCGTTTCGATAAACATCATAGTAGACAATCTTCATATTCATCCCCTTTGCTCTCCTAGCCACAGCTCCACCTATCCTACCTAAACCGATTATACCGATGGTCTTCCCCCAGATATCCTGGCCTAAGAGCATCATAAGACCCCAAGGAATCTTCCATTTTCCAGTTTTAACGCATCTGTCGGCTTCAGCGATCCTCCTTGCTGTCGCCATCAGAAGTGTAAAGGCAAAGTCGGCGGTCGTCTCCGTTAAGACACCGGGAGTGTTGGTCACGTAGATTCCTTTCTTAGTTGCCACATCTACATTAATGTTGTCGTAGCCGACGGCCACTTGGAATATACCTCTTAACTGTTCTCCAGCAGCGTTAATTACTTCTTCATCGATTTTTTCTGTTAATAAGCAGATCAAGCCGTTTACGTTCTTCACTTTTTCTATGATAACTTTTTTCGGAGGCGGAGTCTCTTTAGTCCAGACATTAACATCGAATGCCTTTGATTCCAAAATTTTCATGGCCGCTTCTGGCAGCTTTCTCGTTACAAAAATCTTTTTTCGATTATATCCACTCAAATTCTTCACCGATATCCTTCTTAATTTTGCATCTCTATAAAATAAACTCTTTTTAAACTTTTTAGCGCGCGCATGCTCTGCTGATCCTTTATAAAACGAATCCTTAAAAAATGATATGCTTTATTAAATGCGTGTAGCATGCATGCGAATGGAGGTTTACATTCATTTGCCTAGAATACAGAATCATCAAGAGATCGTAGGTAACGCCCAGACTCAATTAAACGCTAAGGCTCGAGAAGTAGCCATAGCTCTCTAGAATCTGCAATATCCGCTGTTGACCCTCGAATATTGGTAAAGGAGAAAGTTAGACTGACAGATCATGAATTGAGTGTTAGAGATTTACGGCTCTCTCTTAAAAAGTATAAACGGATTCTTGTAATTGGAGGAGGAAAAGCGAGTGGAAAAATGGCGGAGGCCATCGAAGAAATTCTGAATAATCGTATTGAGGCAGGAATAATTAATGTCCCACATGGAACCGCGAAAAACTTTGATACATGCATTATCCAAATAAATGAAGCAGCCCACCCGATCCCGGATCAAAGGGGTCTAAGTGGCGTTGAAAAAATGAGAGAGTTGTTAAAACGCTTGGACGAAAAAACGTTGGTAATCCTCCTTCTATCTGGCGGAGGCTCAGCGCTACTTCCATATCCGCAAGAGGGCATTACTCTCGAAGAGCAGCAAAAAGTCACAAGCCTTTTATTGAGATGTGGAGCGAGAATCAATGAAATAAACACGGTTCGGAAGCACATATCTCAAACTAAAGGTGGACGATTGGCTGCTTTAGCGTATCCCGCAACTATTCTCTGTCTAATTATATCGGACGTTGTTGGGGACCAGGTATCCAGTATCGCTTCAGGACCTACTGCCCCAAATCATAGCACCTTCTTAGACGCCGTTAAAATATTGAAATACTATGACGTTTGGAAAAAAGCGCCAGCGTCTGTTGTTAGATATTTAAATAATGGAGTGGCTGGTAAGAATCCTGAATGCCCTAAGCCAGGGGACGTCTGTTTCTCAAAAACTCATAACATTGTTTTGGGCAGCAATAGAATTGCTTTAGAGTCGGCTGAACAGATGGCGAAAAAACTGGGCTATAACACACTTATACTTTCTTCCTATATTGAAGGTGAAGCTCGCCACGTCGGCACAGTCTTTTCAGCCCTTGCGAGAGAGTTGATTGCGGCCAATCAGCCAGTAATCAAGCCTGGTGTTTTGTTGGCTGGAGGAGAAACCACAGTGAATGTAACGGGCTCTGGAAAAGGAGGGCGCAATCAAGAGATGGTTCTTAGCGCAGTGACAAGGTTATCAGGTTTAAAGGAAGTAGTCTTTGCCGCTATAGATACAGATGGGGTGGATGGATCTACTGATGCAGCTGGAGCCGTTGTTGATGGATTTACTTATAAACGAGCCTTACCTCACGGAATGGATCCAATTACTTATTTAAAAAACAATAATTCTCATCCTTTCTTTAAAGAGATTAACGATCTCATATATACAGGTCCAACAGATACTAACGTGAACGACGTAATTATCTTAGTGACATTAGATGAGAGATAAGAAAGAAAGCAGTTGAGAAAGAACTCTACTAGCTAACGCATACTATAAATTTATCAGGTTCAACTATTCCATATCAAAAATCTTTCCAGGATTTAAAATTATGTTCGGGTCAAAGATTTTCTTAATCTCCCTCATGAGGCTAATCTGATTTTCATCTAGACCGATTTGTAAATATTCTTTTTTTGATACGCCTATTCCATGTTCTCCTGAAATGGTTCCGCCGAGAGCCACTGATGATTCGTACAGTTCTTTCATTACCATCTTATGCTTTCGATACCATTCCTTCTGGCTTAGACCATCGCCAATAGGATGTAAATGTATATTGCCGTCTCCTGCATGACCGAAGCCGATAATTTTTATCCCATGTGCGTCTGCAATTTTCTTGGCTGTCCTCATATAATCTGCTATTTTGCTTGGCGGTATAACTGTATCAATTATTTCAATGTTTTTTTTATTTTTTACTACGCCATCATAGAAGAGGCTTCTTACATCCCATATTCTATGCTGTCTCTCCTTTGAATCAGCAAAGAAAACATCTAAAGCCCCATTTTCGAGGCATATATTTGCAATTTTTTCTCCTTCCTCAAAAAGGATAGTGTCGTCGTCTCCATCGATCCTTATAATAAGGTAAGCTTCAGATTCATTGTGCGGCATCTTTTTTCCAGTCTGCTTTTCAGTTTCTAATATAACTTCTCGTTCAACGAATTCCATAGCTGTTGGTGTAATTCTCTTCTTAAGTATTTTTGAAACAGATTTAACTGCGTTGTTTGCTTCATCGAAGGGTATGTAAAGAGTGATGAATCGTTTAGGTAATTTTATTAGTTTTATTATGACCTTAGTGACGGCTGCTAAAGTTCCTTCTGAACCAATTATTAAATGCATTAATTCATATCCACTTGATCGCTTAACAGTCTTGCCACCTAACATTAGAATTTTTCCAGATGAGAGTACTATTTCTAAACCAAGAACATAGTCCCGTACCTTTCCATATTTTACACAGTTCATTCCTCCAGCATTTGTGGCAACATTACCCCCCATAGTAGATGTCTTCTCTCCTGGATCCGCTGGATAAAACAGTCCTCTTTTTTCTACTTCTTGTCGTAGATCAAAAAGAACGGTTCCTGCTTCCACTTCTGCCATTAAATTATCTTCATCAACGGCTATTTTATTCATTTTTTCAAAACTCATAACGACGCCGCCATAGAGTGGAACCGCTCCGTTAGCAAGTCCGGTGCCTTGACCCCTAAACGTCACAGGTATCCTATGTTTGTTAACTAGCTTCAATATGTCCGAAACTTGTCTAGTGTTTTCCGGCTTTATAACAACGTCTGGACAGTGCCTTAAACCATGCGGAGTTTCATCATAGGAATATTTTTCCAAAGATTCTTGATCAACACTGACATTTTCTTTACTTACTATTTTTTGAAAAATAACTAACGTTTCCTCTGTTATCTTACCATAATTCAAGCCTTATCTAAGCTCCAATAAAATTTCAGGGATAACTAATTATCGACCAGAAATTTGTGTTACAAGCTTAAAGTAAACATCACTCCCCATTTTAAAATTTTTGAAGGCGTTCGGGAATTGAGGTATGACTTTTATTGTGCTGGTTTCTTCAAGCTGACAGTACATTGATAAGCCTTTGATAAGATGATTGTTAAGATAGATGAAAGCGGGGGAACATTTGAATTTTATAGCGCTCTTGAAGACAGATGTAACAGTTCCAATCGTATTGTCCTCAACACGGATTTTGTCACCAACTCTAATTTTCGAAGAATTTATCAGATGTACGCCTCCATAGCCGTAATGAGGGATGCCACCATCAACAACGCCCTCTACACCACGGGTAATGCATCCAAAACCCCAAAATTTACCTATCTTGACTACACCTTCCTTGAGCCCGATTATAGCGTAATTTTCCTTGATTTCCTCAAATCTCCCGCCTTCAAATGAGGGGCCCTTCTGCCATCTTAAGTCGTTATCGCAAGAGTTTACTGGCGCTAAATGATAGGCTCCTTTCGCTCTCAAAGGATTTTTGAGACTTCTCACTTCAATATGAAGATGTTTATTAGTCCAAAAGTTGAAGAATCCACTTCTGACAAGTTTCCCTAAATAATCACCAACATTTATGCGCATACCTCTTTCAAGATTAGAATTTATGTGAAGTAGTTTCACAGCAACATTCGGATTCTCTCGTGGGGAGACTACGATAAGATGTTCTGTTTCCGAGGCTTTGAAGTGTTTTGGAACAGGGCTTTTAACTTCATGAATTTTAGAGATCACCCCTTCTACCGGACTAAAAGCTAGGACTTCATCAGCATTACGTTTTTTTGGATAAATATCAACTGCTGATGCATTTACGTGAGAATAGTAGGGGCTATTAAAAAAAGAAAAAAAATCGGTATTTTTAGCATACACCATAACATTCATAGCTTTAGCTATAGGCACAAAGCTCAATGAAATCTACCCAATAAATCTATTAGCCTTCTTCTTCGATATATTAAATATCATATTTAGAATGCCTCCCATTACATTTTCCATGATGTAATGATGTTCTAGTTTCATGCAGTGTTTAATCATAGCGCGCTTGTGCTGTTTAACCTCATTGGTGCAAATTTGGTATGAAACTTATTAGATGTTTTTCATACTCTTCATAATAAGGGGTTGCTAATGGATAGTGAACCATTTTTTGAGAAAACAATTGCTAAGCGCGTAATCCATAAAGGAAAGTTAATTACTCTTCGCGAAGACGTTGTTAAATCAGTAAAAGGACAGTTCAATCGCGAAATCGTAGAACATCCAGGAGCCGTTGCAATAATACCGATAATTGGAAAAGATGTAGTTGTGATTAAACAATATCGTCATGCTATTGAGAGAGCTATATGTGAGCCACCGGCAGGAACGTTAGGAAACGGAGAAGACCCAGAAGAATGTGCTCGACGTGAGCTTCTTGAGGAAACAGGCTACATGGGAAGTTCTTTTCAGAAAATACTCGAGTTGTATCCTGCTCCAGGATATAGTACTGAAGTGATTTATCTGTATCTGGCAACAAATTTAACTAAAACAAAACAAAGGCCTGAAAAGGATGAACATATTAAAGTCCTTACGATTGATCTTGAAAATGTTTTACAAATGATTGAAAGAAAAGAGATTAAAGACGCTAAATCTATCATCGGTATATTATATCTCAAAAATTTTGTAATCCCCAACCGTCAATGCTCGCGTCAAAACACGAAGGTCTGCAAAAACGACGGTCTGACTTCACATTTTAACAAAAAACTAGCAAGTTAACGCGCGTTAGACAATTCATTGATATATTAGAAATATAATTAACCTAAAACTGTTCAGGGCCGGTGGTGAAGTTTGGAACTCATGCCGGATTTGCAAGAATATCCAAAATATCCGGAGCTCGCGGGTTCAAATCCCGCCCGGTCCACCACGTATTTTATTCTATAAGGATTAGTTTATATATAGGTTCGCGCGCGCTGTATCGGGATTGGAGCAGACGAGGGATTCGGATTCCTTTGAACTCTCACCCGCGTCTATTTTTATCCTCATTCGGCTAGCTAGCTCGATGGAACAATCTTGTTTGAGGCGGTAAGCCATATTTTTCTCTGGAGAAGCCAAAAGTAGAAAGAACCGTTTCGGCCGCATCGAGAACCATCTCTCGATACTTCTGCCAATCATAAAAATTGGAATTATAACTTTCGAAGGGAGCCACTCTCCGAAGAGGAACACGATGTCCCGCATTGACCACAACGAAATCTATCACGTCTCCTTTCCTCACGGTCTTGCCCATATGTGCTAGGTTGATGGCTGCCGAAACATGGGGTGCCGTCAGTTTATATTCAGATAACGACTTTCTGAGAATCTTTGAGATCACAAGTTCATCTATGGGAACTTTTCTGTCCACAAGTTTATCAATTGTTTTAGAGACATAGTTAAGTGCTCTCCTATACCCAATTTGATCCACATCTTCTGCGACTTCAACGTCAAATAGTGTCTTAATAAGTTGGATCTGAAATGCTTTAATGAATCTTGGACAATCGTGACGCCTGATTTCGATTCCTCTAGCCAGCAGTTCGCCATTCATAAGCAGCCCGAAATAACGTTTCTGCGCCTCCATATGCCCTGAGGGATCCATCTCCAGCGGGAGCAAAAGAAGAAACTTGTAGTGATGAGCTAACGCAATGGGTAAGTCGATGTGCTGGCTTATCCTCGTAGCTAGTTTTTCATACTCCCTCTTTGTAGTGTCTTCTTTCTTGATGAAGATGGAGTCCGTGTCAGCATAAACTACGTCGAAACCCCTCTTCTGAACGATATCCTTTATCTTAACCAACGCCTGCCTCGAACGCTGGTTTATCTCTTCAAAGCATAGAACGTTTCCAAAGCGGTTCCAGCAGCAACCAGATGTCCCATAGAGGCAGACCAAAATCATTTTTAGCGCAAGTTGTCTCTGCTCACACCATCGCCACTCTTGACTGCCGCGAACAAATTTCTTCCTAAGTCGCTTAAACCACAGCCTACGCTTGAGGAAGTGCTTCGTCACAAAAGGAAGAAGGCTATCGTCTCGTTGAATCACGCCAGATGGAGTGACCGTTTCATAGCTTAATCCGTCATTTACAATCAGATTAGGATATTGGCTCTCAAAATCCAGCTCAGCCACGTTCTCATGTACGACTCCGATCCGGGGAGCCAAGATTAAGCTTCCACGATCGCGATCAGCTACTTCTTTTAGTGTCCTAATATATTCATAATAGCCCTCGTTTTTTGGAATCACATAACCTCTCCGAAGCAGTTCATAACAATTCTTCGACTCGATGGTTCTATTGGCCGTCCACTTCGAGGCTAAGCCGGGAGTAAGCATCCCAAATCTCGATCTTTCAACTAACCCCACGATTCCGAACGTGTTAAAATATCCAAAATCTAAGACAACTCTTCCATGGAACCAATAGGGAAGAGGTTTACTCAATCGTTGAAGATCAACGTCTTCTCTGCCGAGCCGTATATTCAATTGTAGTTTCCTCACCCTCTCAAACAGATAACCAACCGTATTATCTGGATCAGGACAGACTAGAAAATCAGGGTCATAAGCCCTCACGTTTGACGAAAAATCATTTAAAACGTCCTGTTCGTCTCCTTGAAGAGTCTGTTCCTCCCCTTCATACTTCACTTCTAAACCGATGATGGGATTATGGTGTTGGTAGGGAGACCAAACGGAGGAATTTGTCTGAATGTCGAATAGGAGGCTGGTGAAAGGTGGTGGAGCGATTTCCTCGGAGTCGTCTATTAAACGAATAGAATGAAGGTAATGTTCATTGTTGTATTGTAGTTCCACTTTGCTTGTTGGAGCTACTTTAAGCTTGGTAGATACATATTGCTGAACATGCAGCAAGTCAATGTTGTAGAGGGCCTTAACTTGCGGCATCGATTTCACTTTTGCTAGCAACTTCTTGTAGCTACAAACATTGTCAACAGTGACACGGAGAAGCTTCTCCTTCCTTTCTTCGTTTAGCATTATGTGTTTTTCTTCGAAATCGATATTCCGTACGTTGGTGGAACCTTGGAGGAGGTGGCATAATATCTTTCCATCATCTTCGCTTTTTGGGAGAAGATAGAAATTGGGAAAATAAGCGTCAATGAGTTTTAGAACTTTACCGTTCTCGGTGCGAAGCCAGATGGCAGCCTGCTCCCCTTGAATATAGATGTCGAAGATCCAACCCACTGCCGTATTCAATAATCATTACACCCCTCTTCGAAACCGTGTGCCTCTTTCTTATAGCGCGCGCACATTGATGGTTACATTTTTAGGCAAAGGGGAGAGAAGGAGCGAGGGAATCGAGGGAGAGATGGGCCAATGTCAAAAAGCTTGAAGCTAGCGCGCGTGCTACTCATCGTTATGATGAACTGGTGAGAAGAAGTATATATGACCCCTTTCATGGAGGGAGGGAGAGGGGATTCAATTGTATTAGCGCGTGCTTTCTAGTTCACTCAATCTGCATACGCACAAGCTAGCATCAATCCTAAAGAGAAAAATGCAGGATTTCGAACAATCCTGTAGGGGATCTTACTTGGTTTCAACATATGGCCGTCTTTTAATGAGTTTACCTGGGAATATTAGAAATGCGGATAATGAACCGACAAAGCATATCAATAGTTGATAAGACGTAAGGGGTACCACATGGAATATTACATTCAAGAATGGTACATAGATTATACTAAAGTGCAGTACTAACGTAATAACGCCTGCTGCCGCCAGCATCTTGTTAGCAATGAATCCCTTCCATCCTAATTTGAGGACATGCTGCCTTTCGGATCGGCATTGGTACGCTAGTAATACTTCAAAGAAGGTAATGCAAGTGAACGCCATGGTTCTCGCTTGTTCAACGCTGCCTGTGGTGTAATATGTCCAAACATATGGAATAAAGTCTGAAAGTAAATCTATGAGAGCAGCGAATAGGATGAACCGCCAAAACCTAGAGAGAATGCCTTCATTTGGACTTCTGGGCTTGTATCTCATCAAATCAGGATCCGCTGGATCCATGCTTAATGCTACGGCTGGCAGGCCATCAGACATTAAGTTGAACCAGAGTACATGTATTGGTAAGAAGGGTATAGGTATGCTCAGTAAGGCAGTAAGAGTGATTGCTATGAACTCGTCGAAGTTCGACGTGATCATTAGCCTGATGTATTTTGTAATATTGTCGTATATGTGACGTCCCCCCTCAACGGCATTGACGATGGTTGCGAAGTTATCATCCTCCAAGATCATGTCTGACGCTTCTTTAGTAACGTCTGTCCCTTTGATACCCATGGCGATACCGATGTCTGCTGATTTAAGGGCTGGTGCGTCGTTTACACCATCTCCAGTCATAGCAACGACATGCCCTCTCCTCTTTAACGACTGAGCTATTCGCATCTTATGTTCTGGAGAGACGCGTGCGAAGACCCTTACACTATCTATAACGTCATCCAGTTTCTCATCGCTTATGTTGCTTAGATCTCCTCCAGTGAGAACTGATCTCGGTGTTTCATTCTTCAGCATTCCGATCTTCTTTGCGATTGCTATAGCGGTGAGCTTGTGGTCGCCTGTAACCATTACGGATCGGATTCCTGCTTGACTGCAAGTTTTTATAGCAAGTGGGACTTCGTCTCTTGGGGGGTCTATCATTCCGACGAGGCCTACAAAGGTAATTCCAGTTTCTACCTCCTCGATGGTGTATTCCTTATTTTGAGGTAACACTTTGTACGCCATTGCCAATACTCTTAAGGCATCATATGCCATTGAGAATGTTTCAGAGAGTATTTGTTGTCGGTCTTCTTGACTAATCGGTCTTACTACTCCATTTTCGATGATACTAACGCTTCGATCTATGATCGTTTCGGGGGCACCTTTCAGGTAGGCCACTAGATTGCGCCCTTCAGGAGTTTTGTGGATGGTGCTCATCATTTTCCTATTAGAATCAAAGGGAAACTCGTTCACCCTTGGATAATTCTTCTTAAGCTTCTCTTGCCAAATGCCTGCTTTTGCCGCAGCTACTACGAGCGCTAATTCGGTAGGGTCTCCAAAAGCACTCCAGCCATTACTGTTCTGTAGAGCGTTGTTACGGGCGGTCTCGATGTGTGCGTCATTGCAAAGGGCACTTATTCTCAGAAGTAATTCAAAACTATCATCTGATTTAATATCAAAGGTCTTTCCCTCAAATATGAACTCTCCTTTTGGGATATAGCCTGCGCCCGAGATGTGTAAAGATTGGTTACCAGAATAGATGCGGCTTACAGTCATCTCATTTTTGGTAAGTGTTCCCGTTTTATCTGAGCAGATAACAGTCGTACTTCCAAGCGTCTCGACTGATGCAAGCTTTCTGACGATAGCCTTCTGTCGAGCCATCCTTGCCGTTCCAAGAGCGAGAGTAATCGTGAGGACAGCGGGAAGGCCTTCAGGGATAGCCGAAACAGCCATACTGATAGCTGTCATAAACATTAGTTCAAGGTCCGTCATATGAATGAATATTCCTATGAAGAACACGGCAATAGTAAAGACGATAGATAATGCGCCAAGTTGTCGACCCATCTTTTCGATTTTCTTCTTCAGGGGTGGTTCTGTGACCTCAATCAGCTGCACCATGCCTGCGATTTTTCCGAACTCAGTCGCCATCCCGGTTTCGGTTACAACAGCCACGCCTCTACCAGCGGTCACATAGGTTCCCATATAAATCGTATTTGTTCTGTCGCCAAGTTCTGTCTCTGCATGAACAGATGAGGTTTTTTTCGCGACTGGACGTGATTCGCCTGTGAGAGCCGCTTCGTCCGCCTCAAGTTGAGCTGCTTCGATGAGGCGTGAATCCGCTGCGATTCTACTGCCTGCTTCAAGGAGCATAATGTCTCCGGGTACTAGGCTTTTTGATTCTATAGATTGTTCGTATCCATCCCTTAATACAAGGACATGCGGTGAGACCATTTTTTTCAAAGCTTCCACGGCCTTCTCAGCTCTATATTCTTGAATGAAGCCGAGGATGGCATTTATTACAACAATTATTAGGATAACGAAGGTGTCAGTAAACGGTTCGCTCTCTCTCATGGCAATAAAGGCTGAAACAATGGCTGAAACGATGAGAATAACGATTAGGATGCTTTTGAATTGGTTCATAAAGATTTCTAGGGGTGTGGTCTTCTTTTCCTCTTTTAACTCGTTGGGACCGTACTGTTCGAGTCTCGATTTTGCCTCTTCTTCACTAAGTCCGTTTCTTCTGGTGTCAAGTAAGCTTAATATAGTGTCCGGTTCAAGCGCATGCCATTTATTTTTCTCCAATTCGATCGCCTAATATACATCGCTACTTCTGGCCAACCACTTACTAACATGGAAAATGATCTTTTATATATCTATATTGTGAATTTGTTTTTTGATAACTAGTTAATTACGCTTACATTTGCATGTTTTATGACGATAATGCCTTTAAAATCATTATGATTGTATGTTCGAAGAAGTTATTTTATCAATGCTTGGTTTCCAACGCGCGCGCTCAAGATGCAGAAAACCTTCAGAATTGCTACGTTAATGGTCTTCGACTAGCTGATGAAAACGGAATAGCTAGTATTTCTTTTCCTGCGATTAGCACTGGCGCCTTTTGATATCCCCTTAAGAATGCAGCAGCGATTTCGTTATCGACTGTGAAAGACTACTTAGAAAGAAGAACTTGTCTGAAGCTCGTCAGATTCGTTCTGTACTCACAATCGGCTTATGACGTTTATCGATGGTGTCTAAAATCTTTAGATTAAAAAAAGCATACGAGATTTAAGCTGATTTATCCAACTTATTAATTCCAATAGTAACCATCTTCACTTATTTAGAACGAAATGTTATGCAAACTAAATCTGTTTTAGTTGAGTCATTGGAAGAGTATTATGGATTCTTCATATTTTCTGCTATTTATAGAACTCCCTGCGGGAATAACTTTCAAACGTTTCTTATTGAGAATTTCGACGAATTTTTTGTTTGCGCAAATTAACGGGTTCTTTAGATACTTTAATGGGAAGTTTATTCCCATAGGTCTTGCTGGTATTATATGTCGTGTTGCTTTGCATGGAAATTTTTCTCTAGATAAAGCCGTTTTTATAACTGCTTCTTTAGTTAACGGAGGAGCAGCTAAGATAGCGACGCTTTTCTTTTCTTTTAATTTTCTGAAAGCGTCTTCTTTTGCATCATAATTTATTTTAAAACCACTGTCTCGAATTTTTTTTTCAATTTCCTTCAAATATTTATAAACAGTAATTTTTTTGGCCCCTTCAAATAGAAGAAAGGATTCGCCACTCGCAAAAGAAATAAGAGCTTTTTTCGAACTTTCATCTTTCTCGCTTCCCTTCAATTTTTTCATCTTCACGTCAATTTTTTGAAGGATGCTTAGTAGATCTCTAGATTTGTTTGCTTTGATGGTTCGATACCAAAACGCAAGTTTAATGTTATGATTCATGTAATCTACCATACAGGCAGGAATATGGTTGAAGTTGAGTGTTTTAAGAGCCTCTATTCTATGGGTTCCATCTAAAACCACAAACGAATTTCTGTCTACCATAATAGGATGCCTAATTGTTTTCTCTTTCTGCAAATTTTTTACTAATTTCTCTAATAATTCTGGTTGGATCTCTTCATGAAGATGAAGATTATTAATCTTAACTAAGCGTAATTCCATTTCAATATTTTCGTAAGAAAGAGTATATCGTAAACTAGACAAAAAACACCTCACAACTCCCTAAGTCTCTGCTTCAACCATGAGCTCCACTATTTTTGACGCTAAATTGACTAACTCCTCGGCTTCTCTTATTAAAAGCATAGGTGATTTATTCATCTTAATATTTTTGTGATTCTGGTGAAGGAAACGCTCAATCTGAGTCAAAAGCAGCATTACTTGATCTTGTTTTTTTTTATGATCGTATAACGCTTCCCTTACTACCCACGTTAAATACTCAGGATCGCCCAAACTATAATAGATCGCGGTTTGCGCTTTCTTCATACTTGCATGTGCAAGGCTCTGACGAACATTTGGAATAGAGTTTTCTTTTGCCCTCAAAAGGTCAATTTTTGCTTCTCTTATAAAAAAGAGGGCCCAACTTTTTCTATACTCGTTTATTAGTATGGGCATTCTAGTGCGCCTAATAATTGTTAAATCTCATTTTTTCGTCTTTTATTTTTGTGTGTTTTTCATTGTTCGGGTTAAATAGCCAGCGATATCGTTTCTAAGTTGTTTAGAGGGGATGATCATTAATTCAGATATTATTCTTTTATTATCTTCGAAGCTTGTAGTAAACCGATTCGAATATTTTTGTAACAATTTATCTGCAATTCGCTTCTTTTTAATAGTACGTGCTTTCCCCAACTCGTTATCCTCAAAATAACAATTATTTAAGACGTGTAATTAGTGCTTTATAGTGAACCATTATTTTTATGTATCACCTTTTAAAGTTTTTTAGGCTGCTTTAATAAACTTATTAATTCGTTTAGCTACATATCTAAATATTCTCGTATTAACTATCTAAAACGTTTATTGAATCAATAGTTTTTAATTTTGTTCAATAGTTGAAAACTAAAATGGACTATAAAGTTTAATATAAGTTGGTAAATGAAAAAGGAATGAGGAGTAATTTAATTTGCAAAAGGGTTTACAATTGGCTCCGATGCATCGTATAATAAAAAAAGCCGGAGCTGAAAGAGTTAGCGAAGAAGCGGCTAAAGAGCTAAGGAAGGCTTTAGAGGCGATTGGGTTGAAGATTGCTAAAGAAGCTCTAGACTTTACAAGACATACGCGAAGGAAAACAGTTAAGGCTGTAGATATTCAAATAGCTGTTAAGAAGATACTTAAAGAGTAACCCTCCAACCTACAATCTTTTTTCTTTTTTTGGCTGGATGAGATCCCTTAAAAAAAATTTATATTGGAGCTGTTTTTGTTTCTGTTATTAAAATTGATGAGGTACACGACAAATGGCTGTAGGTTTACCCGGTGGATTATCAGGTCAACCGATTCTAATCTTGAAAGAGGGGTCTTCGAGAAGGAGAGGTAAAGAAGCTCAATTAGCCAACATGGCTGCTGCTCGAGTTATAGCGGATGTTGTTAAAGCGACTCTTGGTCCTCGAGGTATGGACAAGATGCTTGTTGATACTCTCGGGGACATAACGATTACAAATGATGGTCACGAAATTCTTAAAGAGATTGATGTTCAACATCCAGCTGCTAAAATGATGGTTGAAGTAGCAGAGACTCAAGACCAAGAGGTTGGAGATGGGACGACAACTGCAGTGATTCTGGCTGGAGAACTCCTTAAAAAGGCTGAGGATCTCCTTGACAAGAAAATTCACGCAACATCTATTATAACAGGCTATAGGAAAGCTGCTGAAGAAGCGATTAGAGTTTTAAGAGAGGTGGCTCTCGATGTTGATATAAATGATCGCGAGACATTGAAGAAAATCGCTCTTACTTCTATGCGTGGAAAGGTGATAGGCATCGCTAGTGATCATTTTTCTAATATTGCGATTGATGCTGTTAAACAGGTAATGGAAAAAAAGGCGGGAACACTTACTGCTGACAAAGACGACATTCAAGTTTTAAAAAAGACTGGTAAGAGTCTCCGTGATACCCAACTTATTAGTGGCATAATTTTAGATAAAGAAGTGGTTCATCCCGATATGCCTACGAGAGTTGAAAAAGCAAAAATAGCGTTGCTCGACACACCTCTTGAAGTTGAGAAGACTGAGATAGATGCTGAGGTACGAATAAGAGACCCCCAACAGATGAAGGCGTTTCTCGACGAAGAAACTAGAATCCTTAAAGATATGGTTGAAAAAATTGTCAAAACAGGGGCTAATATTGTACTGTGTCAGCGTGGTTTAGACGATATGGCTCAGCATTTTCTTGCTAAGAAGGGAATTCTGGCTGTTAGGAGAATTAAAGCCTCAGACATGGAAAAACTTACTAAAGCAACGGATGGAAAAGTGGTAACTAACTTAGATGATCTTAAAACAAAGGATCTGGGCCAAGCTGACGTAGTGGAAGAACGTAAAATAGGTGAAGATAGAATGGTCTTTGTTGAAGGCTGTAAGAATCCTAAAGCAGTTGCTATTCTAATTCGCGCTGGATTAGAAAGGCTCGTTGACGAGGCTGATCGGGCTCTAAATGATGCTTTATACGTGGTTGCTGATATCGTAAAAGTAAATAAGATGGTTGCGGGAGGAGGAGCAATCGAAGGAGAGCTGGCTAAAAGACTTCGTGAGTACTCAGCAAAGGTAGGTGGACGAGAGCAATTGGCTGTAGAAGCTTTTATTGATGCTTTAGAAATTATGCCTTCCACGTTAGCTGAGAACGCTGGACTTTACCCTATCGACATTCTTGTTACTCTAAGAGCAGCTCACGAAAAACCAGATGGCCTGTGGATGGGTGTCAATGTCTTTTCAGGGGAAATCACCGATATGATTAAGGCTGGTGTCCTAGAACCCCTAAGTGTAAAAGAACAAGCTATTAAATCCGCTATGGAAGCAGCTTCAATGATTTTAAGAATAGATGATGTTATTGCTGCGGCTAAGCAACCGCCGGCGCCTCCTAGAATGCCTCCAGGATATTAAACAAAAAAACTTTCCACTCCACTTCAATGTTAAATCTTAATGTGCTACGTTTTGTTGGTTTCGTTTTCTTCCTTTCTATAAGTAGAACCGTTTAATTGCTATAATTATCGACTTGAATATTCTGAGTCTAGCGTACGATTAAATATTAGTTTAAGAGGGAGATCCTGAAAATCACGCGCTTAGTGCTATCCTATACCTTAACATTCAAACGATTCAATTCCATGTTCGCTATTCATACACAGCATATGAGAAATACCAATAATAAAAGCTTGGAAAAGATATTTATCTTTGTCAGGAAATTATGGAACAATGGCTCCGGTGGTGTAGTCCGGCTAAGCATCCGAGCCTCTCGCTATATCGCTAGGAGAAAGCTCGTAACCCGGGTTCAAATCCCGGCCGGAGCACCATTTAGCTT
This sequence comes from Candidatus Bathyarchaeota archaeon, assembly GCA_020355125.1. Taxonomy (GTDB): domain Archaea; phylum Thermoproteota; class Bathyarchaeia; order RBG-16-48-13. Next base: position 1,103,399 of record CP070659.1, read on the forward strand.
TCATATCGAGCATACAACTATGTATATAATATCTGGATTTAGAGGGTAAATTAGTAATGAAAACAAAGTTTGTAATACCTAAAGGCCATTTGGGGAAGGGATCCCAAGAAATCCTTGAAAATGCGGGATATAAGGTCACAGGGATGGAAAGAACGTATAGACCTACTATCAACGATCGTAAAATCGATTTGAAAATTCTCCGTCCTCAAGAGATTCCCATTCTTGTTGCTGAAGGAGTACATGATATTGGCATTACGGGGATGGATTGGGTCAAAGAAACGGGAGTTGATGTCGAAGTTCTTTTAGATTTAGAATTTGGATGGATTAGAATGGTACTTGCAGTTCCAAAGGATTGGGAGGAAGTGAATTCTCTTTCAGATCTTTTAAGAAAATTTTGGAGTGAAGGAAAAACGGTTAGAATTTCAACTGAATACTTGAACACGGCCATAAAATATATAAAAATTAACCAAACGTATGAGAAGAAATTTGGCGATATTGCTCCTCTGGTAATAACTCCTTGGTGGAAAATTGGGGAAAATAAATGGGTTAACATTTTTCTTTCTTTCGGAGCTACTGAAGCCAAGCCTCCGGAAAACGCCGATGCTATTATCGAAGTTGTTGAAACGGGAGCAACTTTAGACCAGAACAATCTTAAGATCATTGAGACAATATCCGAATCCACTGCGATCTTGATCGCGAACAAACAGTCTTTGCTTAATCCCGAGAAAAGAGAGAAAATCTATGATATTCTAACCCTTCTGAAGGGAGTAGTAGATGGAAGAAAAAAACTTCATATCTTCGTTAATGTTAAGGAAGAAAATTTGAATATCCTAGTGAAAGAGCTCCCAGCTTTGAAGAGACCAACTATAAGCCCCCTTTCGGAAAAGGGATGGTATTCTATAAACACTGTGATTGATCAAAAAAGCTTCCTAGAAATTCTTCCTATTCTTAGAAAATTGGCCCAAGGTTTAGTTGTACATGTTCCGAGACAAATACTCTCCCTTGAAGAAATATTTGAAGGAGAAAAACAAACCTCAAATATATGAGAGTCCTACCTTGTGCGTATATAATAAATGAAAATTTCTGGAAAACCATTAATGTGCGTATTATTGTTTAGCTAGCTAGTAATTTTGATGTCGCTTTAAGTAGAGAAATTAATGAGGCATTGCTCAGTATTCTTTATAGGATATGCCTCACCAATTTGTTAGATAATAATAAAGGAGGGAGTTTTGCTGGATATCAATATAATTTCATATGGCCTTGGCTCAATTGGTTGCCAAATTGCTAAATTCATTCTAGAAAAAGAAGGGCTTAAAATTGTTGGAGCTATTGATGTTGCAAAAGAAAAAATTGGTAAAAATTTAAGTTCTGTACTTGAGTTAGAAAAGCAATTAGAAATTAGTGTGTCTGGAAATGCGGAGGCTTTGTTTTCAAATATAGGTGCAGACCTAGTGATTCACGCCACATCATCCCGCCTTGAAGAGGTGTATCATCAGATACTTGGATGCTTAAAGGCCGGACTAAATGTGATATCTACTTGTGAAGAGCTTTCTTTTCCATATTCTAAGCATCCATCCATAGCTAGCGAACTTGATAGACAGGCAAAAGCTAAAGGGGTAACTATCCTCGGGACGGGTATAAACCCCGGATTTTTGATGGACACACTACCAATCATGCTTACTAGCCCATGTAAGGAAGTTAAAAATATTAAAGTGAGAAGGGTCATGTTTTCTGGAAATCGTAGAGATTCTTATCAAAGGAAAATCGGTACAAGCCTTAGCCAAGACGTGTTCAGAAAAATGATCAATGACGAAAAAATAACTGGTCATGTTGGATTGTTCGAATCAATATCAATGATAGCAGCAGCATTAAGATGGAAACTCAGTAACATTGAGGTTTTACCTCCAGAGCCAATAATTAGTGAAAATGAAGTTAAAACCACCTGTATGACTATTAAGCCGGGGCAAGTAGCTGGATTGAAAAGCGTAGCATATGGTTTGAAGGGAAAAGAGAAGGTTATTACTCTAGAGTTCATCTCACATGCGAATGTTAAGAGACCCTATGACGAGATTTCAATACGTGGCGTTCCAAACATACGCCAGAAGATAATTGGGGGAATACATGGAGATATTGGAACCATAGCTATGGCTGTTAACGCCATTCCAAAAATAATGAATGCAAAACCTGGTTTAGTAACTATGATAGATTTACCTATACTCTCTGCCACCCTTCATGACATGAGAGAACATGTAAAATGGAGAAAATAGCTAGTACCAAATAGCGCGCATGCTATAAAGAGGAGAGATAATTATGCTAGAAGAAGCGTTAAAAGAATTTTTTGTTTCGACACCAAAATCTCGGCAACTCTACGAGAGGGCATTACGTCTAATGCCGGGTGGAATTTCTCATAATATTAGAACCTGGAGTCTTCCATCCGTGGGTGCCTACCCGTTCTATGTTAAAAAGGCTAAAGGTTGCCATATTTGGGATGTAGATGACAATAAATATGTTGATTATTGGATGGGTCATATGGCTATGATATTAGGACATAACCCAAAACCAGTTGTTACGGCTCTTCAGGATCAATTAACAATTACAGGGGGGACACATTGGGGAACGGTTAACGAGAAGCAGTTGGAGCTAGCAGAATTGATTAAAGACATGGTTCCCACTATTGATATGCTTCGATTCTGTAACACCGGCAGTGAAGCTACAATGTACGCTACAAGACTTGCGCGAGGATATACTAAGAAAAGGATATTAGTAAAGGAGTTTGGAGGCTGGCATGGTTACAACGATGTTCTTAATTGGTACGTTAATGAACCCCAGGAAGATGAAAATGAATCGCTTGGGCAAATCCATGAATTGTGCGACTATGTAAAAGCAGTTCCTTTTGGCGACATTGATAAAACGATTGAAGCTATAAGAAGGAATAAAAATGATTTAGCGGCAATGATTTTGGATATTAAAATGCATTTAATAAAAGAAGGGGACTGTCCAAAAGTAGCCAAATACATAAAAGCAGTTAAAGAGGAGCTAAATAAATATGGGGCTCTACTGATAATAGACGAAATAATCACAGGCTTCCGCCTTGCTCAAGGAGGGGTTCAAGAATATTTTGGAGTAAACGCCGATTTAGTGACATACGGTAAAATCTTGGGCGGAGGCCTTCCCATAGGCTGTGTTGGAGGCAGGGAGGATATCATGTGTCTTGCAGACCCAACAGAACACCAGGCAGGATTAAAAAAGAAATCTGAAATTGTTTGGATTGGCGGCGGTACCTTTTCAGCTAACCCAGTAACCATGACTGCTGGCGTTGAGACTCTAAAGATATTGAGAAGAAAAAAAACAATATATGATGAACTTGAAATAGTGGGAAGAAGGCTACGTTCAAAGTTAAACAAAATTTTGAAGGAGACGGGTATTTCTATAGATGTTTACGGCATTCAATCTGCATTTATGCCTGATTTAACACGGCTTAATCAAAAATCTATACTTGAATGGAACATTAGACTATTCAATAAAGGATTATTTGGTCGATTTCCTAGGGGATATATTTCTTCTGCACATACTAGAGATGATATTGAAAAGTACATAACAGCAGTTGATGAAATAAAAAATGAGATGAAGACAAAACTTACATGAAAGATTTTATATCCTTAAAAACTAGTTAACGCAGCTTTAATAATGATGCAATATTCGCTTTTGAGTTAATTTCAGGAATAATTTTTCCCGTACTAGATGTGAAAAGAGTAGTAACGCCTGGGCCATGGCCAGAGATTACGCAATCAGTGTGTGCTATAATTCCAATCGACACTGATTTTTTTCTGTATATTCGCCCATACGAATGATCTGCATCCATAATTGCTACAAGATCGCCTAATCTAAGATCTTGGAGTTTATATTCCTTCACAGTATCCTCATCGAATAGTTGAATATCATAGTCTCCCGAATAGACATTGTCAGCTCCTAAACCGGAACCCATTGCTTTTGCAGGTGCAAAATGAGTGACGGGGATCACTAGTTTTTCACCTTTTTCTTCGATGTCCATGATTTGTAAGAAACTCGGATCTAAATTCATAACCTTTACTTCTGGAAAATCAAGCAACTTTAAACCCGTCCCAAAAGCCTTTATTAATATTTTATCACCTATTACAAGCTTCTCCATAATTTTTTCTGTAAAATCAACCAATACGTGTTCTATGCCTCCATGTTTGCCAGTAACTACTCCCTTTTCACCTTTAGCGTCTCCACTAACTACAACTGCCTCATTACCGACACAGGAAAGAACGTTCAAGGCATAGTTGGAACCGTGAGTAAAGCGATCATCTTTTTCTTTGTTCTCTAGGCTAACACCAGGTTCCACATGGTCTGCCATCCAGCCTATGGCGGAATCCCCTACACGAACATTGTAGGTAATGCCTCCGACTCCTGGAAGTACAACAGGTTGGCCATTAGATGTTATTCGATATGGTGATTTTCGGAAGATTGGGCTGGCTATATCTCCTATGACGGAGATTCTGACGATTTTGTCTATATTCGTTCTCAAACATTTTCACCTATATTTATCTAATGACTTGAGCTAACACAATTATTTAATTTTCTATCTAACTTTTTCGTAGTAAAGTAGCAGATGTTGTTAAGCTTCTGATCTTTAGTTAAAACCTTTTTAGAGAGGAAATAATCTTTATGAAGAAAATGTTCTGTCTAACAAGGATAGCAATTGGGGCTACAACATTTTTTTCAACTTTTCTCCTTGTTTTCTCTTCTTTTTTCTTCACTAATAATGTTTGGAAAGCTGTTTTTCTAGGATTTGTACAAGGATTTACGGAATGGCTTCCAATATCAAGCTCTGGCCATTTAGTTATCATCCAACATTTCATAAATGTTAAAATGCCATTGAGCTTTGATGTAGCGTTACATGTTGGTACTTTATCTTCGGTTTTCTGGTTCTTTAGAAAGGATATAGCCAAAATCTTCTCGAGATTAATCAAACTAGACTTTAAATCGTACGAGGGTAAGCTTGCTTGCTACGTTATCTGGGGTACTCTACCTCTACTTATTATAGGATTCGTCTTCCATGATTTTGTAGCAAAGCTATTCACTAATTTGTTCGTTGTTGGGATATCGTTGTTAATCACTGGAGCTATGCTTTATCCTGTAAAATTTACAAATAATGAAAAACTCTTAGATGGAAAAAAAGCATTTTTAATTGGGCTTGCTCAATCAGTAGCTTTAATCCCCGGTATATCTCGTAGTGGTTTTACACTTTCTGTTGGCTGCAGACTTGGCCTAAATCGGGAAACCGCGTTTAAATTTTCTTTCTTGATGGCTATTCCAGCAATCATTGCCTCAAGCATTTTTGAATTTTTAACTCAGACACCTAGCGAGATGGATCTAGTAGTTACTGGTATAGGTATGGTAGTCGCCTCGGTAGTAGGATATCTTTCCATAAAGGTTTTTAATAAAATCATGCTCAAAAATAGATTGAATTTATTTGCATATTATTGCTTTATTGTCGGCTTTGTTACTTTGGTATTTAATTTCATTTAAAACGAAGTTAGTAGATGTATAGCCAAATTTTCCTATTGGATATTATAATTACTCTGTCCAGCGTGTACACTGAAGAATAAGAGCATACAAGAGAGCGATATGCTAGAAGGATAGCGCGTACTATCTACAAACCATATCTCCTTGTCCGACTCATATCGGCTAACTGGCCCTTTCTCTCGCGACTTGTTACAAAGCGGGGGAGATCGATAGATTTTTACATTGAACCACTTCATTTTTTCTTATTAGGTGGCTCCGATTTGCCGTTCAATAGAGTCCTATTGGTGAAACCGTCTGGAAGGCGGGGATTGGGTTTCCTCTTTGATTCGATACCTCTCGGGCTAGAATACATCGCAGCGTTCATAGAAGAAGATGTAGAGGATATCCGGATAGTTGATATGGAGTTAGAGCGTGAACCGTTTCAGTTCTTCATAGATCTGTATCAACCCGACTTAGTAGGTATTACGATGAGTGCAACTGACCACAATAAAGGGCTGTTCCTTGCAAGGATCGCTAAGAAGAACGAGATCACGACCGTACTAGGTGGATACCACCCTACCTCTATCCCAAAATTGTTGCTTGCTTGTCCGGAAGTTGACATAGTTGTTCGCGGCGAAGGCGAACTTACGATGAGAGAGCTTGTTAGGAAGGGGGGCCCTCAAGGCATTCTTGGAGTTTCCTACAAGAAGGATGGAAAAATGATTCACACCGCAGATAGACCGCTAATTAAGGACTTGGACGTTCTTCCCTTTCCAGCGCGGCATCTAAGACGACACTCATACCGGAATACTGACAGACCGAAAAAGTATGATGCGCTTTTGACATTGCGGGGTTGTAGAGGGACATGCAGCTTCTGTTGCGAACCGTACATGAATCGAGGTCATCTGAGGTGTCGTTCACCGGAGAATGTGATGGAAGAGATCTTGGGAATATGGAAATACCATGGAGGAGAATCAGTCAAAGTTATGATTGCGGATCCCAACTTCATGGCGGATCCGAAAAGAGTAGACCGTCTATGCGATTTGCTACAGTACCACAACTTGAACATGACTTTCAGTGCATTAGTGAGGGCTGATTCAATGGCTAGAAATCCTGAGATTGTGAAGAAAATGTGTGAAGTAGGAATAGCTTCGTTTGAAATGGGCATAGAAAGCCCAAAAACCGAGGATTTAACGTCGACAAACAAGGGAATCAATCTATCGATCCACAGGAAAGCCATACAGATCATACGTGAAAATGGCGGTAATGCTGGCGGCACCCTCATTATAGGCCTCCCAGATCATACGGAAAAAGACATCAGAATGTTCCCGAAATATGCGAAAGAGATAGGTTTAATGTCCGCTGCATTCGGTATCGTAACACCGTTTCCTGGGACAACATTCTATAAAGAGCTTGACAAGGAGGGGGTGATCTTTGAAACGGACTGGGAACGATTTGACGAGATGCACTCTGTCTATAGAACGAAGCACTTATCAAAAGAGAAGATTGAAGAGTTAGGGACCTACTGCATGGCAAAATTCTGGACTCTAGACACTTTCATTGATCGAGAGCGGGTCTTCAAGAAGAGAACAAAAGAAAAAACCGCGCTAATCAACTTCCTTCTTGGAAGAGCGAACGAAGCAGGGTTCTTGGTTAACGCAGGCGACGAGGTAAAAAAGGAGAATTTCAGTCGCTACGTTAAAATTTTTCTCCGGGCTTATGCGGATCCTTATGTTGAGGCTTACACGAGAGAAGTGGGTGTACACAACGTCCTAGAAATGTCGAGATTTCTCAATATACTTGGTCCTCAAAAGATACAATGCACACTGAGATTCGACGACGAGACAGTCAGCTTCATCTTCAAAACAACTAATAGGACAGTCGAGTACATTAAGATTATAAAAGGAAGAGAAGATAACTCGACTATAGACTTCGACTTCGACTTAAAGAACATAAGAACTTATAGTCAAGAATCACCTATATGGGGCATTAGAAGATTCTGGACCGCGTTCACCTTCAAAGGAACCCTCTTAGGGTATTGGAACTTGTTCAAGTTTCTCGCGGCGATAGGTGTCGAAATACTTACGTGGAAATCCACTTCATATAAAAACATTGGCCAACGTTTTTGAAAGTTAGTTTAAGGGATCCGAGTATTTTGTTCACAAGGATTCGTTAAGCAATTATTGAGAAATTAATTCAACTAGTTAGCTCGTGTAGCGCGCGCTACAATAGTGTGCGTTCAAAAGAAAGATTGTTATGATTTATGAGCCATAGACGTAATTCTTATGAATTTCTCCAGAACATTCTTGTTCTCGCGTAATTTCTTTCTGCCTTAATAATATCTAAGTAGAAGTCATTTTCTGATCTATAATAAGTGTGAAGAATTCTTACAGCACTATTAGGCCCTATGCCTCGTGCAGCCATGGTTACAATAGCTCGTTTTCCGTAATTCTGAACTAAGCTAGCGCTTTTCCATGCATTCAGCCAAGCCTTTTCTTCTTTGTGAGTTAGTTTAGTGGGTCTATTTTTCTTTTTAACTATATTGATTAATTTAGTGTTGTTTGGATATGTAACGGCTATTAAAGTTGAGCTACATTTTGGGCATTTTATTATTTCTTTTAGAGCTCTTACTTTTATTACACCTTGATAGTCGCCATTAAAGACACAAACCAGTCTAACTTCCTCATTATCTAATCTTTCTTTTATTAGTTCAATGATCGGCTGTGTTGGAACAACGGGTCTGAGAATATCTTGAGAAGCTATTCTATCTAAAATCGGGAAAGCAAGAGGTGAATAATTTCCAGATTTTCTATTTGCTTGCACCTCAATTTCTCCGCTGCGGGTCATGTTTAAAACTTTTTGGACGTTATTCAAATCGAATTTTTCAATAAAAATCTCTCGCATTGTTTCCTTATATATTGGAGTTTCGTGAAAAATTTTAACTAGCATCCTGCCGCGACTTGTTTGGAATGTGGCATTACGGTTTACAATACCAAACCTCTTTGCTACGTTCCACAGTCTCCATGTAAAAAGAGATGTAACACTTAGAGAATTGGCTAAAATAGCTTTAACTTTTTCAGGTCTAAGTTTCACAAGCTCCTCTCTAACCAGTTCAGGATCGACATAAAATGGCATAATGAACGCGATTCGATAAGGATCCACCCGCGTTCCGATACTGGCACTGAATCTTGAACTTAATGTTGAAGCCAACATTTTTCCAAGGGCTTCATTAACTAGGTTTCCAAAACAACAATGAAGTATTACATATTTTTCAAAAGATTCTATAAGAACTCTATTGTCAGTTGGTACTGTATAATTGGCTTTCAGCTGTCGTCTTATGATGTTAACAACGTTGTCAGAAGCGGTTCTATCTAATGAAAAGCCCTCAAAAATCGGAGTAATGTCTTGATTATGGGCAATCGTCTCTGCAATTTTTCCTCTGATTTTTCCCACAGTTTGGGCGATATCGAAAGGAACAGGAATAACTTCTCCTTCCCAGGACGGGATAGCTCCGAAACTTTGGTATACGGGCTCAACTTGGACAAATCCTTTTTCATCATTTATTCTAAGAATCCTCCAATTCTGTCCATGCATGATGAACTCTTGGCCTGGTTTACCATTTCTGGCTATAAACTCTTGATCTAGCGTCCCAATTTTTCCTCTTTGAATAAAATCTATTACATCGTAGTGCTTCACATCAGTAATCATAGACAGGTTCTCATAGTAATACTTGAATACGCGACTTTTTCTCCTTTTAATAATGTCTCCATCGCGCCATATGAAGTGGCTCTTTTCCAGTTGTTTTATTACGTTTCCAAATTTGTTTTGACTCAAGTTTCTATAAGGCCATGCTCTTGTGACGATTCGATATAGGTCATCAAAACTTGTTTTTCTATAATCAAGTATTAGTCCGATAACTTGGTGGGCAAGTACATCAAGCGGATTTTCATGGATTTTAGGCGTTTCTAAAACGCCTTTGGAAGCAAATTTTGCAATAGCCGCAGCCTCAAGAACATCATCAGGCCAAGCTGCGATAATACAGCCTCTAGATTTGCCGCCAATCATATGGCCGCTTCTACCTATTCTCTGTATAAGTTTAGTAACTTGTTTTGGAGACATATATTGCACTACAAACTCAACATCCCCAATATCAATTCCCAGCTCTAGAGAGGAAGTGCATACTACTGCTTTTAGTTCTCCAGCTTTCAACTTCTTTTCCGTGTTAATCCGTATATCTTTAGATAGAGAACCGTGATGCACATCTACTTTGTAATTTGGTTTTAGAGCTAACATACGAGATGCAAGGGCTTCTGCGTGTTCCCGAGTATTTGTAAATATTAAAGAGGATTTGTATTCTTC
>CP070659.1:1113386-1119130 GCA_020355125.1 Candidatus Bathyarchaeota archaeon
GTGGCCAGAAAGTTCGATCTGCTCCACGTTTGCATTGACGTGTATGGATTCGCCATTGTTGGTGATCTTTCCCTCTTTCGCCATTAAAAGCGGGCTTTCAGGCGGAAGATACCCTGTGTTAATTATAATCGTATTGTTTTCGTTTTTCGCCCATTCAAAGAGGAGGGAATGGCTTGCCCCAGCGTGTCCAAAGCCTGAAGTACATATCACGATGGCCGGTTCCTCTATTTGCTCTGTCCGCTTCAGCCGCTTAACTCGAGAGAAGGCGAAGGGATTCCGCTCGTCCTTTACTCGTTTTTTAAGGAGGCTTTTATGTTCGTTATAATAAGACGTTATTCTATGGGCTAAGCCGGAAATATAGTAGGCATTATATCGGGGTAAGATCTTGTTCTTCATGGCTAAGTCGATGGTTCTAGCCATTTCCTGTAATCTATGGAATGCAAAAGCGGGAATGAGAATGTTTCCATCTCGTTCTATTGCTTCAAGGATCTTACCAAACATTTTTTTCACTAACTCTGTTCTATTAGGTCGGGTTTTACCGCCATAAGTTGATTCCATTATAAGGGCATCAGGCTCTTGAGGAAGGGTTTTTGTATCAACACCTTTGAGAATCTCTGTATCGTGCATACAAAAGTCTCCTGTATAAAGCGCAGTCTTGCCTTGGGCATTTAATTGGACCATATTGGCTCCAAGTACATGTCCAGCCGAATGCATGGAGATCTCCATGCCGGGTAGGGCAACGCGTTTTCGAGCTAGCCACAAATCTGAAAGTTTCGCTATATCATAAAGCGTATATGGGAGGGGTTTTCCTCTTTGCTTATGAATTCTGATAAGGTCCTTTAATAGCTGAATGGCTACATCATGGGTTGCGATAGAGCCCATTATGAGAGAGGACTTGTCTGACATCGTGAGTAAATTTCCCGAGTGGTCTAAATGAGCATGGGATACAATTATTGCATCCAAATCTTGGGGGAGTTCGTGAGATAGTCCATCTTCGACTTTTATGCCGTAATCTAAGGCTACCTGTGCATCTGTCGTCTTAACGACAATGCATGAGCCGCCGACTTCTCGTGCTCCTCCATTAAATGTTATCTTCATATTTTTCACTCCTAATGATTTAATACTGACTCGTTGAGTCACAAAAGCAATAACGTAGATGTGTGTCGTTAGACATTTATGTTCTAAAACATTACAAACTGCGTGTAAGCTATGTCTCTCTAAGTCGTTATCGTTCCTTTTCCAATGATTGAAGTTATATATTAATTTATTGAATCCTTAATTAATCTTAATACACGTAATTTCTACATTGAAAAATTGATATATTTTTGTCTGTGGCGTAATATGATGACAAAAAAAAACCCTCAAATGGTGGACATATCTTTAAAATCAATAACTCGAAGAAAGGCGATCGCAATTGGTACGCTACGCTTGAAGAAAGAAACCATCGACCGTGTTAAAAACGGAAATATCGAGAAGGGCGATGCCTTAACTGTAGCAAAAATTGCTGGCATAATGGCGGCAAAAAACACGAGCAATATCCTTCCTCTTTGTCACCCCATACCTATAAGCAGTGTCGACGTTGTAGACGAAATCGGGGAGAACGATGTATTATTTAAAGTAACTGTTGTAGCGGAATCGAAAACAGGAGTTGAAATGGAAGCCTTAACCGCTGTCACTGTCGCCCTTTTAACCCTGTGGGATATGGTTAAACAATATGAAAAAGATGAAGAAGGCCAGTATCCTACAACAACTATTAACAGTATCCGTGTGGTTCAAAAGATTAAGAAGAACTGATGAAAATGAGTGAGTCCACAGAAGAACACAAAGCCAAAGCTCCAACCCGCCTCAATTTTGCTATAATTACAATAAGCACCTCACGCTTTGAACGATTACAAACAAACGAAAAAATGCGTGACCCGTCTGGCGAGCTCATAAGCACCGCTCTTAAAAATGCGGGACACTCGATTGTTTATCGCGAGATACTTTCAGACAATACAGAGCATATTCAAAATTGTTTGAGGAGAATCCAAACCGATCACTCGATTGATGTGTTGATCACGTGTGGTGGAACAGGAATAACGCCCACAGATGTAACAATTGAAGCAACTGAACCATTTTTAGATAAAATCCTTCCTGGCTTCGGTGAGCTTTTTAGGCTCATAAGTTATAATAAAATTGGGTCCCCTGCAATTATGACGAGAGCAATAGCGGGAATTATGGCTACCAAAATTGTTTTTTGTCTCCCAGGTTCACCACACGCTGTAGAAACTGCTTTGACAGAGCTAATTATCCCTGAAATCGGACATATCGTTACACATGTTTTAGGTAAAAGCTAAGGTTCAGCCTCACATTCCTTGTTCTTGTATGGAAGCCCCGACCATTTGGTTTACTACTCTGATAAACTCGTTTGTGCATTCCTGAGGAAGTTTTGCACCAGCTGCGACATCATGGCCTCCGCCTTTTCCTCCAAATTTACTAGAGGCATTATGAAGAATTGTACCAAAATTTAATCTCCCATGTGAAATGTGAGGAGAGATTCGTCCAGAAACTTTAATCATTCCGTTTTCAGCTGACGTTAGGGCTAATATTGGTTTGCTATAGTTAAAAAGACCATTTGATGATACGATTGACGCTATGGTACTGAGCATGAGTTCATTAATTACGCCCGTTCCATTAATCACGTACAGATGTTCCAATTCTTCTATTACTTTCGGTGTGTTAGTTAACCAATCCATGTATTCTGACAAAGTCTTTTTGTAGTTAATTAATACTTCCTGGGCTTCTTCTAATATTTTGCCACGGCTGCCCATACCGATTGCGATTCCTATGCCACTCTTGTTCATTCTTCCACAGGCATTTAATAACGATGAATATTCCCTCGCATCTCTGAGAGGAATCCATCGATCTTCATTCACTAAGGTATATACTGTGCCGATGAGGCTTAATGTTATATTGTTGGTAAAGCCTTTAGAGGATAGAAATTTTGCTAGTTCTGAAAAAATCTTTTGTTTTTCTTTAACTGTTAGATCGCTTATCGATTTCCATCGATCTTCGATTTTTAAGTTGATCCCTAAATTCACAAGAAATCCGAGGCAATTATCTTCTTTTCCACTTAATCCTGGAATATATGGGTTTGTCGTATACGCTAACGCCTTGTGAATAGGACGGGTTTCACGGCCATAGAAGATAAGATCTTTCTCCGTTTTCATTAATCCCGTATCAGTAGCATCTTTTAATATTTTTTTGTTGAAGCCAACGAGTTCTCTTTTTTCATTTTTGTCTTGGGCGTCTCCGAGCGCTCCAATAACAGCGAGGGGCGCTAAATCAACATTTTTCTTATCCATGGACTTTGCAGCTAAATAGGCAACGCCGGCTCCGCTTATTTCCTTTGAACCATCGAAACCGTGTAGGTGAGGATTAACCTGTGTAATAGTTGAAGGGGCTCCATTAATGGGTTGATGATGGTCAAACACTAGCACCTCTTTTTTTGGAAGCTTGGTCTTTAATGCCTCGAGACTTCCACTTCCAAGATCAGTGAATATTATTACTGATCCTTCTTCAGCGGATAACTCTTGAATTAGGCGATCGTCTATTTGTTTACACGTTTGAATCGTTAATAACGCTTCTTTACGAGCCAGAGCTTTCCCTATGATGCTTGCAGCCGCTAGGCCATCTGCATCAATATGAGAAATAATCTTTATTTTTTGTCCAGTTTCCGCCTGTTCTATAACAATTTTAGATGCTTTTTTGATGCTTAAATCGAAGTCTTTCAGGCTCCGTGGGGTTTCTGCCATACAAAAACCACATTGATTAGCTAGGCTTATATTTCCAGTCGCTTGGTAAAACTCCTTTTTTCTTATAATATTTTGCTAATCGATTAACCCTGGATATAATTAGCTCTAACGATCTTTTATTTACGGAGTCGGCTGGGTTTTTAAGTAAATGTCTCTGAAGGTTTTTAGCTTTTTCTACAATATTATTTAGATCTTCTGGGAGCTCTGTTTTTAGTTTGTTGGTTTCTATTATTTCTTTAATGGATTTGTTTACAATAGATCGTACGAGTGGAATGCCATATGTATCACGGAGAATTACTCCAATTTTGCTGGGAGAATTTCCGTCCTTTGCGAGTTTAATTACAAATGCTTCTACTTCGTCTGGGTCGTATTTACACCATGCTGGCGGTCGTTTACTAATGGGTCTTCTGGAGTGAGATTTTCCCCTTCTAGTCAAATTATTTTCACCTAAAATCTTTTTATGACTTGCTAGCTTTAGAGTTGAAGACAATCATATAGAGTAGATAATAATATAAATTTTTATGGTAGCACGTAGGCGAAATTCCTGCTGTCTCATGAGATTTTCCGTCTGAAGATGCTAGGGCATCATCAGATCGCTAGCTCACTAGTATATGGGAAACGCTTCTTTAACGGCGTGCGTGAGTTATTCCCCTTTAAACAATTATTCTGTTGTAGATTCTAAATACCAGCTAACGAATTTTTTTACGCTTTTTCCTCTGTGTGAGTAACGAATCTTCTCACACATAGTCATTTCTCCAAAAGTTTTTCCCGGTCCATTCTCCGGTTCAAAAATTGGGTCATAACCAAAACCATAGGCGCCTCTTTCTTCCATTGATATTTGTCCTGAGACAACTCCAATAAAGCATATCGGATCCTTTTTTGGAGCACAAAAAGCGATAACGGACTTGAATATTGCTTTTCTATTCATCTGTTCATCTAGCAGTTTAAGTATGCCTCTTTTGCCTATCGTTTCAAAAATATAGGCTGCGTAAGGTCCTGGAAATCCGTTCAATGCCTTTATGAATAATCCATCATCTTCTACGAAGATTGGGCGTTCAACTTCTTGAGCTATCCAGGCAGCGCTTCTTAATGCTATTTCTTCTACGTCGTTGGCTTGAATTTCCGGTTTCTTCTTGTCTATATGCTTTATTTTTACCGGGTAGTCTTTCAGTATCTTTTTTACCTCTTCAATTTTGTTAAGATTGCTGGTGGCAAAGTATATAACATGGTTTTTTCTGTTTTTCAAAGAGTTTTCACTTCTTGGGCATATGTAAAATTATTTCTGGCTTTGATATAATTGTAGTATTAGATGTTTTTTATCGTTCTACGGTGTATCTTCCCCGTTTTTCTATGATCTTAATCCTCTCAATAACTTTTTGGGTGGCTTTGGCTCCCATTTCGATACTATAGCCTTCAATAATTGCGTTAAAGCATTGTTGAGCGTAATTATAATGGGTACTATGTAAAGCTCTTTTAGCAAGAAGGAGATCTACTCCTCGCTTTTCCAGCTCTCCAGAATACTCCGCTAATCCAAAATCTACTAAAAAAATTTTTCCATTTTTATCAATAATTATGTTTGACTTCGTTAAATCACCATGTATGATCCTTTTTTGATGCAATCGCCCGATCAATCGTCCGAGAGCTATACAGATTGTTTTTCTTTCGTATGAAAGTAAATCATTTAATTTTTCTTTTAAACGAAGGCCTTCAATATACTCCATAAATATGGTGGTCTGTATCCCTCAGAATACCATTTTTTTATCCTATTCGAGAGGGGCATATAGTATGGTTGCAATAACACCCTTGCTTGCAAGCCGTATTTTTCTCTGAACGCAAATATGTACCTTGAGGTTTGTACGGCATCTTTAATTGCGTCATCTTCATTAAGTATCGGAGGCTTCAACAAAACGTTACCGACAAGGCCGATATTTTCACTGGCTAACTCCCCAA
>CP070659.1:1119230-1122122 GCA_020355125.1 Candidatus Bathyarchaeota archaeon
CTTCTAGGCCGGTGAAACAGTCGACGTGAGCGCTTTGTCGGTTAGTACCTCCTCCAACCACAGCTTGACCGCATACCGTTAATCCTATGGCTGAAGCCGCCCACTCTTGAAAGGCCATCTCGGTGCATCCTCCAGCGAAGGTCCAGCAAGGTGCGTAACCCCCACATAGTTCCAAATTCCTGCTAATAGCCGCATCAGCTAAATTTCCGCCCCACATTGTTAATCTACTTGTGTGGCCGATTTGCCCAGGTCTCGCATCTTCGATGGATACACTGATTCCATCGCTGTTGTATATACAAAATCCTCCAATGGACTGAGCGATAGTACTTATGACTGCCCCTTCAGGCGAACCTGCAAGGCCACCTACATATCCTATTCCGCCACTAACAGTACCACTTCCATATTGCAGGGCGTGTGCTGCCTTACGCATTTGTGCGAAGTTTGTTTTCATCTCTGGCATTATTAGTCCGCCACCTGCGCCATCGTGTTTTCTATATCCATATACTTTGTGTGTCGCACCAATGACAGGTGTATCTGTTGCTGCTGGAGTACCCAAAATGGGCATTCCTGGCCTTCCAGCCATCATGGTCGCTGTTCTCGCGTAAGCTACATTGCATATTTCGGCATACATTTCGAATGGTGAACCTGCCATTACAGGATATCCCTCAAAGGTTTCAAACACAGGTTGCGGGTTTAATATATCAACTATGGGTTCAATTGCGAAGCTTTGGTATGCCTTGATAGCTATCTCTTGAGATACTCGACCTAGGACGCGTGCAAGTATTTTGGGAGGCGTCTTATCCTCTAATTTTCTGTGCCTGACTTTGACCGCGTCCTTTCCCTCTCCATAGACTGGTCTTGGTGGCGCATTTCTAATTATCTCTTTAATTTCATCTTCCTCGAGTTTAATAATCCTCTCCGTGTCGATGCATAAGATGCCTACATCAAGCAAAAAATCCATACCTGCCTTGTAAACATCTTCTATAAGCGTATCGTCTGTTGGAACAATACGCTCTGGATCATACCTAATATCATATTCCTTTATTAATTCACATAATCTTGGCCAAAATATTTTCGTTTCGAACCTTTTCTCCGGACATATAGGGCCTGTCTCTGCCCTTCTCCAGATCTCAAAGATTCTTGCTCTTCCCAAGGTATTTCCTCCTATCTAATCTTAATATCTACTCATTACGCCGAGCTATTTGGCAACTAGCTTTTTCGCAACTTCTACAGCTTTCGTTGCATCAACTCCGTAGCCATCTGCTCCGATCTCCTCAGCGAATGCCTTTGTCACAATGGCGCCTCCCACCATAATCCTGCAATTTTTTCTGATGCTTACCGCTTCGAAATAGTCTATGACATCCTTTTGCATCGGCCTTGTTGTGGACATCAATGAGGATAGCCCAACGATCGCTGGTTTATATGTTTCAACAGCCTTCGCGAATGCTTTATTTGAAACATCTACACCCAGATCGATCACTTTAAACCCCGCTGCTGTAAGCATTGTAGATACGATGTTCTTTCCAATATCATGCTGGTCGCCTTTGACAGTTCCGATGACAATTGTTCCCATTTTCGGAATTTCTTCTCTCTCCTCTAAAAGCTTTGCCTCGAGTACAGCCATACCTGCATTCAAGGCATCCGTTGCCATGATCAGTTCTACCAGATAAACTTCTAATTTATGGAACTTTTCGCCTATTTCTCGTATAGTATCCATTAAGACATTTTGCACTTCATGAGTGCTTATTCCTTTATTTAGGGCCTTCATTGTGGCTTTTTCGGTTGCTTCTTGATCATAATCAAGAAGAGCTTGGCGCAACTCTCTAAGAATCTCTTCATTTAGCATTTTTGAAACGTTTATAAAGTTTGCACAAAGGTTTAATTTAAGGTTTGAGCGCGCGCTGGAATACAATTAGTAGAAAGCTAATTGAAAATGATAAAAAGAAACAACGAAGCAAGTTCAAAAACCGCGCGTGCTAAGAATTGTTAATCGCCGATAGAAGGTTTTTGGATTGTTCAATGGCGCGCGTTAATAGGAGTTGTCTACTCCCAGTATCTCCTTGCACGTGAGCGATAAAATAATATAGATTTCCAGCAAGCCTTATGATAAATTTTATACTGACTATTTTTGCTTCTAGGAAACGTAACTACTTGATCCCCAATTCTAAAATCCTTCCTACATCTGCCACACTCAACGTTGCCATTCTCAGAGACCAACATCTTCATTATCCTGTTAGAGATCGTATGCTCTGACATTGAGGTCCAAACTCTTATTAGCTAAATAAAGACATAATAGTTTGAACTATTAAACAGTTTCACTCTAGATAGGGGTGACTTGTGCGTACTGCAAATTAATAACACGTGTGCTGTTTGCTACCTTATTTAGTTAGATTCGAGAAATATCAGAAGCTTGAAACTGTTGAGTAATGAAGAGCACGCGTAATGCTACCTAACAAAAAATTGAAAAAAATAGGATTAATGAAATTATCAATCATGTACCATTTCAGTTTGATGATAGCGGGTTATTCGACAATTAGTAGTGGATGTGTATGGTCTATAGGCGCGTGCTAGGTCATCAAAAAGCTAGCTAGCTGTCAGAACTGGTTAGCTGGTGCTCTTACGCTATGTATTTTTATGAAATTCGCTATCTAGTTCGGCATGGTATTGCTGAATTGATTTGACGGTTGATTTTCCCGCACAATAAGCGGCAATACCCTTGACTGAAGCCATAGCAGCTGTCAATGAAGTGATGTAGGGTACCTTATATTTAATTGCAGCCTTTCGGATATAGGAATCATCGTACTTGCTCAATTTACCAGACGGCGTATTTATCACCAGTTGTATCTGTTGATTTTTTATTGCGTCAGTGATATTCGGTCGTCCTTCATGTTC
>CP070659.1:1122222-1132364 GCA_020355125.1 Candidatus Bathyarchaeota archaeon
ACGTTCACTTCGAGCATCCATAAAAGATACTTGTGAAGGGATAGTATCCAAAATGTATCACCGCTCAAATATTAATTAACAATAGTATATAATATCTGACTTCGCGTTCACGTTAATTTTAAGTTCAAGCCAATGTATGTTAGATGTGTAGTAATAAAAAATGAAGTGAAACAATATGGCAAAGGTAAAAGTGTTTAGATGTAGAATATGTGGCGATCCATACATCGGAACAGGAGCACCAACACAATGTCCGTTCTGTGGTGCACGGCAGCAATATTTTGTAGAAGCAAAAGATTGGAATCCAGATGAATTTAAAGTCACATTGAGCGATATGGCACGGAATAACCTTAGAGCAGCACTACAACTTGAGCTGGATAACGCGACGTTTTACGACTGTGCAAAAAATGCTGCGGAGAAAGCAGATGATGAATACAGCTTGGCTAAGTTTAAGGCGTTAATGAAAGTTGAACGTGAACATGCTTCTGCTATCTTAAAATTCTTGAAGATATCTCAACCTGAGTTGGAGAAATTGCCTACATGCAGTGCAAATTCACAGACAAATACCCAAGAGGGGTGGAAACGGGAGAATCGTGCAATAAAAGCCTATGCGAAGTTTAGAGATAAAGCAATAGAGTCGAGACTGAAAGAGTTTTTCGGTGCATTGGTCGAAATTGAAACTGATCATCTAGATTTACATGCTGAAAATCTCCGACAAATGCGCGTGTGATAGTATTTTTGGTATGAGAACTCAGATGAGATGACTTGTTCCTCAGCTTTCTTAGTTACGAACTCAACGGTTTGGAGCAGATTTTAGCGCGCGCGCTATTCTACAATGGTTAGACCATCTATCAGGAGGCTTCCTCGATCAAGATCTCTGATAAAAACCCATGTTTTTGGGATTCTGCCTTTCATCGCTTTATATTCTTTAACAAGAGCTTTCTGAACTGCTCGAGTCAATCGAAGTTTTTCTTCTGATGTGAGCGTTCCCTGCGATACAGTTATCTCAATAAGGGGCATGTTAACTACCTCTAAACTCTAAAAAAGAATGCTTTTATTATAACTTCCGAATAACTACAATATTGGAGACTGTATAAATAAAGCATCAAACCTACGAGCGAATGGGCAAATCTAACAGTAATCCTTAAGATCCACGAATGCAATGTTTTTCTGCATTATTATGGAGAAGAATGGGAATACAGTCCAAAGGTAAGATGTTAAAATGTCTATCCATTATGGATTAAAGGGCATTGTAGCCCTCGAGTCTAATATCTCAAGAATAGACGGTGGTCGTAGCATCCTTGAATACCGAGGATATAACATTCATAATTTAGCAGCAAATGCATCCTTTGAAGAAACAGCATATCTTCTGTTAAAAGGAAAATTGCCAACAACGCTTGAACTAAAAAAGTTTTCAGAAACGCTAGCTGAAAGAAGAGAACTCCCTGGAAAAATCATTGGGGTATTATATAATTTACCAACAATAAACTATCCAACCGTAATTCTCAGAACCATATATTCTTATTTAGGCGATATGGACGAAAAACTCTTTCAAATCAACTCCGAAGAACTTATGAGAAAGGCGATTGATCTCATAGCAAAGACGCCAACGATAATTGCTTACTATCAAAATATCCGAGAAAACAAACCGCTAACCCATCCAAATAAAACGTTAAGCCACGCTGCTAATTTCCTATGGATGCTTAATGGTATAGAGCCCGATCGAGTTGAAGAAAAAGCACTAGATCTTGACTTAGTGTTGCATGCAGAACATACACTTAATGCATCAACGTTTGCCGCACGAATTGCCGCATCAACATTATCAGACATGTATGCCGGTATTGTATCGGCCACAGGGACGCTTTTCGGCCCTCTTCATGGTGGTGCAAGCCATAATGTAATAAAAATGCTTAGGGAACTCGAGGGAAAAGATGCCAAAGATATTGAAAAATGGATAGATAACAAGCTTCAAAAACGAGAACGTGTCATGGGATTTGGCCACAGAGTTTATAAAACCCTAGATCCTAGAGCAAAAGAATTAAGAAAATTAGCGAAAAAACTAGATAACTTGAAAGGTAATGCTTGGATTGCGGTATCAGATAAGTTAACGGAAATCGTTTATCGGAAAAAAAGAATCTATCCAAATGTTGATTTTTATGCCGCATCTGTATATGCTAATTTGGGGATACCAGAAGATCAATATATCAATATGTTTGTCATGGGAAGAATTGTTGGGTGGATTACGCACATGATGGATCAATATCAAAATAACAAAATCATAAGACCTTTACAGAAATATATCGGTAAAGAAGAACGAGCTTATATCCAAATCGATAAAAGATGAAGAGGCAGACGTGTAAGTTATCTTTTCTTGTTAAGAATTGTGGATAGCCTCTTTATTCCTATTTCGATTTTGTCGTCATCTGTGTTTGTAAAGTTTAACCGCATGGTGCTTTGTTTTTCTTGAGTTACATGAAAGGCGGCGCCGTGAACGAAAGCAACCTTCTGTTTTATTGCTTCAAAAAATAATTGCTTTGTATCGATGTTTGAAGGTAATGTTACCCAAATAAACATTCCACCGTTAGGAAGGGTCCAGCTACACTTTTCTGGAAAATGGTTAGTTAAAGCTGAAATCATGATGTCGCGTTTGCGCTTATACATAACCTTGATTTTCTCTAATTGCTTATCGATTAGTCCACTAGTAATATATTCTGCAGCAATGTATTGTACGAATACATTCGTTGAAACATCAATACTCTGCTTTGCTATCGTCATTTTTCGAATAATTTCGCGATCTCCGATTACATACCCTAGTCTAAAGCCGGGTGCTAGGATTTTGGAGAATGTTTGAGTGTAAATTACTTTTGAATCACGATCCATACTTTTGATCGATTTCACAGGTGTTCCAGAATATCGTAGATCATAGTATGCATCATCTTCTAGAATTGGTAAATCGTAACGCGTAGCTAATTCGAG
The DNA here is from genome assembly GCA_020355125.1 of Candidatus Bathyarchaeota archaeon. Lineage (GTDB taxonomy): Archaea > Thermoproteota > Bathyarchaeia > RBG-16-48-13. The sequence goes on from CP070659.1 coordinate 1,125,196, forward strand.
TAACATTTGCCTTCTTTCAATAGACATTGTGATGCCAGTGGGGTTTTGAAAAGTGGGAACTACATAAATAAACGCTAATTGGTGTCTTTTAAAAGTCGTAAGCGTTTTCTGAAGGATATCTGTTATCATACCCTTATTATCCATCGGAATCGGAATAAACTTGGATTGATAGGCTGAAAACGCGACAATCGCCCCAAGATACGTCGGCGATTATAATTCAACAAAATCATTTGGATTAAGAAATATTTTTGCTGTAAGGTCAAGAGCTTGTTGAGATCCAGAGGTGATGATTATTTCATCTAATTGACAGTTGATTCCGCGTTGACGTACTCGCTTTCTGTTCGCTTCTCTTAGTTCTGTTACGCCTTCAGTGGCACCATATTGTAATGCTTTATCGCTTTGACTTTGTAAAATGTTATCGACGATGTTTTTGATTGTTTGTACTGGAAAAGAAGCTGGAGAGGGCATTCCTCCAGCAAACGAGATAACATTCGGATCCTGAGCGATTTTTAGCAACTCTCGTATTATCGATGGTTGCATACTCAATGTCCTATTTGCATAGCGCATTTTAATCATCTTCAATAAAGAAGGATCCAATAAAATAATGCCGTGTTAATGAACTATATATATTATTGGTACAATTTTAAACCCTCCAACAAATATGAGCAGGAACGTGAGTGCCTATGCAAAGAAATATTTAATTTCAGACGCTAACAGAATCATACATATGATCGTTGAAAAAATCAAATCAAAAGTTGTCTCGCACTTATCGTATTTCATCGGATCTCAAACCGAGGCCGTTGTTGTTGATCCTCAACGTAGCTGTCAGGTCTATCTGGACATCGCTCAACGAGAGGGGATGACTATAAAGTACATCTTTGAAACCCACCGTAACGAAGACTATGTGATCGGCTCTCGAGAATTAGCTGCCTTCACTCAAAGCGAGATCTATCATGGACCTTGGCCTGATTTCAAGTACGGTAATGTCCTAAAGGATGGACAAGAATTCACGGTTGGAAAGCTAAAGGTGACCGCGATCCAGACGCCTGGACATACACCTGGATGTATGTCATACACGGTGGTAGATCTCGATACCGGGGAGGATACCATTCTTGTGTGTACGGGTGACACTCTCTTTGTAAACGATACAGGCAGTACAGATTTCGGTGGCCCAGACAAGAGAAGAGAATTGTCCGAACAACTTTACAATAGTATTTTCAATAAGCTCCTCCCATTGGGAGACCATGTAATTTTATGCCCTGCCCACGGATCTGGATCCGTCTGCGGTGGCGGTATCGCAGCACGGGAGTGGAGTACTCTTGGCATTGAACGCCGAATGAATCCTTTCCTTCAGCTCTCTCAAGAAGAATTTATAGCGCATAAAATTCACGAGCATCATGAATACGCTCCATATTTCCGTATTATGGAACAATATAATGTGGAGGGGGCGCCATTCGTTGGAAGTATTCCTAAACCCAAAGCGCTTTCGCCAAATAAGTTTAGAGAGAAAATAGAAGAAGGAGCTACGATCTTAGACATTCGATCATCAATCGCCTTTGGTGGAAGACACATTAAATCGTCATACAGTTTGCCTATAAGTAGATTATCAATGGTAGGATGGTTATTACCCTATCAAGCACCTATTCTTCTAGTGGTTAATAATTCATATGAACTCGAATATAATGTTCAAAGCCTTATTCAGATCGGATACGATAACATTGAAGGCTATATGACAAATGGACTTGGTCCCTGGAGTAAGGCGGGTTTCACCATGGAGTCCACGGGTCTTATGACCGTGAGTGAGCTGAGGAATCGACTGCAAGCCGGAGAAAAGTGGACTTTATTGGATGTCCGAAGCTTAGACGAGTGGAAAAAAGAACATATCGAGCATACTCAAAATATTTATGTCGGGCTTCTTCAAAACCGTCTTGATGAGGTATCTAAAGCCCTTCCCATAACAGTTATATGCAAGCATGGAAATCGATCATCTATAGCCACAAGCCTACTTCTTAGAAACGGCTTCCATGAGGTATACAATCTCCTCGGAGGAACGGATGCATGGAAACGCGCTGGATATGAGCTTTCAAGGTCATAGCTTTCAAATAATTGCTTACAATAACTAAATCATACATTGACTATTGATCTTAATAATTAGCAAACTATATTTAAGGAAAAAAGAGCTATCTTACTAATCGTTCCATGATAACTTTCGTTAGCTCATGAGTTTGTGGGGTACCTACTAAATTTTGAAAGTGTTACTATATTGAATAAATTGACAAAGATTGTGGGATTAATCTCAGATACCCATATACCCACAAGAGCGAGTAAAATACCGCCACTAGTTTTCGACATTTTTAAGGATGTAGATTACATTCTACATGCAGGTGATTTGGTACAGTTAGATGTAATTGATCAATTTGAACAGCTTGCACCAGTTTACGCGGTTCATGGAAACATGGATGACATTGGTGTTCGAGAACAATTACCCTGGATGAATAAGCTAATGATATACGATTGGAAGCTTGGTGTAACCCACGATCCTGGAATATTTTTTGGTCGTGGTAGAATGCGGGAGATGGCGGAAGAAAACAAGGTTAATATCTTTGTATATGGACATACTCATCGTCCTAGCATCAGATGGGACACTGATATCCTATTCATAAATCCAGGAAGCCCTACAAATCCTCTCCCCCCATTCGTAACCAAGCCAACAGTAGCACGATTAGAATTAACTCGAGAGAATGTGAAGCCACGCATAATTTCACTAACGAAGTAGTGTACACTAGCTATCAACAATAGCTTATTGACTAGTTAAAGCCTGAATGTTTATGAAATAAATTAATAGGGTTGTTATGAATTTGATTTATGTAGTTTCTATACAAGCGTTTAAAGGGAGATTGTGGGATGATATCCCCAGAGGAAAAATCGTAGGATTAATTGATGAAGAATATGTGGTGAAACTTCTTAGAAACCTGGTTCAAATACCGAGTATTAATCCTCCTGGAGATTATAACGAAATATCCTCATTTATTATAGATGAGATTAAAAGCTATGGCTTGGATGTTCAAATATTTGAACACTATAAGGATAGGCCTAATATTGTTTGTTCCTTGAAGAACAGCCGTAGTGAGCCGACACTTCTGATAGACGCGCATTTCGATACGGTTCCACCCTACAATCTAGAAAAATGGAAGTATGATCCGTTTTCAGCTAAAATTGTGGATGGTGCTATGTTTGGAAGAGGCACAACTGATTGTAAGGGTTGTTTAGCGGCTATGATGGCTGCTACGAAGGCTCTTGTTGAAGCTGATTGTGATTTACAGGGGAATCTTTTACTTGTTGCATGGGCTGATGACGAGTGGAGACCTAAAGATTCTCTCTGGTTCAATGGCGAATCCTACTTGGCTAAAAACAAGTTAATAACCGCAGATATGGCCATATTTGGAGAACCATATGACTTAAAAGTCATTTACATGTCGAAGGGAAGAGTTTGGTTTGAATTTAACGTTGAAGGCAAGGCTTGCCACTCGGCTGCAGAGGGCGGAGTCAATGCTATTGTAAAAGCTCTTAAACTAGTTGAATCGATTTATAGCCTCAAGCTGGGAACGCATCCCATTGCCGGGAAAGACACGATTAACGTTGGAACAATAAGAGGAGGCGACCAAACGAACATGGTTCCAGATTGGTGTACCCTGAGTTTTGACATTCGGTTTTCACCACCACTCACAGCAACGACCGTTGAACAAAAGGTCACAAGAAAATTAAAAGAGCTTAAAACCAATGTTCCTGATTTCGTTCTAAAATCGGTGAAGACTACACAAAAAATTGATCCAATAGAATGCCCCATCGATGCTCAAGTTATTAAAGCCTTAATGAAAGCGGGAGGAACCGTGCTCGGCAAAGCTCCTGAATTGGGAGGGGCAGTCTCTTTTGGAGATGTGGCAGAATGGAAGGAGCTAATAGGTTTAAAAGAGTTTTGTATGTTTGGGCCAGGTGCATTGGATCAAGCTCATGCCATAAACGAACATATCTTAATCAATGATCTCATTACGGCTACAAAAATGTACGCTTTAGCGGCTTTCAATAGTCTCAGATCTGAAGCGTAATCACACACGAGTCTAAATAAGTTAGCGTTCGCTGTGGTAGATTTAAATTTCTCTTTTTATAACGTGTATGCTTTGAAATAGTTGTTATGAGGCTTTTCTTTACATCGCAGCGCTAACTTCATATCTCCTTATTTTTTCCTCATCTATCTCCAAGCCTAATCCTGGGCTTTGCGAGAGTTCAATATAGCTGTCCTTAATCTTTACTGGTTTCCTTATCCACTTTAAAACGTCGTATGCTGGATAGTCGAACCAACTGGGATAGGATTCTACAATAAGTCCATTAGAAAAAGCTGCTGCTGCATGGCTTCCAAGTATATGGCCACCGTGTGGAGCGAAGGCGATATGATAGGCACTGGCCATAGCTGCTATTTTATGTATCTCTGAATATCCCCCGCAAATTGCAGGATCCACTTGAAGAATATCTACTGCTCGTTTTTCGATCAATTCACGATTTCCCCAACGAGTGAATTCGTTCTCCCCTGAAGCTATGGGTACAGTCGTAGCAGCTTTAACTGCAAGGCTTCCATTTACATCATCTGGATGAACTGGCTCTTCCAACCAGTAAGGATGATATGGTTCAACGTGTTTGATGAATTTAATGGCTTCATATGCATTAGCGCGCGCGCTTGATCATAAAAATAGTATAAACTTGTTAATGTTAGATTACGTGAGAATAAAGCTAAAATTATATTATTCTTAACTGTATCAGTCCAATAGAAAAAGAACCTAGACATCTCCGCGTCTACTGATAAATCCGGGCAGATCGGCTTCATTAGAATAACCTCGGCTTTCCCAATATCCTTCATAGTTTACATCAGCTGAAAGTTCAATTTTTGTAATCCATTTTATCCACTTGTATCCCAGTTTACTCTCCGCTACAAGTTGAAAAGGATATCCTCGTTCAGGGGGTAAAACTATTCCATTCATTTTATAAGCCATCATAATATCGTTTTCAAAAACATAGTTTAATGGTAACGATGTAGAATACCCGTCATAAGCATAAAAAATCACAATTTTCGCTTGAGGGTTAACCTCTGCCTTGTCTAACATGTCTTCTATTAAAATACCTTCCCAGAGAAGGGTAACATCCCATCCTTCGACACAATATAAAGTAACAACTTTTTCGTAGAGTGGATATTCTGTGATAATTTCATCATATTTGAGTTCTAAAAGGTTCTCAACAAGTCCAGAAACGATAAGTCTATAGCTTTCATTTTCAATGTATTGTGGTCCCTTTATCGAATTTTCTCTGAAATCATATATAGATGAGAGATTTTGCCCAGCATATTCTCTTACTTCTACCCCTTCCAACCTTCTAACGGTGTTAGTTTGGTTCATGTAAATTGCTGATGCTACAATCACTATAGTTATTATTATTAAAAAAAGACCCTTTTTACACATCATTACAGCTCCGATTACGATCTATCGGTATAAACCTTCCTATTTTAACTAGTCATAAATAACTTCCAACTGAAGACCTTTATAGCGACCGCGCTAAATACAATTAAATGACCGTACGCGCGTTGATGAATCCTCAATAATCTGTTGACATAAACAATGTCAACTCAGCGCGCGCAGCGTCAAAGTAGCTGAAGCACAGATCGAAAACATGGGAAGTAAGCATCATATAGGGACTTTTAACTGAGCTCGTGTTGGAACAGAAGTAGTAATCCTGCCAAATTCTTCTTTCCATACGTTCCTATTATAAATACATCCAATATCTGGAGCAGAAGGATTATTGAAGTAATTAAAGGCACGAGCTTTACATCCACCACAAATATAGCTATAACTACAAGTTCCACAATTTTCCTCAAGGTTTTCCCTATTTCTAAAACATTTAAAGTCTTCATCTCCTTCAATAGCGCGCGCGCTAGCTCTAAGAATTCTTCGTTGCGTAGATTTCCAATAACCCATGACGGAATAAATACACAAGGCGTTATATCTCCATTGGATTGAAGCGCACAATAGAGTCTACCTGAGCCACAGCCTCCAATAAATTCGCGCGCGCGCTTAACTTTTTGGTACGCAGTTCTAAATATTAGAAGATTTTTCTAGAAGTTTTATTGACGATAGAGCGCGTGATCTTTATGTCTTTTCTTAATTATTATAGTTCCTGAGATATAGTTGAATAATCTCTGTTTATTTCTCGCATAAAACATCCAACCGATAATACAATCAAGAGGAAGTAAAAATGCTTTACCTATGCCCCCTATAGTAGCATGTATTATGTTTATTGGTTCTCCATTCAATTGTGTAACCTCAATATTCATAAACATCTTGCCTATTGATTGACCAAGAAGTCCCTCTAGTACCATCCAATAAATAAATTGAATAACATTATCTAACCCAAAGTCTACAAAAGGTATCCAGCGAAGCAGGTTTGGCATCCAAATGAAGCTTGGCCATGTAGTCCAGACTACAAATTTTATCGGTGAAAGAATCAAAGCGAGAAGAATAATGTCTATAATCCATGCAACAAATCTTTCTCCCCAATTTGTTAAAACCTTTTTAACCATAGCTTCTATAAGGATCCCGCAGTTAGGGCAGGAGGCTGCTCCGTCAGATACATCATATCCACAATTTTTACAATAGGGCATTCATCGATCTCTCCACATTAGTGTATGAAACCTGCGAAAATGCACGCTTAAGAGCCATGGTATTTATTTTTTTCTGTACAAACACTTAATAAAGTTTAAAGCCTCATGTTTTTCATTTAAAAATAATAATACACATGTCATATAAAAAAGAAAAATTATATAAAATAATCTCATTTTAGAAAATACTGAGATCCAGCAAACAATTTATCCAATCCATTGTTGATCCCTTATGCAAGTAAATATTAAACTATTAAAAGATTTGAAACCGAAAAAATCAATTCTTATTTGTGGGCTTCCGGGTATTGCCTATGTAGGGAAGTTATCAGTAGATTATCTAATGAGAGAACTTGAGGCAGAATTAATCGGTGAAATTTATTCACAATTTTTCTCGCCCTATGTTCTTATTAAAAATGATGGCGTTGTCGAACTTCTAAAGAACGAGTTATATCATTCTAAAAATAAAACT
>CP070659.1:1132464-1140421 GCA_020355125.1 Candidatus Bathyarchaeota archaeon
GAGATAACTATTGTTTCTCCACGAAGATTTGTCCATACGCAAGGGTCACCATTTTTTAGGAGTTCCACGACCTCTTTTGCCTTCAAGCCTAATTTCTCTTGTTTCAGGGTTACACATGCGCTTGTTGGGATTTCCATTCGTTCCTCACCCAGTTTAGCGGTGACTCCCTTAAGCTTATTAAGCTCGTTCACCAACCATAGAATTTTTTTATTTTGGGCTTGAAGCCTTACTTTATGGTCCATCGTTAGCCATCTTTGTAAGGCTACGACCGTGGCCACTATCTCTTGCCTATCTAGCTTCATACCCCTCCCTATGTTTCGAATGCCTTGGGATTCAAATCGCACGAACATCTGAAGCTTAGCAGCCTCCACAAGAGCTTTGTTTCCACAAAGGATACCCGCAGAATTGGGGCCATCAAAATATTTTGCGCCATAACAAACGAGGTCAGCTTTCATAGCAACATATTTCTTAAGGTTTTCAGGAGGTAACGCCTGTCCAGCAGCATCAACAATTACTGGCACTTTCTGATCTTTTCCTAGACGAAGAATCTTCTCAAAGGATAGAGTGCCCTCGTGTCCCCCTGGAGCTAAGAAGTGAATAGCAGCGGTCCTATCATTTATCGCTTCCTCGATATGCTGGAGTAGGGTTCCCTTTTCGTCTCCAACCTCCAGTAATTTTGCTCCTGGCACCGTCATAGCTCTATCATAATTAGTCCTCAAACCCTTTTGGATAATAATCTCGTTCCGCATGCTCTCTGTGTGAGGAAGCTTCTCGATAAGCTCTTTATCGTCACCAGTCATACAAGCAGCAGATGCTAAGACTAAGGCAGCAAATGCTCCCGAAGTCACGAGGGCACTCTCTGCTCCGAGAAGCTTAGCAACAAGCTCCCCGCTCTTCTCTTGAAGCTCATCTAAATTTACAAAACACTGATTTGCGTCAATCATTGCGTCAATAACTTCTTTAGGAAGGATAGAGCCACCTAGCAAGGTCAAGTGACCTCGTCCATTAACTACACGTCTAACCCCTAATTGTGTATAAATACTCAACTTCACACAACCTCAAATACTATTTTTAACTATATGTATAAGTTGTAGGCTCTTAAGCTATTTGCAGAAAGTTCTAGGATATTCTTCAATTGCTTCTCACTAACTAGAATGAACTAACGATAAATGGATGGTCGGAGAGGCGTGTGCGAGCCTATAATTAACACGCGCTCGTATCCTTCTCCCGCGCTCAAGTTTCTATAAGATCCTGCGCTATAACCTTGATATAGGCTTCAATTTTTCCACGATAGCCAGCGTTTTTAGCTTTCATCTTGGTGAAGCCTTTTTTCTGGGCTAATTTCATAATGGCTTTATGTATTCCAGAACTGTATTGAAAGGCTTTTTTCGATTTGTATGCGACTAATTTGGGTACACCCATTCTCAATGCGGTTTCTCTGACGATATGTTTTCTTAATGTATCCTTTTCGTCTTTTATTTTAAATCGAAGTGGCACAGTTAATGCGAAGTTAACAAAACTGTTAGATAGAAAAGGACATGTGTATTTAATTCCATATAGGGAAGATAATTTATCTATTTCTTTTTTATCTTTTTTTGCTGTTTCTGTAAGTGTCTTCATGAGAGCCGGTATTGCTTCTTTATTTTTTTTATATTGGCTTCTATATTTATGGTATCCACAAAAGAGCTCGTCTATCCCATTTGCAGAAAGTACGTTGAATACTTTATGTGTAGAAGCAAGTTTAAAGACGTGATAAAAACCCATGCTGTTTTCTAGTTGTACAATTCTTTTATAATTTATTCGAGAAAGCACAGTTCCCAAACTATTTTCAAGCTCTTGTAAAGAAATTGTGTTGTGATGTAAGGATATGTTCATTTCTTTCGAACATTGAATCGAATTTTGAATGTCTTTTTGACTAGAAAACCCAATAGTGAGTAATTTAATATTTTTGCCGATATCTTTACATGCTTTTGCGAGAAGTGCACTATCGACTCCTCCAGAAAAAGCAACTCCTATATCTTTTGCTTTTACATCTGTGAGAGTTTCATACACTTTTTCCTGTAAAACATAATCCATTCGCATTATTTTCACTACTAAACTTTTCTAACAGTTTTGAAATTAGTTACCTATGACGTTACTGCAATGTAAAGATTTAGTGCGCTCGAGTATTTGACTGCAGTATCTAATAGCGCGCGCTAATGGTATCGTTATATGTCAAAAATTTTTCCAGGATTTAATATATAGTTGGGGTCGAACAATTGCTTAACGCCTTTCATCAGTTTCAATTCCTCTTCTCCAATGCTTATTGGGAGATATACTTTCTTATCCATACCGATACCATGTTCTCCTGAGATCGTTCCTCCGAATTTCACTGCAGTTTCATAGAGTTGTTTCATAGTTTTGGGATATTTTTCCTTCCAGTCTTTGTCTCTGAGGTCATCTTTTATCAGAACGAGATGTATATTGCCATCTCCGGCATGTCCCAAGCCTAAAATTCTAATATTCCATTTTTTAGAAAAATGTTTTACCTCTTCCATATAATCTGCTATTGTGCATGGAGGAACTACTGTGTCAACGATCTCTGTGACATCATTTTCTACTAATGCTTCGTAGAAACGTCCCCTTAAGTCCCAAATTCGTTCCTGAGCCCTCTTTGTGTCTGCAACTAAGACGTCTAATGCATTGTTTTCTAAGCAAATATCAGCTATAGCTTCTGCTAACTCGTGTAATTCATTTATTTTTTCACCATCAATCCTTAAAAGGAGATATGCTTCAGCGTCATGGTGAGGCATAGTCTTACCTGTATACTTCTCAACGATCAAGAGAGGTTCTTTCTCAAAAAATTCTATAGCAGTTGGTGTTGTCTTTCTCCGAATAACAATAGGGACTGTTGTAATAGCGTCAGAAAGTGTGGGAAAAGGAACATATAGGGTTATGAAGCGTTTTGGAAGTTTAAGAATCTTGAGTATAACTTTAGTTACAGCTGCGAGAGGTCCTTCAGAGCCAATTATTAAATGCATAAGTTCATAGCCTGATGATCGTTTAATTGTTTTACTCCCTAACCTTAATACTTTACCTGAAGAAAGAACTGCCTCCAAACCAAGGACATAACTCCTTGTATTCCTATATTTGACACCATTTATTCCCCCTGCGTTTGTATTGATGTTCCCGCCTATAGCTGAACTCCTTTCTCCGGGATCCGCTGGATAAAAGAGTCCCCTCTTTTCAAGGGCCTGTCTCAAGTCATAGAGGATCACTCCTGATTCAACTATGGTAACTAGGTTACATTCATCAATCTCCAGTATCTTATTCATGTTTTCAAAGCTCATCAATATTCCACCATAAAGAGGTATCGCGCCACACGAGAGACCAGTTCCTTGCCCTAGCTAGCTAGCTTCGGGTAACGCTTTGAAGTGAGATGGATTTTCATCATGTGAATATTGAGTCAAAGAGTCTTTATCAATTAAAACATTGGTAGCTCCAACTATATTCTTTAATAAAGCCACTATATCGCTTGTTACTCTATTATAGTTCACAATAATTTTTCTCCTAAAAACACAACCTTATAGCGCGCGTTAGAGTTATACTATTGTGTTAGCTAGCTTACAGTATATTAGCATGTGTTAGTGTGTAGAAGATGTTAAAATCTTTAATTAGGGTAATTTTTTTATCTCAGGGTTGACCCATATGCTAGTTAGCGGTTAGTTATTCAGTTTTCATGAAGGACAACTGGTTACGCTAATAATAACTCGTATGTCCATTGATCTTTTCGTGGACGCGAATAAATATATGAGATGTTAAGGATGAGAAAGAAATCGATTGAAAGGTTTCAAAATGCAGTTTTTTGTGAGAAAACAGATAGACCTCCATTGGGATATCTTTTCTTTGGTGGAGGAAAATGGGTATTAGATTATTTAGGCGTTAGTTTTAAAGATGTGTATTACAAAGCTAATGGGATAGTAAAAGCCCAAACTATGGCACAAAAAATGTTTCAATGTGACAACGTAATGTCGCCTTGGGGCTGCTTAACGATTGAAGCGGAAGCCTTTGGCTGTAAAATCCAGAAGATGAAAGATGATTATCCGCGAATCGTAGAACGGATTATTAAATCGGAGAATGATATAAAGAGTTTAAGTGTTCCAAATCCCCGTAAAAACGGTAGAATGCCTTTAATACTGGAGAGTCTTAGGCTTTTACAAGAGGAATGCGGGTATCGCGTTCCAGTAATAGGAATGGTTTGTTCTCCTTTTATAGTAGCTTCGGAATTGATAGGTCTCGAAAACATTTTAGCAGATACGCTTCTTAAACCTGATTTTGTTCATAAACTTTTGGATGTCGCAACAGCGGATTGTATTGATTATGTTATTGAGATGATTGAACAGAATATTTTTGCGGTGATGATTGAAAACGCATATATGAATAAAACTTTTCTAAATGTAAATGATTGTAAAAAATTTGTGTTCAACTATACTGAAAAACTAGTAAGAGAAATCAAAAAGCATGGCGTTTATGTTATTGAACATAACTGCTCTAAAGAACCTTATTTAGACATGTCAATCGAACTGAATCCCGATATCCTGAATTTTGGATCGGGTAATATCTTGAAGATAAAAAAGCAGGCTCCAAATCTCTGTTTAATGGGAAAAGTAGATCATGCACATACTGTTTTTTTCGGTACCAAATATGATGTATACAAAGAAGCAAAACTATGCTTAAGAGAGGGCGGCCCCCTCGGGTTTATATTATCAACAGGCTGTGAAATTCCTTTCAATGCTCCATTTGATAACATTAGAGCATTAGCTGACGTGGTAAATGAGGGATGGACCCTTTAGAGCGCGCGAGTTCATTTGCCTATTCAGAAGATTGTTTATTAAAAATTGCTTTTATATTAGGATGAAGATTGCTACCAATTTTCTTAATGGCTCTTTGTCTAAATTGGTTGAGCTGTTTCTGTTTCTCTACAAATTCGGCTCTCGAATAGAGTTTTTCTGGGTGGAGATAGATATCATCAAGTGTCCTGACCGCTTTTGGAACCTTAAAGCCTGAAGGGGAGTCGATCCATATTCCTTCAAATCCGCCTCTAAGAAGAGAATCCAGTATGCCCATAGTATGTTCTAAAGTAATCTCTTTATAACGGATTCCTTCACCTACGCCCCCTGTATTTAGTACGAAGTAGTTTATGTGAGGAAGATTTTTTATAATGGAATAAAACCTGTTGGCATGTTCAGCTCTGTCTCCAGCTATAAATGGATCATAGAAAAATTCGCTTCGAATCTGTCCTGCTTTTGTTGGATCGCCAGCTGAAGACTCCATCGCCTGTCCTAACACCATCAAAGCAACTGCCTGTTCCAGTGTTAATTTTGCAATCGCGGGAATCAAAGGTCCTCGAGTTATAAGGATAAAATTATCGATTTTATCCACACCAATATATGGGCTCGCATGCATAAAATCTCGTAGAGGAATAACCGCTCTACCATTCGACGTTTTATCCAAGTTATAAAAATCAAGGTCTCCATCTTTTGTAACATGTACATTTTCAAAAATAGTGTCAGGCTTTAATAATCCATAAAATATTTCGCGTTGGTCTCCAGGGTTTACACTCTCCGTTTTTACAAATAATCCACCAAATTCGAAACCATGGAAAGAGCCATCTGGCATTAGTGATCCTCCGTCATCTTGAATGAGCCAAGATTTTTCATTGCCTTTTCTAGCTAGAATTCTACAAGTTGTGCTTGTTTTTCCATTCGCACTTAATGCAAGAAATAAAGATCTAACGTTACAGTAATCTCCTATTGCTGATTGAAGATAGTCTTCTCTACAGCCTGCATGAAGGAAAATTCCTCCTCTTTTCTTAGAATTCCAATCTTCTGCAGCAAAAACACCTTTCTTGAATTCTCCGATGTAACTGCTATTCCGAACTATTTTTACAACTCTTCCATCATCAAGCATTGCTAACCTAATAGTGACGTCTTTTTCTGGAAGGGGTTTTAACTTGTTGGTCTCAAAAGCTTCATCAAAAAAAAACAAAACCTGATATGTTGGTTCCTTAACCGTTCCTTTTAAGGGCCCAAAGAGTTGCTTTCCACCATAGGCAACATGGGCAAGCCAACTTGGAACAATTAATCGCGCTATCGTTTTACTTTCTTTATTACCAACGGTTCGGTCAATAGAAATCAAGCGTTTTTTTCCAAGAGCCTCTTCACATTGCGTCAGCAGACGCCGTTCCTCTTCCCCAAAAACAGAATCAACGCTATTTTTGGTAAACATGGCTGCTCGGGAAGTAGGGTCACTTAACGCAACAAAATTATTATATTTTGTTTTCACTATATCTGGTTCTTTTTCCAAAAGTAATCGTAGCTCTTTATCAGAGGGGTTCTCTATCAATCTGTCATTTTCTATTGCGTTTGCCCTAATTCGATTAGCAGTCTCCACAAATTTCATTAAATCAAAACTTAGCAATTTCATTCAGCTCATCATTAAGGGTAAAGCATCAATTTTAGTTATATTAAGCCATTCACATGCGTGTAGGAGAAGTTAAATTTTTCTATTATCTTTAAGCCTAAAATAGGGAGAAAGAATCTTTTTTATCATTTATTCATAATATATTATGTTGATCGTTTATTGTGCAAAGAACGTGTATATAAAAAGGCCTCATTTTTAAAAGAGATTATTTAGTGGCGTTGTTTATAATCGAAACAGGAGATCAAAATGCTCTATACTATTCGGGGATTAAGTGAGGGAGCTAAAGGAGTTACGATAAGAGTTAGAGTTATTTCAAAAGGAGATCTTCGATCTGTAAAAACTCGTAATTGTAAAACTCACACCGTAGCAGATTACGTGGTTGGTGACCAGACTGGAATCATTACATTAACCCTATGGGACGAAATGATTAAACAGGTAAATGAAGACGCTTTAATCGATATCGAGAATGGCTATGTAAATCGATTTAAAGGACGTCTTCGACTCAATGTAGGGAGATTAGGAAAAATTACAAAGGCTCATGATCCAAAATTTCCTACAAGCGACCAACTGATGTTACTAGCGAATGCACGGCGAAAAAGATGGCGGCGTAGCTAGTTTTATTTGAATCTCAAACGTTAATTATTAAATAGTATTTTCTAGGAATAATTAGGTATCATTGCTTCGAGGATAATCATGGTCTCACTTGTCTGCATGGTAGGAAACGATTATCAACGAATAATCGACGGTATTCACCATTGGAAACAATTTGAATTTATTGATTACACCTATTTGCTTTTTGATGAAAAAAGAGATAAGTATGGATTTGCCTCTCAAATTAATGCTGAAGAACTAGTCAGTACGTTAAAATCTCTCCGTTTAAGAGCTAGAAAACTAAAATATAACCCTCAAAGTTATGAAAATGTATTTACCACGTTATACAATATTCTTAAAAAAGAAGTTGAAGAAAGAAATAGAAAGGTCTTAATTGATACAACTTCAACTACAAAAGAAGCATATGGAGCAACTGTTACGATTTCGCTCATGTTTAAAAATGTTCGAATATATATCGTTCCACCAATAGAGAGGGGATGGTACGTGCCATCCCCTAAAGATCCAAATTTCGAAAACTGGTTTTTACGGACGAGGAGTATTAAAGGAGATTTACCTCAAGAAATCTATTTACCAGGACAACGTCTAGAACAACCCACAGATCCAGAAAAAATTGTTTTAATTAACCTTTATAAAAATGGCGGATACGCCAGTACTTTAGGATCGATAATAAAATGGTGCATGTATGACCCATTAGACCCCGTTACTAAAAACCGCTTCAGCCGACTTGTACATCGTCTTGAAAAAAAGGGCTTTGTAGAAAAGAGACGAGTAGGAAGAGAAAAAGAGGTTTATTTAACCCTATTTGGAAAAATTCTAGCTCAATCGGTAAAAGAGTATGAAAAGAAAAACAAACGCGCACGTGCACGAAGAAGACGAAAATACA
>CP070659.1:1140521-1143300 GCA_020355125.1 Candidatus Bathyarchaeota archaeon
ATAAGGCTATGAGTTCTTCGCTTAATTCCAAATCCTTATTCACTTTTGAAATATATTCTTTTATTGGTGTGGTTATATACGGCTGCCCACACTGAGCACACATTACATACTTCGAAGACGGTTTTTTTCGAGCAACCGTACCTCTAATCGCGTCAATAAACGCTGATAGCTGGACGTTCGATGGACACCGCTTGAGGCACGCTTGACACGTTAGGCACAGCCAGGTTTCTCTATCATCTAAAATATTGAAACCCAGTAGCGTTTTTTCGATCATGACCATGGGGGAGTATGTTTCCCCACTCTTGGTTAAAGGGCAACTGCTCACACATCTTCCACATTTAATGCATGAAAAGATCTTGTGCTGTGTGATAAAATCAGGGTTCATCATATGCTCTTTCCTCCCCTCACTTAGATAGGATACTTTGAATCATGGTTACGATTTGATTATCCGTATAATTGTGGATATGAATGGCTTGGGAACGACATGCAGAAGAACAGATTCCACATCCTTTACACTTTACCTCAAGAACCGTAGCAATTCCTGTTTTTGGCTCTAATTCTACCGCTTGGTACGGACATATGGCGACGCATAATCCGCAGCTGTTGCATTTCTGTTTTTCAACCTTCGCGGTAACGGGTGCTATCCTTAGTTTTTTCTTTTTAACAGGGATAACGGCTTTGGCGGCAGCTGCTAAGGCGCTGATAATGGTTTCATTGATATCCTTTGGAAAATGGGCTGCGCCACAAACATAAATACCCTCATTAACAAACTCGGCCGGTCTCAGTTTCATATGTGCTTCCGAAAAAAACTGATCTGGCCCCAACGGAACTTTTAACAGTTGGGAGAGGTCAACAGCATTTTTGCTTTGGGTCTCTGGCGTCGAAACAACTACTAGGTCACATGGTATTTCCACTTCTTCTTCTAGAACCCGGTTGTATACTGTGACTTGATGCCTATCCGAGTTTATGGCCACGGTTGGCGGGTCATGGAGATCATATGCTACAAATTTAACTCCGGCTTCTCGTGCTTTTAAATAATACTCTTCATAAAGGGGGCTATGGGTCTGCATATCAATATACAGCACATAAACATTGATCTCGAGATCTGTTTTCTTTATGAGGATCGCGTTTTTTAATGCGATGATACAACAGGTACGAGAGCAATAGTTTACACTGTCGATCCCCTTCGCACCCGCACATTGTATCATCACCACATTCTTGACCGTTTCGAAGAGGTTCTCGTGAAACAGATGTTCAAACTCCAATTGGGTTACGATGCGTTCACTTGCTCCATATCCGTAGAGTCCTATTGGTTTGAGTTCTTGAGCGCCTGTAGCCACGATGATCGTTCCAACAGCGAGATCATGTTCGTCGTTTCCCTGTTCTAGCACAACATGATAATTTCCTATAACGCCGTCTACTCGCTTAACCGTGGACGATGTAAAGACGGTGATGTTGTCGCTGTTAATTAATTCATTTGTGTAATGCGTTAAGAGTTCTGTCGCATCACGGTTGCTGGGAAATAATGTGTGTATTTTTTTAAGGATGCCTCCTACACCGGCTTCAATTTCTATTAGGTACACTTTGATGCCTTGTTCTGAAATATTGAGGGCAGCGGTGATTCCTGCGATTCCCGCACCAATGATCAGCACGGCAGGCTCTACTTCGATTTCGAGATCTTGGAGCGGGCGTAACAGTATGGCTTTCTCTATCCCCATTCGTATTAACTCTATCGCCTTTTCCGTCGTTCTTTCCGGTTCGTGTTTATGAACCCATGCGCATTGTTCTCTTATATTGACTAATTCACATAGATGAGGATTGAGTCCAGCTTCATGACAGGTCGATTTGAATAGATCCTCGTGTGTCCGAGGGGTACATGACGCCACAACCACGCGTTCTAAACGCTGCTCGACAATGGCGTCTTGAAGAAATTTGAGGCCTTCAGTGGCACATAAGTAAACCGTGTCCTCGACATAGCATACATGGGGGATCGTTTGTACCGCCTGTTTCACTGTTGGGATATGGATGGTTTCGGCGATATTTGTTCCACAGTGACAGATAAAAACCCCTACTCTCATCGGCGTGTCCTCTCGATCCACTCTGCCGCTTTCGATGCTGCTCCGCTTCCGGAGAACACGGAATCCGTGATGCTAGCGGGGCTTCTGCAGGACCCACATACAAATATCCCTGGTACGCCCGTTTCTAATGGGGCGAAAGCCATGTTTTTGGTTTTGAAGAAGCCATGATCATCCAGCGCAATGTTTAAAAGGGTTGAAATTCGTTTTGCCTCTTCATTGGGCCTCAGGGTGCTTGCAAGTACCGCTAGATCAACTTCTAACGTTTCGATCCTTTTTCCCTGATGGTACTCAATGGTTAATTTTCTGTTTTGCGGATTTTCGATGATTTCTCCGGGAATGCTTCGAATGTAGACGATGTTATGCTCGTGTCGTGCGCGTTCTACATATTCGTGGGATTGTTTTCCACTCGTCCTCAGATCAGTAAAAAACAGGTAGACTTCGATTTCTGGACGTCGTTCTTTGAGTAGCATGGCTTGCTTTGTTGCGAACATGCAACATATGCTACTGCAATAGAGATTGTGTGCAACGTCCCTGGATCCGACGCATTGGATAAACGCTATCCGGCTTGGCTTGTTTCCGTCGGCCATCGTAATCTGTCCGCCTGTTGGACCTGAAGCAGTAAGCAGCCGCTCTAACTCAAAGGCAGTGATAACGTTTCTGTATCGTTTGTATCCATATTCGGTGATGGGTGAAGGGTCGTA
>CP070659.1:1143400-1152607 GCA_020355125.1 Candidatus Bathyarchaeota archaeon
GCTAACGATTGGGAACACGAGAGCATGATAGAATCGGAAAAAAACGATGACTGCTGAAGATGCTATAAATAATATGACGAATGACCTGGGGAGGATGGCGTTATTCATTACTGTCCATTTGTTAAGTGCTTTTAACACGTATTGCTTGTTTTGTCGCCAAAACATGATTAGTGAAATGATAATGATTATTAGTAATGAACAGATTATGAATCTAAAATCAAAGCTCTGGAGAAGGCTATAGCTTAAAAACATAATGAACGTCATAATGCCTGGGCTCAAACCAAAGCATAACACCAATCTCTCAGTGTTCGAGATACTTTTACATGGGAATAACGCATATGACATCGTCAATCCAGGGACAACATAGGCTATCACTATTGCTAGTAGAGCGGAGAACGATTGCAACATAGACGGTCACTGTAAAACCAAAGTAACATATCTATACAGATGTGAAATAATAACGTATGCTAATAAATTGGAACAAGCCACAAGGCTTGACAGTATTAGAAACCATTTGCGTCTAATCTTGCCGCGTTTTATGTTTAACACTATTAGAGTAGATTCGATTAGTGCAAAGGCGACTAATCCTATTTTTCCTGAAAGATAGAGGGAGTCTATAACAGGTTTTAGCGTCTCATAATTACCTAGTCTAGCTGCAAAAGTCAAACTTGACCAAAAAATCTGTAGTAAATAAATACCATAACAAGAGAATACAAACAAATATAGGGCGAGAGTCTTCCATTCCGTTTTCCATGACTGTCTTTCAGTAGAGACTGCTCCTTCCTTTTTCTGGACATTGGTTGGCTTTTCTCTCCTTGACACTCAATAACCCTCTGACTTAATCATGATGATGAACTTTTTCAGCTATCTAAAAGGAACTACGAATATAAGTCATTGGCGTAACAGGATATCGTTTAGTGGTGGGTAAATAAAAATGGGGGTCTGAGAAATGGGCTATGTGCTGGATCCTTCTTCCTGTTCTTCTTCGGAAGAGGATGTTTCAGATATTGATTCTTCGAAGGATTCGATCGGTACAGGGGGTGGAGTTGTGGCCATTGTCCATCCGATCCATGCAATTATCCCCATGACGCCGAAGACGGCTACGGTAGAAACGATAAAGAAAGCCCACCAAGATAAACCAGCGTATATTAGCCATATGTAAAAGCCTAAAACTAGGATCGCACCTACTAAAATCAATGAGCCAATTACTTGATCTTTAGCCATTTACAATCCCTCTTCTTAACAGAGTTTAATCTCACCTACTTATTAGTTTTACTAATGATTGGACGCGTGTGTTAGCTTATTATTCATTTTTTCATAAAATCGTCTTCGAGAACTTTAATTATGATTTCTAATGGATCTTCCATTTCAGCTATTAGAGATCGTGCTCTTTCCTGTTGGAGTTTATGGATACGGTCATAATTGTTTATGCTTTTTATTGCCCGTTTGACGGCTTTTTCGGGATCTTTGGCTTTAACGACGAGTTTTCTTCTTTTCAGAAACTTTTCAACCAGGGTAGGTTCTCCAGGGTAACACGATATTGTGGGGGTGCCTAGCATCGCGGCTTCAGCAGTCATCGTTCCCCCTGCTCCAATAAATAATGATGAAAAAAATAGTAAACTTGGTCCATCTACCACCCCTTTCGGTACAATAACCTCGTTTTGAAAGGCGGTTCTTATGGATGAAATTTGTTCCAAATATCTAGGTAAAACTACGATTTGTACAGCATGATCAAAATAATTCACTAGTCTTTTTATGATCGGTATGGTTACTGATCTTCTATCTGGAACGTGTTCGAGGAGATATGAAGCAAAAGTTTCCTCAACTCTAATAACAACTATTGGCTTAGCGCGGTCTAGGTTTAACTCGTCAAGTACCATAGAGTCTGGCGTAAAGGTTTTTAGCCATACTATGGGGTCAAGAGCGTTGTATTGGATAATCTTATCGCGTCTTGCTCCTAAATTCGTCCATACCTTTTTGGGAATTATCGCGGGGGAAAACAGCTTCGATGATATTGGTATTGTTAACCGAGCTACGGCGTTAGAGTGGGGTGAGTCATTAATGGTATAGTGTGGTATTTGGAGCCCAAAAGCGGTCCTTGCAGCTTCAGGAGACGCAAAGGCGATCGAGAGATCTGGTTTCAATCTACTTATAATGTGGGCTAATTTTTCTGTTCTCTTCACACTAGCAGCTAGTTTTCCTTCAAGAGATGGTCCTCCATGTTTTCCAACAGATAGAAAGCGGACACTTGCTATGTTTCGTAGCTTTATGAGCTCATTTAGCTCCTTGTAACGTCTTGTGGTTCGAAATACATTGTGACCTTTCGTTTCGAGTTTTTTACCCAGCTCTCCTAAAAAATTCAATTGCTTAGGGGTCAGTGTATCTATCCAAATGAGCATGTTATCACCCGTTTAATTGTTATTCATGTTTCAACTCTTTATAGGGAATATAAATGAGATTGTTATAAGCGAATTGAACAATCTGAACCCGTTTTAGCGCGCGCTCGCGTTTTTTAAGCCTTCTTTCACTAACGATATTCCCCACTCCACAATTTTCTTTGCTCTTCCGTCGTTTTTAGATTCTGCGACGATTCTGTATATTGCTTCTGTTCCTGATGGGCGAATTAGTACTGACCCATCTTTAAAGAACACTTTCACTCCGTCAAGGGTCATACGGTTCAACCCTTCTGTTTGGCTTAGTACTTCTTGGTGCACTCTCTTTTTTAACTGGTTAGGACAATCATGCCGCTCTTTGATGATATGGTATTTTGGAAGTTTATTGATCAGTTGGGATAGGGTTGTTTTTTTCTTCGCCAAGATCTCTAGCATTAATACTGCAGTCATTGCGCCGTCTCGAACAGGCTGATGGGGGCTATAAAAAATTCCGCCGTTGTCTTCCATCCCGATTATTGCATTTATTTCCTGCATTTTTTTTGTAACGATAGTGGATCCTACTTTAGTCCATCTGAGTTTGGCATTATGTGTCTTAACTACCTCTTCCAATAGTGTTGAAGTGCTAATAGGCGTAACAGCAAGTCGGCTTTGGCTTCGTTGTAGAATATAATCGACAATTATTGTTCCTGTGATATCTCCTAAACATACATTTCCTAACTCGTCTGTAAAAATACATCGATCAGCATCACCATCGTGGGCAACTCCTAAATCAGCCTTTACCGCTTTCGTTGTTGAAGAAAGGACTCCTAATGTTTCGGGTTTTGGCTCGGGTAAGCGGCCTGGAAAGTTCCCATCTAACTGAGAATTTATCGTTAGCACTTCGCATCCAATTTCGCTTAACAGATATGGTGTTACTAGAGAGCCAACGCCGTTTGCGGGGTCAACTACGACTCTAAACTGTTTCTCACGTATAGCTTTTATGTCAATATGGCGTTTAATTGCTTCTTTATAGACTTCTATGATTCCAGGAAACGCATCAATTTTTCCAAGATCGCTCCATTTATTTCGAAGAAATTTTTCTTCATGAAAAATACCTTCTATTTTTCTCTCTTCGTCTCTAGAAATTTCAACTGCATCCTCATCAACTACTTTTATACCATTATACTCTGGTGGATTATGGCTGGCAGTGATAATTATGCATCCATCCATTTCGAAATGTTTAACTGCGTATTGAATAGCTGGTGTAGGGGCATACCCAACATCGTAGACATTGCAGCCTGTCGAAGCTATTCCTGAAATAAGAGATCTAGATAAGAGAATGCTGCTGGTTCTCGAATCATAACCTACAAGAATCTTTTGATTGCGCGCACGCGCTCTAAAGTATGTTCCAATAGCTATAGCAACTTTAGTTACAAACTCGGGCGTTAAATCTTTGTTTACTACGCCGCGTATGCCATTTGTCCCAAATAGGATGCGTGATGCCAATTTTTCTTCTTTCTCCTACCCCTTGTTTTTATGGAATTTACTTGATGTTTATCATTCGTAATTCTATTAAGAATAAGTAGTAGGAAGTAGAAATAGTTATGGAAAGCGCGCGCGTAGCTAGTTAGCATATAAGGATGAATGTTACATTATTGTTGCTGGTTGCAATACACTATTATTTAATTCTTTTCTGGGGCAAATTTGTACTTTTTGAGTTAGAGTAACATTGTCGCCAATGACAGCGTGATCGCCCACAATGCACTGATCTTCTATCTTCACCCATTGTCCTATGATCGCGCCTTCTCCTATTATTGCTCCGTTTATTGACGTAAATCTGTCAATCCATGCTTTAGGAAAAACGACGGAATTCATTACATTCGTTCCTTTAGCGATGGTTACATTGTCTCCTATGGATGAGTAAGGTCCTATCTGTGAATCGTCTCCTATTATCGTGTTTGATCCTATAGCAACAGGTGGGATGATTTTTGCTTTAGAACTTATACCGATTTCTTTTTCGAGAAAGGGCTCACTACAAGCTATTCTATCTAATACAAGTTTATTCGCAGTAATGTAATCATTTGGTTTACCACTATCGATCCAAAAGCCATCGAATTTGTAGCCAAATAGACTTCTATTTTTAACTAATTTTGGGAAGATTTCTCGTTCAATAGAGATTTTTCTCCCATTTGGAATGAGACTAAAAATCGACTGATTCAGGGCATATACGCCGGCATTGATTAACTTGCTCTGGAGTTGCCCCTCATTAGGTTTCTCCACAAAGTTTTGAATCTGGTTTTTTCCATTTAATTCAACAACTCCAAAACGACTAGGGTCCTCAACCTCTCGTAAGGCAATAGTTGCTTCAGCCTTCGTTGCTCTATGGGCGTCATAAAGATTGGAGTAATTAATTGAGGACAGAATGTCTCCATTCAACATGAAAAAGGGATTACCATCTTTATTTAGAAACCGTTCAGCATTTTTAATTGGCCCCCCGGTCCCTAGAGGCTTTCTCTCATAAGAATACACAATTTTTATTCCGTGTTTTAAAGATGCAAAATTTTTCTTAAGAATATCGGCCATATAATTTACTGCTAAAACCACTTTAGTAACTCCCTTTTGTGCAAGGCTTTCTAGAATCCAATCAAGCAGGGGTCTATTCGCAAGGGGAAACATCATTTTTGGCCGAGTGCAACTTAGTGGCCGTAATCTAGTTCCAAAACCTCCGGCTAATATTAATGCATTCATTCAGATCCCCAAAACAGTGATACTAGTTTGAATTTAAGTATATGTTTTTCGGAAACTCAATAATAACAATTATGTATATTTGATCTTTCTTCTAGCTCTACTTAACTAAGTTTAACATCAGCGTTATATGCGAGGTGCGGGATTTCCATTTTTGCCTCAAGAAGCTGCAAATTTTGAACCCGCGCAACAAGCGTGGCAGGCTTGTGTCCTGAACCAAACTAGACTAACCTCGCATAATTTTTAATTCGAATAAAACTAGCTTAAAATCTTTTTGTAAAGCTCATTATTTTTTTAGTGCCCACTCTGTTGTCGATCTTGTAAATGGCGATTTTAAACTATCTTGTTAATAGCTATGGCTATGACAAACTTTATAAAGATCTTCAGTTTGCTACTTACGTTAGTTTGAGGTTGAAAGAGATCTCGATTAGAAGAATCCGGTTTATTACGGATTTGATGATTTTCTCTATAGGTTATTAAATCAAGTGGAGCGCAATTACTTGTCCGATAGAAATCGATCTAAACCCTTTAAACATAGATTGGTACCTATACACGTTATTATCAGCAGTGAGGAAGCTCGTTTGTTGCTCGACAAGTTCCGAATAAAGCCTTCTCAATTACCAATCATATACACCTCTGATCCTATGGCTAAACATGTTAAAGCAAAACCTGGCGATATTGTTAAAATTATTAGAAAAAGCCCGACAGCGGGTGAAGCTATAGCCTATAGATATGTTATTGAAAGGTAGAATAGAATAGGGAGATAAATAATTGTCGATTTCAGATTTAGATTTATGGCTTCTCATGAAAGCATATTTTGAAGACGTAGGATTAGCTCGACAACATCTTGACTCCTACAATGATTTTATAGAATATGGTCTCCAAAAAATAGTTCATGAAGTTGGGGAAATATCCATTGATGCTCCAGAATATCCTTTTAAAATCAGATTTGGGAGAGTGGAAATAGGTAGACCACGAGTTATAGAAGTTGATGGTTCAGATCATCTGATTTATCCTATGGAAGCTAGATTGAGAAATCTGACTTACTCTTCACCACTATACTTGGAGATGAGCTACGTTAGAGACGATCGGGAAGAATCTATAGAACTGGTCCACATTGGCGATATCCCTATAATGTTAAGGTCAAAAATTTGCCTCCTCTATAACAATTCAGCCAATGAGATTATTGCAGCAGGTGGCGATCCAAATGATCCAGGAGGGTATTTCATAATAAATGGTTCCGAGCGAGTGATGGTTGGTTTAGAAGATTTAGCCCCAAACAGAATTCTAGTGGACATTGATTCAAGTGGAAGCAAACCAGTTTATAGAGCAAAAGTTTTCTCTACTACAGTTGGCTTTAGAGCTCGAATAAGCTGTAAAATGAAGACCAATAACTTGATAAATGTATCTATCCCTGGAGTCCCTGCAGAGATCCCATTTGTAATCCTGATGAGAGGTCTTGGTATATAATCAGACAAGGAAATTGCGGAAATAGTATCTACTAATAAAAACATTCAAAATCAGCTTGAAACGTCCTTTGAGGAAACTTTTGGTATAAACACTGTCGAAGACGCCATTGTTTATATAGGAAACAGAGTAGCCCATGGACAAGTTGAAGAATATAGGTTAAGAAAAGCAAACAGTGTTCTCGACAGAAATTTTATTCCCCATGTAGGCGTCGAACCTGAACAAAGAAGAGATAAAGCCTTCTTCCTGGGGGAAATGGTTTCTAGAGTTATTGAATTAAAGTTGAATCTAAGAGATGAAGATGATAAGGATCACTATGCTAACAAGCGGTTAAAACTAGGGGGATCATTGCTAGGAGATCTATTTAGAGTCGCTTTTAGAAATCTTTGTAGGGATATTAAATATCAACTAGAGAAAACCAGTATAAGAAGAAAAAGGATTCCCATATCTGCCGCTGTTAGACATGGTATGATAACCGAACGGATTCAACATGCTCTCGCAACTGGGAACTGGGGACATGGTAGAATAGGCGTAACTCAATTACTAGATAGAACTAATTGCCTCTCAACTCTAAGCCATTTAAGGCGTCTCCAATCACCTTTGAGCCGTAGTCAACCAAACTTTGAAGCTAGAGATCTACATCCTACCCATTGGGGACGGCTATGCCCAAATGAAACTCCTGAAGGATCTAATTGTGGCCTCGTAAAGAATCTTTCATTAATGGCAAATATTTCTGTGGGAACCGATCCTAAGGAACTAAGGGATACCCTTTACAAATTAGATGTGATTTCTACCCGAGAACTCAAAGCCATAAACGACGAATATGCCAAAGTTTTTGTGGATGGAATTCTAATAGGATATTCTAATGATTCAGAATATCTAATCAATTCTTTCAAGAAGTTGAGAAGAGAAGGAAAAATTAGTTCAGAAGCTAACATCGTATTGCATGTCAATAGCAATGATAAAAATATTTCTCATGAAATCTATGTTAATTGTGATATTGGACGTGTGAGACGGCCTTTAATTATCGTTGAAAATGGCCAATCTAAACTTCAACCAGAACACATTGAAATGTTAAAATCTGGACAACTCAAATGGAAGGACTTCATTAATAATGGCTTCATCGAATACCTTGATGCAGATGAAGAGGAAATATCTCTTATTGCTCTAGATTATAGTCGTTTAACGCCGGATAATACTCATATTGAAAATGCTTCCTACCCAAGATTGGGGATATGTGCCTCGACTATCCCCTACCCTGAACATAACCAATCTCCAAGAAATTCTTACAACGCAGCAATGGCTAAACAAGGTTTAGGGATATATAGCACAAACTTTTTTAATCGAGTAGATACGCAATCACACATACTTCACTACCCACAGCGTCCATTAGTAACTACTAAACCAATGGACGTTCTAGGGTATCATGATCGACCATCGGGCCAGAACATAGTATTGGCAATACTTTCCTTCAAAGGATATAACATGGAAGATGCAATCATCTTCAACAAAGCATCCATAGAACGAGGATTAGGTAGAACTACATTTTATCGGGTATATAGAGCAGAAGGCCGTAGATATTTAGGCGGCTCAAAAGATAAATTCGAAATTCCCGAAGCACCTACACGCGGCTACAGAGGCGAACAATATTATACACTCCTTGAAGAAGATGGTATTATCAGTGTCGAAGCACATGTAAATGGAAACGATGTCCTAATAGGAAGAACGAGCCCACCAAGGTTTCTTGAAGAGTACAAGGAATTTGATGTTAAAGGCCCAACAAGAAGAGATACTTCCATTACTTTGAGGCCTACTGAATCGGGGATAGTAGACGATGTTTTTGTAACATTATCGCCACAGGGCAGCGAATTAGTCAAAATAAAAGTTAGGGATCAGAGAATACCTGAACTGGGCGATAAATTCGCGTCTCGCCATGGACAAAAAGGCGTTATAGGTATGATTGTTCCTCCAGAAGACATGCCGTTTACTGAAGACGGAGTAATCCCTGATGCAATGATTAATCCTCATGCGATCCCTTCTCGTATGACTATAGGACAATTTGTTGAAGCTATAGCTGGCAAGGCTGCGGCTTTGGATGGAGAAGAAATAGATGGAACTGCCTTTATCAACAAAAAACAGAACGATATAAGGAAAATTCTAGAAAAACACGGGTTTCATTATGGTGGGAAAGAGATAATGTACAATGGCATTACCGGCGAACGATTTCTCTCAGAAATTTTCATTGGTGTAGTTTATTATCAAAAACTTCATCATATGGTAGCCGATAAGATTCACGCAAGAGCTAGAGGCCAAGTTCAAATGCTTACAAGGCAGCCAACCGAAGGAAGAGCCAGAGGTGGAGGCTTAAGGTTTGGGGAAATGGAAAGGGACTGTTTGATAGGTCATGGCGCAGCCCTTCTTCTAAAGGACAGGCTTTTAGAAGAATCCGATAAAAGTACATTATACATCTGTGAGAAATGCGGGTACTTTGCCTATTATAATTTTAGACAACGGAGATACGTGTGTAAAATTTGTGAGGATAATGCTATTGTCACTCCGATCGTCATATCATATGCTTTCAAACTCTTGCTTCAAGAGTTAATGGCATTATCAATTTCGCCAA
>CP070659.1:1152707-1155887 GCA_020355125.1 Candidatus Bathyarchaeota archaeon
AGGAACAGGAAGTATGTATGAAATTTTTGAAAAATTTTCACTAAATTTATTTAAAACAAGTTTTTCTTCAAGAAGAAATCTTATATGTTCTTCACGCAACTCAGACAACTAAGATTAGCACCTTTAGCACGCGCTTTTTTAGACATTTGCACTACAAAACTTTTTGATAAAAGTTATTTAAATAATATGCGTGAAAATTATTCGTCAAATCCTACACACGCTGGTTTATTGGATTGGAATGATGCGTATGCGCATAATTAGCGCCCGCTCATGCTAGATACCGGTATCTTGAAAACCGGATCAGTAATCCTTCTAAGAATATTGATTTAGAAACAGCAAAATATATTTAAAGCACTCATGAAGGGTCTATCAGTCTTCGTTACACTCGATCTGAACGTGGCTATACATGGGATCTCTGATATATTCCTTATCTAAACCTGTAGAACTATACTTAGCTCCCGGTCCACTTTGCAATCCCGAATACAAAGTATTTAGGTTTTCATAAAACTAGATTTCTAACTTGCATAAATTGCCGTTGTTACACATAGCCATCAAAGCATGCACATTTGTATAAAATCTATAAATACTATCTCAAGCTATTTCATTCAATAAAGGGGACTAAAATTATGCCAAATTATAAAGTTTCAATTGAGATTGTCAATATTCTCGAAGAAGGAAAATGTCCAGCAGGACACCAGATCGGTGAGAAATTTAAATATCCTGAGGATAGGGGAAAAATCTGCACATCAGCGTACAACGCAATCTACCCCTACATTAAAGTGATGGAGTCTGGAGGCTCATATACATGGTTTGATGAACCTAACGCTCATTCATTCTGTTGTCCAGACTACAAACGACCTGTTGTCTTTAAAATTTCACGTAAAGAAGAATCAGAATAAATTGTAATTTCTAATGTGAACGCGTACGTTAGAGAGTTAACGCGCGTTCATAACTTTTTTTCACAAATGGTAAAATCTTTTCTAGATTTTTTGGATCTAGGTTGATGCGAACCCACTTTTTAATTATTCTTCTTCCAGTTACGAAGGGCTTTATCTCATGGGTTTTCTGAATCTCTTCTTTTTCTAAGCTATTTAATTTAGTAATGACTATCCCCTTGGTGACCAACCCTGCAAACATCTTTCCATTGGCTAAATAGCAAGGGCAACCAAACATCTTTTTAGAGGTAACTTGCGGCCATCTTAAAATTTCTTTCTCAACAGACTCTCTTAATTCCTTTGTTTCCTCCTCATTATACCACTCCAAAATAACCAGCCTACAGATATTCAATAACACGCACAAGCGCGCACTATCCATAATAGTTAGCAATGTGGCTATAACATCTTCTATTGTGTGAAACAATTTGAGGAATTTCTGCGAAAAGGCTCATGATTATGATGAAAGTGAAAAAATAACCTTGATCCACGCGTGCGTACCTAGCATACCAAAAAATCTATTCTAAACGTACTTCCAATTTTTTGGACAGATGACCACTATCCAATTTTTCGAACAGGGTATCAAGGGCTTAGAGGCTACTTGATTAATGAGTTAGTAATGAAGTGCGTGTGCAATAAATATGCGATAAATATAATAATTTTTGCTATTTTACTGGTTCCCTATGGATGTTTATTCCCAAATTAAAAAAAAGGTTATGAAAAGCTTCTTGAATGCTAAAGGGAGTCATGATTGGGACCATACCGAACGAGTTCAAAATCTCTGTATGCGTATTGGGAGGAAAGAAAATGCTGATCTCGAGATTTTGAAATATGCCGCTGTTTTACATGACATTGGGAGGGATTATCAAGATAGATCGGATGGGAAATATTGTCATGCAGAAAGAGGCGCTATACTAGCGAGAGGGTTGTTAGAAAAATATGAGGTAGATCGAGATAAGATTAAGGAAATTGTACATTGTATAGAATCCCATAGATTTAGAGGAAACAAAATCCCACAATCTATTGAAGCTAAAGTCTTATTCGATGCAGATAAATTAGACTCCATCGGTGCTGTTGGAATCGGGAGAGCGTTTTTGTTTGCTGGAGAAGTGGGTGCAAAACTACATAACAAGAATGTTGATATTGAGCAAACGAAACCATATACAAAAGAAGACACTGCATACAGAGAGTTTATGGTGAAGTTGAGAAAAGTAAAACAAAGAATACTAACAGAAGAAGGGAAAAAAATAGCTGAAAACAGACATAGATTCATGACAGATTTCTTTGATCGATTGAAAAACGAAATTGACGGGATTATGTAACTCGCGCGCAAAAATGAAAAAAAACCTTATTATAATATTTATCAACTTTTTATTTGATGTGTGCAAGACTTGAAACATTTTTGATAAGCGAATGGCAAACCATATCTAATTAGCTAGCACGTACAAGTTTGAATGGTCCAAAATGAGATATATCGTCTAGCCAGTTCCATCTTCCAAGCCTGTTTAATCGACTTAAAGTTTTGTGGTTTCGACATTGACAGTAAGGATTTGTAGGTTCGGGACATTCCCTGATCTGTTTTTGTATTGACGTGAGTGTATCAGCTTTCACACAGTAACCACGATGATAGACTGATTCAGAGTCAAGTGCACCTCTTCTCGATTCCTCATAGATCGCGAGTCCAGCAAAGCTACACTGTGAGCATCGGATGGTTTGAATCGTGATTTCGTCAGAACGACTGTCTGGAGGCAATTCGATGCGTAATGCTATCTTCAAGGATGCTGAGCTGCACTGGGGGCATATAAAGGTCATTACAACTATTCTTCCTAGAAAAAAGTGTGAGTTACTATCAACAATTGCTGCTCATACAATCTAGCACGCGGTATTATAAGGTTACCTGAGCTATTTTTTCCTCTTTTTTAATCGTGATTTGAAGATAGTTTGTAGAACGCGAGTTGGTGTAAATAACTAACTTATATGGGTGAATTACGATATATGCTATTTTCATTACGAAGGCTAGGGTATTACGTCGATTTTTTTTGATCTCTGTTTATTGTAAAAAATGGATCGCGTGTACTTCCAATTTTTTGGACAGGTGACCGCCGTCCAATTTTTCGAACAAGGTATCCAGTACGTTAAAATTCATTAAACGCCAAGCGCTCACGCACTCTAACTAGAAACATGAACTCTCCGCCGTCCATGCGCGCTCGCTATTATAGAACTCTGTTCTAGAATGTAGGAAACCAAT
>CP070659.1:1155987-1159643 GCA_020355125.1 Candidatus Bathyarchaeota archaeon
CATTATGAACGAAAATTTTGAAGAGCCGTACCCTACAGTAATGGCTACTGTGAGAGGCAAAGGCACGAGGCTTTATCCACTTACCCTTGAGAAATCGAAATCTCTTATCTCGGTAGCGAACAGACCCATCTTGGAGCGAATTTTCGAGACCATGGCGTCGTACGCATGTAGGAGTTTCTGGATTATCGGAGAGTACGAACTGTACAATTACTTCAGAAATGGCGAGGAATTCTCAGGGAAACTGGGCTTGAGCCCTCACGCAGTTTTCAACTACACTACTGAAGAGGATAGAGGGAACGCGGATGGTGTAAAAATCGCATTAGAGAAAAGACATAGAAGAATTAAAAAACACAAGATTACTGGAGACGTGATTATTGTAAGCGGTGACTGTGTCATAAATATTGATCTGAAGAGATTGATGGAAAGGCATAGAGAGAGTGGCGCAGATATGACAGTTGTGCTGAAGGAGGTGGAAGACGTTAGTTCGTACGGTGTTGCGCAGTTAGAGGGGGAAAAAATCGTGGATTTCATTGAAAAACCCAAACCAGACAAAGCGCCTAGTAACCTCATCAACACTTTCATATACGTTGTATCAACTGATACACTTAGAGAGGTTTTTAATGAGATGGAAAGCAAGAATGTCCATGCCACAGATTTTGGTAGTCACATCATACCGTACATGACTAAAACTCGTCTTGTAAGACCTTATGTGAATGAAGGGTACTGGGAAGATCTCGGAGTCCCGAAAACCCTGCTTCAAGCGAATTTAGCCATGCTTCAGGGTAAAATAGGTGGTATCACTCTTGACTCTCAAATTCATCCGACCAGCGAACTCTCCATTGGACGTAATGTGAATTTGAACCATGTTCTTATAGGAGCTAACGTCTCCATCGGGGACAACTGCAAATTGATGAATGTTTGCATTGAGAGTAATGCTATTATTGAGGACGACGTCTCGATTGAAGATTCGGTAATCTATTTCAACGCGAGGATTGGAAGAGGTTGCAAAGTAATAAAATCTATCATTGATGTTTTTGCATATACTGGCAAGGAAACCCAGGTCGGTGATTCTAAGCCAGACGAAGTCACGGTAATTGGAGCCCACACAAAACTGGGCGACGGATGGCGTATATGGCCAGGGGAACTTATAATAAGGTATTCACCCGAGGCTCGTAAGCAGATCGTTAATGCCAAAAGATACGATACCAATTTATACAAAATTGTGTCCGACGATGGTGAAAACCTATATTTTGTTGATAGAATGATTCTTAAAAAAACGTATAGCGATATGCCACCGCCAATATTTAAAACAATTACATAGATGTAGCAAATAACCTTTAACAATTGTTTCTGGTATTAAGGGGAACAATAGTGCAGGCTACTTATTCTCTTTGAAAAAGTCTGAAAAGAACGCAATTAAGCAGAAACAGGAAGAATATAGCCTAGCATCGGAGAATTAGAGCAGCTTTAAACGATCTACAGTTAGTAAAGCGTAATATATTTTGCCATACTTACGTTTCTTAAAACAACGCAGCGCACGCGCTAATGCTAAGTAATAAGCTAAAAAAAAAGAAAAGATTGTTTTATTTCTTCGGTAGATTAAACTTTTTCTTTGCTTCCTCAATGGTTTCCTCTAAGACTTTCAAGCCCTCGCCCATCTGTTCCTTTGTGATCGCTACCATGGGCATCATTCTTATTATTCCTGTACCAGGAGATGCTCCGATGATTACGCCTTTCTCCTTCATCTTCTCATTAATCCACAGTACTGGATTAGATTCTGGATCTTTTTTCTTTTCTTTGTCAAGATCTTTGGCTAAGATCATTTCTTTGGTCTCAGTGTTTGCTACTAGCTCCATTCCGATAAAGAGGCCTAGTGATCGGATGTCACCGATAATTTGCGTTCTCTCCTGCATGCCCTCAAGCTCGTCTAGAACATATTTGCCTACTTTTGCAGCGTTGTCAGCAAGATTGTTCTTGATGTAATACTCGACACAAGCAAGTCCAGCTGCACAAGCAGCAGAGTGTCCACTGTAGGTGAAGCTATGTGCGAAGCCTTTTTCGTCAAAGTAATCAGCAAGCTTATTGTTCACGAGTGTTGCTCCGAGCGGTATGTATCCAGACGATATTCCTTTCGCGAATGTTTCTATGTCTGGCTCAATGTTCCAGTGTTCAGGAGCGAACATCTTTCCTGTTTGGCAGAAGCCGGTCATTACTTCGTCGAAAATTAAAAGAACTTCTTTTTCATCAAGGATCTTCCGTACTCGTGGCCAATATTCTTTTGGAGGAACTATTTGGCCAGCCCAACTACAGATTGGTTCAGCGAGAAAAGCCGCTACTGTCTTGGCTCCTTCTTTTTCGATAGTATATCGGATGAATTCAGCGCATGCTAGATCGCACTCAGGGTAGGTTTGCTTGAAGACACAGCGATAGCAATATGGAGAAGGAACATGTTTGTATTCTTCAAAAAGGGTTAAGCCAGGAATCGTTCTGTTCCGTGCTGCTCCTCCGATACTTACTGAGGCTAATGTTGATCCATGGTAGGCGTCCCAGAAGCCAATAAGCTTAGGTGCCTGTCTGAACATTTGGGCCATCTTAATCGCGGCTTCGTTTGCTTCGGTACCACTGTTCCCAAAAAAGACTTTGCCGTAGTTTTTACCAGGAGCGATTTCTACGAGCCGTTTTGCCAATTGAATGGTTGGTTCCGTATAATAGTTGGGAGATGCATATGCCAAATCATCTAACTGCTTTTTCGCTGCTTCGATGATCTCACGATTATTCAAGCCAGCATGAACGTTAAAAAGTTGTGCAACCAAATCTAGGTAGCGTTTTCCTTTCATATCCCAGAAATAGGCTCCATCACCCTTTACCATGACAAGGGGTTTATGGTAAGGACGAGGCTCCCATCTTTGCACCATATATTTTTTGGCATCGAGGATGAGTTTTTGTTCCTTTTCAATCTTGGATTCAGACAACTATCTTTCACCTTTCAATTTCTAATTATGATCATACGCACCGCTATTTAATAGTTTTCTATAAATTTCTTATTAGTGGATATAAATTAGTCAGAAAGAGAAGGCTAAAGTTTATCAAGGAATACCACTTCAACTTATTAAGATGGCGGGGGTTGCCGAGATTGGTCAAAGATAATCTGTATAAAGGATTATTGAAAGCGCGGGACTTAAGATCTTAGATATGGGTTCAGAAAGGATATCCCGTGGCAAAGGCCTTCCGGGGTTCGAGTCCCCGCCCCCGCACCTCTTTATTCATTAGTAGAAAACTCGATAATAGTCCTTGTACTACTCATATGTACAGCTCTCGATCCTGCTCTGTTTGCAAATAAAGCGTATAAAAAACTATGGGATGCGCACCAATGATTGCGTAGAGCGACGCGTTTATTATTCGATAAATTAAGACTTATTCAATTTTGTAAAAAACAACTCATTTTCGGGTTTGGGTACGAATTCGATTTCTGTCATAGAGTTCGATGAGAGTTCTAGGGTTCCATCAAAGCCCATTCTAACATACGCATTCTTAATTCTTACCTCTGTATCTATTGGTATATTTTCTACTTTATCCGCTAAATCCCTCCACAAGGAAACCCGAATCTCTCCTGTTTGGTCTTTAATTCTAAAAGAGGCCACGGCAATTTCCTGACC
>CP070659.1:1159743-1168141 GCA_020355125.1 Candidatus Bathyarchaeota archaeon
GAGGAAGAGCCACTCCCCTTTTCTTAAAGCATTCATCACCAGCTTCAGCCTTAACAACATTTAAAACAATTTTACTCTTCCGTTGAACTGCGTCCAAAACCGTGATTGTTGCCTCTGTTAATTCTGGCCCGATGCCATCTCCGGGGATTAAAGAAATAGTATATGATCTCATCTTTTCTCACCTTGTTCTTTAAGATACTCCACAAGACCCTTTTCCATGATCTGCAACAAAAAACTAGGAACAGGGTTGGTCTGCATTTTTGTACACTGAGAAACATCTTCAATCAATCCCTCTTTGAAATTTATCCTTACGAAATCTCCTTCAGCAATGTGCTCACTCACGTTTTCACATTCGAGGACGGGAAGTCCAATATTTATCGCGTTTCTGTAGAAGATTCTAGCAAAGGAGTCTGCTAAGATACATTTAACTCCAGCATATTTTAGAGCGATAGGAGCTTGTTCTCGGCTTGATCCGCATCCAAAGTTTCTTCCTGCCACAATGATGTCCTTAGAAGCCAGTTTATGGATAAAAGCAGGATCAAGCCCTTCCATAGCATGCTTGGCCAATTTTAAAGAATCCGTATATACAAGATATTTCCCTGGAATAATGACATCTGTATTAATCCCATCCCCATACTTCAAAGCATTACCACTAATAATTTCCATCATCTTCTAATTCAAACTCCTTGGGTCGATTATCTTACCTTTTACAGCTGATGCCGCAACGGTTGCTGGTGAGGCTAGATAAACCAAAGCATCAGAACTCCCCATTCGCCCAATGAAATTTCTATTTGTACTACTCACACAAGTTTCTCCAGATGCTAAAAGACCTAAATGTCCTCCATAACAAGGTCCACAGTTTGGATTGCAGACAAGAATATTAGCAGCGACGAATGTTTCAATTAATCCTTCCTTTACGGCTTCATTATATACTTCTTGTGATGCAGGAATGACCAATGCTCTCACGCCTTTCTTAACTTTCTTTCCGTGTACTATTTTTGCAGCAATGCGTAAGTCTTCTAGACGTCCATTAGTACAGGACACAATTAACGCTTGGTCGATACTAATATTTCCTATTTCAGAAACTGGCTTTACATTGTCAACCGATGGAGGACAGGCAATCATGGGTTCAATATTTGAAGCGTCATATTCTACGACATGATCATAATGTGCATCTAAATCATCTGTTATAAATTCGAAAGGTACTCGCTTTCTATTGATGAGGTATTTAGAAGTTTTATCATCTGGTTCAACAATACCATTTTTTGCACCCATTTCAACAACCATGTTACAGAGAGTCATCCTTCCTTCAATACTCATATTTCTAATGACCTCTCCTGAAAATTTGATTCCCATATAAGTGGCACCGTCAGCTCCAAATTGGCCTGTAATGTACAAGATCAGGTCTTTAGGTGCTACTAGAGGGTTGAGATTTCCACTGAATAGTATATTGATAGTTTTTGGAACTTTAAACCATAATCTGCCTCTCAGTAATACTGATGCAATTTCTGTAGATCCTATACCTGTAGCGAAGGCGCCTAGAGCTCCATAGGTACAAGTGTGAGAGTCCGCTCCTACAATCATCTCACCGGGCATAACGTGTTTTTCAACCATGATTTGGTGGCACACTCCCCCACGACCTACATCATAAAAATGTTTTAGATTTTGATTTTTAGAAAAGGTTCGGAGAATCCTATGTAAGTTCGCAGATTGATCACTATTAGCTGGAACCAAGTGATCTAAGATAATAATTACTCTTTCTGGATCCCATACTTTTCTACCACCCATATCTTTAAACGTTTTTACGGCTAATGGGCCTGTTATATCGTTCATCATCGCCTTGTCGATCTTTGCTTCAATTATATCGTCTGGTTGGACATGCTTATATCCAGATGCTTTAGCCATTATCTTCTCAATGATATTCATGTATTTGCCTCAACTGAGAGATGATAAAATTATTTTTCTTTTTCAATGCCGGACATAGAGCGAATTGACTTGCCCACTGTCTCCAGTTGATGCTCTTGCCACTGTTTCATTAAAACATTAAAAATTGGTCTGCCATTCGCATCCTCTTTCAGCCATTTTTTAGCAAACTCTCCGCTTTGAACATTCTTAGCAACATTTTTCATATTGTTCTTTACACGTGCATCGATTACTTTTGGTCCGATAGTCATGCCACCATATTTGGCAGTGTCTGAAACAGCTCTCAGCATTCCTATTACGCCTGCATGATAGATCTGATCTACAATGAGTTTGATCTCATTACATGTTTCAAAGTAAGCGAGTTCCGGAGGGTAACCAAGCTCAACAAGAACCTCAAAGCCTTTTTTTAACAGTTCAATTATTCCTCCTACCAAGACTATTTGCTCTCCGATTAGATCGCTTTCTGTTTCGTCTTTAAAGGTCGTTTCAATTACTCCCGCTTTTGTACTTCCTAAGGCTTTTGCGATAGATAGAGCCGTCTGTTTTGCTTTACCTGTGTAATCTTGATGAATGGCTATAAGGGCAGGAACTCCAAATTGGTTAAGGTAGAGTTCACGTAGAGAGGGCCCTGGTGCTTTCGGCGCAACCATTATTATGTCTACATTTGTAGGGGGAACGATCGTTTTAAAATGAATGTTAAAGCCATGTGCAAACACTAATGTTTTTCCCGGCTTTAAATAAGGAGAAATCTGATCTTTATAGAGTGAGGGCTGAACAGTGTCAGGAACCAGCATCATCACAACATCACTTTTTTTCACGGCGTCTGGTATAGGGAATACTGGAAACCTATCTCTATTGGCTCGTTCCCAAGATTTTCCTCCCATCCGCAGGCCCATGACTATGTTTAAGCCGGAATCTTTTATGCAGTTAGCTTGAGCGTATCCTTGACTTCCGTAGCCTATAACGGCTATAGTTTTTCCATCTAAAACAGAGGAATTCACATCTTTATCGTAATATATTTTCATCATTGTTATAAACTCCTTAACTTACTAAGTTTAATCATTCTTTAATGGCTTTTCCCCCTCGAGCTAAAGCAGTAATACCTGTTCGAGCGATTTCTTTGAGCCCGAAGGGCACTGTTAGCTCTATAAAGGCGTCTATTTTCTCAGAATCGCCTGTAACTTCAACCGTCACTGAATCTGAAGAAACGTCAAGAATGTGTCCACGAAAGATGTTTGCGTATTGGATAATATCAGATCGGATTTTGGAGTCAAAAGCAGATATCTTGATTAATGCCAATTCTCTGATTACGGATGTGGTAGGATTAAGGATAGAGACTTTGATAACATTAATTAGCTTACTTAATTGTTTGACAACCTGTTCGATAATATTTGGTTCTCCACTAACGGTTATTGTCATTCTAGCCAAGTCTGCTTGTTCAGTAGAGCCTACTGAGATACTTTCAATGTTAAAGCTTCGACGTCTAAATAGATTTGATACTTCATATAAGACGCCAGGTTTATTCTCAACAATTGTGGCTATGATGTATGTTTGTTTTTTTTCCATTTTTATTACTCCCAAATCATTTCATCCAATCCACTTCCTGCTGGAACCATTGGATATACGTTTTCTTCTGGAAATATAGGAACATCTATTACCGTGGTTACATCGCTTTTTAACGCTTTTTTGACAGCATTCGAAAACTCTTTTAACGATTCTATACGAGTTCCCTCTGCTCCATAGGCTTCAGCTAGTTTAACAAAGTCTGGACAGTTCTTTAATTCGGATGCAGCGTATCTTCTATTGTAAAATAGTCTCTGCCACTGGGCAACCATGCCAAGCATTGAATTGTTTAGTACAACTACAATTATAGGAATCTTTTCTAATATAGATGAAGCGAGATCTTGTTGAGTCATTATAAAACTGCCATCACCCGCTACGTCGACGACGGGTACGTTCGGTTTAGCTACTTTTGCACCAATTGCGGCAGGAAAACCGAATCCCATCGTTCCCAAGCCTCCAGAGCTTAAAAAAGTTCTTGGTCCATAACTTTTAAAGTGAAGGGCAGCCCACATTTGATTTTGACCTACTTCAGTTGTTACAATAGCATCATTAGGTAAAAGTCTCCTAAGTTCTTTCAAGATTTTTAAAGGTTTTACATACTGTCCATTATCAGTTTTTTCGGTTTGATATTGGGATCGGAGCTTTTGAACCCGGTCAAGCCAAAGCGATTTATCTTTTTTAGTTGTTTTTTGAATTATTAGTTCGTAGATTTGGGTCAATGTTTTCTTTGCGTCCGCAACTATAGGCAAATAAGCTTTAACGTTTTTTCCGATCTCTGCTGCGTCAATGTCCACATGTATTATTTTTGTGTCTGGGCAGAATTTATCTAATCTACCTGTAGTTCTATCTGAGAAGCGAGTACCAACGGCGAGTAATACGTCAGCTTTGAGGATCAGTTTATTTGCTTCTATTGTACCATGCATGCCCACCATTCCTAACGATAGGGGATGGTCATCATGAATACTTCCTTTGCCCATGAGTGTTACCCCAACAGGTATTGTAAGGATCTCGGCTAGTCTTTGAAGTTCTTGAGAAGCGTCCGAAAGAATAATTCCTCCGCCGGCTAAAATGAAGGGACGCTCTGCTTGAAGGAGTAGATTTACTGCTTTTTTTACTTGAATTGGATGCGGATTGACGTTGGGTTTATAGCCTCTTATTTTAATGGATTGTGGGAAATCCATGTTTGCAGATTCTGTTTGGACATTTTTCGGTAAGTCCACTAACACAGGACCTGGTCTGCCAGTTGAAGCGATATGAAAAGCCATTTTAATTGTTTTAGGAATTTCAGTATGAGATTTAACTTGGGCGACATATTTCGTGATGGGAGTTGTTATGCCTACAATGTCTGCCTCTTGAAAGGCGTCTCTACCTATCATATAGGATGTATTGCCAGAATAAGTGTTAACCTGTCCTGTTAAAGCAATAATTGGAGAAGAATCCATATACGCAGTAGCTATGCCTGTTACTAGATTTGTAGCACCCGGTCCAGACGTCGCAATACATACTCCTGGGAGCCCGCTGACTCGGGCATAACCATCAGCCATATGAGCAGCACATTGCTCATGATGAGCTAAAACATGTCGAATTTCTGAATCATACAGAACGTCATATAGTGATAACACAGCTCCACCTGGAATACCAAAAATATCTTTTACTTTTTCTCTTTTTAGAGATTCAACTATGGCTTGAGCACCTGTCATTTTAACCATGATGTTATTCCCTCTAGAGTGTCACATAAAACACATACCTTGTTTCTTGAAGAAATTTAATAATAGTTTGTATGTTCCGGAAGAAGCAGCAATGTTTAAAAAACCGAGCCTTCTACGATCATGATTTTTTACTTTTTTATGACTTCGAAAGGGGTAAATACCTCCCGTACATTCCTGCTCCTCCAAGATAAGTAATTTAGAGAAAAAAACAATTCCTTTATAAAAATCTTTTTTTTAATTCGTCTCCTCCATTTTGTCAGAAGACTATGGAAAACTATTTAAGAAAGCAGTATCTCAGAGTTAAAACTACTCTATTTAAGAATTATTGTACATATATGTACAGTGCATCATCGATGTGGAAAAAAATTAAACGTTTTTTTGAGAAATCGCCCTCTCAACTGAAAGTAGCAAAACTATTGGTCGAAACAGGGCTACGAATTGGAAAAGATGGAAAAATATATTGTGGAGAAATAGAGATACCAGCGACAAAAATAGCTACCTCTCTTGAAGTCGATAGAAGAGTTGTTAAAGATATGGCGCAAGCTATCTTGAAAACAAAAGAATTAAAACACCTATTTTTAAATCTTAAACCAGCAGGTCCGTTGTTAAGAGATGTTGCTCAATATTTAGGCTATGGAGTAGTAGAAATTAGAGCGAGTCCAGAATCCGTTGGAATCATAGCAGAAGCAACAACTCTGATTGCGAATAAAGGAATAAGCATTCGCCAAATACTTGCAGAAGATGCAGAGATTTACCCCGATCCAAAACTAACCATCATAACTGAGAAACCAATACCCGGAGAAATGCTATCAAAATTCCTGAAAATATCTACCGTAAGACAGGTTTCAATCTTATAAACAAAAACATTTACAATCTGAGGTTTATTTAGTGCGTGGACGATTATTGTTATAGCATGTGTGGAAATCGCGCAAGTGTTCATTTTGAGCAAGCCATTTTTGCTCGCTAGCTAAGAAATAAATAAGAGAGTAAAATGAGGAAAAATCGTTGAAAAGTGATGCTATAAAGAAAGGGATTGAAAGAGCGCCCCATAGAGCGTTACTAAAATCTTTAGGAATCGTGGAAAATGACCTTAAAAAACCCTTTATAGCTATTGTAAATAGTTATACATCAATAGTTCCAGGACATGTACATCTAAATCATGTTGCAAACGCTGTTGCCAATGGAATTAGACGCGGTGGAGGAGTCCCTTTTGAGTTTAACACTATAGCTGTCTGTGATGGCTTAGCTATGGGTCATGAAGGGATGAAATATTCTCTCCCATCCCGTGATATCATCGCAGATTCTATAGAAATAATGATTCAGGCTCATAGATTTGATGGGATGGTTCTAATACCTAACTGTGATAAGGTTACTCCTGGAATGCTCATGGCAGCAGCAAGAATCGATATTCCCTCTATAGTTATTACAGGTGGACCAATGCTTTCTGGACGATATAAAGGCAGAAAACTCGGAGTAATCTCTATGTTTGAGGCGGTAGGAGAGTTCAAAGCTAACAAAATCACTAAAAAGGATCTAAAGGAATTCGAAGATCGTGCTTGCCCTACACCTGGCTCGTGCAACGGCATGTTTACAGCAAATACTATGGCTTGTGTAACTGAAGCTCTAGGTTTATCTCTTCCATATTCAGCCGCTATTCCTGCAGTTGACGTAAGACGACAAAGAATAGCTGAAAAAAGTGGCGAAAAGATTCTTGATTTAATAAATAAGGATTTAAAACCCTCAGACGTTTTAAATATCGATTCCTTTCAAAACGCCATCATAGTCGATATGGCCTTGGGAGGCTCTACAAATACTGTCCTCCATCTTTCAGCAATAGCCCGTGAGGCAAGGATTCCATTAAGTTTAGAGATTTTTGACACAATAAGTAAGAAAACGCCTCATTTATGTGATATGAGCCCTAGCGGCCCATATACTATGGACGACCTTGACAAAGCAGGAGGTATCCCAGCAGTCATGAAAGAATTGGAGCCTTTTTTAAATTCAGAATCCATAACTGTATCAACATTCACAATCTCTAAAAATATTGAAGAAGCAAAAACCTTTGATAAGGAAGTAATTAGACCGCTGTCAAACCCTGTTCATCAAGAGGGAGGGATATCAATATTATGGGGGAACATTGCCCCTAAAGGAGCGGTCGTGAAAACAGGCGCAGTACCTCCTGAACTTTTGACGCA
Organism: Candidatus Bathyarchaeota archaeon; assembly: GCA_020355125.1. Taxonomy (GTDB): domain Archaea; phylum Thermoproteota; class Bathyarchaeia; order RBG-16-48-13. Next base: position 1,167,134 of record CP070659.1, read on the forward strand.
TAAAGGACCGGCAAGAGTTTTCAATTCTGAAGAAGATGCAATGAATGCGATTTTAAATGGGAATATAAAAAAGAGAGACGTTGTTCTAATTCGGTTCGAAGGCCCAAAGGGCGGCCCTGGAATGAGAGAAATGCTTTCTCCTAGCAGCGCAATAGTAGGCTTAGGATTATCAGAGTCTATAGCACTCATTACAGATGGAAGATTCTCTGGAGGAAGCCGAGGATTATGTGTTGGACATATTTCTCCTGAAGCAGCGGAAAATGGACCCATAGCAATCATTGAAGAAGAGGACATCATAGAGATAGATATCCCTCATCGAACGATAAATGTACAAATATGTGAAAAAGAACTATTGAGCAGGTTACAAAAGCTTGAACCCTTCAAATTTAAGATTCAAAAAGGCTATCTAACCCGGTATTCAAACATGGTCAAGTCAGCCAATGAAGGAGCAACATTGAGGATTCCATATACTAAATGAACTCAAATATTCGAAGTTGATATGGAAAAGAACATTTTTAAACAAAATAAGAGATATCTCTACGCGCGATTAATAACCAGAGGTTCGTTATTTGTATCAAGATTTTCTTGTTTATATAGATGGAAGATACTATTCCAAAGAGGAGAGCAAAATTTCTGTCTTTGATCACGGTCTTTTATATGGAGACGGAGTTTTTGAAGGAATAAGATCTTATGATGGACACGTGTTTAAATTAGAAGAGCATATAAAAAGACTCTATGAGTCAGCCAATTCAATAGAGCTAGACATTCCCCTCACGAAGAAGGAATTCAAACAAGCAATACTAGAAACATTGCGAAAAAACAAATTAAAAGATGCGTATATTCGGGTTTTAATTACTAGAGGCGTAGGGACTCTTGGATTAAATCCACTTTCATGCCCTAAGCCATCAATAATCATTATTGCCGATCAACTTGCACCTCTGTTCGAAGGAAAAGAAGCAACAGCGATAATTGCATCAACTAGAAGAAATGCTTTTAACGCAATAAACC
>CP070659.1:1168241-1171106 GCA_020355125.1 Candidatus Bathyarchaeota archaeon
CGCATCAGAACATCCCCAGGGCATCGGCTTCTCCTATACAGGCATTGCCCTCGGCCAAATCTTCGCTGCACCCCTAATTGGATACCTCATCGATACCCTTGGCGCTCGCACGGCGTTTATCGTTTGCAGCATCTTTCCCTTCATCTCCGCTGCCATCCTACTCGTATTCCGTAAGATACGGGATTCCCCTACCGAGTGACGAGTGAAAACACAACTAATGATGACATCGCTATTTCTGGTGTGGTTTTTTACCGAAGTAGGAGAGATCATAGGGGGCTTGATGAACTCCGTAACCATAGAAGGGCTTGTTTTTCGCGGTCGGCCACTGTTGGATGAGCTCCACAAGCTGACAGACATCATGAAGTCGCGAGTACTCTAGCCCCAGATCGAGATCATATAATGCGCGCAGTGTGATAACACATTCATCAAGTCGTGTGTTCCCAGCCCGTGATCCTAACCCATTGACGCTGCAATGAATCACCGACGCACCTGCTTCATACCCCGCCAAAGTATTCGCCAAGGCAAGCCCAAAATCGTTGTGTGGATGCGTCTCAATTGGGACTCGTCCCTTTGTCGCTGTCAGGAACTGAGTTACGAGGTACCGAAACGCATGGGGCGTTCCTAACCCCTCCGAGTCGGTAATACAAAGTGAGTTAGCTCCAGCTTCTACGCCGGCGGTGACCACACGAAGCAGATAATCGAGATCAGTCTTCAAGATGTGGTTATTAAACAGTGTCACGAAACAGCCATGAGCCTTTGCGTATTGAATGAGATCTTGTATGATGCTGAGCCGCTCCTCCTCGGTCTCTCCCTGCTGTTCCAGCCATCCCCGATGTACAGGTTCTTGGAGGATAATGTTATTGACGTCACATTGGAGCGCGCGGTCAATGCCTGCGCGACCATCGGTCACGTTCCGTTGGGTGAAGATGTCGCTCTTCAACCCTAGCTTGGTGATTGCCTTCAACGTCTTCCAGTGTTCCTTGGCAGGATAGACCGATTGCCGGCGAATAACGTATGCCCGAGACTCAATCTCGATGCGATGGATGCCCAGCTCTCCAAGGAGAGTGGCGAGTTGAAGCCGTTCAGTGTTGGAGAAGTCAACGACGTGCGCGCCATCACGCATCGTGATATCGAGGAGCTGGACATCTGCAGGGGGACGAGCATGCTGTAAAGCGCACTGCAGGAGGTGTGTACTTAATTCATTGGCACTCTTTTGAGACATTATCTGGATACACCTGATATCTCAGATACAAGGGATATCCAAGATAAAGCTAGCGATCCCCCACTACAGGGTGTAGAGGTATTCGACACGGTCCCATTGAGTGAGATTCTTGGTGGGCGTTATGGATTCAAAAGTCCTACGTCTTCAAGGATTGTACGTAATTGTGCCTTCTGCTCCTCATTGAAGGATTGCATGGGTGGTCGCGAGTAGCCCCCTGGTTTCCCTAATAGATTCATCGATTCTTTGATTGCGATGTACCCGCTGCCTACTTTAAATAGGTCATATACTCGTAAAATCTGTAAGTGTAATTTCTGGGCACGTTTCATATCGCCTGAAACGGCGGCCTCAAATAATTCGACGGCCATAGGTCCAACCACTTGAGGAACCATCGCGACAGCTCCTACAGCACCTACCGCCAACGAGGGCAACAGCAGGTCTTCTACCCCGACAAACACCTGTATCTCGTCTCCACAAAATCTGACCAAATCATTCATCTGTTGCATATCGCGAGAGCTGTCTTTTATTGCGACTACGTTCTCAATGTTCATCAGCTGCTGTACTCGCTGTGGAGTCAACGTATTCCTGACCGCTCGTGGACTATTATAGAGCATGATCGGTAGATCGGCTTCATCTGAAATACGGGAATAGAACTCGATCAACTCACGATCATCAACTTGGATATAGATTGGCGGCAAAATCATAGCTCCAGCACATCCAACCTGTGATGCAGCACGGGTGAGATCGATGACATCCTCAGTGCGTATCGCCGAGGTACCTGCGATCACAGGCACGCGGCCTGCGGCTTGATCGACCGCAATTGCAAACACGCGTTTACGCTCAGCGTTCGTCATGAGGAAAAACTCTCCTGTGCTCCCGGCAGATATCACGCCATGACAGCCTGCTTGAATCACTAAATCGACAACCGTACGATAGGCAGCTTCATCGATACGCCCGTCCTTAGTAAAGGGCGTCACGATGACCGCGAATGAGCCGTGCCAATCCACCTTTTTTGTACCCATATCCTTCACCCTACTCGATAATAAAAAACCGTATTCAATCACATATATACCTATTATATGGTAGCGTGGTAGCTAAAAAGCAGCACGCACGCCTACTGGTTACGTTCTCTCCACCGCACCTTCATGTTCCGCATCTCGTCGTTTACCGTGACCTTTTTGGTTGTGAGTTGCGGTGTCGCGTCGTGCATCCATTGGTGATTGATCTTGTCCCGGAACACAGGTAGCCGTTTCTCCAGCGATGGAGGGTCTCGAACCGGGGATGGCGTTTCAGCATACCAGTAGGCCACGCTGCTAACCTCATTGCATAAATGGTTGCCATGTCCATGCTCGATGGTTACCTTAATCTCTTTTTCAAAGCGGATAGGGTTCTCAATATGGAACACGTAACTGGTTTGATAGCCGCCTGTCTCAGCTTCGTAGATGGAACTACCGTTCCGGAGAAAAGCGTTTTTCTGCATCCCCCATGCCTGGTTGAAGTAATCTTCGCTCCCAGTTCCGTGCAGGTCCGGCGGCCAATGATACCCATCGACCCAGATCATGTCATCGCCCTCTCCCCACCACGTGCCCTGAAAGTTGGTGACACTCAGGTTGCAGCCGACATAGTGCCCCCGCCCCCCGGTTTCC
>CP070659.1:1171206-1185301 GCA_020355125.1 Candidatus Bathyarchaeota archaeon
TATCTCAAGAAAACGTTTAAAATGGATTGTAAAACCCACACCAGGACCTCATGCTATTAAACATTCTTTTCCCCTACTCTTAATGATTCGAGATATGCTGGCAATGGCTAAGACACGAAAGGAAGCTCAAATTATCCTTTCTGAAGGAAATATTAAGGTAGATGGCAAAATCCGTCGGAAAGATGATTACCCGATTGGATTAATGGATGTTATAGAAATTTCCAAAATAAACAAGGCGTATAGATTACTACCAGTGCCAAAGAAAGGCCTGATTCTGCATCCAATAAATGGAGAGGAGAAGGAATATAAACTCTGTAAAATTCTTAACAAAAACATCGTAAAAAAAGGACACCTGCAACTTAATCTCCATGATGGCAAAAATATTCTAATAAAAACTACTGATCCTATTGAAAATGTTTATTCAACTTCTGACCTTTTAAAAATCAAGATACCACACTTAGAGGTTCTAAAGCACCTCACATTTAGTGAAGATGTTTTAGCTCTAATAATAGGTGGAAAAAATAGTGGCCGTTTCGGGAAAATAGTAAAGATTATGCGCGAAAAGGGCTCTTTTTTAACAACCGTAACTCTAGTTGATGATGAAAATACCCAATTCAAAACGATCCTGGACTATGTGTTTCCTATAGGGAAAGACGAGCCATGGATTTCCTTACCTGAGGGATAAACCAAATGAGTACAACTCAAAAATATATGAATGTAATGCAAAAGCCTTATGTTGAAAAAGTGGTTGTGAATATTTCGGTAGGACAAGCAGGTTTACCACTTCAACGAGCCACCACCGTTCTTGAACAACTTACCGAACAAAAACCTATTCACAGAAAGGCAAAACAAAATGTCAGAGACTGGGGAATTAGACGGAACGAACCTATTGCTTGCATCGTGACACTTAGAAGATTAAAAGCCATAACCTTTCTTAAAAAAGCCTTTGATGCTGTGAATAAACAATTATCTGAATCATGTTTCGATGTCAATGGAAACTTCTCTTTTGGAATAAATGAGCATATTGAAATTCCAGGAACTAAATATGATCCTCAGCTAGGAATTTTTGGTATGGATGTTTCCATAACTATTGAAAAACCAGGATACCGCGTTAAGAGAAGACATAGAATGAAATCGAAGATAGGAAAAAAGCAAAGAGTTAGACCGGTGGAAGCCATCAACTATGTCCGCGATGAATACGACATCGAATTTCAAGGAGGATCTTTTGACTAAATGAATAAAATTTTTACTAGCGCGCGCGGCTTATTGTTAATCGTGTGCATTGAGAAATCTTAGGAGATAATATAATGGATGTCCTTTCAAATGCTCTTTCAACGATCATGAATAACGAGACGAGAAATCAAAGAGAATGTATTCTATCCCCTGCCTCAAAACTCATAGGAAGTATTCTTAGGGTTCTGCAGCAGACAGGGTATATTGGTAAATTCGAGTTCATCGATGATGGTAGGTTTGGTAAGTTCGAGGTTCAACTACTTGGGCGTATAAACAAATGTGGTGCTATTAAACCACGATTTTTTGTAAAATTCAAAAATATTGAGGATTGGGAGAAAAAGTTTCTTCCTTCCAGGGATTTTGGAATACTTATTATGTCAACTTCTGGCGGTGTATTAACTCATAGAGATGCTAAACAAAAACGCGTAGGAGGAGTACTCCTAGGATATGTATTCTAGAGGTAAAAAGACTTGGTCAAGAAGATGATAGTTACTAAAACTGTGAAAATTCCTGAAAATGTAAACGTAAAAGTGGATGAGAAGCGAATCATTGTTAAGGGACCTCTAGGAAGCATTGAAAGCGATTTTTCTCACGCTCCTGTAATTATGAGGAAAGATAACGGGCAATTGCTTGTTGAAGCTTTTTGGCCGAATAAAAAAACAAACGCTATGATAGGAACTGTTAGTTCGCACGTTAAAAACATGATAGTTGGGGTGATTAATGGCTTTAAATATAAATTAAAAATAGTATTTGCTCATTTTCCTATGTCCGTTAAAGTGCAAGATAAAGTAGTTTTAATTGAAAATTTTCATGGAGAGAGAAAACCTAGAAAAGCTGTGATCCGAGGTAATGTTAAAGTCACGGTGGAGGACGATGAAATAACAGTTCAAGGAATAGACATAATAGACGTAAGCCAAACAGCAGCTGACATTCAGCAAGCTACTCAGATAAAGAAAAAGGATCCGAGAATCTTCTTAGACGGTATCTATGTATTTGAAAAAAAGAGAGGCGTATTATAGTCGAGAGGAAAATCGATGTCAGGAGAAAAGAAGAGCGAAAAAATCAATAACAAAGATAGCGTGCACACGGAAACGAGAAGCCTCCTTCGCGCTCGTAAATTGTTAAAGAGTAAAAAACCTGAATTTGTTCGCCAAGAAAGTTGGAGATATAAAAGAGTAAAATCTTCTTGGAGGAAGCCTAAGGGTATCGATAGTAAAATGCGAATTAAAAAGAAAGGATGGCCTAAATCGATACAAATAGGTTATCGATCTCCAAAGAAAGTGCGGGGATTTCATCCTTCGGGGTTTAAAGAAATAATAATTCACAATGTTGACGATCTGGAAAGAGTGAATTCGGGGAATGTGGTGAGAATTGGAGGCACTGTAGGGATGAAGAAAAAATTGAATATAATTATGAGAGCGAAAGAACTTAAAATTCAGATAGTTAACCCCAGAGGAGTCGAGGAAATTGAACCTTCGAAATAAAAAACGACTAGCAGCCAAAATATTAAAAGTCGGAAAGAACCGTGTATGGATCGATTCTGAAAAGATAGAAGATGTTGAAGGAGTTATTACAAGAGAAGAGATACGAAAATTAATTCATGAAGATGTAATCAGAGCTCTTCCAAAAAAGGGCATAAGTAGAGCCAGGGCACGAAATATTCATGATAAGCGAAAGAAGGGCTTAAAAAGAGGAGCTGGAAGCAGGAAAGGGAAAAAAACAGCTAGATCGTCAAAAAAAACTGCGTGGGCAAATAAAATTCGAGCGATACGTAAACATTTAAAAACGCTCAGAACTCGCAGAATATTACAGAAGGATGCTTATCGAAAACTTTACGTTCTAGCGAAAAGCGGGGTCTTTTCAGACAACTCTGATGTTGATCAGTATATCGAAGCTCACAAACTGACAAGAAGGAGATAAAAGCATATTATGGGCAAAGGTCCGAAATACAAAGTTGCTTTTAAAAGGCGTAGACAAGGTAAAACTAACTATAGATTAAGACGAAAGATGGTGGTTTCTAATACACCTCGTCTAGTTACTCGAAAATCGCTAAAACACATCACAGTTCAATTGATAATAGCTACGCCTGAAGGTGACAAAACACTTATAGCATGTCATTCAAAGGAATTGGTGAACGATTTTAATTGGAAAGCGACATGCGACAATTTACCGGCAGCTTATCTTATAGGTCTTATATCTGGTTTCAGGGCTCTGTCTATCGGAGTTAATAACTCAATTTTGGATATCGGTCTACAAACGCCTTCTCCGGGGTCAAGAGTTTTTGCTGTCTTAAAAGGGGCTTTGCAGGCGGGTTTAAATATTCCATGTAACAAAGTCATTCTTCCTGACGACTCAAGGGTTAAAGGTGAACATATAGCTTCTTATGCCAAAAAATTGTTCGAGGATGATCCAGAGCTCTATGAAAATATGTTTTCAAGTTACTTATCAAAAGGTTTAAAACCCGAAAAAATTGCCAAGTATATAAACCAAGTTAAAAACAATATTGAACGCTTAAAGGGTGGTAAAAATGGCTAAAGAACATGCTGAAACATGGATTCCGAGAACCCATCTTGGTCGAATTGTTGCAGAAGGGAAAATCACTTCTATAAGAGAAATTTTCGATCAGGGCTACAAGATTCAAGAACCTGAAATAATAGACATGCTGCTTCCTGATATACAACAGGAGGTTCTAAACATCAATTTGGTACAAAAACAAACAGATGCTGGAGAAAAATCAAGATTCAAATCATTAGTTGTAGTGGGAAATAGCGATGGATACTTTGGACTTGGAATGGGCAAAGCAAAGCAAGTTCGGTCAGCTATTGAAAAGGGAATTTTAGATGCGAAGATCAATGTCACACCTATACGAAGAGGCTGTGGCAGTTGGGAATGTAATTGTGGCGAAACTCATTCTCTTCCATTCAAAGTAACGGGAAAATGTGGAAGTGTTACAGTAGAATTGCAACCAGCCCCCCGAGGTTTGGGAATTGTAGCTGGAGACGCCGCAAAAACAATCATAACGCTAGCTGGAATTAAAGACTGTTGGACTAGAAGCCGGGGATCAACAAGGACCATCCCCTCTTTTGCCTACGCAACCTACAATGCTTTGTTGAATACTTATCGTATAGTTACGCCTCGGGATTGGATAGGGTGAAAAAACTGAGTAATTACAATGATAAAAACATAGTTATACTTCGTATTAGAGGCAGTGTTGCTATTAGAAAAGAAGTAGAATACACTTTTAAACTTCTGCATTTACACAAGAAAAATCATGCCACAATAATTAAAGACTATCCAACATATTTAGGCATGATGCAGAAGATAAAGGATTATGCTACCTGGGGCGAGGCATCTATAGAAACCATTGCGCTTCTCCTTAGTAAAAAAGGTTTTTTAAAGGGAAATCGGAGACTGACAGATAATTATGTTAAAGAAAACCTCGGATGGGATTCTATTAATAGCTTTGCTGAAGCGATAGCGAAAGAAAAAATTGACCTTTGGAAGCTGCCTAATCTTAAACCCGTTTTCCGACTCCATCCTCCAAAAGGAGGATTCCATGGATCAATTAAAAAACCATATCCAAAGGGAGAACTAGGTTATAGAGGAGAAGACATCAACCAACTTATCAAAAAAATGATTTAATAAACTTTAAAACTTGGATAATCCATATTAGCCTAAATAAGAAAAGAAGTACCGAAGACTAAAATCCATAACGATGACAGATTAGTGCGTCCTAAATTAGAAGTCGAAGAGGATTAGAAAAAACAAATCGAAATAAAAATGGAGGGACTTGAACTGTGAAGTTTCAGATGCCTACATTTGGTAAGAATCCTCTTCATTTTCCAATAATGAGTGCTGAGTAGTGAGGAGAAAATTATATTGCCGGGCAGATTTTTAAACATTTTTCGGCCCATAGTCAAATTTATGCCTGAGGTTAAGGCTCCTGAAAAAAGAATTAGCTTCAGGGAGAAGATACTCTGGACCGCCATAGTTCTCGTTACCTATCTTGTTATGACTGAAATTCCCCTCTACGGTGTTAGAGTTAGTGGAGCTCAGGATCCATATTATTACCTTCGTGTCATATTTGCTTCTAACAGAGGCTCTTTAATGGAGCTTGGAATTCAGCCCATTGTAACAGCCGGCATGATAATTCAACTTCTAGTTGGGTCAGGTATAATCAATGTGGATCAGTCTAATCCTGATGATCGCTCCTTACTTGGTGGGATAACTAAGTTCTTCTCAATTCTTATGACATCTTTCTTAATAATTGCGTACATTATGGGAGGCGCCTACGGCCAAGCGCTTCCTCTGGAAAAATCATTCATAATATTTATACAGCTTTTTGCCGCGGGAATAGTTTTAATTCTTATGGATGAACTTCTACAAAAAGGCTGGGGAATCGGAAGTGGCATTAGTTTATTTATCGCAGCCGGGGTTGCACAGAAGATCATCTGGAACATTTTTCTCCCTTTGCCTTATGAAGCGGACGGGAAGGCTTGGGGAGCATTTATCGCTTATATCCAATCTCTTTTCAACCGCGAGAATCCTTTAACTGCTTTTATTTATCGTACTAGCCCCGACGCACCAACCATGCTTGGATTAGTTGCTACCATAGTTGTTTTCGCGATCATAATATACTTTGAAACTCTCAAGGTTGAAATTCCTATATCCTATGCGAGATTTAGAGGCTTTAGAAGCCGTTATCCGGTTAAACTTTTATACGTTTCTAATATTCCGGTGATATTGGTTTCATCTCTTTTTATGGATATTTACTTTATTTCACAAATAATCTGGTCACGATTCAACCCGGAAGGCGCAAACTTTTGGCTTAACTTGATCGGCAATTTTGATCCAATAACTAAAGAACCCATAGGAGGATTGGCTTACTATGTCACTTCTCCACGTCATTTTACTCAGTTCTTAAACGAGCCCTTTAGAGGCGTTATTTATGGATGTTTAATGATAGGTCTTTGTATTCTTTTTTCTATCATCTGGGTTGAGGTAGGTGGCTTGGGACCAGATACTGTGGCAAGACAGTTGGTGGATGCGGGTATGCAAATACCTGGCTACCGGAGATCGGTGAGGCCAATAAAGGAAGTTTTAGAAAGATACATATCATCTGTCACCGTCCTTGGCGCTATTGCTGTCGGTGCAATCGCGTCCTTTGCCGATTTCTTTGGAGTATATGGCACAGGAATGGGCATTCTTCTTACCGTTGGAGTTTTGAATCAATTTTATCAAATAATAGCTCAGGAACAGTTGTCTGAAATGTATCCCCTTCTTGGTAGATTTTTTGGATAGTTAGCTATTTAATCAAGGAAAGGATTATGATATGGACGGATTTAACCAACTTATTTTGTGGCTGAGGGAAAGGCTTTCTCTATTTAACACGACTCCTCATTCTGCTTTATTCATTTTCAGTGTCGCATTCAGTCTGGTTTTGTTAGTTATGATAATAAATAGATTAGTAACTGATGTTAAAAAAATTCATGGATATGAACTTAAAACAAAAAAGCATACTTCTAATCTTGAAGAAGCAGAAAAGAAAAAAGATAAAGTAGCGTTAAGGAGACTAAAACGGAATGAAATTAAACTAAAACAGTATCGTTCCTACATTGCAAAACAAAGATTTAAAGTTACAATTATTACGATTGCTCCTATAATGGCTACTTATGTTATTATGAGTGCCATTTTTCTTGGCCAAACGGTTGCAACTTTTCCGCTACATTTTCCAATCATTGGGCAGAACGTGGCTTTTCCAATCTGGTATTTATTATGCTATTTTACAATTTATATGCCGCTGTCAAAGATTTTTGGGATTTCCCTTAGGTAGACTTTTTATAGGAAAGTAAGATGCTAACTTAATCATCATTCGAATAGGTTTTAAAAGGTGGAACGCCTGAATGAATTTGACAATTACTATAAGTGGTTTACATGGAACCGGTAAAACTACCTATGCTAAAATTCTTTCAAAAACTTTTGCGCTTCGCCACTTATCTGCTGGCCAACTCTTTCGTCAAATTGCTAAAGAAAAACAAATTTCGGTAATCGAACTTGGTCAGATCGCATTTAGTAACCATAAAATCGATCATCTTATAGATGAACGAACAAAGAAAGAAGCGCAAATAGGAAACGTCATTATTGATGGTCTTCTGGCGGGATGGATGGCTAGAAACTTTGCTGAGTTAAAACTTCTTTTAGTAGCTCCTGAGAGAATTAGAATCGAAAGGATTGCTAAAAGAGATAAGATTTCTTTTGAAGAAGCAAAAGAGGCTACGTTGTTTCGGGAAAAAATGGAGCGGGAAAGATTCAGCAAAATTTATAATATAAACATTGATGATAAGTCAATCTATGATATGGTTTTGAATACGAGCCTCCTATCTTTTAAATCAAATTCGAAGCTTATTAAACAATTTATTTGGGAATTTATAAAATTAAATGAGGGAAAATGAAGAAATGTGTGCTTTTGAAATTGGAAGAATATGTGTGAAAACTTCGGGAAGAGAAGCTAAAAAAAAATGTGTTATTGTCAATATAATTGATAAATCATTTGTACTAATAACTGGGCCAAAAGATTTAACTGGAGTTAAAAGAAGAAGAGCGAACGTGAATCATCTAAAAGCTACAGATGAAGTCATTAAAATCAACAGAGACGCAACCGATGAAGAAATCACTCAAATTCTAAAAGAAACGAACAAACTTGAAACATTAAAAACTGATAATTCAACATGAACACCATCTCTCTGATTTTTGTGATCACCAATCAACACTAATTCGCTATCTATCTAGTCAATTTATCGACCGTTCTAATTAGAAAAAGGGAACATGTATGGAAGGTCCGCCTTGGGAAATTAAACGACGGATTATTATCAAAGATGAGGAAATGACTAATCCATCTTATGGTTGTCATCCATACAACCGTCCTATTAGTGATTATATTAAGTATGGAGTAATTAATTTAGATAAACCCAGTGGACCTACAAGCCATGAAGTTGTAGCGTGGATCAAACGAATTCTGAATATTAAACATGCAGGTCATGGAGGAACACTGGATCCTAAAGTTACAGGCATCTTGCCAATTGCTTTAGAAGAAGCAACCAAAATTTTACAAATCCTGCTTCTGGGAGGGAAAGAATATGTCTGTGTTATGCGAATCCATAAGACTATACCGATTGAAAACGTTATTCGGGTAATGAAAGAATTTGTAGGAGATATATATCAAAGGCCACCTATAAGATCATCCGTAAGTAGAATCATTCGAAAACGACGAATCTATTATATTCAAGATTTTGAGTTTACGGAAAACAGAGTTCTTTTTCGAATTGGCTGTCAAGCAGGAACATATATCCGAAAAATATGCTTCGATATTGGTGAAGCGCTAGGGTGCGGTGCCCATATGGAGGAACTGAGGAGAACTAGAGCTGGACCTTTTACTGAGCATGAGGGATTATCGTCGTTCTATGATTTATTCAACGCGTATAGCCAATGGATTAACAAAAACGATGTGTCTCTTCTTAAAAAAGTGATTAAACCCGTAGAAGAGACTACTCGTCTTATTCCGAAGATTCATATTCGAGACTCAGCGGTAAATGCTATTTGTTATGGAGCCGATCTAGCTACACCAGGAATTTTAAAATTAGAATCTGGAATTAAACTTGGAGATTTGGTAGGCATTTTCACATTGAAGGACGAATTGATTTCGTTATCAAGAGCCACAATGTCTACAGAAGAAATTGTCGAGAAAGAACATGGCATAGCTGCAGATACTCTTCGCGTGATTATGTCACGTGACACGTATCCAAGGCTTTGGGCAAAATAGTACGGGAATAGACTTAAGAAAAGGAGACGCATATTTTAAAATAGAGCCGGGATAGCCTAGATCCACAATACATGAAAGGAAGGAAGCCTGGTATGGCGCAGGCCTGGAGCTATATTGTCATGGTAAGCCTGTGATTCAACCGGATCGCGTGGGTTCGAATCCCTCTCCCGGCGCCATCAAAAACTATTAAACTAAGCATATTTTAGGGTTATTTTCGCTAAATATTCGATATAAATACTGCTTTATAGCGTCCTCTATGATATATACGTTACACAGAGTCCACTAAAGGAGTACCAATAACCTCCTGGTTACCACACTCTAGAATTCCCATCATGTTATCATAGGAACTTCTTTACGTCGCTCACTGCAGCTACCCGTTTGGGAGGGTTATAGAAGTACCATATAATTATTGATGCAACGTACAGTATCAAAGCTTGTTCAAATGCGGTCATATAACTTCCAGTGTTGTCGTATAGCCAACCAACATATATGGGTGCAAACACACCTACCGGAATCCCCAACATCGCCCGAATCCCTGTGATCGTCGCATAGCCCTTACGCCCCCAGTATCGCCCCACAATCTGCGTTCCAGCTCCAGCGTTTATTCCAAGACCAAAGCCTCTAAAAATGGCGTAAGCATAGACCATCCATAAATCTCTTGCGCTCATGAGACAGAGTAGGCCGAGCCATACAAGAGCATTGTTAAGTATTCGAATGTACTTCAACCGGTTTAAAGAGATTCGATCAGCTAGAATACCGCCTAGCAGCCTAGCAGGGGCACTAACAAGAACCATGAAGCCGAGGACGGTGGTAGCTGCCACCCTGTCTATCCCTATGTCGGTTAAGTGGGGGATTAGGTGCATTGTAAAAAGTGGGGATGCTATCCTGTCAGACCAGAACCCAAAGACAGACAGCCAAAAGACCCGGGTCTTTAAAGCTTGGCGTACAGTAAACTCCACCTCCCCCATTTCTCTCGCGGTGTACTCCTGACCAGCCTTTATCAGGGCGTCCGTGTCCTTTGCCATCTTAGCATCAACCTTAACTCCGTCAGGCATCATCCCATAGAACTCTGGCCGGCGAGGCTTAATGAAGAACCATGTTAGGGGTATGCCTATTGCCCATGTTATTAGCCCTGTTATGAGGGCAGCCGATCGCCATCCAAACGTGGTCATTAGAATGAGAACAAAAGTTGGTAGCATACTGTCCCCTATGGCGGTGATAACTCTGGCAATGCTTGATGCCAACCCCCTCTTCTTCACAAACCATTTCGCTATAGCTGTACCTAAGGGACCCCACATACCGAGATTAAAACCTAAAGAAATAACAAAACCCCATGTTAAAAGGAAGCCCAAAAGAGAGTTTACGAAGTACATGGTTATGAAACCAAGGCCGCTAATCAGGATGCCAAGAAGATTCACAACTCTAGGCCCATACTTATCGGTTAAGTAGCCTCCGAAGGGTCCCTCCAAACCGCCTTCAAGGGTTCTCAACGATCCAGCCGCAGAGATCTCAGCCCTATACCATCCGAACTCCTCCTGTAGGGGTTCGAAATACAAGCCAAAGGAATAGTGCCATACACCCCATCCCCAAGAGCACATGATGCCTGTTGCCAAGACCGTCCACCATCCGAAGAAGATTTTGCGGGGATCTCTAAGAATTGAGCTAAGCCTTTTGATAAACATATTCACCAATTTATTTTTTAATGTGTTTTTTCAGACTCTTCTTTGATTAATTTGTTTATTCATAAATTCTTTGTGTAACTTCCAGTCAATTTTAGCTATGAAAACGAGGGTTGTGAACGAGGATGTGAACCTATCTCCCCGCGCTTTTTACCCCTGTATATTATGTATAAAGACTAACTCTTTTTTCAGTGTCAATATATAGCTAGCACGTGCGCTGAGCAACGGACTCATTAATACTCGCCAGCACAGGCTATAATGGATTGTTTTTAAAGACTGTTAAGACAATAAGTTACATAGTGTTAAGAGAATTAAAGGAGATTTTAAGCGATTAATAGTTTAAATCATTAATACGACTTATTGTACAGTATCACGTTAAAACATTAAGATGGTGATCCTTATTCCGAAGAAGATGAAAGTAAAGTTTCTTGGAGGAACCAAAGAAGTGGGGAGATCAGCTATCGCAGTTAGATCCACAAATAGCCAAATTCTCCTAGATTATGGCGTTTTAATGGATCGTACTCCTGGATTCCCCATGCATATTCCTCCAAATGACGTGGACGCAATAGTTTTAACTCATGCTCATCTTGATCACAGTGGAGCAATTCCTATATTTCATGTAAATGGACGCAAACCAGTATATGGAACCAGCCTTTCTTTTGAGCTATCTCGTCTATTGATTACCGATTTTATCTACTTGTCTGGTTATTACTTACCGTATGAGTACATTGACCTTCAGAACATGTTGGACTGCGCTATATTTGTTGACTATCATACGCCTTTAGATATCGGTGATTTAAAAATTCAGCTTATAGAATCAGGACATATTCCGGGCGGGGCTCAAGTTATTGTGGAAAGCGAGGAAAAGCGACTATTGTACACAAGTGACTTTAATACGATTGACTCACAACTTCTCAAAGGGGCTAGCCAAGCAGATGGAGAGATTGATGTACTAATCATGGAGAGTACTTATGCTAACGCGGAACACGAAAATAGAGAAGAAACGGAAAAAAGATTTATCGAAAAGCTTTATGAAGTTGTTGAGAATGGTGGAACGGTCCTAGTTCCCGCCTTCTCTGTAGGAAGATCTCAAGAAATCTTATGTGTTCTTGCTGCTTATGACTTCAAATATTCGATAACCGTTGATGGAATGGCTAAGAATGCGAATAAAATTTTGGCTGCCCATCCAACCTTTCTTCGAGATTATCAACTATTTATGAACGCAATCAATTCGGCTAAATGGATCAAAGGATGGAGAGATAGACGACTAGCCGCTAAAAAGCCTGGAGTCATTGTTTCTCCTGCAGGAATGTTAAAAGGTGGAAATGCCATATTTTACATGAATTCTATTGCCAAAAAAAAAGAAAATGCTATATTTCTAGTCAGTTACCAGGTCCCCGATAGTCCTGGCGCTAAACTATTAGAAAGAAAACAATTTGTTTTAGGGGGAAAAATGAAAAAAGTTAAAGCTGATGTCGACCATTTCAACTTCACTTCTCATAGCGGCAAGACTCAATTGCTAGACACTGCAAAAAAAACCAAAGGAAATGCCAAAGTCTTTATAATCCACGGCGCTGAAGAAAACTGTCAAACATTAGCCCAAATCATAGAAGACGAAATAGGTCTCGAAACCCACGCACCCAAATCTGGAGAGATCTACACTATTTAACGCACGTATTAAGTACTATAAAAAGAGAGTACAAAAAATTATTACTTTTCTCATTGACTGGTTCGTGAAATCCACGATTTAAAACGTATAGAATATAAACTTCCTAAGACACTTTAAAAGGGGTTATTGACTTCGGAGGCAGACGGTTGGTATATAATGTAGTAATTGTTGGAGCAGGCCCTGCAGGCCTCTTTGCCGCAAAGGAAATAGCAACTAATAGTAAATTGAACGTTCTTGTAATCGACATGGGAAAGGAAGTCAAAGAACGTGTTTGTCCAGCATCAACATATAAGGCCTGCACCAAATGCAACCCGTGTTCCATCATGTGCGGTGTTGGCGGAGCAGGTACATTATCAAGTGGATTGTTAAACCTAAGGCCAGATATTGGTGGCGACTTAGCTACTCTGATAAATAACGAGAGCGAAAGTTGGGATTTAATCAAATATGTAGATACAATTTTCCTGGAGAATGGGGCACCCAACTCGATATATAATCCGAGCCAAGAAGAAACTGATTATTTAGAAAGAAAAGCTGCATCAGTAGGAGTGAGATTTATTCCGATACCTCAAAGACACATTGGTTCAGATAAAGCTCCAAAAGTCATTGAAAATCTAAAAAAACACCTTGAGAGCCTAGGAGTAAGATTTCTGCTGAAGAAGAAAGTTTCAAAAGTTAACAAAGGCATTGTTGAACTGCGAGATGGTTCAAAAATACGCAGCAAATATGTTTTAGTAGCTCCTGGAAGAAGCGGAGCAAACTGGTTAGCAGAAGAATCTCGTAGATTAAATATACCCAGCGAGTATCAACCAATAGATATTGGGGTTAGAGTCGAAATTCCTGCCGTGATAATTGATCCAATTATTAAAATTGGCCGCGATCCTAAATTCCACATCTATCCTGAAACCTACGACGATTTTGTGAGGACCTTCTGTGTAAATTCTAGAGGTTTTGTCGTACAGGAAGTTTATGACGACTTCATTGGTGTTAATGGCCATGCTATGGCAGAGAAGACTTCTGAAAATACTAATTTCGCTCTCCTTGTCCGCGTGAAATTAACTGAACCATTAGAAGACACAACTACATATGGACGCACTATTGCTATGCAAACTACAACCCTTGGTGGAGGCAAACCGCTACTTCAAATGCTTGGTGATTTAAAAAGGGGCAGACGATCTACATGGGAGCGAATTAATAGGGGAATTGTCAAGCCAACCCTTTCAAATGTGACTCCCGGAGATGTAAGTATGGGGTTATCCCACCGCATACTAACCGACTTGATGGAGGGACTCGATAAACTTGACAACATTATTCCTGGCGTTTCTTCTTCATCTACCTTAATCTATGCGCCTGAAATAAAATTTTCAGCCAATCGAGTTTGTACTAACCTCGATCTCGAAACACCCATAGAAAACCTTTTCGTGGCTGGAGACGGCGCAGGATTATCTAGAGGACTCGTGACTGCGGCTGCCACAGGAATAATAGCTGCTAGAGGCATTCTTAAAAAAGAGGAAATACAGCACAATAACTAACTTGGCATTCTAAACATAGGATTTAGAATGGAATAAACGCATACATTTCGGGCACCAATTCAGATAATTAATGAAAAGGAATATTTGTGTTTTTTAGGAAAGTTTTATTTTGTTTATGAGCCCATCCATTTTTTTTGAAGGCGTTCGAAATGTATTGCGAAAAACA
>CP070659.1:1185401-1191607 GCA_020355125.1 Candidatus Bathyarchaeota archaeon
AAAAGTTAATTCAAGAAATCGCGTCTGATCCAATGGTTTATCAAAAGATTATAAGATCAATTGCACCTTCCATCTATGGATATTCAGATATTAAAGAAGCAATAATGTATCTTATCTTCGGTGGAGTCCCAAAAAGCCTACCAGATGGCATAACAGTAAGAGGAGATTGTAACATTCTTTTAATTGGAGATCCAGGCACAGCAAAAAGCCAATTGTTACAATATGTCGCAAAGATCGCGCCAAGAGGATTATACACTAGTGGTAGAGGCTCGACTGCCGCTGGATTAACTGCCGCAGTGTTAAAGGAAAAAGCAGGAGGAATGACTCTAGAAGCTGGAGCACTCGTTCTGGCTGATAGGGGTATATGTGCTATAGATGAAATAGACAAAATGCGACGTGAAGATAGGGTCTCAATACATGAAGCAATGGAACAACAAACTGTTTCTGTAGCTAAAGGCGGGATAGTAGCGACCCTTAACGCTCGAACATCTATTCTTGCCGCTGCGAATCCATCATTAGGCAGATATGATTCGTATAGAACCATGGCTGAAAACATCAATCTACCTGTTACAATTCTTTCTAGATTTGATTTAATATTTGTAATAAAGGATGAACCTCGGAAAGAAGTAGATGAAAGCATGGCGGAGCATATTCTAATGCTTCATAGATCAGGAGCATCCCCTATAGAGCCGCCAATAGCTCCTACTCAATTTCGAAAATACATAAGTTACGCTAAACAAATCAGACCTATTCTCACTGAGAATGCTATGAAGAGACTACAAGATTTTTATCTTCAAATGCGTACTGTAGAATCAAGAGAATCCCCCATAGCTATAACAGCTAGGCAATTAGAATCATTAATTCGTTTAGCCGAAGCCAGAGCTAAAGCAGTCCTGAGAAAAGAGATTACTGTTGAAGACGCACAAGCTGCTATTTTACTCATGAAAAAATCACTTGAACAAGTAGGTATCGACATATCTTCAGGAAAAATCGATATAGATCTAATCATGACAGGAACTCCAAAAAGTCTTAGAGACAAACTGCAGGTAGTTATGTCAATTCTAATGGAAGTAGAAAAAACCCAAGACATGATTAGTGAGCAAGAATTGTACAATAGACTGTTAATGGAATTCGATATTGATAGAATTGAAGCCACGAAACTTATTGACCAATTGACGAGAGATGGAATGGTATATTCACCTAGATCAGGATATTTAAAGAAAACGTAATTAAAGAGGTAAATTCTTGAAAGTTGAGGAACTATCCATTCCAGAATCCTTACAGAGGTTATTCATAGAGAACGGGATAATAAACCTGTACCCTCCTCAAGAGAAAGCAATTAAAGCTAATGTTTTAAAAGGAAGAAATTTAGTTTTAGCAACTCCAACAGCTAGCGGAAAAACGTTAATCGCTGAATTATGCGCAATAAAAAATATTATAGAAGGTAATGGTAGAGTTCTATATCTCACTCCGTTGAGAGCATTGGCATCAGAGAAATATGACGAATTTAAAAAGTATACAGATATTAAAAAAAAGAATGGTCGAAAAATCAGCATCACTATTTCAAGTGGAGACTACGATAGCTCAGATCATTGGTTGGGCAGATACGATCTCATCATCGTTACAAATGAAAAATGTGATAGTCTTCTTAGGCATAAAGCAGATTGGATAGATGAGCTTTCTCTCGTAATCGCTGATGAAATCCATATTTTGAATGATGCTGCAAGAGGACCAACTTTAGAAGTAATTATAACTAGACTTAAGGAAATTAATCCAAAAATCCAGATTTTGGGCCTAAGTGCAACAATCAATAATGCTGAAGAGATAGCAGAATGGCTTAATGCTAAAGCAATTTTAAGTGAATGGCGACCAGTTAAGCTAATTGAAGGAGTATGCTGTGGAAATGAATGCCAATTTAGTAATGGAAAATCCATCAAAGTTGAGGAATATAATCGTGACCCCATTATAAATATGGCCATTCAAACTATTAAACAAAGAGGACAAACTTTAATTTTCGCTGAAACTCGTAGGAGAACAGTCAGCTACGCAAAAAAGACGGCTATACCTGTTAATCGTCATCTTTCGAAAATGGAAAAGAGAATTTTAAACTCTTTAGCAAAAAAGATAATTGGGATCGGAGAGAAGACAAGAATAAACGCCTTACTTGCTGAATTAGTCAAGAAAGGAGTTGGCTTTCATCATGCAGGGCTGAAAGTACTTCATCGAAAAATAATTGAAAACGCGTTTCGAGAAGGTAGATTAAAGATAATTTGTGCAACACCCACTCTTGCATCTGGTGTGAATCTTCCTGCACGACGGGTCATTGTTAGTAGCTATAAACGTTATGAACCTAATTATGGTAGAGTTCCGATTTCTGTTTTAGATTATAAACAAATGGCAGGAAGAGCCGGTAGACCGAAATACGATAAAATCGGTGAGGCTGTACTTATTTCTAAAACGAAAGATGAACAAGATTTTTTAATGGACAATTATATCTTTGCTAAACCTGAGAGAATCTGGTCGAAATTAGCTGTCGAAAACGTTCTTCGGTCTCATGTTTTAGCGTGTATAGCCTCTGGCTTCGCATCTTCGGAAGAAAGGCTCTATAATTTTTTTAGAAAAACTTTTTATGCATACGAGTATGGTGCTGAACTCATTTTAGCTATGGTTTCAAAAGCCCTAAAGTTTCTATATGATGAAGAAATGATCAGGTTTAAACAAAACAGTCTGAAAGCCACTTATTTTGGTCAAAGAATTTCCGAATTATACATCGATCCTGTTTCAGGAGTCATAATAAGAAACGGTTTAAATAATAGAGCTAATTTCTTGACAGATTTAAGTATAATCCACATGATTTGCCATACGCCAGATATAAACCCGAAATATTATCCAAGAAGGAGAGAAATTAATGAACTTGAGTCTTACGTAAACATTCATTCTGATGAATTCGTGTTCCCAATACCAAACAGAAACAAAATGATTGAATATGAAAGTTTTTTAGGAGAGGTGAAGCGTGCTAGTGTTTTATTGTCGTGGACTCAAGAGGTTTCTGAAGACAAAATCATTGAAAAATATTCAGTAGAACCTGGTGACTTGTTTAGACTTATAGTTACCGCCAAATGGCTTTTATATGCTTCTCAGGAACTTGGAAGATTATTTAGGCATAAAGACATAGTACCAAGGATCTCAGAACTAAGAGAGATGGTTAAAAAAGGAGTAAAAAGAGAACTTTTGCCTATAGTTAGTTTAGAGGGAATTGGTAGAATTAGAGGACGCATGCTTTTTAAAGCATCTTTACGAACAATAAACGATCTGAAACGCGCTTCTATAACTCAACTTATTAACGTACCACTCATCGGACCAAATGTCGCAAAAACGATAAAAGAACAGGTAGGCGGATTAATTAAAAAAAATGAGTGGGAAAAATTAAAGAAAGATAAGTTGGAACAAGGATCTCTTTTTGACTAATAATTAGAAGTTAGGGGAAAACCTATATAATTAGTATAATGCCTAAAGGTTAATAAAGCACCTCTTTACATTCAGATTGAATTTGTCAAGGAAATGGAAAAGAAA
Organism: Candidatus Bathyarchaeota archaeon; assembly: GCA_020355125.1. Classification (GTDB taxonomy): domain Archaea; phylum Thermoproteota; class Bathyarchaeia; order RBG-16-48-13. Next base: position 1,188,975 of record CP070659.1, read on the forward strand.
TGCCCAGATTTAAGAGTACATCAGAGATACTTAAAATTTCAAAAGATAAGGATCACATCCGAAACGCTGGAATAATCGCTCATGTTGATCATGGCAAAACTACATTAACAGATTCTCTGTTAGCTGCTGCTGGTCTTCTTTCCCCTTCTATGGCCGGTCAGGCTTTAGCCCTAGATTATTTAGAAGAAGAGCAGAAAAGGCAAATGACCATTAAGGCAGCTAATATCAGTCTATATTATGAACGAGGTAAACATAACTATTTAATTAATCTTATTGATACACCAGGTCATGTGGATTTTTCTGGCAGAGTTACTCGCTCTCTTAGAGCTATTGATGGAGCGGTAGTTGTAATTGACGCCGTTGAGGAAGTTATGGTTCAAACTGAAACTGTAACGAGGCAAGCTGTTGAAGAGAGGGTTAGACCTGTCTTATATGTTAACAAAATTGATCGATTGATTAAGGAGATTAAGCTAAGCCCTGATCAAATTCAAGCAAAACTAGGTAGGATTATCCAAGAATTTAATAGTTTAATAGAAATGTATGCTGAACCAGAATTCAAAAATACGTGGAAAATTGATCCTAAAAATGGAACCTTAGCCTTTGGCTCTGCAAAAGACCGATGGGGTTTAACTATACCACTTGCCCAGCAAAAGGACATTCTATTTTCCTATATCGTTGATGCTTATCATAATAACAGAGTCGATCAACTTGCAAAAGACGCCCCATTACATGAAGCTGTATTGGAAATGATTACAAATCATATGCCCGCACCACATATAGCACAAAGATATAGGGTTCCAAAGATTTGGAAAGGAGATCTAAATAGTAAAATAGGTAAAGCAATGGTAGCCTGCGATGAAAATGGCCCAATAGTTATGAGCGTCATAAATGTGAATGTCGACCCTCAAGCAGGAATCGTTGCAACTGGCAGATTGTTTTCAGGAACTGTAGATCAGGGTGAACCCATTTATCTGGTTAATTCAAAGATGAACTCAAGAATTCAGCAAGTATGTATATACATGGGCCCATATAGAGAAGTTGTAGGCTCCCTCTCATCGGGTAATATACCAGCATTATTAGGTGTTTCACAAGCCAGAGCAGGAGAAACAATTTCGTCCTTACAGTCCACAGCTCCATTTGAAGCGGTAAGATACGTAACTGAACCGGTAGTTACCATGGCTATCGAACCTAAACATAGTCGTGAATTACCTAGATTAATAAGTTTTTTAAGAAAACTATCTATTGAAGATCCAAATTTAGTAACTAAGATTAATGAAGAAACAGGAGAGTACCTCATATCAGGCATGGGAACCCTTCATTTGGAGATAGCTAAAACATGGATTGATAAAACAGGTTTAGATACCATTACATCAAATCCAATCATCATGTACAGAGAAAGTATAAAAAAAGCGCTGGCCCATTCGAATCACGATCACCAAACAGACATAATAAACTTCTACTATCTATTGAGCCCTTAAGCAACAACGTCATTAACATGATAAAGAGAGGAGAACTCTACGATGGAATGGATAAAAGAGATCTTGCTAACACATTAAGAGAAAATGGCTGGGAAACAAATGAAGCCAGAGGAGTTTGGACAATCGATGAAAGGTGTAACATATTTACTAACATTACGAGAGGCGTACAGAGACTCGATCAAATAAAAGGCTCCATAACAATTGGCTTTGTTGACGCTATGGTCGAAGGACCATTAGCTGGAGAACCCGTTCGAGGAATTAAAGTTAAACTTGAAGACACATCAGTTCACGAGGACCCCGTACACTTTGGTCCAGGACAAATAATTCCAGCTACAAGATCAGGAATATTTGCGGCGATACTTTCTGCTGACCCAATTCTAGTAGAACCCCTACTACGAATTAATATCAAGTTACCCATTGAGCAAGTTGGTATAATCACAAGCGTTATTGCTCAAAAAAGAGGAAAAGTACTCGCAATTGATCAAAAGGACTATCTTACATATATTACAGGCGAATTACCAGCTTCAGAAACAATGGATTTATCGGAGTCGATTCGAAGCGCCACTGGCGGTAGAGCATTTTGGGGAACCGAATTCTCAAGATGGGCTGCTCTTTCACCCAATTTACTATATTCAACTGTTCAAGAAATTAGAAATAGGAAAGGTATGAGTCAAAAAATTCCTAGACCTCAAGATTTACTAAGATAAAATGCTAATTTATAGATCTTTTTCTACCCTATATCCCAATTAAATCCATTATATTATAATCAAATCCCCGCACTACGTGCACATACGCTCCATGACCAATTACAGAGACCCCGAATCTTAATCGATTGCATCTGAGAAATATTTTTCAAGATGTAAAATGTACAATTATGCATATCTATCTTTGAATCGCATTCCTAGGTTTTCGAGCTCTTCCTTCATATTAGTGTAAAGACATTGAAACTTAGGGTTTACTTGTTCCTTCATATCATACATCTATTGGAACATAAAGCCTCTCGGATAACCTTCTTCCAGCCTGTTCTCATATTTTTGAAGAAGGGCTTCCACCATTTCCTTAGCTTTTTCTAGGCTCATTCCTGCACTAGACTTTAATATTTAGCGCGCGCGCGTAGACATTATGTTTTATCATACTCACGCTAAAATGCGATTG
>CP070659.1:1191707-1195459 GCA_020355125.1 Candidatus Bathyarchaeota archaeon
CTGTTGAAGTAATACGCAATCTTAGCTATAGATTTCTTCATCATCTCGATCCAGTGGGACCGTCTCTTGTAGTACATTGGAGCAATAATATACATCAATTTGGCGTATAAATCTTCCATCTCTCGGATTTTCCGCTCTTCTTCTGTGTATGAAATATTTGGATGTGGTCCGATGGCCCAGCCTGTAACGCCTTCTAGGCAGCCTTCGATCCACCATCCGTCTAACACGCTGAAGTTTAATACGCCGTTATGGGCTGCTTTCATCCCACTGGTGCCAGATGCTTCAAACGGAGGTAGTGGAGTGTTTAACCAGACATCGGTACCAGAGACTAATTTTGCTGCTTGTTCTATATTATAATTTTTGAGGTAGACAATCTTAATAACGTTGCGAAGTTCGTGCATATACGTAAAAAGTTCTTGAATAAGTTGCTTTCCTTGCAGATTATTTTGATGGGATTTTCCAGAGAATATTATTTGAAGCTCATATTTTTTTGCTATGTCGCGAAGTCTTTGTAGATCCGAGAAGAGGAAATTGGCTCTTTTATAGGCTGTTGCTCTGCGTGCAAAGCCTAAGGTTAGCACATTCTGTTGCATGTCAATATCTGTGTTTTTGTTCACGTAGTCGATCAACTCCTTTTTAGCCGCTACATGTGCACGCCATATTTCCTCATCTGGAATATTTTCCGTTCTGGCGAGCAATTCGGGTTCATTCGCCCATCCAAGAATATAGCTATCGTAAAGTTCTCGAAATCTTGGGTGGGTCCACGTGTATGAGTGGACTCCATTGGTTATTGCCCTTATTTTGTGATTGGGAAATAATTGTGCTGTTATTTCTCGATGTTTATTCGATACACCATTACAATGCTGGCTTAAATTAAGGGCAAGTTGTGTCATATTTAACTTGTCTTGGCCTCCTAGTTTTTTCAGTTTCTCTAAAGGAATAACGTTCCCCATTATCTCTTGAACTAGGTCGTAGGGAAATTTATCGTGGGCAGCTTTTACTGGAGTGTGAGTAGTGAAGACGCATCTTTGTTTAACTTGTTGCTCATCCATAGCGAATTTTTGTAATAGTTCTAAACCGAGAAGTCCGGAATGTCCTTCGTTCATATGATAGCGCTGGGCATTAAAACCTAATGCATGGAGCATCCTTATACCGCCAATTCCCAATACGATTTCTTGTTTGAGTCGATATCTCTGATCGCCTCCGTATAAAACGGAGGTAATTTTTCGATCTTCTTGCTGGTTTCCATGAACATCCGTATCAAGGAAGAGGATGGGGATAACGCCTTCAGATGCGTGCGGACTTGTATATTTATAACACCAGGCTTTTACCTTAACGTTGCGACCTTGGATTTGAACATCAACATTCTCAGGTAAGGAATCCATGTATTTTGATGGATCATATGGTTCAGGAGACTCTATTTGCTGTCCATTTTCATTAATATCTTGACAGAAATATCCCTCTTTACTAACCAACGTCACACCTATCAATGGGATTCCAAGATCTGCACTAGATCTAACATAATCTCCAGCTAAAACCCCTAGACCTCCACAATAAGTGGGAAGCTCGCTTTTCAAAGCAATCTCCATAGAAAAATAGGCAATCTTTTGTAGGTCCTGTGATTCAGAATAAAGACTCAATTAACCAAAACCAGTAATTTTATAAAGTTCATTACTTCTGGTTGTCCCAAATAAATCTTTTGACAAGTGCGCGCGCTAGCTAGCTAAAGTATAAATACGATCTTAGTCCGGCATATATGATATCTTTTTAGTGTACAGCTTCAAGCTCATGCTCATTTATGGGTGTACATAGAAAATGAATTAATCCTCTCATATCTGATTCGACGATTTCCACTGTGTATCTATGAGTTTCGGTACACTATTTACTGGCTTTCTACCCACGTGTAGAGACATTTAGTACATTGAAAATGTTCCACAGTTCGTTCTTGTCTAACACCTGCATGCTCACCTGAAATTTGAGACGTCCAATAAAAAGCCTCATTGTTCCCGCAGTGGGAGCAACTCCGAGTAACGCTTCTAGATTGTCGAAGTGAGTGGTCAACAATGTAGATCGGCTCAGAATCATTATGGTTCATTTTTATTTCCTCGATAATTTCAAGTGGTATCGTTGTATCGCATTTCTGGCAGAAGTAGCCCTTTTTTGTTAGTTCCATGCGGGATCCACAAGTGTCACAGAACCTCATTTGTGTCCTCCTCTTAAAAATATAGTAGAGCATACGAATTATAAACTTACACTTGAAGTGCACGTAAATGCACAAGAAGCGTATCGGCTGCTATCGCATGAAAAAAATATAAGTATGTTGAATAAGTTTATGCTTTTCGTTGATTGTGATGTCGGTCAAGGCAGGTTTGATAGGTGTTGGTCCTGTTGGGGATCGTATTGTTCGATGTCTGAAGGAACGAAACTTTCCACTTGCGCAACGTCTTAAAGTGGCAGCTACATGGGCTCGAACCGAAATACTAGCTGATGAGGAGTTCAAGATATTTCCACTTGACGTAACACATTTCGAAGAATCATTAGAATTCTTTAAGAATCTCGATGTAGTTTTCTTTGCAGGCCGAGAGGGTGCTCGAGGTGCAAGTATAACTTGGGCTCTACCAGCTATCGAACGCTACGACTGTTATTGTATTGATAATGGTTCAGATTTTCGATTGGATCCTAAAGTACCCCTTGTTGTGCCAGAAGTTAACATGGATCAAGTGACAACCGATACTAGACTAATCGCAAGCCCTAATTGCTCCACTACTCAGATGGTTGTAGTGCTGTGGCCGCTCCACAAGGCCGCAGGTATCAAACGCGTCGTAGTGTCCACTTACCAATCAGTTTCGGGATGGGGCGGAGCTGCACAGAAACAGTTTTGTAAAGAACTCAGTCGTTTGATTGAGCAAGGCAGGGTTGATAACTGTGATCCGAGCATATTTCCCCGCCCAATTGCACTTGACTGTATACCTCATATTGATCGGTTTCTTTCTAATGGCTACACTAAGGAAGAAATGAAGTTAGTTCATGAAACGCGGCGCATCATGAGCCTGCCTAATCTACAGGTGTCTGCTACTGCAGTGCGCGTTCCAGTAGAGATCGGTCATTCGTTATCCATCAACGTTGAGTTCGAACGATCCTTAGATGCAGAAGAGGCAATGGCGATTCTCAGGGATCCGATAAAGTCACCAGGCATTGTAGTTATTGATGGGCCTACCAATGACCCAAATGCTATCGCAGTACGTAACGCACCTCAAGAACTTCAATACCCAACCCAGGCTGATGTGTTGCAGGAGAACTGGAAGAACGTGGTGCTGGTGGGACGTATACGCGACGACAATACAGTGGAACACGGTTTGAACCTTTGGTGCGTTTCCGATAATCTACGTAAAGGAGCTGCGACTAACGTGGTTCAGATCGCAGAAGGAATGATTGAACATGGTATACTCGGCACATAACGTTTAATTGTGTTCGAGAACATGTAAGCGAGCCTTGCGCGCGCACTGCCCTAACTTGTGGACCATTGAAGGGAGAAACATAAGAGGACTTGCTTACGAAGTGCATGCTTCTAAATATGAAATGTTTTGGGCTAGGGAAGGCGTCAGAAGGGCTGGCCAGCCATGACTTTTCTTGGCTTATTATCCTATCTCAACGCATCCTGCAACAATGATAGCAGCTTTAGACCCCGAGCTTGGCGTAAGAAAAACAGATGGAGTTATTGGCTTCTCTCCTTTACCCGACCTCAAGATAGA
>CP070659.1:1195559-1199165 GCA_020355125.1 Candidatus Bathyarchaeota archaeon
TGGGAATCAATCTGAGAGCACTAACGCAGAAAATGGTTAAATTGGTCAAGGAATTGTATGGTTTTGATGCTGGGCTCAACATAGAGGATGTTCCACCTCTAGCTACTTTCAAGCAAGATGACCCTCAGGAGTTCATCCAATGAGAAAGGATACACCAATGAGGGGAATAATACTCAAGAAAATCCAGCTACCTAAGCTAATCGATGATCTGATAAAAAGGCACAAGGTTTACGCGCCCATCGAAAAAGACGGTATAACGTGTTATGATGAAATCAGATCGAGCAGTCAAGTAACTCCAAACTTTCAGAGTAAATTATCTTCAAAAGACGTGCTTTTTCCAAAATGTGAAATCCTCTTCTCGTACCAATTAAAGGGTAAAGATATAAAACTCGAGGATCCGCAGCCTAAAGAAGAGACAACCGTGTTGATGGGTATACCTCCATGTGAAGCACGTGCCTTCACCCGAATTGATAAAGCCTTTTCCGGAGATTTCGAAGACAGTTCGTACCTACGCCGAAGAGAAAATACTATCATCATTGGGAAGGCGTGTGAACACCCGCAGCAGACGTGTTTTTGCACGTCGGTCGGAGACGGCCCCTTCGGAAAGGAAGGGGTCGACCTATTATTACAAGATTTGGGGAGCAGATATCTCCTTGAAGCTGTGAGCGCAAAGGGCGAAAAACTGATAAAGGAGCTACACGACTACGACAATGCCACACACGAAGATCTCCAAGACGCTCAACAGATTGCTAACGCTGCTAAAGAATCCATCAAGACACAGCTAATGCTGCAAGGCATTGAGGAGAAACTTAAAACGATGTTTGATGATCCTATCTGGAACACGATCTACCTGAAATGTGCTGGCTGTGGTGTATGTACTTATCTCTGCCCAACCTGCTACTGCTTCGATATAGTCGATGAGGCGTCAGGCTCTAAAGGGAAAAGAGTCCGGGTCTGGGATTCCTGTCAATTCTCCTTGTTTACGCTGCAGGGATCAGGAGAAAACCCCAGACCGACAGGTAAAGCAAGGATGAGACAGCGTATCATGCATAAGTTCGAATATTTTCCTAAGAACTTTGACACCCTTGCCTGTGTCGGATGTGGACGATGCATCCGCGAATGCCCCGTCAATTTAGATATTAGAAATATTCTTAAAATGATCAGTATCAAGTAGGTGAAGAAAATTTCGAACCCATATCTGCCAAACCTCGTAGTCATAAAAAAGATCATAAGCGAGAACGATATAAACGACATCAAAACCTTCAAACTTGCCTTCCAAGATTCCAGAAAAACTGAAGACTTCGGTTATAAGTGTGGTCAATTCGCTGAGGTCTCGCTTTTCGGCGTTGGAGAATGCCCCATAGGGATCGCGTCGTCGCCTTTAGACGATTTTCTCGAGTTCACTGTCAAAAAAGTAGGAATGGTAACGACAGCGTTACACAACTGCGAGGAGGAGTGGATAATAGGAGTGCGAGGACCCTATGGTAATGGCTGGCCCATCGATAGACTAGAAGGCCATGACATCTACATACTTGGTGGAGGCTTCGCCTTCACCACGCTCCGTTCCCTAATAAAATACGTTCTCCACAAGGAAAACCGCGAGAGCTTCGGTAAATTAACTGCGATATACGGAGCTCGCGATCCCGGTGAACTCCTATACAAGTACGACCTAAATGAGTGGACAGAGAGGGACGATATCCATGTCATCCCTACCATCGATAGACCTTACACAGGGTGGACCGGAAGGGTTGGTTTCCCAAACCAGATAATAAAAGAGGTCGCAGAGGACACAGGCAACTCCTTTGCTCTTGTCTGTGGCCCTCCAATAATGATCAGATTCACAGTACCGGTTATCGTCGACCTCGGCTTTCCTCCTGAAAACATCCTCACATCGCTGGAGATGCGTATGAAATGCGGAATAGGGAAATGTGGACGATGCAATGTCGGAGATAAGTTTGTTTGCAAAGATGGCCCCGTATTCAGTTATAAAGAGCTCCAGAACATGCCAAAAGAATATTAGTGTAGCGGGTGTACGGAAATAGGTCTAAACCTCATCATTTTTAACGAAAAACATGGAATATGTAAGAAATAAAGAATAAACAAATATATCATCGCATACACATGTCGAAAAAAGTGAAAGAATTCGATTAATGAGCGAGACCATGCCTCCGGTTGTTGTTGGAAAATTCGTTATGCTTCAACGGATCCAGAAAACGAGAGAAAAGCCTGAATTCTACTTAATTGCAGAAACGTTAGGTAACCAATTGATTTAGACTAATAAGTTACTGTGCGAAAAGGTGTAGAAAAAGGAGTATAGAGTTAAGACTGAGAGTCAGCCAGCTATTAGCCTTCTTTTGTAATCTCTTTATACCATTCCACTGCTGCTTCGAAGGTCATAATATTGTTTGTTTCTTCTTCCAAATTTGATGGAGTTACGAGTATAAGCCAGCCTTTTCCATAGGGGTCGCTATTGATTATGTCGGGTGTGTCGAGTAATTCTTCATTTACTTCCTTTATGGAGCCACTTACGGGTGCTATTAAATCCACAACCGCTTTGACCGATTCAATGGATCCATAGGGTTCGTTCTGAGTTACTTCGTCGCCGACACTAGGTAATTCAACAAAGATTACTTCTTTGAGAGCTTGTTGTCCATAATCCGTAGCTCCAAACCTAACTGCGTCTTTTTCAACCTTAGCCCAAAAATGTTCCTTATGATAGCATAGTCCTTCACGAATTTCGTATTCGCCAATTTTGACCATATTAACTACCTCAAACTAATTTGCGCAAGCGCTAAGTCTAATTAATTACTTTAATATTTAACTTTATAGGTTTAAAACAGATCGTTAGAATGAATCGATGAATTTACGTTGTATAAATAACGTTTATGACATCAGACGCTTCTTAATTGTTTAAAACAAATGAATATCTAACGCTTGTTGTTTATCAAAATAAACTGGTCACGCGCTATCTGTCTAAATAGTGAGCTAAATCAACTTTCGTATTGTTAGGAGTCGATCGCATAACGTTTATATGGCCCAAACTTTTAATCTAAAAGATCAATGTTTTGCTGATGGTTGATTTATAAACTAGCGCGCGCGCGCTAAATCGCCATTTATTAAAAAGCCTGAGGTGTCACGGTCAGATTGCCTTTGAAGCGGCATAAGAGTGAAGATGACGATAAACTGCAAATAAGTCAAGTCCTGTATGCGAAACGCTTCGATTTAACCATAGATAAAAACCTCTGCAAAGGATGCGTTATATGTAAACTTGTATGCCCCAGAGAAGCGATTACCATCAAGCCAGTATCAAAAGATCCTGATGGAAAGGTGAAACCGGCGAATATCGATGTGGACGTGGAAAAATGCGACTATCATGGCGAATGTGCAGCCATTTGCCCCTTTGGCGCCATAAAGATAACGGTTAATGGTGAGGAACAGCTCCCCGTTGTTGATAAAGACGCGTTTCCTCTTTTGGTAAGAAATATCCAAATAGACAGTGAACGATGCGAGCCGGATTGTAAAATATGTGAAGAGAAATGTCCGTTGGACGTGATCTCGGTACGATTCGAGCCTTTAACTCCTGAAGAAATTGAAGAGAGGAAGAAA
>CP070659.1:1199265-1205161 GCA_020355125.1 Candidatus Bathyarchaeota archaeon
ATATTTTAGTTTGAGCAGTTATAGCAGAGGGGGGACCACCAATCACTTCGTACCCATAGGGTGTCTCCTTAATACCCACCGCGAGTTTAAGTGGAACCTTCTTAAGGTAGTTTCTAGAACCGTGAATCATAAAACTTCCTCGTGGAAGATATTCGCCTGAAGGAGGCGTTTTGCTTACTTGTTCGGGTTTAATCCAATAAACATCAATAGTTGAAACGCCCATTCTCCAGGCTTTGCTATAGGATGCTACCATTTGAGCTGCTTCTTTGATAACGTTTTCTGAAGGCTGGCTCCCTTTCGTCTTTATCACTCCAAAAGGCGATCCAGGTATATCTGTATGCAAGACAACATCGTTAGAGTCCGTGTATTTTTTTAACAATATCTCATTGGTTACAGCATCCCGCCCACCGAGCACTAAATAGCCATCTGACGAAGAAAACCAGTGGAACTTCTCATACCAGGCTCGCTTTCTCACTTTTTCCGGTTTATCTTCCGTCTCTCTTGTTTGGGATTCTGAAGCAAGAATGATATCGATTCTTTTCATAGTTTCGTCCGTAGCCGTGAGAAGTCCTTCGATCTTTGCTTTTGATTCTTTTGCCCTTTTATAGAAAACGGAGGCGTTATCATGGATGCTCTTTCTCAGATCAAGTTTAAACAAATCATCCCCTATCTTTATAGTTACTGCACCTTCCTCAGGGTTGATAGATTCTATAATGCTTGAATCAGAGTCCGTATCTCGCTCTCTAATAATCTTATTCCAGGACTTACCCCGCCTTCTTGCCTTTATCAGCGAGTCCAAAATCGCTTGCAGTTTAAAAGAATGGGCATATATTGTATCTCCGAGTGTTTGGTTGACTATAATACTCTCTTCCAGCCTCGTCATCTGGGCTTTTTGTCTAGCTAATATCCTCTTCTGTTCCTCCAGTTGCTCATTACGATGAGAAAAAGAAGCGATACCCCTCTGTCTTGTCTGTAGATACATATAATATTCATCGGCAGCCTTGCTGAAGCTAGAAAAGGGAACCTTTTCTAGGTCGGTATATATCTGGAGAGAAAATGGTAAAACACTTAGATACATTCCATCTGTGTTGACGACTATATGTGGTTGCTCTTTCTCAAAGTCATCGATGAGCGATCGAATCGCTTGGTATATTACATCGATTTCGACTTCACTAAGGTCCTCACAGACCACACTTCGGTCAAGGCTACTCCGCAGGATTATTTCTTCAGCGTACAAACCTCCAATACTAAGAAGTTTCGTTAGCGCTCGCGCAAGGTTACCCCTCATATCGAGAAGATTCTTCACGTCGGAGCAGTTAGCTTTGAAAATATTGATACGTGCTGATGGCAGATGAAACGTTTCGCCTCGCACAATGTTTCTTTCCCTCATCCTTCTATACGTAAGTGCGTGTTGGATCTTTTCCTCCCCGTCAACTAAAATATGGTTGCCCCTATTCAGTATTTCAGTATAGAGTAGAAAGCGATGATCAGCGGACGAACACTCTAACCGAATAATCCTATCAAAATCTACTTGTTCTATCGTGTTAAGCCGCGTCCTTCTCAAGTGTTTTCTAAGAGCTCGACAAAATGCGGGTGGATTTCGCGGCATTTTGTATCGATAAGCTGTTAAATGAAGCCTCCTTCCAGCCTCCAGCAGAAGCTTTTCAGGAAAGCCCTGAAAGCTGATAAGAAGGATATGTGAATTTAACTGATAGATATTATCGATTAATCGATTCGTAATAATCGGCGCAATCTCGTTAATCATAGCGCCAATATCGAAACTTGACATACTTTCTTTGATTTTAAGTCTCAACACGACACCTTCTTAAACTAATTGTTAGCGCATACGCTTAAGAGGTAGCGCGCGCGCGATCTGCTTAACCCTTGTTCTCTATTGCCTTTACTTCATGGATGGTACTGTAGATTGGCCCTGCTGGTTTTAAAATGCTTCTTTTTAACCTTAAAATGCAAGCTCCAAACTCTCCGAACTCATAATTTTCTAATTCTTTAATACACTGGACCAATCTAGCTTTGTATCGCGCTGATCTCACACGAGCTATTGTCAGGTGAGGACTGAATCCTTTACGATCGGGTTTGAAGCCCACTCTCTGTAAGCGAGGCTCTAAATGATCAAAAACGTCCTTAAGCTGCTTTGCGCCTTTTTCGATTCCAGCCCAAACAATGCGGATATATTCAAGACTCGGGAATGTACCTAAGCCCTTTATCATTATTTTATAAGGTTTGAAGGGGACTTCCTTCATCGCTTCGTAGACCTGTTCAATGGTGTTAGGAGACACGTTACCTAAAAATCTTATGGTGATGTGGATGTTTTGAGGATTCACTATTTTCAGATCCGCTCCTGATCTAATTAACCTTTCCTGAACTTCAGCAAACCGTTGAAGTATCTCCTCATTGGCTATATCGAAAGCAAGAAACGATCTTATCATCTCAGACATTCTTTTTCAGCCCATTATTAAAATGTCAAAGTAAGTATTTGATTTTTCTACACGAGCGCCTCATTCTAAGTAACATACAAGCTTTCTCAATTTGTTCCTCGATGCTTCTTTAATCCGTTTTAGTGCAAATGCTGTCCATCAACTCTCTGGAGCTGCTCGACGAAAGCTAAAACTGACGATTTCCTCATTGATATCAAGGCTAGAGTTCCGCTTCACCTAAGAACGCGCGTAGAGATAGCAAGCATTAATGCGTAAGGTAAAATCGTTACTTTAAATCGTCTTGGCTATACGTTAAAAAGCAAACCGTGTGAACAGATAACCTACACATTTTTATAAACCAAATGGCATTCTTTTCCTAAAGCCTACTTGTATTATAAAATTGTTGAAGGTTGAACGAATGGAAAAAAGGGTCTTAGGTAGGACTAAACATCATAGTACTTTAATAACTTTAGGTTGTGCTGCAGCGCGACCCGACGACATAAAAGAAGTGGATTCATTCATTAACTTAGCTTTGGATCGTGGAGTAAATCATGTTGATGTTGCGCCTACTTATGGTAACGGTAGGGCAGAAGAAATTCTGGGTAAATGGATAAAGGAGTATCGAAACAATCTATTTCTTGCATGTAAGACAACTATGAGAACGAAGGCAGAGGCAACAAAGGAACTCAAACGAAGTTTACAACGCCTTAAAACGGACTACTTCGACCTCTATCAACTGCATGCACTAGATGACCCCGAAGAACTCAGAATCGCTTTAAGTGAGAATGGCGTTATCAAAGCAATACTTGACGCTAAGGAACAAGGATTAGTGAAATATATTGGGATAACTAGCCACAATCCGGAGAACATCGTAAAAGCTCTCGAAGGCTTCGACTTTGATACCGTTCTCCTACCAGTCAACTATGTACTACATGCCCATCCTGAACCTCAGAACGATTACGAACCGGTACTCTCGATTGCAAAGAATAGAAATCTTGGCGTTATAGCCATGAAGTCTGCGGCCAAGGGACCATGGCTCACTGAAGAGAAACCTTACAGAACGTGGTACCAGCCCTTCCACACTCAGAAAGAGATCGATGAAGCTTTGTGGTTTACCCTATCTCAAAACGTTACCACAGCTGCCAGCGCCTCTGATATCAGAGTAGCGAAAATGATGCTCGATGCTGCTGAACGCTACACTCCAATGAAGAAGGAAGAACAACAACAATTACTCCTGAAAGCCGCTAAGTATACTCCCCTCTTTCCACGTAATATGGCTTGATCAATACTTAAACTGGCGTATGCGTTAAACTAACAAGCTAAAGCGCGCGCGCTGACTCCTAGCTAGCTTTATCGTGAGGAAAGGTTTTATAAGATGACAGAGTGAAGATTCTTTTAACGGTGTTTTGAATTATGTCCTATTGTACCAAGTGTGGAAGTGAGATTCAGCGAAATGCGAGATATTGTCCCAAATGTGGTGCGCCAGTCAAAATAGAGACAGTGTCTCCTCAACCTACGTATACTCCGACGACAACCTCAAGTAGCCTCGTTGATCGAATGATACGCGCTGCAAGGTTAGATGTTTCTCTCTACGAAGAAGTCGAGAGGGACGAAAGAGCCACAACTCAAGCCCTCATCGTCGTTGTACTCTCTAGCATCAGCTCAGGTATAGGAACCGCTCTCAGCAAAGCATTAACTGGACATGAACTGGGTGGAATAGGTATTGGTCTCTTTGGCGGCTTATTTTCGGCCTTAATAGTCTGGCTTGTCTGGTCATTCATCACCTATTTTGTGGGTACTAAAATCTTTGGTGGCACCGCATCATATGGTGAACTCCTAAGAACAATAGGTTTCGCAGATGCTCCAGGGGTCTTATTAGTCTTCAGCTTTATCCCAATCTTAGGTGGAGTGATCTCTTTCGCAGTATGGGTTTGGGGATTAATGGCTATGGTGGTTGCGGTGCAACAAGCTCTAGATTTCTCTACTGGGAAAGCGGTTTTAACCTGTATTGTTGGTTGGATAGCCGCTCTAATCCTTTTAGCGATAATTGGCATACTCCTCGCAATACCCTTAATCTTCCTTGGATAGTGGCAAACCAGCGAATAAAGCCTAACTTTCTTCTCTTTTTATCATTACCGATTTGAATATTGTACCTAATTGTCGCTTTCTTAACCGCGCATTGTGGCTGAGATCAAAGTAGCTCAAGAAGGCTTTAGTCGTTCGGATAATCTTGGTTTTTCCTAACTTCTCCCTTTCTATTAATCCCCATTCCGCTAACTCTTTAATATGTTTATACGCATGACTACCTCGTGCATTAATTACACGAGATTGTACCACAGGCTCGTGATAAGCTATAAATGACAGGGTTCTCAATGGACCCTTTGATAATGTTGGACGAATAGAAAGCCTTCTAACTCGTGGAACATATTTTGGCTTAAGCTGAAGGACAAACCCATCAGTAATTTCGACTAATTCTAAGGCACTATTATCGTTGACGTATTCTTGTGCAAGAGTTTTTATCAATCCTCTAACTTTATCGGCAGATCTAATCCTTATAATCGATCCTAATGTTTCAACACTCAACGGCTTTCCTGCCACATAAAGCGCGGCTTCGATTAAAGCTAAGGCATCCCTATTATGATTTTCTAAGTTAGATTCCATAACTAGCCCCTTCTCAATAAGCATACCTTGCCAATCAACTGCATACCCAAATTTATATTTCTACTTTCACTTGTATTACACTCGTTTTACCCATACGAAAATTCGCCACGATTTTAACAACAATCTTACCTAAATAAGTATACGAATTGCATCCACAATAGTGCTACATAAAAAATGGAATCGAAATACTATCCTTCCAGTTCCTTTCTAACTTCATAATATCCTTTATGGATTGCCTTAATCCAATCATATTCTCTTTGAAGATTGTTTAAATCTTCAAAACTGATCATTAGAACGAGTACACCTTTATTCCCACTTAATGGATAGTGGAGTCTAGGCATTCCTCGATTACAGTTGATAATGCTTAACTGCTTATTAGGTTCATAAGGTTCTACTTCGATTGAAAAAAGATATTTTTCAGTATTTTCAAACGTGTAAGGCTCCAATTCACACACCTAGAGATAGATTGCCGCTGTTCTATATATTACATGAGCTCGCATTTAACGATTAACGACATCATTTAAGCATACGAACAATCTTATAAGTAACATGGTACCTGATCCGCGCATCCACGATCATACGCCCATAACTTCGCATACGATTTGTCGAGTTCTTGGACCATCTAATTCTATTAAAAATATATTCTGCCACGTCCCTCGATATAGCTGTCCATTTTTAACGGGGAAGATTTTTGAATGCCCCAAAAAAATTGATGCCAAATGGGCATCAGCGTTTTTATCCACTCTATTATGGAGCCAATCTGCATTTCTAGGAAAGTTTTCCTGAACTTTACGGATAAC
>CP070659.1:1205261-1213356 GCA_020355125.1 Candidatus Bathyarchaeota archaeon
TGTGGATTGCAGCATTTATAATGGTTGGATATCTAAGCACCATAGTGAAAGATAACATTCTCAGTCGAATCGCAATGGAGACAGTTGTTGGCGCAGGGATAGGACACTGGTTGCTGAACTCATCAGTACCGATAATTGAAAACGTTTTGAAGCCGCTCTCCCAGGGAAACATCTACTCACTCATAGTACTGATTCTTGGTATGATGGTATTACTGAGGGTGGTGCCAACATATGGCTGGCTCTCTAGATACCCAACAGCAGTATTGTTTGGAGTTGGTGCTGGTGTAAGCGCAGCTGGAGCTGTCTTTGCACAAATCGTCGGCCAAATCAGTGCCACCACAATTGACCTACCGAGCCTAGTCAACCAACCTTTTGAATTATTTGGCGCAATCTTTATGATAGTAGGAGTGATAACCATCTTAAGCTACTTCATCTTTACTGTCCCAAGAAGGGGAGTGCTAGGATATGTTCAAAGATATGGGCGATACCTGCTTATGTTTTCGTTCGGGTTGGGATATACAAATTCTTGGGCTATCTCAGCTTTTCAAAGCGCTGCTGCTGACATACTGTTCAAAACTTTCGGAATACCCATACCTGTTTAATAACAGGTTTGGCGACCATTCTTTTTTTTATATCCTTAAAGAGTGAGATATGTTCATATACTTAATAACTTCACAAGGTATCTGACTTGAGTACTCGTAATGGAATACCACAACTTTTTTCTGATGAAGAGTTAAAGAAAACAATAAGCTTTACATACAACGCACTGATAGATGGAGATCTAGAAGGCGCACTCTCTCTCTGTACAGAAGACGTGGTATTGCACTGGGAATCTTATGTATTCAAAGGAAGGGATGGAATAAGAAAATGGATCGAAGATATCCGTGAAATGTTTCCAATAATGCGAATCATAGAGAAGGGATATACGGCTAAAGGAAACCACGTTTTTCATCAATTCCTTCTAGATTTCACTATGGCGAATAGGCGCCAAGGACTACTGCAAATTGCGACTCGATACACTCTAAGAGGACGAAAGATTCAAATCGTTTCGATCTTCCTAGGACTAGGTTTCTTAATACTCAATGAAAAAGAAGAACACAGGGGTTTAGGTTACTCTGTGAAGAACAGGCAGTTCAGATTCTAATTTAAAACATTTTATGTATTTTGTAAATTATCTATTAATGCATTTATTTGGTATTGATTTTCTATCTTTGTGGCTGGGTTCATTGTGAATATAAAATTAGAAATATTGTATTTAGATAGGTTCTTCACTTCTTCTCTCGTTGGTTCAATGTATTTAAAAACAGTATTTCCATGAAGGGTTAAATGCACATTTATAATATCTTGTTTTAAGAGGAATGCCCGAGTTTGACAGGGTTTTGAACAATCTTCTAATTCATTCTCCTTTAGAAAGCGAGCTGTATGGCATCTTCTTGTAATTGTTACGGGTATAAGATGAAGATGAACAAAAACATTAAGACCGTTTTTTACTAAGAAGGCATAGTTTTGGAAGCAAACAGGAATCCAATCAATATCAACATGGTTAACTCCAAGGTTCTGAAAGAATCTGATTGTTGGTTCGTAGTTTAAATTAGTCATGTGAAATATCTTCTCGACCCTTCTTCGAGTTAAAAATGAAACCTGATATTCAGTTGTCTGCTTCCAAGGGCATCTAGCAGGAGTATAGATCAACTGTCTACCTAAAATTGGTTTCACGTTAGGATACTGTTCTAGAATATTGATTATGCTAAGATCATTAACTACTACGCTGTTTTTTCCCATCTTATTTAAAAAATCAAGGTGACCTCGTATCTTCTCAAGGCTGTTATCTGAGACTCGAGGTGTGATATAGGTGAAATCCTTATTTTTATGATTTATAAGATTGTAAGCGTCCTCTAGAGCCTTTTGATTTGGTAATTTCCACTCGCAGAATTCTATTCCATATCTTATCCCGGTACAATTGCTCTTTACGGCTTCTTTGAGCATCGAAAGACTATCGGTTTGCGCAGAAAATGTGCTCCTCAAATAGTTTGTCCACTACTCCGTATCTTGTTGGCCATGCTTTTAGTAATCCACGCTTTAAACTTAGATTTTGTTGAAGCTTGCCATGAAAGAGGAAATCTATAAGGCGTGTGTAAAAATGGGCTATAATAACAACGCTTTTGTTCGCATAAAAACTCTTTAAGGCTCCAGATGGTTGATGGCATAGCGATTAAATTTCTTCTATATAACTCAAGTTTCTCTTTGAACTTTTCCATTCGATCTTGAGATAAAAGATCAAGAAGTTCACGATACGCCCGTGTAGTGCTCTCTTGATATTCAATGGGATTACCTCTGCCCTCTATTTTGAAGCCAGTGACGCCAGCTTTAACTAATTCTGGTAACTTACAAAGAGAACAGTATTGAAGGGCGTCCATTATTGGTATACTTTCCAACTTTTCTCCTGTTTTATCCAAATTATAAACTTCATAGTGGATTGTACATGGAGAACATATATTCTCTTTCATTAGAAGTGCAAAGTGTTCCTTTTCAGGGAAACTATAATGGTAAAGGTAACAGCTGCTATTAATGTTTGAGCAACCTCCGCCATGAATAAAAACTTCTAACTCTATGTTGCTATGTTGTACAATCTTAGATATTTCAGGTATAGTTAAGTTTCTTTCAAGTATTACTCTATTAAAACCTTGCTTTCGAAGAAAGTCAACAGCCTCACAATTCAATGAAGCCATATAGGTACTTGCATAAAGGGGTACTTTAACAGGCATGTTCTTAATTACGGATAAAACTCCAAAATCTCCCACTATAAGCGCGTCAACACCTTTATCAACACATGAACGGATGTGATTTTGAATCGGTTTTTCGATTAGATGTGTCATATGGGGTTGATTTATTGTCACAACAACTTCTACACTATTACTATGAGCATACTTAACGATTCTCTCCAGCTCTTCGTAGGTTGGTACTTCGTGAGCAGATCCTCTATAAAGCACAAAATTCTTAATTTCAGGTATTGTCACGCCACAGTATATCTGATCAGCACCGGCTTTAATGACTCTAATTCCAGCTTCGAATGATCTTATTGGAGAGAGAATCTTTGGTATCGGATTCCTCTTTTTATCCAAAGCCGTTAAACAAACCATATCAAATATTCCCCACCACATACAATTTACTCAAGGATTAATTTTGCTACTCTAAGTTTACTATTGTTTAAAAAAATACTAGTTTTCTATACTCAATCTTTAATTTGATCCATATAACATCAGTATAATCTAGCTAGCTATGTAGCTATCGCACGCTGAACTTATTTTCATTTTAAATCATTATGTTTAATTTAATTGAAAGATTCTTTAGGATATGCTCCTACAGTAGAGTACCATTCTATTAGTTTATTATCCCTTTCTTGTTTGTCGTTAGGTAGATCAAGCGGTCTACCTCGTGCGTCGATTATGATCCCAACGACTCCTCCTTCAATTAGCCCCTCCCAAGAGTGAACTGTTCCAAAATTAAACGCACGGTCGAGCTCTATCTTAACTTGAGCGGTCTCACCTATTCCAAGTGGAATAACCTTCATGGAGCCATTTTTAACTTTTTCTGTTATTTTAGTTCCATCTGGCATTGTTGCTTCTACCGTAATTACTTCTTTTGAATTCGTTTTATCGAGTTGTCCTCTCGGAGCGATGCAAGTGCCAAGTTTCACTAAACAATCCTTCTCGAATATTTCTAAGGCAACAGAAGGAAGTAATGTTGAGAGAACTCCTAAATTAGGTATCATAAAAACGCTGTCTTGAACCAACTTAACAACACCTTCTACTTGGAATCCATCGATAAGTATGATTGCTGCTTGCGCTCTTATAGGGGCATGAGATAGTAATCCACCAGTACCAGCTACGTAGTCTATCTTCGTCATGTCAAGGTATGTTTCTTCCTCATCGAAGCTACGTATTCTATCGTGAGCTAATAAGGGAATTCTGTCTTCTTCCGCTGCAGCTACACCTTTTAAACCCCTAGCTAACATCTTATGATGTTGAAAACCAAGCCTTAAAGCCTCTCTCGCCACAGCGTGTTCAATGATTAACTCTTCCATTATTTGCGGGATTGTGGTTGGGCGGATCATCTTGTTTCGAAGTCTATTCTTGACGTCCTTTGGATCTAAATTAAGGGGGATCCAACGCATTATATTATCTATGCCTGTCTCCTTTAAGACGTTACATACACTATAACTCATGCCTAAGTTGGCACTGACGGTTCGGACAAATCTGTATTCAAAAATAGAATAAATATTAGTTGTGGCTCCACCTAAGCCAACGCCTATGACGTTGGCTTGACGTAATTCGGCAAGTGTTCGAAACATTGCACCTTCGCCTGCTGGTGTCGGTATTATTGGTGTACTAGTCCATTTCATCAGATCAGGATAACCTGGAGCATGTGACATGACGTGCTCAAGAAAGAGCTCATGTATAGCTTCTCTAGACGGTTGGCTATCTTCCACCTCTAAAATGGGTCTTAAATTTGAAACCATCTTTACTTCAAACTTCTCATCGAGTAGGTTTAAGATTTCTTTACGCGCATTCTTGTTGCCAGCATAGACTACAGGAAGTTTAAAACCAACACCTAATCTCGGTTTTGGTTCAGCTGTTGAAAGAAGTTCAGCCATTCTTAATACGCGTCTCACTTCTCCTCCATCAGTTCCGCCAGCTAACAGTATCATGTCAGGGCGTAGTTCACGTAGCCTTTTAACCTTAATATAGTCTCTTCTTCCGTCATCAATCGAAAGGGTATCCATAACAATGGCGCCAGCTCCTAAAGCTGCTCGTTCAGCACTTTCAGCTGTTAGCTCTTTCATTAGGCCAGCTACTGTCATCTGCAGACCGCCCCCAGCGCTACTCGTGGATACATATAAGTCTACCCCTATATCGGATTCGTTTTGCCGTATTCGAATTCCATTTTTATCCTGTATTGCTAGCCCAGATAACTCTTCTACCTCTCTTACAGCATTTCGTACTCCAACCCTTACATCTTCAAAAGGAGCTTCAACAGTTGTTGGGACCTCTCCACGGAGTAAATACCTCCACTCGTGACCGATTTTCTTGAATAGAACAGCTTTAGTGGTGGTACTCCCTACATCAGTTGCCAGTATTATCTTGATTTTCAGGGGATCAAACTTCTCTGTTGTCATGTCAGTAACCTATAATTCAAATAATCTTAAATGTTTTTATTTTTACTTATAATGACTTTTCCATCTTTACATAATATTTGATGTAATATTAAGAAAAGGAAAAAAGTGTTTAGCATATACTAGAGGATTAATCAATCCTTAACGACGGTTTTTATCCCGTCAAAAAAAATGAAAAAGGGTGACATGAACAGCTAAATGAAGTGCTTCTCTTCTAACGAAAAGAAAAGGTTTCTCCTTGCAACTTCTTTGAAGTAAGGGAGTGGAGGGACACCCATCTCTGGTGGAAATACTCCTCGTTTCTTGATTTGTCCTCTATTTATCATTCTCGCGCCGATTGCTGGTGAGTGCCCGGTTCTGTGTTGCACTCCTGTAAGGTTTTTATATGGACGGCTTAACATCTCTGCTTTATATTCAATTTCTTCTCCTGATTTCTGTCCTCTCACGACAACTCTTACGCAACCATAATCAAGGCGACCCTTTACCTGAGGAAGTTTTGCGTAGACCGTATTGAAGACGTCCATCGGCACTATCGTTTGATCTTTGACCTGCAGTGGTTCTTTGCTAATGATGCCTAAGGATATTAAGAAATTGATTTTCTCTACAAAATCAGGAATAAATCCGCCTTTTATCATCACGTTTTGTACCCCTTTTTCTTTGAAAGCTATTGGAAACGTTCGTATTTCGGGATGAGGAATATTGATCATTCTTCTAAGCCCTATTGGCGCTGGAAATAGCTCATCTTCTTGGCCGCTCTGGGGAGGAAGCTCAATAAATTCTCCGTCTTGAAAGACAGTTACGTTATTTATGAACTCGTCAACTGCTCCTGCAAAAGGAACGAACAATACGTCTTTTGTATGTTCGGCATAAGCAAAGCTCATATAGATCGTATTCACTGCATCCAGCTTATCGACAAGATAACGCGATACAATATTTGTGTTGCCTGGTGAACTTCCAAGGTTTATCACAGCAGTCAATCCTGCTTTTTTAAAATCGTCATTGAGCTTCATAGCTTCTAAGGGGGATCCCATTATGTTTGTGGCATGTATTCCTGCTTCTAAAGCGGCTTTCAATCCTGCTAACGCGAATTTGCCGCCAGCTTCATTGATAACAATGTCGTAGTTCTTCATCAGCTTAACAAGGTTTGTATGATCCGTTATATCACAACGGGTTATTGATACTTTCTCGTCATTAAATTCTTTTTCAAGCATTTGTAATTTTTTATAGTTTATATCTGCTAGCATTATCTCAGAGGTTTCATTTCTGTCGAATTCTAGTAAATCCTTGATTGTGGCATATGCCATAAGTCCGGCTCCGCCTAAAATTAACACCTTCATCTGTACCACACTATTTTTATGTTTTAGCACGTGCGTGCTGTTTTTATATATTGTCAACTTTATAATATAAACCCAATATTTTATGAACCATATATCTAAAGATCAGAGGCTATACCTAATTTTTATAAAGGGTAATACGTGAATAGAATTGAAGACGCGCGCGCTGATCATCCTAACTATCGGAGTTGCAATAAATGTTCGTACTAAAATGCCGTGCGACGCCTATCAATTTTAAAGTTTGAATATCTATTCCAATCTTTGGTGTAAAGCGCTTCTATTCAAAACGCCGAGGCTCTTAAGTTTGCAAAAACTTATAAATTTGAACCAGCGTGATTCTTAAAAAGAGGAGATCGAACTGTCTGAACGTGAAATAATTGATGAGCTTAAAAAAGCGATTGTGAATTATGATGATGATGCAGCTAAGAAGTGGGCAGAAGATGCGGTGAAGAAGAATGTTGATCCGCTTAAAGCTATTCAAGAGGGGACCGTTAAAGGCATAACCGAGCTTGGTGAGAAGTATGCTAACAAAGAGATCTTTCTACCAGAGCTGATGGTAGGAGCTAACGCCTGCATCATAGCAACCGATATCCTAAAAGCCCAGATTAAGGCGAAGAAAAAAGAAGTAAAACCCCTAGGAAAGATCGTTATAGGAACGGTCGAGGGAGACATCCACTTCATAGGCAAAAATCTTGTATCCGTAATGCTAGAAGCAAGTGGCTTTGAAGTATACGACATAGGCGAAGATCAACCAGTTGAATCATTCATTAAAAAAGCGAAGGAAGTAAATGCGGATATTGTGGGAGCTTCCGCTCTTATAACAGCGACGAGAGCTGAACAAGAGAAAATCAAAAAGGCAATGGCTAAAAATGGCTTAGAGGCCAAATTTATTGTAGGCGGTGCAGTAGTTGATGGGGCTTGGACTGAGAGAATTGGTGCTGATGGGTATGCCAACAACCTAGTTGAAGCCGTAGCCCTCGCCAAACGCCTTACAACTACATAGGGATTGTGAGTGAGCAGCAGTAAAGAAAGAATGTTGGCAGCTTTCAACAATGGCAGCCCCGATGACATACCACATGGCATCTTCGACACTACGCTTGTCCCTATGCGCGGTCATTTTTGGACGGAGCTTCAGGGTGATACGCCGTGGTGGATGTATAACACCTTCGGCACAAGAAACGACCCCGATTTCTCCAAGAGATTAAAGGTTGAGGAGAATCTACTAAAAGCGTTTGACCATGATTGGGTTTGGACACACGGACTATGTCCAAGCAGGGAATGGCGTCGCAACCAAGCGGTCATCTCGACCGCCCGGGGCGATTACTCGGTAAACGTCCTGCCAACGAAGTGGGGAGACCCACGAGAATACAGAAGCAACGTCCTCCTCGAAAAATGTCCTCCAGAAGGGTATCACCGACCTTCTAGGGATAAGACACGCCCAATAATCGATATGGCAGAGCTAATTCAGACAAAGCTAGACGTAAAATACTATGTCAATACGATTAAAGCGGAGGAACTGATTGCGAATGGCCGACTCGATTGGCTCGAAGCCGTCCTCAAGAGATTTGGAGACCAATACTTTATCCAA
>CP070659.1:1213456-1216905 GCA_020355125.1 Candidatus Bathyarchaeota archaeon
CTTATCATCTTTATGATATGCTTTGGCGTCTTCTTAGCGTTCTCTATGATGGATACTCTTTCTATTCGTGTCGCATTCATTATCATGATTGGCTTCGTACTATGGTACATGATTCTAAAATATGTGGTTAGGATTCGTCCTGAATACCATAGTATTTGCCTCAGTTGTGGAAAGAATATACCGCGCAAAGAATCTATATACTGTCCACAATGTGGACACAAGATACAAAAAGAGAAACAGGCTAGCTAACTGTAGTTGTTCATTACATGGAATTGTTTTTAAGGTAATTTCTTAATGCTTCTCTGACAACCTCAGAAATTGAGACGTATCGTCCATTCGATTGGATCACATAGTTTTCGAGTTCTTTGTAGAGCCCCTCTGGAATTGTTAGGCTTTTATATCCTTTTTTCGGCATAGTTGTCTACTACATGACTTTGCCTTTTATATAGTTTTCTCATGGATTGTGTATCTTTTTAACGCATATTGATACGTTCTTTTAACGGAATTATTAATTATTTTTTATATATAAAGTACGTAATTTATTAGGTAAAGAGCGTGCATGCTAGCGCGCGCTTGGACAGCGTGATGAAGTCAGGGATCACTGGCAACGAATTGACCACCATCGAACTCGCTGGACAGGGTGACATCCTGTATGAGCGAGGTACAGGCGTCCTCAAACCCGTCGATCAACACTTCAAGTACGTTGTCGTCTGGAACAAGACCAAGGATGGCTGGAAATATCAATGGGACATCTGGAATAGTAGAGCGCGCTAGCTAGTTAGTAATCGATCGATATCACATACTACAGCCGCGCGCGCGCTATAAAATGTTTTTCGCGCCGGCTCTGACCTATCTCATACCTTGATGAATTCTCTTGGATAGTGAGTAAGAACCTCTGATTTCGTCTTTGTAACCAAAGCCAAGTCTTCCATTCGAACTCCTCCGGCTCTCGGCATAAACACTGAGCTCTGAAAAAGAGAAACAACAGTATTGGATTTGAACTCGATATCCGCGTTTTTAGGCATGATCATAGGTTCTTCTTCAAGTTGTAAACCTATAAAGTGACCAAGAAGAGATGGGAAGTATTTTGCATAGCCAGTTTTTTGGAATACTCCATGAACAACTTTGTTAACCGTTCCAATCGTCGTACCCTCCTTAAGTACGCTGAAGGCTGCTGACTGAGCTTCCTGCACAGCTTTGAACACATCTTCTTGTGCCTGATTGGAAGTTCCTATTGTGCTTGTTCGACAGATGTCGGAACAATAACCTCCACATACAGCTCCTAGGTCTATAACTACTAGATCGTTTTTTTCTATTCTTTTTTCGCTCGCATAGGGGTGGATTAGTAACGTCCGTTTACCCGATGCGACCAGTGTTGGATGTTTTAACTTCCATGATCCTCTTTTCTTCATCTCGTACTCTGCCTCAGCGGCGACCTCGATTTCCGTTGCCCCAACTCTTAACGCCCTAACTGCTGCTTCCATTCCGTAATCTGAGATTTTAGCGGCTTTCCGAATAAGCTTAATCTCTTCATCTGATTTGATAAAACGTAACGTGTTTAACATGGCTGACGCATTTACGAACTTCGCTTTTAGAGATGTTTTTTGAAAGCTGGTTTTCAGCTCTTCGAATTCGATAAAACCGAGATCATCAATGCCAACTGTTATTCCTGGAGCACTGAACTCTCTCAAAACCTCCACCACTTTACGCTCTTTTGCATCGAGTGGAAGGCAGCTCACATAATTGATATCGTGAATCTGAGATTGGTCTTTAGCTACTTCGACGTCCCGCCAAAACAAAATCATTACTGGCTCACCATCAATTGGAAGGACAATCGTTCCACAAGTGCGCAAGGTGGGATCTGTTACTCCACTTAGATATTGAAGGTTGTCAGCGCCATAGAGGACTAGAACGTCGATGTCGTTCTTTTCCATCAGTTTTCTAGTCTTGCGTAATCTTTCTGTCCAAATGCTCATATCCAGTTTAATTAGTCTAGAGTATATTTAAAACTTAGTTAGCTAGCTAGACACTATGACGCTTTACATTTTTAAATCGGTTCGAAGAAGTAGCTAGCTAGCTTTTCAAGAAATATTGTTATGATAATCATTATCTATGAGAAAAAATTTAGCTAGCTAAACTTAGATAACAGCTAGATAGTTCTGCCTTCAAGGACATGAGTGGCATAGTCAAGTCAATAATAGAAAGAATGGTGCTGGTTGTCCTACGTGTTATCAACAAAACCATAGCAATAGAAAAATAGATGTTTAAAATAAACTATCTGAGAGCTAGCTAGAAATAATTTAGGATACGTGAATTATATGAACGGTAAACTTCTTGTTGTGATTTTAAGTGGAAATGACCCGTATAAGGTTCAATGGGGATTGCGTCTCGCTCTTCATACCCATAAGCATCCGTATGGCGAGAAAATCATTGAAGACGTCCGAGTGCTTCTCTTCGGAATGGGGTGTACGATCGTGAATCCAAAAATGCCGTACTATATAGAATTCAAATCCCGCCTTCAAACATTAACCGATGAGGGCGTAGAAGTCGCTACATGTGTATCGATTGTCAAGGAACTGGGCCTCGAAGAAGAATCCCGAAGTTTAGGACTCAAACTCGTCCATGCATCCGTGTACACCTCTCAATGCGTCAGTGAAGGATACACCATAATGACATTTTAAATAACTAGCTAGCTCGGTCTATAATTTTCCAAAAATGTCAATTTATACCGAGTAACTCTGCACCCTTCTGATAGCTTCTCCTCGCTTGTTCATCGGAATCTTCTCTTTCCAGTATCTCCATCATAAAGATGCCTTTATAGTTCACTTGTCTAAGACTTCTGATAACTAGTGCCCATTCGATATTACCGTCTCCTGGAACTAAGTGGATATCCTCCTTTCCGTTGTTATCGTTGATATGGAGTGTGCATAGGTATTTTCCTGCCTGCATTATCTCGTCTTCTAAGCTCATCTTAAGTTTTTTTGCGAGGTTTTGATGTTTCGTGATGTTTGTATGTCCAGTGTCAACGCATATGCCTACGTTTTGTGATCCAACCTTCTCGATAATCTCTATCAGGTCGACGACTCTACTCGCAACTCTTCCCTTACCCTCGTAGTCGGGTAGGTTTTCGAGCGCGATTTTAACGCTATGATCTTGAGTTCGATCCACGATCTTGCCCAGTGAGTCGATACAATTATTTCTTTGTACGTCATCTGGTAGGAGTAGGCTGTTTGAACCTAAAATGTTTGGGTGAACGACCAGTATTGGGCATTTTATAGATTTGCAGTAAAATATTGTATCGATCAACAGTTGTTCAGCTATTCTTCTCTCCTGCAGGTTTGATGATGAAATATCCGCCCCTGTCGTAGGCGCATGTACAGAGGCGGGATTAAGCTCTAAATTAGCAAGGAGAACCCCTAATTGGGGCAGGTCGAAATGGGAAAACGCCC
>CP070659.1:1217005-1219516 GCA_020355125.1 Candidatus Bathyarchaeota archaeon
ACCAGGTCTTTCCCAACTTTCGTATTTTCGGACTGCATTGTCTTGCGTCGGCTCTCGTTTTTTCTGACCCTGCTGCGAAAAAGGAAGCATTTCAAAATCTCAAATTAATTGAAGAGGTCGCGTGGATGCATGAGTATCTCAATTCGTTGGATGTTCTCCTGTTTTATCGAGAAGCGGAATCCGATCTGGTCAAGAAACTGACTCTTATTGAAAAGTTGACAGGAGTTAAACCCATACGGCAGTATATTATGGAGATGCCTCCAGTGGGAAGGGAGCTTTCCCTTACGGATTGGCGAATACTTAAATCCATGAGATACAATGCGAGAAAACCTACTAAACAAGTGGCTAAAGAGGTGGGGCTGACAGCACGCGCCGTTAATTACAGACTTCAGAGACTAAGAAAGGAGAATGCTTTCTTCATCGTTCCAGTTGTCAGTTTTGAGAATCTAGAGAATGTGTTCTGCTCTCATTTCATATTCTTTCTTGATGAAGCCCACAGAACTGAAGCTATTAAGGAGATAA
This sequence comes from Candidatus Bathyarchaeota archaeon, assembly GCA_020355125.1. Taxonomy (GTDB): domain Archaea; phylum Thermoproteota; class Bathyarchaeia; order RBG-16-48-13. The sequence continues at coordinate 1,217,528 of CP070659.1, forward strand.
CTCGATTGATAGGCGAAAGATACATGGATCAACTCGTTAGTTCCCAAGGAAGTGTTTCATTCTGTATTCCCACAACAAGTATTATCCAGTCTGAGGATGATTATCTCAAGGCAAAAGCGATCCCAGGAGTCGAGAAAGTTATTATGGATTTTCTTCTGTCCTGTCACGACGTTTCGACGTTTATCGACAAGCTTATAGACCAGAAAATATTAGGTTCGGAAACTAAAAATTAATCCCCTAACCCAAACCCATGCTAGCCTACTATCTGATGGAGCTTCAGTAGCATGCTAGCTAAACCCGAATGTGAGCGCTAGCTAGCTACGAAAATATTCCTAATGTAAACATGGTAGCAAATAGTTATATCCTCTCATAATTACATCGTTTATCAACATTAGTGTGTGTAATGTTTGTCGTTTGAAGTATTCATGTGTATCCGTGGGCTGGTCAGCTGATGAATTACGATTTGTCGAGTATGGCTTTCCTTATTTTTCTGTCCTTTCTTCCAGCCGTTGTGGATTCTTGCTTGGGAATGGGGTACGGTTTTACGGTTACGCCGCTGCTGCTGGTGTTGGGGTTCAGTCCGATTCAGGCGGTTCCCGCTGTTCTTTTCTCGTCCTTGGTGGGTAATCTCTTGAGTTCTTACTTTCATCATCAATTTAAGAACGTGGATTTATCTGTCGACAGTGTTCACCTTCGGATTTCTTTGATTATGGGCGGGTTTGGTTCGATAGGCAGTTTATTTGGCGCGTTAGTTGCAATCGGAATCTCGACCTTTCATCTGAACCTCTACATAGGCTTGATGGTCACTACGCTGGGTTTTTTTGTTTTGTTTAGTCGGAAACTGAAACTCCGGTTTTCTTGGCCTAGGATGGTAGCTTTCGGAGCAATCGGAGCCTTTAACAAAGGGATTAGTGGAAGCGGTTTCGGGCCAATCGTGACTACGGGGGGGCTCCTCGTAGGGCTGGATGAAAAGGCAACGGTGTCCATTCAATCGTTTTCGGAGTTATTTGCGTCTATCGTAGGATTTTTGACGTTTGTCTTATCGAGGGCGCCAGTCGATGTCTATTTGACCCTCGCCATGTCGATCGGCGTTGCTTTTTCGTCTCCCATTGCCGCTTTCATTGTCCACAAGATGCCCGCAGAGAAGTTACGCTGGCTGATTGCGTTAACCGCCATCTTACTCGGCGTCATCACCCTAATACGACTTTTACTAGTCTAAATTTTCAGATATGTTTCCTAGCTAGCTCTATGAAGAGATTCAATATGAAAAAAGGAATGACTCGTTCAAAGGCAAACCAGAACTTGTAGAAGCTAGCTAGCTAGTTTGAACATTCCAGTGTTATCTAGACGTTCTGCACCGTTTTCCTTATTATAGGGGTATACTATACTTCTCTAGGTTCATACTCAAAGAAACTTAATTAGAGGTGAAAGTTTGGCTACTAAACAGTTACTTATCACATACTATAGTGTAACAGGGAATACTAAGAAAATGGCGGAAGAAATCGCTCATGGAGCTGAAACGTCAGGTATCGCTGTGCGCGCGCGCGCGATTTAACTGAAGCGGATGGAATCGTGGTAGGTTCTCCGACACATTTCAGTAACGTTGCTTGGCAGGTAAAGAAGCTCATTGATGAATCCATAGCCCTATACGACCAAAACTATCAACTGAAGGGAAAAGTTGGTGGATGCTTTACATCATCCGGAACACATCAAGATGCCAAAGGTTGCATTAGAATGCTGGAACTAGCCTTTGCGCTGCATCATAAATTAAAGATGGTGCCAGGAATCATACGTGTTGATGACGACAGTGTGGAAGATGTGTCCAAGTTGTGCCAAGAATATGGAATGAAGATAGCCAAGAAAACCTTATCTAAATAGCTAGGTCTAGCTAGCTACATAGTAGTAATTATTCTGATCCTGCCTGTTCCTTCTTTAACCATTTGTGTGATGTGGTGAAGAATGCCACTCAACGTTTTATGGTCTATCTGA
>CP070659.1:1219616-1222790 GCA_020355125.1 Candidatus Bathyarchaeota archaeon
CAAAAACACCACAAAAAATAACTGAAATTACTAGCATAATTTGAAAGAAAAAAATTGTAAGAATGTTCATAGAGGAAAAAAATTATTGCGAAAAAGAGATTCCATGCTAGCTAGCGACATCTAGGAGAAATAGTCTTGAAGTTAATCCCGTGGAAACAAGTAAGGTATTGGCGATGTTTATGTTGTGGGAACGGTTGTCAATTTACAGTTCAACTAACAACTAAAGAATGGCTTAATCTGATAAAGCTTTATGGGCATGCATGGGTTGAACCAAGAATAGATGGCTTCTACATTAAAAAAATAATTGGAAAAAGATGCCCCTTTTTACATAGGTTCTCCAACAGAAATTTGTGTAGTATTCAACGAATTAAGCCTCTTGCCTGTAAGATCTGGCCTTTTAAAATACTTGACAACCCACGCTATAGCTCTCCCAGTGAAGCCCATTATAAATCTCGATATGGAGAATTTTATATTTACATTCACTCTTATTGTCCAGGTATTATCTATGGCAAACCTAGTGAACAACTAATTAATCATGTCCTGTCAGAATTCATAGAAATTCGACTAGGTTTAATAAAACAACAAATCTATTCAACTTCAAGATAAAACGTTCTATTGCGAGCGCCTTTTTATCTTAGCTGAATTATGTCATTGTGCTCGCTCAACTATTTTTCCCATAATTTAGGTCTCCACTTTGACTTCCAAGATTTCCATCCTGTTTTCACGTATCGCTCTCGTTCTTTTGGATTCTCTTTCACCCACTCAAATAACCGAATAAAACGATTTGCGCTCGGTGGAATATTCCCAATAGTACTTGGCGGGACTCCAAGTTTAATCAACTCTTCCCTGTTTCTCTCTTCGACAAGTTCCTGACATCTTCCCTCTATTTTTCTGCGTACAATTCTCCAGCCTTTTTTACGTAATGATCTTACAGCATCAGTCAAGACATATCCAGTACATAACGCAACTCGATAAAATTTTTTCTCAGCCCTTAAATTGCCTAATATTTTGTATACTGCGCGTTTTGTTGCGTCCAAATAAGTCTTTTTAATAAAGGATTCGCCTTGAAAATGTTCTATTGGAACTTCCTCCCATCTAAATTCCGCCAGTAGAGGGTTGTAGCCACCAATGATAACCCCGCCGATTAAATCGCCCCAACCTGCATCATCAATTTCGATTTCAGGATAAAACTCGTTATTTGGCACCGTCACATTTTTCAGGCTCCTTTATTGATGTGTACTTCTTTTTGACACAAGATCCAACGTTTTAAGTATAAGACTGAGGCTGTTAACTTTTTTATTTTTTGAAGCCTCATTTAACATTTACTGAAGCACGAGATAGCTTGCTGATTATATCCAAACGCCTGAGTTGTTGAATCGAAATTTTACCAGGGCTAGAAGAAGATGGGACGGAAGGGTATTTTCGCGATGGTTTATAAGAAAGTTGACAAGCTCTTCAATAATTAACGCATGTGCGCGCCCTGGTGTTGATCCTTATTTTTAGTAGAAGTAATAGCGCGGGCGAGGTAAATTGTGGTGCAGTAAAAATAATGATCAAAAATCTTAAACTTGAGTGGGATCGCTTGGGCTAATAGCGCGTGCGCTAAAAAAAGTGGGAATAACTACCTTTCTATGCTAAAAAGAAGCATAAAAAACGCTTATTTTACGCTAAATACGTGGCGCCGGGGACGGGATTCGAACCCGTGCGGCCCATAAGGCCACAGACTTAGCAGGCTTAAGCATGTAAATACAACATCTGCTCCCTACCAGACTTCCTGTTACTGCCTTTCAGCAAGGAACTCTAGGACACCCCGGCTTTTAACGTATTCTTTATCGATTTCACATAAAAATGTTTTTTCTTGAGATTAAGGTAAAATTTATAGTGTTAAAGCTCAATTTAATTTTTGAGCGTTGGGTCTTAGTGGGAGCTAGGGGTTCCTTAAAGAGCGAAAGCTCCGACCGCAAACCCCCTTTACGGCGGACGAAGCTGAAGTGAGGCATTTAGGCCCCTCCAATTTCGAAACCTACAAATTATGAGTATCCGTCCCCAAGGGTTGACAGCTAGACTAACCTGGCCAGGCTCGGAAGAGAGCAACCTAAATCTGGTTGATCAGCGTCTAGGGGATAGCGGATATAAATGCGGAGGTTAGAAATTAGAGGAAAACCGGATGTCGATCTTCGGTGACCTAACGCTCCTAAATTTATTTATGTCTTGAGTATTAGGAGATCTTAAAACACTGAATTCAAATATGATTGAGCCTTTTGCGTAAAGGAAAAGTGGTTTATGATGAAAATTGCTGTGTCAGGTAAAGGTGGGGTTGGCAAAACATCGATAACGGGAATACTAGCACAGACCTTGGTTCAAAAAGGTTTCAAAGTTCTAGCGATAGATGCTGATCCTAATCCTAATTTGGCTCTTACTCTAGGAATACCTATTACTCAGGCAAGGAAAATAGTACCTATATCGCAGAACATGGATCTGATTGAAGAGAAAACAGGAGCTAGACCTAACGATTTTCGAGGCCTCTATCGCCTTTCTTTTACGGTTAATGACATTTATGACAAATTTTCCATTAGATCTCCAAGTGGAGTTAACCTACTGGTAATGGGTACTGTCGGTAGTGCGGGATCTGGTTGTATGTGTCCAGCAAACGCCTTAATTAGGGCTTTGCTAAGACATCTGTTAACAAAAAAAGATCATGCTGTAGTTGTTGATATGGAAGCTGGGACAGAACATTTGGGAAGAGGAACCTCTGAATTTATTGATGTGATGATTGTGGTTACGGAACCAAGTGTTAAGGCTTTGGAAACTACAAAAAAAATATTTGATCTGTCAACCCAATTAGGGATACCACAAGTGCTTATTGTAGGAAACAAAGTTACTAGTTTCTCTGATGAAGCTATTATAAAACAATATTGTAAACGAAACGATCTCTCGTTGCTTGAGTTGATACCCTACGATGAAAACATAAAAAAAGCAGATGCTTTGGGAAAACCGTTAATGAATTTTTCGCAAAAATCAAAAGGAATATTAGCTATTCAAAAGATGTGTGCAGAACTTTTAAATATCGCTAACAGCTAGCGCGCATTAACTTAACTATGATTATTGTTAAGTAGATATCTGGTGGGTACATATGGGAAACTACGTGAAGAGGCTTGAAAAGGAAAACAAGAG
>CP070659.1:1222890-1226292 GCA_020355125.1 Candidatus Bathyarchaeota archaeon
CCGTTATCGTGCAAAACCCTTTCTGGATGAAGAGTTCCACGGTGTTAGGAAGTTTCAAAAAGATTTAGTGGACATACTTAGAAAAGCTGGGAGCCTCAGTAATGAGGAGATTCTATCGAGGCTAGGAATTGAACCATCAGAGCATGAAGCAATAAGGGCGATATCGATACAACTTGATATTCTGAACTCCTATGGATTAGTCACATCAACTGCTCGGGGATGGAAGTGGACGGGTTGATCTCGCAAACAGAGATGGCTTCGAACAATGAGGAATCGATTATTGAACGGTTTGCTAAAGACTGCGAGTTAAGAGGATTCAGTTCAGAATCTATACGAAGTTACAAGGGCAATCTTGAGATTATAGCAAAATTCCTCATAGAGAACAGCCTGTCCATACTCAAGCTCGATAGACAAAGCCTAAAGCTGGTGTTGAGATATCTCCGCAAAGAACGACAATTATATTTTACCACTGTGAAGGTTTATTTCTCGGCACTTTCTAGCTTCTATCAGTTTCTAACTTGGGAAGGCTTAGCTGAAAATAACCCAGTTTTTCCCTTTAGAGACCGATACTTAAAACAACCTAAATATCAGAACGACGCCAGGTCAAGAAGAAAGCTCATCTCTATCAAAGATATGGCTATGCTTCTTAGCACTATATTGAACACTAGGGATAAAGCAATCATTACATTGTTGGCAAAGACGGGAATAAGACGGGGAGAATTGATAGATATCGATTTAGAAGATGTGGATTGGATTGAGCAGAGTATCGAGTTGAAGGTTAAGCGGAAGAGGAGCAACCGACTCGTTTTCTTTGATGATGAGTGTGCCAGAGTCCTGAAAAGATGGTTGAGGAGTAGAAGAAATTATGGTGTAAAGCAAGATTGTAGGGCTTTATTTGTGGGTGAACATGGGAAAAGATTAAGGCGCCATGGAGTGTACAGAGCGGTAACCAAACATGCTGAGAAAACAGGTTTCCATCAACCCGAGAGCGATAGGATTGAAGACCACTTCACACCCCATTGTTGCAGGCACTGGTTCACTACGCACCTAAGACGAAATGGAATACAACGCGAGCTTCTCAAAGAATTAAGGGGCGATTCAAGGGGAGAAGCGATAGACATCTATGACCATATCGACAGAAAAGAGCTAAAAAGAGCCTATCTAGCAGCGGTGCCTACTTTAGGAATTTAGCTTTTCTTTTACGGATAATTACTTTATGATAGTGTGCGTTATCAACTGAGCCACTTTCTTTTAAGATCGATAAACTGTCTAGCTAGCGCATGTTAGATCTGAACAATTTAGAACCGTGCTTCGTCAGGTTCTATTTTCAACCTCTCACGCTCTAAAGCGATAATAGAGCTAAAAATGGATGCAGCTAGCCAGCTAATAGTTTTTGAGACTAATTTTCATTTTTAAGGTCGTATAGGGGTATGTAAACATCGTCTTTTGAAATAAAAATTCCATCGTTTACCACCGTTTAGAAAGGCGTATACGAGTGTTAAATTACGATGCCGTTTTCATGTACAAACTTTCAATAGTTGTTATTTTCCTATTTAAAGAATAGACATTATCTAGTAAATTTTTCATATCTATGGATGAATTTTAAATAGGTATTACTTGTCTATTTAAAAAAATTGCCATAAAGAAGTCAATCGATTTTGAAACAATGTTCAAGAAAATAGAATATAAAACACCCTATTACCCCTCCACCTTATGTAAAAACAAGCATAACGCAAGAGAATTTAATCCCTTTCTTAAGATAGGGGAATTTTTTTCAAATATCGCGCGCTAGGGAAATACTGTATGGATGTTACAGTTAACAGGAGGTTTTAATTAAGTGCTATAGGTGGTTATAGCTATTCTGTAATAATTTATACGCTCGAATCGAAGAGAGTAAAGATAATAGGCTTATCTGATCTAACTGATAATTAGAACTTGAATGAAAAAATGAATATATAGTGAAAATTAACGAGTTATACATTGAAAAATAGATGTTTTTCATTGTAATTATTGTGATGTGAAACTTGGCTAAAGAAATTAGTTTAAGAGTCGCTGAAGCCAAACCATCTGATGCAGGAAAAGCACGGATAAATCCCAAGATAATGAAGACGCTAAATCTGAAAGCGGGAGATATAATCGAAGTTAAAGGGAAGAAACGAACTGTTGCTATCGCTAGGCCAGCATATAGAGATGTTCCAGATGTAGATATTATTCGAATTCCCCTTTTTGTGAGAAAAAATGCTGGAGTAGATGTAAATGAATGTGTTACGATAGCGAAAGCAGATGTGGAGGAAGCCGAATCAGTTCTATTAGCGCCTCTCGATATGCATCTGAATGTGGATACAAGCTTTGAAAACTTTGTGAAAACGAGATTGTTTAGCGCAGGCGCGCCTGTATTGAAGGGCGATTCGTTATCTGTCGAGTTTTTAGGAACTAGAATTCCATTTAAAGTATTACGTGTTAAACCACAGGAAATTGGAACAGTTAGCATGATTACTGAACTTAAAATTCGAAGTGAACCTGAACTTTCGCCAGAAGCAAGAACCAATTTGTTAGAGCAGATGAGGAATTATCGATTTGCTTGGCTTAAAAATATAGAAAAACATTATGCGGCAGATTATGCTCAATTTCGTGTGTCTGACTGTATACTGCACAAAAATGAGGAGCCAGCGTTAAAACAAGCAAAGCAAAAAGCTAAGTATTTGAATAAAACGGTTAGTATCTTTGTAGACTTGTGGGAGAACAGAGGGAAAATAGTCTCCTTAAATTGGGCGCTAGCTTCTCCTAATGGTGAAATCGAGTATAATTATGAAAAAAAATTCCCACCGTTTAACCGCCATTTAATCAGTTCTATGGATACGATTGGCCTTATCATGAGTACTTTAAAAGAGCATGAAAAACGGTTTGATAAGATTAGCCAACAACTTGAATCTATCACTAAAAAGTTCAAATTACGAAATGGAACTGATAGTAGATAAGATTCATTTTTTCTCCTTCGTTCATTAAATCACTTCTGGATTAGCGCACTCTAGTAATCCCTATACTTCATTTCAAAAAACGCTCTATGACTCTTCTATCTTCTAAAAAATTGATTGCATTTTTGAATTTAATAATCACAGTGTTCAATTCCCTACTGGATAAGTGGATGTTAGCTAGCTAGCTAGGATAAGACCCTAAGATCGGCTTCATCATAGATTTCTTTCAACATTTCAAGAGAAAGTGTTCTGAGTGTTTCATGTGAAATAATTGCTGTAATACTCATTAGTGAATTATCGTTTTTCTTCCTGGTCGAATTGAAATAGTTATAGCCAACTGTCTTTCGTAATTATCCTGTGAAAAAGGTACGAAATAGGTATATATCATATATACATATCTATACATGCGCTCCGAGGTGGGGAGCGA
>CP070659.1:1226392-1230459 GCA_020355125.1 Candidatus Bathyarchaeota archaeon
GGTGAACTGACGAGAATCATTTTTCGAGGGCCAAACGTGTCGATCAAATACCCCATTGGAATGGACATGGCAATTCGAAACGCTCCAGCTAGCAGCATAATTGTGCCCCACTCATAGGCCGTAAGTCCGATGACATGCGTTGCGTAAACGACCCAGAATGGAGCGGCGATACTTACCAGCAATGTGATAATGACCTCGATGATTGCGACTGACCGCAAGGTTCGGGGCAGCCACTGCAATGTTTCCCACACACTCGCATAGGCTTCTTTAAACAATGTAGCCACACTTCCTATTGGGGACTCTACGCTGTCACTACTCAAGGTTTCTCTGAGAAACTTTGTACGTATAATCGCTACAATTAATCCCAGCACAAAGCTGATGCTATATGCGAGACGCATCGCAGGGAGAATGTCTCCGCCATAGATGTTGTCGATAAGATGGCCACCCACATAGGGCATGATGATCCCGATCGCTCCAGGAATAGCCATCGTGGTTGCGAAACCCATTCCTCTCTGTTTCGGAGGAAGACTGTCCGCCATAATGGCATTCATCGCGGGCAAATAGAACAGAACGAGTTGTTGAATGAATTGTCCCAGCGCCAACATCTCCCAGCTCCATGCAAAGACGAAGATCAGCATGGAGAAGGCAAACATAAATGTTGATAACCCAACAAGTTTCACTCGCCCCCTCTTATCTGCGACATATCCTCCCACGGGATACAGGATAAACCCCGCTAACCCTCCGATCGCTGCGACGAGTCCAATTTCTTTAGCCGATCCCCCTAATGCAAGAATGAAGAGTGAGAAATACGGCCACGCGAGGGCCATGGACATATTCCAAATGATCCGACATATCGTGAGCACAAGGATGTTCCCCTTCATGAAGGCAAACGTGGATTTCATAACGTGGAATAGCTCCGTTCCTCAATTTGTTAGTACGCGTGTGCAGTAACTATTGAACCTAATTATTAGTGTTACTTTAGTAATTCGAGGATAATATATTCCTTTATTTCTCATAAGGCTGATTCCGGAGATTTTTGACTGGATGGCTTAGCGTGCGTGCTACTCTTTACCTTGTCTCATGTATCCTCTACCCTAGATCGGAGTCTTATAATAAGGTGTAACTCTACTCGTATTCCTGTTGAGGTGGACACCGTTACGTTGTTGTGTAACGTGAAGCGTGTGTGTGATTGCTGGGTAATATCTAGTTTGGCAATGAAATATTAGTAGCATTTACGCATATTTCTTATTGGTATTCCGATGAGAATCGCTCGATTGCCTCACCCGCATCTGTTGACGGCGCTTATCCTCTGTATTCTCGTTGCGTCGATCTGTGTTCCGACGGTTGTTGGTTGGAGTAATGGTGGCTACAGCGCTGATCCATCCAATCCTGATTATGGAACGCATGACTGGATAGCGGAACACGCGTTGGATTGGCTTCCCGAGAACGAGAAAGCGTATATTGTGAACAATTTGGCAACCTATCTCTATGGCACAGAGCTTCCCGATAATTGGCAAGCGAGTGATGGTATCGGGGATACGACGAAGCATCATATTTACTTCTCCGCAAATGGTACCTTAACAGACGATGCGTCAGCGGTTCGCGCGTACGAATCGTATAATTTGACGCTGAGCTACCTCAATGCTAACGATTATGTCAACGCGTCGAAGCACGCTGGAATCATGGCTCACTATATTGTGGATGTCGCAGTGTTTGGCCACGTCATGGGGGCATCTACCGAGTGGGGAGCGGAACAACATCATAGTGACTATGAAAGCTATGTCAACACGCGAACAAACGCTTATACCGATACCTTCAACACGTATCTCGTGTACGATGGCACGTTGGACACGTTGACGGCGTATGATGCAGCAATCAACCTCGCATATGATACGACTTTCGACGTTGATGGCGATTTGACGTGTCTCTGGATGGACCAGAACTATAACTGGGATAATATGAGTTTCATCGATCGATGTGGCGAATCGCTCAACCTGGCAGCGAACTATCTCGCTGATGTGCTCCATACGCTGTACAACGCACACGCATCAAGCGCATCCCTTTCATGCGTCCTATCTGAATCATCAATCACGTATGGCTCATCAATAACGATCTCTGGAACATTACTCGACACGCTCACTCAGGAAGGACTAGCGGGACGACCCATTTTGCTTGAGCAGTCCAGTGACGGAAGCACATGGAATCAGATAGCGAATATATTAACTGCTCCAGGAGGAGACTACACTCACGTGTGGCTACCCGCTGCAGGCGCCTTTCACATTCGAGCCACATGGATTGGAGACACAATGTATGCCGATGCTACGAGTTCAATACATGAATTATACGTGGCTAAGGCGTCCAGCGGAATTACGTGTTGGCTCTCCGCTACCACCGTGACTGTGGGCGAGGAACTTACAGTTTCAGGCAGTATGACGCCTCCACGTTCTGGTGAAACGGTCACGTTGGCCTACACGAAACCTGACCACTCGATTATCACTCGAACCGTGACGACAGGCACCGATGGCTCATATAGTGATTCGTATGCGCCTGATGCAGTGGGCTCATGGAGCATCAGGGCATCATGGGAAGGCAATTCGTCATATGTTGCAGCGTCAAGCGTAGCGACATCGTTTACCGTAAAAAAGAAAAGCATGTGCATCATCGCAACGACAACGTATGGTTCCGAGCTGAGCTCTGAGGTCCAGTTCTTGCGGAACTTTCGAGATTACACCGTCATGGCTACGTTCGCGGGCAACAGTTTCATGACCGTTTTCAACCAATTCTACTATTCCTTCAGCCCAAAGGTAGCAGCAACGATTTCTAGCAACGACAACGTACGACGCGTGGTTAAGGTGATGCTGTATCCATTAATGGGCATCCTTCACCTCAGCTCTGCCGTGTTCTCTCTCTTCCACTTTAATCCTGAGTTAGGCGTCGTGATGGCTGGCTTGGTCGCGAGCACATTGATTGCTCTCGTTTATCTCGTGCCGTGGACCGTGCTAGTGAGTGTCCTGAAAAAGTATACGCCGTCAAAGAAGCTAATCCGATGGGTTGGTCTCATATGTGGGGGTAGCATGGTTGGGTTAACTTTAGCAGAAGTGACTAAGGCCTTCCTCCTCATGATGGTGTCAACTGGGTTATTTGTGCTTTGTACCATGAGTTTATCCACGCTGGTTTCGATAAGGATCCTCATGAAACGCCTATATCCATGAAGTTTGCATGCTACCATTTACGTTCGCGCGCGCTTTGCCTCGCGGGTGCGATAGATATAAGAAGCGTAGGTATGATTAGCAATATGGATGTGAGGCGCAAATGGTTAGGAACGCTTTAACCTGTCCAAAGTTTGCTTGGATCATCATGCTCGGTCTTGGTGGCATTGATTTGGTTCGAGGATTCGTGCATACGGTCCTGCTTGAATATGCCGCGATCAATATTTTTGTCCTGGATTTTTCGGGTGGTGTGGATAATCAAATGTTCTTATTAGGCATTTTTGGAATATCCAATTACCTTACGGGAATCTTGTATATCTTAATTGGATTGAAAGCTCGAGCATTAGTCCCCATCATCCTTCCCATAATTCCCGCGCTCTATTTTCTAGGAAACGCCATCATTACGAGGGTTGCAACCCCGACCGCCCACTTAGGGGGCGGTCCCTACATGCTGATATATTTCGCGCTCTGTATCATGACGTTTCTCGCCATTCTAGTTGTAAATGTGACGAAAAGAACGGAAAACAAATAATCGTTTCAGTGCACCATGGGTAAGGCGTTTGAATAGCTATCCTTATGGTGTTTCGGAACCTCGCTAGTGAGCTTACAAAGAATTTATATAGTGTTTCGTAATGGTTTTTGAGAATTTTTGTCATGCTTAGAAGCAACAAAGCATGCGTGTGGGCGATGGATTGATAAAATCCATCATCTCCCACAGACGACGTATACAGATATTCATTGGGTGTTTATCTCCTTTCCGTCTAACCTGACGAATGTTGCTCCTATTCTATTTAAATAATAGACATGATTCTGTAAATTTTACATATCCATGGATAAAGGCGTAATAGTGATTACTGA
>CP070659.1:1230559-1234011 GCA_020355125.1 Candidatus Bathyarchaeota archaeon
CCACAGGAATAATAGCTGCTAGAGGCATTCTTAAAGAATAGGAAATAGAGCCCAATAATTAACTTGTAATTCTAGATGTATCATTTAGAATAGAATAAACGCACACATTGAAGGTATCAATTCAGATAATTGATGAGAAGGAATGTTTGTTTTTTAGGAAAGTTTCATTTTGTTTAAGGCCCCATCCATTTTTTTTGAAGGCGTTCGAAACGTCTTGCGAAAAACATCTTTCGGCGTAGTGCTGCTAAATGCGGTTCGGATTGGCCCGATAGCAGACCACAATTAATCCATAAATAGAATAGGCGATTTTCGCCTTTTTCAGTGAGTGTATACTCGTATCTTCTTCCGACTCGTCTTCTATATAATAAGCCTGCCCTATAGTACCTTAATAGTCTTATAGATAGACATCTCCATTGAGACCGGCCCAATCCAATTCTCAGTGTGGTTCTTTCAAATAATTCCTTTACACTACGCCATTGTCCACACAACGCTTCAAGGGTATCAATTTTTATCTTTCTGTTCAGATCAGGATTTTGGAACCGGGTAGGATATCTCCGATGTGTTCTTTCCATAGAAGGTAACACCTAGATGTTACTTAGCTAGCTAGCACGCGCTATTGGTGTTTTGTTTCGCACACGCTAGAGTATTACTAACTAGATCATACATTTCCCATTTCGAGAAAAAAGGATTGTTTCTCTACAGTCAAATATCCTTCTTGGATTGTCTGTTCTTATTTTTACTACTCTTTACTTGTCGGATGAACTTGGCACTCCATTCTGCATCGTTTAACATGGGTCGGCCAACAGCAACTAGATCAACAGTTTTTTCCTCAATGAGTTGATTCGCGTAATCTGGATCGCGGATTCCTCCTACTCCGATCACTGGTATTCCAGTTGCTGCCCTAATTTGTTGGGCTTGAGAAATGAAATAGCCTGGTGACGTTTGGAGCTGTGCGGGGCGACTGCCACAGAGGCCACCAGAAACGTCGATGATATCGACCCCCGCTTCTTTGAGTTTAATGGCGAATTGCATTGAATCCGCAATCTGTGTTCCTACAGGATCGAGATCAACAGCGCCTAGACGATATAATAGTAACCGATTACCAATTGTTTTCCTCACCTTTTTCACGACTTTGAGAGGTAAGCGTATTCGATTTTCTAGAGAACCGCCATATTGGTCCCTTCGCTTATTTGTTAACGGCGAATAGAACTGGTTTAAGAGAAATCCATGGGCACCATGTACTTCGACGCCATCGAAGCCAGACGTTATTGCTCTTTCTGCGGCCGAGGCGTAGGCGTCAGCCCTTTGGTTAAGCTCTTCGATTTGAAGCTGCCGGGCGGTTTCTGTTGCTGATGGTCCGACAGGCGGCAGTCCTGTGATGTCTGTATTGGCTTTATTGCCTGCGTGGTTGATTTGGATCACAACAGGTGTCGCTTTGGAATGTATCCTGCTTGCTAGTTTTTCGAGGCCAGCTCTTAAAGTATCCTTGTAGATACCTAGCTGGTTTGCACTTAATTGGCCTTCGAGAGATACGTAGCTGTGTTCAACGATGAGTAGTCCCACACTGTGTGCACGGTGAGCGTAATACTGGATCAGTTCGTCGGTAACTTCTCCATTCCGTGTTGCGAGGCTGGTTTGCATTGATGGCATAACAAGCCGGTTTTTAAGGGGTAATCCTTTGACTTCAAGCGGGCTTAGAAGGCCTATCATGACTTACATCTCTCATATAAGGATGATTCTTATCCTAAAAAATATTTGTCTCAAGCTTACTCAGAGAACTAGGCATAGGAGATAGTTCACGCACGTTCGGAAAAAAGGTGTGTGTGCTTAAGGTATGGAGCCCCGGGCGGGTTTCGAACCCACGACCTATTGCTTTCCTTTTTAGAATACAAGGCAATTGCTCCACCACTGAGCTACCGGGGCGGTGTTTCTATCCATTTGTAAAATTTATTCAAGCTTTAGTAAGATATAGCGTGTTATTTAAATTGGCTACATAACTATTAGTATCCAGTTCAGCGCGCGCGTGCGTACGTGGGGCTGTCGGCTAGTTTGGTCTAGGCTTCGTGGCTTGGGCCCACGTGACTTGGGTTCAAATCCCAGCAGCCCCACCATTAATCTTCAACGGGTGTTTTTCCTTAGCCTTTCTCCGATCTATAACCTAAGCTTAAAAGTGCGTTTTCGAGGGCATTAATGGTGATCTTGACTTCTTTCTTTGAAACAATTCCCATACTGCCGATACGAAAGGTTGACTCTTTAATAGCGCCCATGCCTCCTGAGATTAGTACGCCAAATTTTTCTCTCATGATTTTTCTCATCTTATTTGTGTTAATCCCTTGGGGGTTCTTGATGGTTATTACGGTGTTGGAGCGAACTGGCTTAGCCGCATACAATTCAAGACCACTAGCTTCTGCTGCTTCGTAAAATACGTTAGCACATTTTTCATGTCTTATAATTCGGTTCTTTAGTCCTTCAAGTTTCAGCATTTGTAGTCCTTCCTCCAACGCATAAAATAGGGGAATAGCCGGCGTGTAGGGTGTTTCCTTCTTTTTATGGTATTGCTTAAACTTCAAAAGATCAAAGTAATAACTGTTTGCGCCCTTTGTTTTAATCATCTTCCAAGCCTTATTACTTACAGATATCATGCTTAATCCTGGAGGGCACGCTAGGCATTTTTGGCTACCGGTAATACAAAGATCCACATTCCATTCATCAACGTTTAAGTAGTCCCCTCCAAGGTTGGAAATAGTATCAACAACAAATAAAACACTGTGTTTTCTACAGACTTCACCTATTTTCGCTAGATCTCGAATAGTTACTCCAGTTGATGTTTCATTATACACAACAAAGACCCCTTTTACATCTGCCTCCTTTTCCAAAGTTTCTTCAATCATGCTCGCAGTAGGAGCATTTCCCCATTTTACGATTAGCTCTACTGGAATTCCACCAAATTTTTTTACAGTGTCCTTTAAACGTAAACTGAAATCTCCATGCACCGGCACGATCACTCGGTCTCCTTTCGAGATAATATTCGCGACAGCACACTCCACGCCTCCCGTTCCTGATGACGTTAAGATAAAAACGTCATTCTCGGTTTGAAAAACGTATTTCAGATTCGTTGAAATGTTATCATATAATGTATGAAATGCAGCACTTCTATGACTAATCAACGGTTTAGCCATAGCTTTAATAATGTGATCTGGAACATTGGTAGGCCCTGGAATCATTAAAATTTCTTTCATGTAAACATACTCCTCACATTATCGTTCTAATCAACTTATACTAAAATGAAAAAAGAAATATTTCATATTATTTCTCCTTTACAACATAATACAGAAAATAAAAAAAGATTATAATCGCTTTGCTATTCTAGACAATAGGAATTGACTTGTAAAGGGGGAACAAAGCTATTAAAAAGAAAGTTATGGTTCTAGATACCAGTGCTTTTTTATGGG
>CP070659.1:1234111-1237622 GCA_020355125.1 Candidatus Bathyarchaeota archaeon
AAATACGGTTCCCAAGGGTAATTCAGCCAAATGTTCGAGTATGTCTAACACAGAAGGCATACAACAAATATCGCGACCTCATTAGGCCTGGAGGCCTCCTATTGACGGACAAACACTACGTGAAACAGGAAAAAAAGGTAGACGCAAGGCAGGTTGAGCTAGACATGTATGTTGAAACAAAAGAGAGAATCGGAAAACCAGTGGTTTTCAATGTGTGCATGCTCGGATCTCTGATAGAGCTGACCCGATTAGTAAAAAAAACATCTATCTTAAAGGTCCTCAAGGATAGAATGCCTTCAGAACTGCTTAGTGAAAACAATGAAGCCCTCAAGCTAGGCATAGAGCTAGCTGTAAAATATAAGCAAACAAACAGGTTCAACTTCTATTTCTACTAGAAGATAACGAACCCACTAAAAGCGTACCCTTTAGTAGCGCGCGCGCTAATACATTCCTTAAAAAAAGGTGCTTGTAATGGATTTAATCACAATCCTAATTGCTTTTAGCTTAGCTATGGATTCCTTCTCTGTCTCCATTACAAGAGGATTTACTAACCCTCAACCGAAAATGGTGGCTGAAGCTCTGAAAGTTGGCGTTTTCTTTGGGTTGTTTCAAGCTATAATGCCCATTATTGGATGGTTAGCTGGAGTCAATTTTATAGATTTCATTTCCGATTTTGACCATTGGATAGCGTTTGGGTTGTTAACCTTCATTGGCGTACGAATGATATATGAATCGACAAAAACAGAATCAAGGAAGATTGTAAGTTCTTCCAGTATGTCTGTTTTATTCATGATGTCAATTGCTACAAGCATCGATGCTCTGGCTGTTGGTTTAAGTTATTCTTTTCTGGAAGTTTCAATAGTGACCCCTTCAATTGTGATTGGAGTAATCACTTTTTCGCTTTCGTTTTTAGGGGTATTTATTGGCAATAAGTTCGGTAGCTTTTTTGAGAAAATTGGGCTTTTAGGAGGATTAATTTTGATTGGTATCGGAATAAAGATATTAACAGAGCATATGGGGGTATTTACCTAAATAGCGGGAGTACTTGCACTTCCCGCTTCTCTTTATTCGATTCTTTGTAACGTTTATTAAACCGTGAATTCTATTAGGGCGAATCTGCATCCTTCACCAGATGCGCGCGTGATAGCGTCGAGCTGTGTTTAGACGTCCTAAACTCCTATTCAACCGCTTATCGATTACTTGGAAGCTGTTGCCCTTCTAGCGCGCGCTACGCGCTAAGTCTACGAGCCCGCGTGCTTAGCCATATTCACGAAATTTGAAAATATGATCCACACTTGATGTTTTTCAGTCTTTAACAATTCTATTCCGTTTGCTAAAGATTCTTCGGGGTGAAACTGGACGCCTCTCACGGTAGGTTGATATCGAATAGCTTGTACACACTTTTTATTTTCAGCCAAAATCCTGTCCCTATCATCACATCTAACCGCTAGGATATGCTGTTCGGATGCGAAAAAGCTATCCTCTAGACCACTGAATAATGGATCGGATTTTCCTTGTTCAGTTAAAATGATTTGTTGCCATCCTACTTCGGGTTCTTTTAGTCTGTACCTACGATACCCATACGTTTTCGCTAACAATTGATTGCCTCCACAAATACCGAGGATCTGTGTTCCTTCATTGGATAATGTTCTCAAATGGATTCCTAAATGTCTTACTTTTTGATCAGAATAAACGCTCATGTCGTCAGAGCCTGAGAGAACAATGCCATCATACGATTTTAAAATGTCATGAGAAAAGTCAGGTGAGAACAATCTCAGTAAGGTGCTATTTGTATATTTATCAAGCTGTTTATTTATTTTTACAGCTTCTATTCTATCCTTTCTGTGCAAATCAAGAACTAAAATGCTCACACATTCAGTAATGGACTCTAAAGGATTTAAGGGTGCCTAGGATAACGCGCGCGCTATATGTAGGTTGAAAAATTTTAAATATAAAAACACTGAGATTCAACCTTCCTATGGTGTTTGTGATGAAGGTATACGTAACGTTTGATATGGAAGGCTGCAGCGGAATAGCCTATAGGGCACAAATACGGCCCTATCCAGAAATGCCAGAAGTGTACAAACGTGCTCAACGATTTGCGACCGAAGACGTAAAAGCAGCTGTTGAAGGCATCCTTGAAGTTGATCCAGACGCCGAAATCTGGTTTAACGATGGGCATGTAGATAACATGAATGTTCTCTTTGAGGAACTTCCAGAAAATGTAGTGGCGGTCGTTGGCTCAGGAGAGAGCATGGATGAAGTAATGGATTTAGATGACAGCTTTGATGCCTTGGTTTCCATAGGGGCCCATGGCAACACCCTCACAGCCGATGCTGTCTTGTGTCACGTTTGGGGAGTACGGGAAGTTAAGTTTAATGGAAGATCGCTAAGCGAAACAGGTCTTAACGCTAGCCTCGCAGGTTTTTATGGCGTTCCGCTTGTCGCTATGTCCGGTGATGAAGCCAGCATGAAAGCTATCCAGAAAGAGCTTTCACAGAAAATTGCGACAGCCGTAGTGAAGAGAGGCATCGGCATGTATAGCGCTATTTGCATTCACCCAAAGAAAGCTCAACGTCGTATAAAGGAAGCAGTAATTGATGGCTTACGACGCCGTCATGAAACTCCCCTAGTTACCTACAGAAATCCAATTACGGTTGAAATCACATATAAAGACCAGTATGGGGCTTATGCAACTAAACTGTTTAACTCTAATGATGAGAAGGTCGCTGCGACAAAAATAAGGTTCGTTGCAGAGAATGCCAAAGAAGCCTACAAACAGTTTTTTGCAAGGTACAAGCTTAGCATTGCTCGGAAAAATCTAAGACGATAACGATCAGCCCGAGAATTATGCGCGTGCCAGTTATCTTATGAACTTATTGCTTCTTTGTAGTGGCATAGACAACTAAAAACACAATTACTATGGCAACGGTACCTGCAAGCGTGCTAGCATGCGCAAACTTATATAAACTCTCGTGTGATTACGCTTCAAATCTGAGGCTATTGAAAGCCGCTAATGCGTGCATTTTTGTAGCGCGTGCTATGTCATAACTATTGTTTATTTATTACATACATTTGAAATATATTGTATCACAAATAATCCTATCAGCAAGCTAGCAAATTAGTTTGATGGATAATGGCTAAAAGCTGGCTAGCTTAATTAGCAAATATATACTATCTATCTGTTTGAAACCTTAGATTAACAGTTGAGAGATGTGTAAAAATGTTAACAAAATTTGAGGAGGATGTCATAACCAATATTTCAATAGACACAACATGGAAGCATGTTGAGTATCTTTCAACCCTTGATAAGACGTCAGGTACTGAAGGTGAAAGAAAGGCTCACGAATTTATTCGAAAGAAACTAATAGAATATCATGTCCCCTTTAACACTTACGAATTTGACTCCTTGATAAGTCATCCAAAAGACGCTTCATTAGAGGTAGTTGTACCAACCGTCTTAAAAATAGACTGTATTACCCATTCGTTTTCTGCGTCAACCCCGGAGAAA
>CP070659.1:1237722-1247039 GCA_020355125.1 Candidatus Bathyarchaeota archaeon
AAACTCTTTCCAATCTTCACAATGAATTGTGATTGTAGTGGTTTTTTGTAACGGATAAGGCGTAATCTGCGCCGTAGTTTCTTTTAAATATGCCGCAGTATCTTTAAGCGTATCTACTGCTTCACTTAATTTTTTCTCATGTTCCTTCAAAGTCATAATCAACAATTCAAGGTAATCTATTCTTCCCTCGAACTCAGAATTTGAGTCCATAGCATCGCGTCCTCAGCTATACTGTTTAACTTTTAAACAGTAAACATTATCTCTCCTCAAGAGATATCTAAAGAACCCTATTACCATTATATATGTTAAATTACTCTCATCACAGAATCTTGATCGACACTATGGCGAGGTTAGCGCGTATGGTGCATCATTGCAGATGTGGAATTAGCTTTGATTCAAGTATTTCTCTCGGCATGACCCCTACAATCCGATCGACCATCAACCCATTTTTAAACACTAGTAAGGTTGGTATGCTCATAATTTGATACTGCATAGTGGTTTTTCTGTTCTCATCCACATTTAATTTACCAAATAATATTTTGTCAGCGTAGTCTTGGGCCAATTCATCGATTATGGGAGCAATCATTCTACATGGTGCACACCAGGCTGCCCAACAATCAATCACTACCAAAGAATTTTTTGTTATTGTATCTTTCAAGGTATAATCATTTACTTCAACAGGTTTAGCGAATTTTTCTCTTGTTTTCCGATCTGAAGCGTCATTAGTTAATTCTTTCAATTTTTTTCTCCTAATTCTTTCAAGTTCTTCGTCTCTTTCCATACCCTTTTCTCCTAACAACTATAAGTTGAATTTCGTTCTATTTATAACATCGTTTTTAAAAAATCTTTAGCCTCTATCTCGAACTGAGATAGAGTGCCTTCATTGATTAACACATAATCTGCCAATGCTATTACAGAGCCAATGCCCACTCGTAGTTCTCGACAATCTCTTTCAGAAAATTTTTTCCAGCTTTTAGGATCGTCGGATCTTTTTCGGTAAAATAGTCGTTCAAATCTAGTTTTGGGCGAAGAGTGAATGTGGACTAAGGTAAACTCTGGGAATTTATTTTTAAACTCTTCAACTTCGACCAAATTTCTAATTCCATCTATTACCACCTTTTTACTTTTCGATTCTTTCACTTTTGGGACACAAGTTTTCGCTACAATATCAGAGCCTTTTTCTTCTCTCATTTTCATCATTACTTTTCCGATGTTTTCAGGCGTTAATTCTAAACCTCTTTTTTGGGTTTCCTCTCTAACGACATCACCCATTATTACGATAGAAAAGCAAAACTGTTTAGCGATATTATCGAATACACTTTTTCCCGATCCTGGCATACCAACAATTCCGATAACCTTTTTTTCCAGCTTCATAGTAACACTTTCCCTAAACCATTTCAATGAGTTTGAGTGTAAACTTCTTTTACGACATCGTTTAACGCTGCTTAGCGCGCACGTACTAGTAGTATAATACCGAATATTTTAAGGAAAATAAAAAAAGTTTGCTTGCTATTTCATATTTCGCGAGAGTGCTTTGAAAAAACATGTGAAAAGATCAGAATTATTTAAAACATTCTCAAGGCCAACAAAAAAAAAGAAAAGAATATATTTAATTTCAAAGTCCAAATAGCAATTTAAAACTGTATTTTCAAGCTAACTATCAGACTTAGTCCGGCTCCTGTTTTCAATAAAAGCAATGACATTATATGCTATATGAGCAGCTTGAAAAGCTGTTACTCCATAATCATAGTGGGGAGAGACTTCGACCAAATCTACACCAACTATATTTTTTTCACATACATTTTGAAGTAAATCCAAAAGTATTGTAGGAGATAAGCCTTCTGGAACGGGATTTCCGACCGCAGGAGCATAGGATGGATCGAGAACATCCATATCGATGGTTAAATATAAGTGCTCAAATCGTGAGAGGTGGTTTCGAATCTTGTTTGTCACTTCTCTTTTATCATGTTTAATGATCTCTAACGATGTGATGTAAGCTACATTTTCTCTATCTACAAATTCGATTTCTTCATTACAGACAGCACGAATACCTATTTCCAAAATCTTGTCAGAGCCTATAGACTCGCAGATCCTTCTCATGAAGGTTGCATGAGAAAGTTTTCGTCCTAGATATTCATCGCGCATATCTAAATGAGCATCAAAACTCAATAGAGCAACATCGTTAAAAGCTTGAACGCAACCATGTGTTATGGTATGTTCACCCCCAAAAACTATCGGAATTTTACCAGCAGATCTGATCTCTTCTATTACAAGGCGAAGACAACTAAGATTCTCTTCAATAGTTCCCTGGATAATTAGGTCACCAGCGTCAAAAATCTTTAAAACATCAATATCTCTTCCCAATCTAAGCGAGTATGATTCTAAATTTATCGACGCCTCACGTATGGCTACAGGACCAAATCTCGAGCCAGATCTATAAGTGCTAGTTGAATCAAATGGGGCTCCTAGTACGACGTATTTCGCTTCACTGAAAGCACTATCATACTCAGCAAAATTCCTATTTTTTGTTAAATAACGCTCCATATAATTCATCCATCTACCCCTTCAAGTTTTTAGAAATGTTCCAAGTTTCAGGCACCTATATTAAGGTTTCAACAGTATACACTAGTACTAATCTAATCATATAAATTGTATTTTAATAGAGTAAACTCATATAATAGCTATCCTAGTATGAGATCTATTCTATAAAAGAGGAATTGAAATGGATAGAAAAGATGAGGCGATATTAAGTGTTCTAAGAAGGAGAGCAGGATTATCAAGCCGAACTCTTTCGAAAATACTTAATATACCCATTTCCACAATACATAGGCGAATTAAACAGCTAGAACGAGATAAAATAATAACAGGCTATAAAGCACTAATCGATTTTGAAAAAACTTTATGGCCAATAGGTGCATTGCTATTTGTCAATATTTCAGAAGTAATCCCCGGAAAAGGACACATTCCAAAGAAGAAAATATTACAGGCATTAAAAAATTTTAAAGAGGTAGAAGAAATCATCGAAGTTCAAGCAGCCTATTTCGATCTAGTTGTCAAAGCTAGATTTCAAAGCCTCAGAAAATTATCAGAGTTCATCGAGAAATTAAGATATGTAGAAGGAATAGAAGAAACATCTTCCGCTATAATAACTGAAGAAACAGTTTTACCCCCTCAAACGTATCTAGGCTAACTAAACAATAAAATGAGGATTATTTATTAAGAAGGGGTAAAACTATTGAATAAAGTTTAGTGGCCCACTTTAAATCCCGCACGGAGTTACCGAGATGCGAGTTGAAGCGATCTGTAGAAAAATTATAAAAAAGGTAACTCCCACCCAACTTGAAAAAGATAATATTTACAAAATAGCGAATTGTATTAAAGATAAAGTAAAATCGAAGGCAGACGAATTCGTTTCAAACATTCAGGTTACAATTGGGGGTTCGGTTGCAAAAGATACTTGGCTGAAAAATGAAGCAGATATAGACGTTTTTATGCTTTTCCCAGTAACAACAGATAAGAAGAATCTTGAAAAAATTGGTTTGAAAATTGCAGAGGATGCAATGAAGAATTATCGTCGTAGCAAAAGATACGCTGATCATCCCTATTTAGAATCTTGTGTTAATGACGTACGAATAAATATTGTTCCCTGCTTTAAAGTTGATCAAATGAAGTGGCTTAGTGCAGCTGATAGAACGCCATTTCATACAAAATATATTAAGAAGAAATTATTGAAGAAGGATTTAAGAAACGATATTCGACTCCTCAAAGCCTTTATGAGGGGAATAGGCGTTTATGGTGCAGAAATTAAAATCGGTGGTTTTAGCGGATATCTATGTGAACTAATTGTGCTTTCATACCAATCCTTCATGCAAAGTCTAAAGATGGCGTCAGAATGGAAACTGCAGGAAGTCATCGATATAGAGAATCTGCATAAAGGAAGACTTAATGAAGTTAAACGATTTTTTAATGCACCATTAATCGTTGTTGACCCTGTTGATGCGAATAGAAATGTTGCTGCAGCGGTTTCTGAACAAAGCCTAGGCGAATTCATTATGGCTTCAAAATATTTCTTGGAAAACCCCCAATTATCATTCTTCCAAGAACAAGAATCTATTCCAATATCCATACCTTTATTCAAAAAAAAATTGAAAAAACTAAATTTTGATTTAGTGTCAATTGTTTTTGAAGGAGACGAATCTATACCCGACATTCTTTGGGGACAATTATATAAATCTATGAAAGCTATTAGAAAGACACTGATTCAAAACGACTTCAACGTTCTCAAAGGTTCATCATGGAGCGATGAAAGAAAAAACAATGTTATGATTTTTGCGTTAGAAACATCTATCCTTCCTCCTTCTAAACGCCGCATTGGCCCACACTTTGATTCTAAGGATGCAATAGATTTCTTAGCTAAACATGTTGGAAAAGATATGACGATAGGCCCTTGGATTGAAAATAAAAGGTGGGTGATAGGAGTAAAGAGAAAATATACGGATGCTGTTTCTCTTCTTCGAGAGAAACTAAAGAATGGCGGAAATGACATTGGAATTGCTAGAAGATTAATAGAAAAAATTAGATCTTCTCATAAAATTTTGGTTAATGAGGAGATAATAGATCTATATTCGTCTAATGAACAATTAAAAACTTTCCTTATAAAATTCCTTGATAAGAAGCTGAAATGGATGCCTTAAAGATATACATTCAATCATTGAAAGGATCTGTGGCAAATTTTAAGAGTAAAAATACGAGTTAAATAATGGCAAAGGAGGCTTGAAAAGAATTAGCATAATTGAAGTGAAAGAGCTAACCAAGGTTTTTGATAATAATATTAGAGCAGTAGATGGCATAAGTTTTACTGTAAAAAAAGGAGAGATATTAGGCTTTCTCGGACCTAATGGTGCAGGTAAAACCACTACTCTTAACATGTTAGCAACATTACTACGACCAACTAGTGGGACTGCCAGTATAAATGGCTATGACATACTTAAAGAGCCCGATGGAGTCCGTCGAAGTATTGGATATGTCTTTCAAGATCCTACCCTAGATCTAGAATTGACAGGAAGAGAGAACTTGGATTTTCATGGCCGTATCTATGGTCTTGAACGAGATGTGCGGCAGCAACGTATACGAGAAATGCTTGATACAGTAAACCTAGCTGACCGCGCTGATGATTTTGTTAACACTTATAGCGGTGGCATGAAGAGACGCCTTGAAATAGCCCGTGGCCTACTCCATTATCCAAAAGTTCTCTTTCTAGATGAGCCCACACTGGGTTTAGACCCTCAGACACGTCGCGCTATTTGGGAACAGATTCAACGCTTGAACCAAGAGGAGAGCGTTACAATTATCCTAACAACCCACTACACTGAGGAAGCGGATTATCTATGCGATCGCATCCAAATTATCGATTTTGGCAAAATTGTGGCGTTAGACACCCCAAATAAGTTGAAGGCACGACTAGAAGGCGATATTGTCAGTTTAACCTTCAAGACCCCTCAGCATGCTAGGCAAATTCAGCAAATGCTAGAGAACAAGGAATGGATACGTCGAATTGATAAAGTTGCTAATGGCAATCATTACGTTTCGATACATCCAAATATACAAAAGATCCAAAGAAGCCGCAGAGATGAAAGAGCAGACGGAATGGCAAGTAACATGAGTTACGTCCAAGCTAGTGGAGCTGAGAAATTCTCGAAAGATATGCTGGGCGCTGACAATAAAAATGTTCAACACGAGTCCAAACGACTGAATTTGTTGGTAGATAATGGTGGAAGTAGAGTGCCTGAGATTGTAAAACTTATCCACGGAACAGAAATAATCCTTGAATCAGTGGAAATACATAAACCTACACTCGACGATGTTTTTCTCACTGTGACGGGACGAAACATCCGTCAAGAACAGGGTAGTTTCATGGACACTGTTCGTCGTCATCGCATTATTCGACACGCACGTGGACAAAGAGGTAAAAGATAAATATCAGGGTGACTTTTGAACATGGTTCAACCCTTATCGCGTCAGGCGATCTATGTCGTATTGCTACGCGAATTAAAACGTTACTGGCGAGCTAGAGCACGAATCATCGGAGCAGTAGCACAGAGCTTTTTCTTCCTCACTCTTTTCGGCTTAGGGTTCAGTGGATTCATAGGCGGATTCGGAAACGTCAAATATCTTTCGTACCTCGCACCTGGAGTCATAGGCATGGGACTTCTTTCTGGCGCCATGTTTTCTGGAGTCTCTGTAGTTTTTGACCGTCAATTTGGCTTTATGAAAGAAATGCTTATTGCTCCTGTTAGCCGCACAAGCGTTATCTTAGGAAAAATCCTAGGTGGATCAATAACTTCTTCAATACCAGGTATTATACTTATGACGATAGCTGGACTTATGGGCGCTTTTAAGCCAACTCTCATCCTAATGATCGGTGCACTAGCAGCTGTAGGAGTAATGTTCCTCATCACCGCTGGATTCGTTGGCCTCGGAGTAGCTATCGGCTCAGTCCTCAATGATTTTCATGCCTTTCAGTTACTAACAACTTTTGTTATGTGGCCATTATTCATGCTCTCAGGAGCCTTCTTTCCTATTGATGTCGCGCCGTTTCCGCTCCAAGTGGCTAGCTTTTGTAACCCCCTCTTCTATGGAGTAGAATTGTTACGATGGTGCTTATTAGGCACTGGAACAGCTCTACTGGGGTCATTTGGATGGCTAATTGCTTTGGGAGCCCTTGCTGCCTTTACTAGCCTGATGATAGCAATTGGATCATATCTCTTTTCAAAGGCTCAGATTTAGGAACGACGATTTATTAAATTGAAAAGATAGGAATTCAATCTCTTAAAGTATCAATTCCCCGTTTCTTTATCCAGGGGATTATGCCACCTGCATTAAAAATCTCTTGGAACTCTTTTGGATACTCGGTTCCTCTATATTCTTCATTCTGTGTAATATTCATTATTTTACCCATAGAGACATTTATTTCGAGTTCGTCTCTTTCAACAATTTTATCTATTGCTTCCTCGCATTCGATGATAGGAAATCCAAGGGCTATACAATTTCGATAGAAGATCCGAGCATAGTATTTAGCTACTATAGCTTCTATGCCTGCTTTCTTTAGAGCTAAGGGAGCTAACTCTCTGCTTGAGCCGCTACCGAAATTTTCTCCAGCAACGATTATATCTCCTTTTGAGATCTTTGTATGAAAATCTGGATCGATGCCTGCCATCGCGGCTTGGCCGATCTGGTCTATTGGAAGACGCATGAGTGGTCCTGGACATATTAGATCCGTGTTTATATTGTCTCCAAATTTCCAAGCCTTTCCTTTTATACGTTTCAGCATTTTGTTCACCTCATAAGTATTTCCTTGGATCGGTTAATTCTCCTTTTAATGCTGATGCTGCACATGTTAAAGGAGATGCTAAATAAATTTTAGAGGTGGAACTACCCGATCGCCCTTTAAAATTTCTGTTTTGAGCCGAAACCCGGACCTCGTTATTAGCCATGAGACCCCCAAGGTGCCCAGCGCAAGGTCCACAAGTTGCATAAGTCACAATACATCCCGCTTTAAGAAATATGTTAAGTAGTCCTTTTAGTAACATCTTCTCGTATATCTTTCTGGAAGCAGGTATAACGATCGCATAGGTATCTGGATGAATTTTTTTCCCTCGCAAAATATGAGCTGCAGCTTCCATATCTTCATATCGTCCTCCTGTACAGGTTCCTATAAGAATTCCATCAATTTGTATTCCTTCAACTTCTGAAATAGTCTTAACGTTATCAACGCTGTGAGGAAGAGCGACTAAGGGTTCGAGGTCGTCTCCATTAAAATAGTATTCTTTTTCATAGTCTGCATCTTCATCACTTTGTATAGATGTAATCGGAGCATCGATCATTGTCTTTAAATATTGGTTGGTTTTCTCGTCAGGATTTATGATTCCATTTTTTGCACCCATTTCGACTGCCATGTTCGAAAGAACAATTCGTCCATCTATGCTCATATTATCGATGAGAGGACCTGCAAATTCACATGCCTTGTATGTAGCACCGCCATGGCCTATGGTGCCTATCATGCGTAAGGCCACATCTTTTGCCATGACGCCTTGAGGAAGTGTACCTTCCCAATTAATTCTTAAACTTGTAGGTACTCGAAGCCAAATTTTACCGGTTGCTAGGGAAAAGGCACAGTCGGTTGATCCGATTCCAGTAGCGAATGCGCCTAAGGCGCCGCCTGTCGTGGTATGGGAATCTGTCCCAATAATGACTCTACCTGGGCGAATAAAACCTTCTTCTATTAGTACTTGATGTTCTGGGCCACAAAGATTATAGAAGTGTTTGACACCCACAGACTTAGCCCATTCTATAGTAAACTTTACGACGTTGGCGTGAGCTATTGTAGATGGAAGATTATAGTGATCAATGAAGATAGCAAACTTGTTTGGATCCCATATTTTACCGCCTAACTCCTCAAAGCTTTGAGCGAAAACCCGTGGACCAACTGTTTCGTGAGTAAAAAGAACATCAATATCAGCCCAAATAAGATCTCCTGGGCATACTTCAGATCTATGTGAAGCGTTAGCAAGGATCTTTTCAGTAATAGTTTTTCCCAATTTCTTTTCCTCAAATTTATTTCATAATTCCATCAACTAATTTATCCTAATATGACTTCATAGCGTTATATATTAACACATTTATTAACTTCCGACTTAGGAAAACTTCAATAGCCAATGCGCGCGCGCATAAAAAGTGTGTTAATATGAATGATGAAGCTTTGATACCTTATGTTTCTATTTATCTAAATGGAAAAAACCATAGAGTTCCCGCAGATTTGACTATAGTGGATGCTATGGAGTACGCAGGGTTTAGGCTTCTAAGGGGCGTTGGATGCCGCCAAGGGATGTGTGGGGCATGTGTAACATTATATCGGTTAAAGGGAGATTATAAACTAAGAGTGGCGTTAGCTTGTCAAGAACTTGTTCAAGATGACATGTACATATTGATGGTTCCGTATACTCCGGCCAATAAAGCGTTATACAATTTAAGAGAAGTTAAACCGTCAGAAAAAATGTTGGTGGAGTATTATCCAGAGATTGCGAAATGTATAAGCTGCAATACCTGTACAAAAGCATGTCCACAAGATCTAGAAGTAATGGAATATGTCCAATCGGCAATAAGGGGAGATTTCAATAAAATCTCAGAACTATCATTTGAATGTATCGAATGCGGATTATGTGCTATTAGGTGCCCTGCCGAAATCGTACCGTATTATGTGGCTCGCCTAGCCAGAAGGGTATATGCAAGAGACATTGTAGGATTGGCTCGCCATGTTG
>CP070659.1:1247139-1253411 GCA_020355125.1 Candidatus Bathyarchaeota archaeon
ATGGTTGAAGTTAGGCGGTATCAAATTAATGATCGATGGTGGCATTACTGGGCCAAAAGCCTCCTTATATCAGCCCTATCCCCACAACGTCTATGATTTTGGATTATTGAATTATAGCCAGGAAGAATTAACCGAAATATACGTCAAAGCTCACCAAGCAGGACTACAAATACTTTCACATACGACTGGTGAGAAGGCACAAGATATGGTGATGAATGCTATAGCAGCAGCCATCTATGAAGCCCCAAATATAAATCATCGACATAGACTCGAGCATGCTGGAAACTACTTTGCGACACCTGAACGAATGGAACGAATGAAGGAACTCGGTGCAATCCCAGTAGTAAACCCCCAATTCTTACATGCATTTGGATTCCTCATGGAACACTTTTACGGGAAACGAGTGAAGAAGGGGCTCTTCCCCTTCAGAATGCTTCTCGATATGGGTTTCAAACTCCCCTTTAGCTCCGATTGTACTGGCACGCAACCTGAGGCGGCAAACCCTTTCTGGGGAATCTGGTGTGCTGTAAAGAGAGAGAGCTTTGATGGTTCAATAATAGATTCAGAGCAGAGAATCTCGGTGATGGAAGCTATACGATGTCATACCATTTATTCTGCCTACGCTGGTTTCGAGGAGAAAATCAAAGGATCGATCGAACCTGGTAAATTAGCAGATCTCATAGTTGTTTCTGACGATCCTCTCACCGTTTTAGTTGACAAGATAAAGGATATAAAAGTAAAAATGACGATGATAGGTGGCAAAATAATGTATAAAAGCAGAGATTGGAACTAATTAACCTAGCGCGCTCGCATCGATACATTGAGAATCACGTGTGGGAAAAGGAAATATTTTTAGATTTATACTTCCTTATTTCAGCAATAATGAAATGAGCATCCTCAATAGAAGCATTAGACCAGTTTTTCCCTTTTCAGCCATAGTCGGACAAGAGGAACTGAAACTTTCCCTCCTTCTTAATGCGATCAATTCCAAAATTGGGGGAGTACTCATTAGGGGAGCAAAAGGTACAGGGAAAAGCACCGCGGTTAGAGCCCTTGTGGATCTTCTCCCTGAAATCGATGTAGTCAAGGACTGTCCCTTCAGATGCAACCCACATGACTTCACAGAAATCTGTGAAATGTGTAGATCTAAGATTGAGAACGGTGAGGATTTACTGGTAGAGAGGAGGAAGATGAAACTCATAGATCTGCCCCTAGGAGCCACAGAGGATCGAGTCGTTGGAACTTTAGATATTGAAAAGGCGATCCGTGAGGGAGTTAAGGCTTTAGAACCGGGCATCCTAGTGGAGGCAAATCAGAACGTGCTTTACGTAGATGAGATCAACCTTCTTCCAGACCATATCGCTGATGTCATCTTGGATTCAGCAGCCTCAGGGTGGAACATTGTCGAGAGAGAGGGCATCTCGGTTCAGCACCCATCACGATTCATCCTTGTGGGCACCATGAATCCGGAGGAGGGGGAACTCCGTCCCCAACTCCTAGACCGGATGGCGCTTCATGTCGAAGTCTCGAGCATATTCGATAGGGATCAAAGGATCGAGATAATGGAAAGGAACATTGAGTTCGAGAAAAATCCCATAGATTTTCGTACAAGATTTCAGACAGAACAGGTGGAGACCATCGGTAGAATTCTAAAAGCTAAGAAGATCCTTCCCTCAATAAAAGTCCCTCATTATCTTTTGGACACAATTGCTAGGATGTGCATTAATCTACGTGTCGATGGCCACAGGCCCGACATCGTCATCGTTAAGAGCTCTGAGACGTTCGCAGCTTATAATGCTAGGGTAGAGGTTGCACCTCAGGATGTCTTGACATGTTCCTACTTGGTGTTGAGCCATAGGACTAGAAGTATAGGCATGGAAGAGCCAGCAACAATGAAACAGATAGAAGAATCCTTCATAACGGCTTTGAACGAGGCGAAAAGATAGAACGGGGTTAGGGATATGTCTCTGTTTCATTAGATTACTTCACCCAAAGAAGTACTATTTATATAGAAAAGTTTTTACATAATGGATTTCTACACCTTTCTTAAAGGACGAATATGTCTCTTAAGCGCCCGGTTTACCCATTCTCCGCAATAGTTGGCCAAGAGAAACTCAAGTTATCACTACTTCTTAATGCTATTAACCCTCAGATTGGAGGAGTACTCCTAACAGGTACAAAGGGCACAGGGAAATCCCTGATTGTTAGGGCCCTAGCGGATATTCTCCCTGAATCAGAGATCGTTAAGGACTGCCCATTTAATTGTAGCCCTATTATGCCCACAAACATGTGTAAAAATTGCCGGTCACGTTTTCAGGATGAGGGCATCATTCCCACAAGGAGGGTGAAGACGCGGGTTGTAGAGCTCCCTTTAGGCGCGACTGAGGAGATGGTTATTGGAGCCCTTGATACAGAGAAGGCCCTACATGAAGGGATAAAGGCGCTCCAACTAGGACTCCTAGCAAAGGCAAACCAAAATATCCTATACATTGATAATGTGAACCTCCTACAAGACCATATCACAAATTATATCCTAGACCCCGCGGCTTTAGGTTGGAACGTTATCCAGAGAGAGGGGGTCTCCATATCCCATCCTTCCCGTTTTACACTCATAGCCTCCATGAACCCTGAGGAAGGGGGTCTGCGACCACAAATTCTAGATCGGTTCGCGTTCCACGCTCAAGCTGAAACTCTATATGATCGTAAGCAGCGAATCGAAATAATGGAAAGAAATAGTGCTTTTGAAAGAGATCCTATTGCCTTTTGCAAGAAGTATGAGAGAGATCAAGAAAGCCTTCGAAGTAGAATTAAAACTGCGAGAGAGATTCTTCCTAATACCCTCGTTCCCAAGTCCGTCTATGAAAGTGTAGCAAGAATCTGCGCTGAACTCCAAGTGGATGGACATAGACCCGACATCGTTGCAATCAAGGCAGCGGAAGCTTTAGCTGCCTTTAAAGGAAGAACTGAAGTCAGACCTGAGGATGCTCTCACTGTTTCGAAGTTTGCTCTCAGTCATCGAACCAGGAAGTCCGGTTTAGAAGCTCCGGCCTCATCTCAGGAGGTAAAAAGGCGTCTAGAGAAGGCTTTTGGTGACCTCAAGATTGAGGTAGTAGAGGTTACTGAGAAATCCATCCTCGAAACGAAACCCATGGGTATTGAGAAGGATTTAGGGGAACTTTCTAAGGAGCCGTTAACCTTTCGGCCGATTCCTAAGAGCAGGAGGAAGACGAGGGAACTCCCTAGATGGGTCATGTTATTGGTTCTATCTCTACTATCATTGCTCTCTTTCTACTTGATTAGCATCGTTATCCATATGTTCTACTTTATGTTCTTTGGAATTCCCTCTAGTGGAATGTTATCGGCTTTATCTCTGAGAAGGAATTTGCCCCTAATAACCATAATGGCTGTGGTCTTCTTACTCCTATTCCAACTCTCAAAACGGCGAAGTCCTCCTCCATCACCCATATTCTTTTATCAAAAGGAGGGCGGCAAGCGTTCAAGAAGAATCGTTCCAGCTATTTTCCAACCTAAAAAGCCTTCTAAAGTTATCGGAGAAGGTGAACAACTAATCGCGTTACGTGGGGCCTACATTCACCGTTTATATAAAGCGTTAGTGGGTTATGGGAGAAGAATTGCCAAACGCCTTAGCGAGCTTAAGGAGAAACCCCGAGAAGGATTTCGTATATCCTTAGAGCAACGCCCCCAAAGAGTGAGAGGTGGCGTAACAGGGAAACGCCCAAGTATTAAGACTATGACATCAGGGGGGAAGGGGCGCTATGTTTTTTATGAATTCCCCCAGAGACGCCCGTGGGACATAGCATTCTCACCAACTATTAGAGCCGCCGCTCCTTATCAGGTTAAACGAAGACCCGGAGGTTTATCTATGAAAATCGAGCCCCAGGATATTAGGGTGAAGGTACGGGAGATTCGTGCTCCACTTACAGTTGTGCTCCTCATCGACATGAGCCTCTCCATGAATAATCTACTAGAAAATGTTCGTGAAGCAGTGCTCAGCATACGTGAAAGCGTTCACCGCAGAAGAGATCGTATTGGTCTTGTGATATTCAAGGGATCTGATGCCACAGTCATCCAATACCCAACAACAAACTTGGACCTCATTGTGAAGAAACTACTTCGAGTAGGTGCTAGCGACTTCACCCCCATGGCTGCTGGGATGCTCAAGGCTTTTAGGATACTACAGAACGAAAAGCGGCGAAATAGGAGCGCCATCCTTGTTCTTGTAATAATCTCCGACGGCATTGTGAATGTCCCTCTGGCTAAACCTATTTCCCCTCTCACCCGTAAAAGGTTCTTAAATCCTTCACAGGCCGATGTTATCGATGTAGCTCATTTATTAGCAAAGGAAAAGATCCGAACAGTGGTTGTAAACCCTGATCATCATCCAGAGGATCTGGAACCTGAGAATAGAGGCAGATGGTGGAAAAATAGGCAGGGGCTATGCCCCGCTGCTCTTCTATTAGAGATTCCACGCATCACGGTTGGACGCTATTACGGTATTAGTGAAGGGGGGAAGATCCAAACTATTATTCTGAAAGAAGCCATAACCACCCCACCGAGCGAGAATTTTCTTTAGCTAATACTAGCGCGCGCCGATAAAAGTTAAGAATTGTCCAGAATAAATCCAAAACGGATTTACTATTATTTTTTACATAGTTTACACATAGTCTGTACGTAGTTTTTATGTGAGAATTACTGATTCTTTGCCTTTCAACATTTGTTGATTAAAGAACCTAGATTGTAGCCCACGCTCGCATGCTTAAATCAAATAAATAAAACCCTTAAACGACATCGAAAAGTTTTACCTTCCATCAACAACACAAACACAAAATCAATATCCAAAAATCGCGTTATCTAACAGCCTAAATCATGGATAACAATCACCAAAAACAGCTGAAATGGAAAAAATGAAACAAAAACCCCAGAACATAATACCCTTTTCTTCTTCTGACATACATATTTTATTTAAGACGGACATGATAGAAGACGAGTTGAAAACAGTAGTAAATACAACTTCGCGTGTGCACCAGACCTAGAAAAAAGTATAGAAAAAAGAAATTGCGAATCAAATCGAGGAAATTCCTAAAAAAACGAAAATACTTGACTATTAGATCGATCGAATAATTATCGAAATATTCCATCTGCGCGCGCTATCTTTCCCTATTTTCTGTATTCTATCTTTCCGTTCACAATGGTCATCTCGGTCTTTATGTCCTTTATCTTGTCCATAGCAATCCTAAGTGGGTCCTCGGACACCACTATGAGGTCGGCCAGCTTCCCTGGCTCTATTGATCCCTTGATATTCTCCTCGAAACCAGCGTACGCTGAGTTGATAGTGTAGCACCGGATTGCATCCATCACAGAGATCCTCTCCTCAGGAGAAAGCACCGTGCCGTCATAACTTTCCCTTGCTACAACGCACCAGATCCCCCAGAACGGGTTAGTCCCTTCAGGTTGCGTGCCAGTGCTGTCAGAGCTGAAGGGAAGTTTGAAGCCCATATCGAGGAGCGTCTTGTACTTAAACAGCCCATCCTTCACTCTTTCTCCATAGAAATATTCCATTAGGAAGCCGAAGCTGTGAAGGAACTGGGGTTGTGGCACTGGTATTGCACCGAGTTCCTTCATTCGTTCCATTCGTTCAAGTGTCGCAAAGTAGTTTCCAGCATGCTCGAGTCTATGTCGATGATCTTTCTTAGGCAATTCATGAAGAGCAGCTTGAATGGCATTCAGGGTCATGTCTTGTCCCCTCTCACCTGTCGTGTGTGTAATCACCTGTAACCCCCCCTTATGGAGCTTAACAACGAGTTCAGTCAACTCTTCTTGGGTGTGGTTCAACAATCCAAAGTCATAGACATCATGGGGGTATGGCTGATATAACGCGGCTTTAGGTCCCGTGATTCCTCCGTCCGCCCCCAGCTTCACGCCCCCTATATTTAGCTTCTCGTTACCGAAACCGCTTTGCAAACCAAGTCTCAATAAACTATCCAAATCGACGTCCCTAGGCACTCTGATATACAATTTTATTCTCAAAGGGAGCTCATTGTCCGCAAGCAGTTCTTGATAAGCTCGATATCCCTCAGTGGTGCTTGGCATATCATGGATGGTGGTTATCCCCTGCTGTATGAACATCGATTGAATCAATTTCTTCATCGCCTCTTTGATCTGTTCAAGCGAGAATTTGGGAATAGGAAGGAGGCTTAAACCCTCCCTTAAGACGCCCATGGGTTCTCCTGTTGGATCCTTCTCAACCAGCG
>CP070659.1:1253511-1260840 GCA_020355125.1 Candidatus Bathyarchaeota archaeon
AGGTCAAAGATCTCGAACCCAAGTCGTCGAAGATAATCTTAGAGATTATAAAGGGCTCGAACAGCACCACGGCCACTTCCACCTGCTGAAGTAATCCCGATGATTTTCTTATTTGAAAACGTCTTGAAATCACAGGCGCGTTCACATCTGCGAAGTCGATCCAAGAATGCCTTGGCTGATTCACTGAGGTCATGCCAATAAACTGGAGTTGCGAAGACAACGATATCCGCGTTTATGGTTTTTGTACGCAAGCCTTCAAAATCGTCTTCTAAGATACAGGTGCCCTGATCTCGACACTCTCCCCACCCACCATTGCAGGCAATACATGTTTGAATATCGAGTTTATTCAAGTGAATAAGCTCTGTCTCTCCCCCCATAGCCGATACACCGTTTAAGATCGCTTGGGCGAGACTCGATGTTAATCCATCAAGGTTTGGACTTGATTGTATAGCTATACACTTCATATACATCACAGAATACAGAATAGGGAAAGCTAAATAAAATAGGTTTTGACAAGAAAAGCTTGCCACGATCTATAGCATTTACATTTGATATTCTGTGGAAACTTGTAAAAGCAAGGCGTACGCTTTAACTAATTCAAATAGAATGAAACGTTAAGCAGATCCAGGCAACTCGCGTTGAGTGTTACGGATAACAGAGCGCGCGCGCTATCGATTTATTTCACGCGTGTATTTCATCGCAAACGTTATTAAGAAAATTGACGAACTCACGATCAAACGAATGAGTAGGGAAGGCTTTCCACTCGATCAGCCTATAACCTATTCCCAACTTCGTTAAGCAGAATTAGCCATTTGATGGAAAAAAACTGTTAGTATTGATTGAGGATTGAACATGAAGAATAAGTGTCTTAAAGTGGGGCTACTTGGAGCCGGATCATGGGCACAACGCGCGCACCTTCCGGCATTTCAACGATGTGACAACGCACAGGTCATAGCGATTTGTGATCATGATTCGAAACGAGGCCAAGAAGCAGCCCGACGGTTTGGAATACCTGATGTATATACGGATCACCATGAACTGATGGAGCGGAGTGATATTGATGTGTTTGATATTGTCACTTCGGCCGCTGCCCATTATGCATTGGCTCGAGACGCCCTAAACGTCGGTAAACCAATATTATGCGAAAAACCACTGGCTACAACCTATCAAGAAGCGCGCCTGCTCGCCCAACAGGCAGGTGTTAAAAAAGTGAAAACGAAAATGGGGTTCACGTTCCGCCATAGTCCTGCGATACGCTTCATGAAGGAACTGATTGACGACGGATTTGTGGGTGATATCTACCATGTTAACGGGTTTGAACAGAATTCTCAGTTCCTTGATCCCATGACACCGTTTCGCTGGAATCCAGGGAATGACCCTAACATAATGATGCCTGGTTCGTTGGAAGAATATGCGTCCCACCTCATAGATGTAGCTTTATGGCTTATTGGCGATTTAAAATCGGTTATAGGACATATGCAAAACCATATAACAGTCCGCCGAATCCGAGATTTAGGTAATAAATTGATGCGGATCAACATCGAAGACGGCTGCATGTTCATGGGTGAATTTGTGAATGGAGCGCAAGCAATGTTTCAAAGTAGCTTCATCGCCATAGGTGGGTATCCTGGCTTAGAACTTCGCGTATATGGTTCTAAATGCGCGTTGATTGTCTGTCTGGTGGAAGAGTTTGGAGTGGCAGAAAGTCTCAAAGCAGCAACGCCAGACAAAGTAGAATTTGTGCCTTTACAGATCCCCACGCGTTTGTCTCCAGTTACGTCGAGCCCGAACCAGTCGTGGATTGATCTCTATTTTGATAGCCTCATTCAAAGTTTCGTAAACGATATTATCGCTGATCGAGAGAGCTATGACGGATTTACAGCAGGGGCCAAGAGCCAAGAAGTTCAAGAAGCCATCTCACGATCGCATCAAGAGAAGCGATGGGTGTCCCTACCGCTCAAATAGTTCGCTAAAGATATTCCTCTAAAAGGATCATACACTTCCTTAGCACACGCCCAAGCCTAAACCCATAAATAACGTTGATTGAGGAACACAGGCTTATTGTTAATTATAAAACTACTTAATACCAAAAAAGTATGTGAAGACTTTTTTTGCACGCGCGCTAATCAAGGACACAATAGAGCAACTTCTCGAATGAATTGGAGTGCATGCTATATCCTATTGTATGAAGGCATTGATGAGTTCAGGATTTAAAATCAAGATACTACCTATGATCATGATGATACTGCCAATGATTCGTGATCTTAGCTCGCCTTCTTTAAAAAAAATAAAGCCACCTAGGATAGAGATGACAGTCGAGAGTTGTAATACAGGGAAAACGTTGCTGACCTCCGTTAAGATGCTGGCTTGAAGCCG
This sequence comes from Candidatus Bathyarchaeota archaeon, assembly GCA_020355125.1. Lineage (GTDB taxonomy): Archaea > Thermoproteota > Bathyarchaeia > RBG-16-48-13. Next base: position 1,255,888 of record CP070659.1, read on the forward strand.
GGAATAGTAGGCGATTACACTTAACACGGATCCGATTATTGGTATAAATTTTTTATTGATGATGATTTGCTTGATCTTATCACGGTTTTTCACTGCTACCGGCATCAGGTAAACGGGTACGAGGGCATATTCGAGAAAACCATAGAAAGCGGGTAGGAAAAAGACGACCGCTCTTTTATCAATAACTGAAACCAGCCCATGGAATGCTGCAACCAACAAGGTAAGCTGTACGCCTTTATCGGTCAATCTTCCAAACGCTTTCTCTTTTTGCCGCGTTAAAACGATTAACCCTATGAAAATACAGCCGGTTCCAAGCACCTTCACGAGGGTTATGGATTCCCCTAACAGTAACGCTGAAAAAAAGAGTAAAAATAACATATCCACTCTTGAAAGGGATTCTCTAAGGGATAAGGGTGTGAGTTGATATGATTTGAATCCTAGAATCGTTATGAGCGTCCATAGGACTCCCGCGATCAACGCAAGAGCCCACGCATGTAACGATGTGGGAAGGGCGATATCGCCCATCATAATGAGCAAAAGCATAAAAAACAGTGACGTTAAACAAGTAGCAAACCAGCTGTAAGCTAAATGATCTTCTGTCTTCACAACATAGGCATTAATGATTCTCTGAAAGCCAATTGAAACTGCTGAGAGTAAAGCGTACAATTGCCACATCATAGCTGACTTATTACTATTACAAACTTTATATTGCTTGCTAAAAGCACCTCCTATTTCATTAGATTGTAGCATGCTAAATTTATGACTGCCTCCGTTCGGCTAGCAAGCAGCATCATTTTATTAACCTGTAAAAACACATTTGATGCAAAGATTTATCGTTAGCTGATTTGACATGAATGCTGAAAAAACGGGATTAATTGGGAGCGAATTCACGTTAGATCCGAATAATTGGATCAAGATGAGAACACTTGGTCATCGGATGCTCGACGATATGATGAAATATCAGCAGAACATCAGGTCACATCAATTTAGCTTCCCTACAAAGGAGGCTATCAGAGAGATTTGTGCTCCTCTTACAAATGAAGGTGAAGGAGTAGAAAAGATCTATGACGTGTTTTTTAACAATATTCTACCCTATTCTTTTGGAAACCAAAGCCCCTTGTTCTGGGGGTTAGTAGTGGGCACAGGATCTCCATTTGGGATGTTAGCTGAGATGCTTCGAGGGGGAATGAATAGCCCTACCGAATCATTCACCGCTGAGGGATATGTGCACCAGCAGGTGATCGAATGGATTAAGGAGCTACTGGAGTTCCCCACCGAGGCCAGTGGCGTCATCGTAAGTGGTGGCTCAGAGGCCAATTTCACGTGTCTAGCCGTAGCTCGGAATGCAAAAGCGGAGATCGATATGAAGGCGAAGGGCGCACAAGGGCTGCGACAAAGAATGACACTTTATTGTAGTGATGAAACGCATCATTGTCTGGAACGTTCTGTTGAGCTTCTGGGGCTAGGAAACGAAGCGCTGCGATGGATCCCTACTGATGATGACTGCAAAATCCGAATTGATGCTTTACAGAAAGCGATCAAAGAAGACCGAAAACAGAAAAACCATCCTTTCTGTGTGATTGGATGTGCAGGAACCATAAATAGCGGTGCCTTCGATGATTTAAATGCCCTTGCCAACCTCTGTGAGCATGAACACTTATGGTTTCATATTGATGGCGCCTTTGGGGCATGGGTAAAGCTCTCAAAAACCCATCGTCATTTAGCTAAAGGGCTTGAACGCGCGGATTCTTTAGCTATCGATCTTCATAAATGGATGTATATGCCGTACGGCATTGGATGTGCCCTTGTGAGAGACCCCCTTGCACACTATAGTACATTTGTTTATGGTCATGAAGCAAGATATTTGAAATCCACGTTTGAAGAAATCCAAGATAAATTTGCGGATTCTCACAATCTTGCCCTTCCTCTTTCTCGAAACTTCAACAGCCTCAAGGCGTATATGCTGCTACGAGCTTATGGTAGACAAAAATATAGCCGATTGATCCAGCAGAATATCAATCAGACTAACTATCTAGCAGATTTAATAATGAAAGAGGCCACAATGGAAATCACTGCCCCCGTAACTTCCAACATCGTCTGTTTTCGGTACAATCCTCAAGGTCTAACTGAAGAAGAGTTAGAAAAGATTAACAAGTTAATCTATGAAGCTCTTTGCCGTATCAATCTTATGATTGTCTCGGATACCACTATTAAAGGAAAATATATGCTACGGGCGTGCAATGTAAATCATCGGAGTCAGAAAAAAGATTTCGAATTTCTGGTCAAAGAAATTGAGAGAATCGGGATGACTTTCATGTCTCAACTGAAACCAAATTAGCGCGCGCTTCATAGTTGTTTAGATGGGCACTATGTTATTCAATCATCACAAACGCGTAGTAATTCTTCTTCTCGTCCCTTGATGTAAGAACCTTGATCGGCAGCCCTTGCTTTTTCGCCGTCGCATAAACATCAATACCTAGCCCCATAGCTTCCGGTCTCGCTTTCTTCGGATTCCTACAGGGTTCAGGAAAAGCACAGGTTTCACATAAATAACAGTCAATCATCGAAAACGCTAATGGATAATCATCAAAGAATGCTGCCATTTCTACCTTAAAAGACATTTCATGGGCCAGGCTAGCGTTATCCGTGTGGATCAGTATCCCCCAATTATATCTCTTCAGTATTCTTTCAGCTTCCCAAGGCCTCAAACCTTTTGCGGAGGAAGGACACGTCCAACGCTTGCCCCAATCACTACAGCCATACATACATTTGAGGAGTGGTCGAGGATCAAACACGATATCGTCTATGGATATGACTTTTGCATCTTCAGCCCCCATTTCAAGGGCCATTTGTACATATTTTTCTCCTTTTTCCATGAAATCAACTCTTTGAAACAAAAAATTAGCGCGTCAACAGATTTAAAGATATTTATGCACGCGATTTTTGGCGCAGTTAAAAGTGGGGCTTGCAAATGACCTCTTTGATTCTCATATCAAAAAATGTGTGAGTGTTCGTGGGTTTTAGAATAAGGGCGGCATCTGCTCCTACTCCTGAACCACCTATTCCTATAACGTCTTCGTCTGTTTTTATTAATCCAGCGTCTGCAGCCATGCAGGTGACTTCACATGCAACTTTGACACCTTGTCCGAAGAGCCGAAGAACATGTGCGATGATTTCGTCGACTTGGATGGTGTTAAATCTTCTGTTGACTGCTCTACCTAGGGTGCCGAAAGCGTGGGTTGCGAAAAGGATTTTACCCTAGTTCTTTTCGATTATGTTACGATTTTCCGGTAGCAGTCTGTGGGTGTTAGGTTCTCTGAATCCAACCACACCCGATACGACGATTAAGTTATACCCTTTGAAGATTTCTGAGGCTTTGACGCCAGTAGTGCCGGTATAAGAGGCTATGACGATATTTTTTATACCTCGCTGTTCCGCTCTTTCCTTGGATAGTTTGAGAGTGAGGTCAGTGTTTTGGCTCCCTGGCTGCTTAAAATAGGTGGTTTTACCCTCAATATTGGCCATGATAATGTCTCAATGCAGACCTGACAATATATGTATTTCGTATAATAGCTATTAGATTCAGGGAGCGGAAAACGAACGATCAATTAGCGCGCGTGCTGCCATAAAATTTCGAGAGAATCATCTGTCTTTTCCCCAAAAGTGTTAGCTGTTCGATGGTTTAGAACACGTGTTCTAATTGATAGCATTTTAACCTGGTGCTATCATAGTTGTAAGCGTGGGCATACGTGAAACGATGATGTTGAAAGAGCAGCTTTTGAAGTTGAAATCAATAGTAGGATCCATAGTCCTAGGATTCCTCATTTCACTAGCCACGGGACTTCTATCCAACGACTCTGGAATAAGTATACCGGAACTTAAACGGTATGGTCACCCATTTGTCTGGCTCGTTACAAACCTGAACGGATCCACAGAGTATATTCTAATCAACCTCGCAGCAGATGTTGTAATCTGGACTGTTGCATCGCTATTTACCCTATTCCTTCTATTCAAGGCTGTGCCCGCGCGCGCGCGAAACTCATCTTCGACAACCCCATATCTAGTTCAAGAGACTGTACCACGCCAAAGAAGCAGCTACATCTTTTTACTGTATTATCTTTTCTTCGCTTTTGTAATGAAGGCGGTGAGCGAGTTCGTACATGAGATTCTAGGTCATGGATTTTTCGCCATGCTCTTTGGCGGAACAATTGTCAGCCTAACCATATCACTGCTGTGGCCCTACCGTCTCTCATGCATCGGGATACATGGGATCTTTGAGGCTTGGCAACGGCCGTGGATAGCTGGTGCTGGTATCCTCGTCTGTTTGATTGTGTCCTGTAGTATTCAAGCACTGCTCACTTGGAAAGTAAAGGCTTGGCGTCTAACTGTGCCGTTGTTTTGGCTTGCCTTTTGGACCTTTGTGAATCCTGCAGGATATTTGATTATAGGAGGAATAAAGCCCTTTGGCGATATTTCTCAGCTGATTGCGGATGGCGTCCTCAGTCAGCCCCTATCGGTCGCTATAGGAGTGATCGTTTTCGCCTCGAATTTCTTCTCGTTGTCAACGATCTTTATGAACATCATTCAAACCACGGGTTTTGTCATGAATAAAAAGACAGCACCTGTGTTCCTTGGTCTTCTGTGGCTGACGATCCCTTTTATCACGTTGATGGCGATCATTGGACTCGGCTTCTTGAGCTCCTATTCGCCACTGTTAACGGCAATCAGCTTTCTACCAAGCATAGTCGTCTTTTTCTTGCCCGTAGACTCACTTTCTGCGGTAAAACGTCACTTTTCTTAGCATAGTAGAGAATAGTTTAAATTCTCAAGCATCTCCCAACATTATTGGATAGGTTAACACGCGAGCTATCGAACGACGAACACTATCACGCGCGCGCTTATGGAGCGATAACGCGTTAATTACATTTATTGTATACAAACTCTTCAAGAAAA
>CP070659.1:1260940-1263676 GCA_020355125.1 Candidatus Bathyarchaeota archaeon
CGATCGAACACTCCTTCGAACCTCACAAATAAAGACCGGAAACTGGCTAACGCATTTGCAATAATGTTCGAGCTAATTACGATTCCGCAGAATGGTGAAAACATTTATACGCAATATGTTTTAATTGTTATTTGCCTACGCTCCCAATCATAAAAACATAGGAACCGTCGAAATACTATACAACATGGGGTAGGATGAATTAATAGATTACTAGCTTGCTAGCATATCTAATAACTCACCCAAAATAATTTAGAAGCCCGGTAGTGTAGCGGTCAAAGATTATTTATGTTTTCGACTAAGCATATGGGGCTTTGGACCCCACGACAGGAGTTCGAATCTCCTCCGGGCTACCATATTTCTCTATTTGATAACCACACCCATTTATACAGATCTCTAGGCTACCAAGCCCTTTAAGATCAAGTTGAAAAAGGGGAATTTTTAAAAGGTCTGAGCGCGCGCCATATAAAATCTAGCGCGCGCGCTAATCGATTGCAACTGAATGCAACCTAACTCTATCGGTTAGTTACCTAGATAATATGCGCATTGTAACTGATTCTATAAAAAATCTTCATAGGCTCGATGTATTTGTGGACATAGCGCGCGTGGCGCGCTAGCTCAATGCTTTTGAAATGCTATAATTATCGAAATTAGAAGTAAATCTGATAAAAATAGAAGCCCTGAGTGTACTTGTTGATATTGGCGATTCTTGTTTCGAATTATCACAAACTTTGATTTCATTCATTCTAATGTCCAAATATGTGCTAAATGATTCACCCTGTCTCATTTGTGATGTGAAAGAACTTAGAAGTTATTTTCAAAACGCCCTAGCTAGTTAGCTTTAAGTGTTATTTTAAAGACTTACGACGTTATCTTTGTCTGTATTGTTTCGATAAGATTATCTGTTTCCCATTGTGATATTTCATTCAAAAAATTATGACCTCTTTGTATCCATTCTGATTCGCTGTGTTCAACGGCTCTATCTTTAATTGATTTTTTAGCAATTAATATTGCATCGTTTATTTTAATTAATTCTGCCTTTACTTTCTTTCCTATAGATGGTGACCAAAATGATTTGCTAGACTTAAAGTCCAAAGTTATACTATAAAATGGATGAAAAGGCCGCCCGATCCAATCGAGTTCACTGACTTTTAATATTTTCATATCAACTGAATTTAATTGGTCTCTTAATATTGCTAAAGCAATTAAATTGGAAAATTTTACAATAATGTTATGAAAAGATGATTTAGAACTGACATGTATCTTTGCGAGAGAGCTCAATTCATCCATATTGAACGTAGGATAGAAATCGGGAGGATACTCCCAAGGAGGGAGGAAACGGATTTGATATGAGAGATTAGTTGGATAGTATCGAAATATCAAATAGATTGAACCCAATAGTAGTGTAATACCTATTATTAATAATGCTCCGGATGAAGAAGAGAAGTAAAAATTTGGCGATCCAAAAAAAAGATTAACAATGAGATTGCCTAAAATACCTGCAGAAACTACTAAAAGCCAAGAGACTATGACTCTTTGTCTTTCAGAAAGGGTTCTTAAAGCCTGCTCTATTTGAAAGAATTGGTTTTTATGTTCTTCTGAATTTTTATCCATTACATCTGATTTTTCACTCTTGGATACCAGACCTCGAGGTAAATAAGGCCAAGTGTATATGCCTGAAATGTTAGAATTTAGGATATTATTTATCGATAGTTTCTTAAATTTATTTTCTATTAGCGCACGTGCGTTTTCTTTAAATGAATCATGGGACACCAGAATTCTCTCCTTATTTGTCGGTTAATTTACCCCGCAAGGTCAGGGCTACAATGTAATCATTCACCGTGCCTTTAATTGAGCCCTGGATTTTTTGATCTTTAAGGTCGTTAATTCCATGCCCTACAAATTTACCTGATATATAAATGACAGCTACGCTGCCAACAACGGAGCCTTGGAAGGCTCCGTTATCAGTGGTGATTGTCCATTTTCCTTTGAAAGAGCCCCCCAACGTATTCCAATCCCATTTTCCACTCAACGTTGTCCAAACAGTTCCTGAAATGGGAGATGATGAGTCGGCTTCGACGGTACCTACTAGTATTGCATCTTTGATGTGTAAGATGCCAGTTTCTGTGATTACTTGTTCACCTGTATCGGCGTTTCTTAAATCGAAGACCCATTTAATCGTGAAAGGCGTACTTTGGTCCTTTGGCTTGTTCAGTTTTGGAGCGGCGAGTACTGTTCCAATTGAAATGGTAAAAAGGGTAATAAGGGCTAGAACGGCTACCAGCATAATTGTTCTTTTCTTCACACTTACAATCATCGTCCCCTAACCTTTTTTTTACCACTAAGTGCATATTCCCTACTCGAGGATTATACTATTATGAAATGTAAATAATTATTGTGAATCTAGATTTTTAAAAACAAAAGAACAAATAGTGTTTCCAATTTCATTCAAAAAGGAAACAGGAGCTAGCTACGTAGTCTTTTCTCAATAACGCGCGCGTGCTTTGTTCAATAATTTTTTTGCTATGAACTAAGAGATTGACTCGTTCTGAATGATTTCATTATTTACGTTTAGCGCGCGCTTAAAAACGATAATAATAAAAAAATTGAAGGATAATTTAAACGCTGAATTGATACGCTGTTTTATAACATTAATTGGTCAAGGAAACCTTTTTCCAACAATGATGTGGGTCTCGCTAGCTAGCTCCAGATTATCTTTATCCTCCATGTAACAAAATA
>CP070659.1:1263776-1270758 GCA_020355125.1 Candidatus Bathyarchaeota archaeon
ACTCGCTGAAACCCACGATTGACATGGTCAAGAACAGTCTGATACAAGTGGTGTTGAACAAGATCATGTTGGATTCGATGAAGCACGCTCATATGTTGCAGGCAATAATGGATTTAGATGCTGGAGAGGTGGTGTGGCACATTGATAAACAAGCGATGTTGAAAACGTTCAATCGTCACCTCGAAAACGAGGAAAAGATGTTGGAAAGCATTCATGGCCTTCTAGATAAGGTAGAGGATGAGAAGATGAAACCCTTATTCGATGAAATTCTTGCGGATGAAGAACAACATCATCGGATGTTGAGTCGACTCATCGATATCGTGGAGAGTATTGATGTTAGCGATGAGGAATGGGAAGAGTTTTATCGAAAACGGCTCCAAGACGAATGGCCAGATTTCTAACCTGATATAGATTTGATCACTGAATCATAAAACTTGATCTCTGAAGATTTTGAATCGGACCGTTTGTAACTGTTTGTTTCTCTTGATGTTCGAAAAATCTTTATTTTAATGCGCAGAACGGTAGCGGTTTCATGTTGTTTCCTAAAGCAGTTGTAGCGTTTCTTCAACGCGGGTTGTTGGAAAACCATGTTGATGATTATCAAAGCTAGTTAACTAAACACGAGACCGAAAACCGAGGCAAGTATACTCTGACTATGTCCTTTTTTTCTTCATCAGTCTATTCTATAAACTTATAGTATCGGTATCCAATGTTGTTTCTGTCTTTGCCTATATGATCTAAAGTAAATTCGTTTTTTGGAGGTAAGATACTTTCATGTAATTCTAGTTTTCGGTTATGCAAACGTTCATAGTGTTCGATAGATATTCTATGCCGCTGACTCAGAGCTCCCATCAAGTTTAAGTTCGTGACTACTTCCTTGTATCCTGGTTGAACGATAAAGCTACAGATTATTGCGCTACTTCCACTTCCATAGGAGCCTATTCCGAACCTTTTCCCTTCTAAATCATCTCGTTGTTTCTCGAATTGGTTGATGACGCCCAGCCAAACAGAAGCGGTATAGGAATTTCCAATAAGTTTTAATGCAGATAGCGAGTTTACCACCTTTTCCTCATATTCGTGAAGAAACTCCTTCGTTTTTGTAAAGTTTTTTCTGAAGGCACTGTACTTTTTTGAGATATAGAACTCTATATCAGACATTCCTGCTCTATCTGGTTCAGGACCTGTCGAGTCCAATAGTTTGTTCCATTTGGGTAAGCCTCTCCAATCATGAATCAAAAAAGATGCGAATGCATATTCCACCATTTTGGGGAAGGGGCAATGGAAGGATATCAAATCGATTTGGTCGTTCAAACTTGATTGAAGTGTTTTTAATCCTTGCGAATTGAACATTTTTTTCTTGTATGCATCAGCGGCAATCCGCATATTGCGCAGATAACAGCCAATTGAATAGTGCCCATCGTAGACCGCCGTCGTGTGTTCAATAGGTCTGAAAAAATCGCGGTCATCTACCGTTCCAAAACTTGTGAACGCGGGCTCGTAAACCATAAGTCGGGGATTTTTTCCTAAGAGGAGCGCGACTGCAGCGGCTCCCTGGGTAGGTTCTCCAGACGAGTTGATATCATATTTAGCAATATCCGTACCTACGACTATTGCATATTTACGTTGGTTCCATCCAGAAGCGAGATAAGCAAGGCGATCGATCATCGCATATGTAGCCCCAACACAAGCAAACTTTGTTTCTGGTGCCCCTATATGAGCGAAACTCCCACCTCCATATCTCTGTTCTAACATACCTAAAACGTAGCAGGAGATCGGCTTAGCTGCGTCGGGGCTAGATTCCGTAGCGACATGAATGAAATCGATGTCCTTTGGCTGCAGATCATTTTTTTCCATCAGTCTCAACGTTGCCATAGCAGCCATCGTCGCCGCGTCTTCATACACATCGGGAATGGATAATTGTTCGATTCCAATCCCTTTAACAATTTTATTGGGATCGATACCACGGGCTTTGGCCAGTTCTTCTGCTTCAAGATAGAGTTTAGGAACATAGGACGCTATGTCATCTATGCCAACTAATGTTTTCAAAAGCTCACCATAAATACTGAGTACTGGATCGATTTATTAACCCAGTATTATAAAGGTTGCTATTGAAGCCCCTCCCTTCTCGTGTTTTGGCCCATTACAAAGAAATCAATGTAGTGAACTTCGTTTTTGTTACTTCAACAGGTTTCTAGTATAGCGTATGCTAATTAGAAATGACGATGACATGCAAAACTGCTTTCCTATACCATGAAGATTATCTTGGCTACGATTTTGGTCCCAACCATCCCCTGAGGCCGAGCAGATACAAAGATACGTTGGCGTTGCTTAATAAGCTGGGAGTCTTTAATGAAGAGGTGAAGCACTATAAGCCAAATTATGCCAGTCAAGACGATCTAATGCTTGTCCATTCCCAAGAACACGTCCAAGACGTCGAGAGGAAATGCGAAGCTGGCATTGGTTATCTCGATTATGGTGATACGCCGGCCAGAAAAGGAGTTTACCAGGCGGCTTGTGCAAAGGTTGGCGGATCAATCCTTGGAGCCGATCTCATCATGCAGGGAAAGGTTAAACATGCCTTCAACGTTGGCGGAGGGCTGCATCATGCTACACGGAATCGCTCTGCTGGGTTTTGTGTCTTCAATGATGTTGCGCTGGCAGCGAGATACCTCCAGAAAAGATATGGTTTGAAGAGGATCGCGATTGTGGATTTAGACGGCCACCATGGCGACGGAACACAACAAATATTTTATGATGAACCTATTCTTACAATTTCTCTCCATAGATATGGAAGAAGTTGGCTAGGGAGGTTCTACCCTGGGACTGGAAGCATCGCAGAGATAGGGGAGGGCGAAGGGAGGGGATACTCTGTAAACGTGCCTTTACCAGAAGGGACGTTCGACGAAGCATATCTTGAAGCCTTTAACGAAATTGTGCCGCCGTTAATAGAGAAATATGAGCCTGAAATTTTGTTGAACCAATTTGGTGTAGACACTCATTATCAAGATCCCCTAGTGGGGTTATCCTTGACAACTAAATCATATGTAGAAATCAGTTCTGCACTTCATCAGTTAGCACATGACGTTTCAAACGGAAGATATTTAATATTTGGTGGAGGAGGATATGAACCAAGAACTGTTTCCAAATGTTGGGCGCTCATATTCATAACGGTGGCAGGAGCTGCGGCAAAAAACGTAGAACTTTACCAAACCCTTTTTGACAAAGAGAAATTGACTCCAAATCTGCCTCACGCAATAAAGATCCAAAACACGATTAACGACGTAAAGAAAACCATTTTTCCACTACATGACATTTCAATTTGTTAGAGAAGAGCAACTTGTCTATAGCGCATGCGAAAAAATGCTGACTATTTCATTCGGGGGCAGACATACGCGCGAATGGTTATAAAGAGTTATATCAATAATACGACGAGGATGGAACGCGCATTAATTTCTGTTCATGACAAAACGGGCATAATAAATTTTGCTAAAGAGCTTTGCCGAAGAAGAATCGAGATCATCGCAACGGACGGAACATTAAAATTTCTGAAAAAAAATGGAATTCAACCTGTTAAGCACGTTTCAGACGTCACGAAATTCCCTGAAATTCTTGATGGCCGCGTTAAGACGGGGCATCCTGTTATTTTAGGGGGAATTCTGGCCTTGATAAATAAAAAAGAACATGTAATTGAACTGAAGCGATTAGGAATAAAACCAATAGATCTAGTTGTTTGTAATCCATGCCCCATTAAGAAGCTCGATGGAGCCTTTAATTTAAGGATAGCGCTGGAAAACATCGATATCGGTGGTCTCAATCTGATTAGAGCCGCAGCTAAGAATTTTATGAATGTGGTTGTGATCGTTAATCCTGAAAAATATGACGAAATCCTTAGAGAATTCGAAAAAAGAGGAGATATAAGTTTCGAAACACGATATCGCTTAGCTCTGGAAGCATTTAAAGAAACTGTGAGATACGATTACATGATTTACAAATTGTTGGAAAAACTTGGTCAAGGAAACCGCTTTTATATTAGCTCTGATCATCAAAAGTAATACAGACGTAATATTCTAATTGATTGGTTTTTTACTTGTGGAAGAGTTAATGGCAGCTTTATCTATTTAGACAGTTTTCCTGTTCAGTCAAGAAACTTTGCTCTAAAAGCTCATTTGTTTTACCCACCCATCACGAGGGGGGCTAAAACGATCGTCTCAAAATCTGGATTAAAAGTGAAGATTTGTTTCTTTTTTCCTAACAACTCTCCTATTGCTAGCCAGCCCCTTCTTACGTATTCGTTGAAAGTTTCTTCAGCAAGCGCTATCTTGTTCTCATCATTCTTACTCCAAGTGAGGCGAATATCTTCTTTCACAACGTCTTCAGTCGCCTCACTAGGCGACCGCCCAATTATTCTCAATTCACCCAGATCACATTCCCCTAACGCGCTTTATTACTAGTTTACTTTATTTCTTTTGTTATGCTATCAAAGCTCAGGCTCGCACTTCAATTGCTTCAATACCATTTTTTGGACGGGTGGTATTTGCCTTATCGACGCTCTACTAGTGAATCCTAGCGTTTTTATTACTAAGTGTTTCTTATAGTTGCTATGATAAATGGACATGATCGTGGAATTTAAAGATATTTCAACATTGGACGACGGTAATGTCTTTGAGGTCGAACAGATCTTTGTGTCGCTTCATTAAAGCGTACTGACACTAAATTGGGCCTCCTAAAATCATCTTTTTTACAGTCTACAAATTAATGCCTAATCGTAGCTTGATGAGCGCGTTCCTAACGCTTTGGCACGTCATAAACTAGCGTTATGAATCCTCCAAGTGTGGATATTAGGGTGCAGAAGATATAGGGGGCGCTAAGAGAATAGTCCGCTAGCACTCCTCCAATCATTGGACCAAAAAAATATCCTATGCCCCATGCAATGCTTTGGAGACCAGAGATAAATCCTCGTTGTGAGGGTGGGGCGAGATCCATAAGAGCGGTTTTTGACGTTATGGAAAGCTGACCAACGCCGGTACCAACGATTATCATCGCTAATAGAAAAGAGAGAAAAGACGAGGAAAAGATGAGAATAAAAAATCCGAGGCCACTTGTAGCCAATGCTACTAGTATCGCCAAACGCCTACCAATTATGTCAGATAGCTTTCCAGCTAAGGGTTTAATGAGGAGCGCTGCAACATAATAACTAGTTAAGAGGAGTCCGACTAGGAATGTATTTCCCTCTAACACAGTATCCGCGTGTAATGGAAAAATTGCAGCGATAATCCCTAAGTATATTGCAGGTAACATAGAGTCAAAATACGCAATTGCAAAGCTTTTCTTTCTCTTTGAATCGAAATCTAGCCAAACACTAGAAGAGATCGTGATGGATTTGCTTGGTTTTTTCCTTATCTGTACTCCGAAGAAGACTAGGAGGGCGGTGAGAAACGTCAAAGCTGAACAGAAGTAGAAGGCGACAGGAAAGCTATACTCTCTAATCAAGATTCCGCCCACTAAAGGTCCAGCGATACTGCCTATCCCTTGGAAGACACCGATCTTGCCGAGCGCCTTTCCAAGCTTCTCTGGAGCGTAGATATCAGCAATCAGTGCGGCGGGCACCGTCCAGTAGGCAGCGTCTGCAAATCCTTGCAATAAACGTATTGGCAGAATACGAGACGGAGCCTTTACAAAAGAGTATAATAGAACTGCTAAAGAATACCCAGCCATCCCAAGAACTAATGTTATCTTTCTTCCCCATACATCTGACATCTTGCCCCATATTGGTGACGCCATGACAAAGGTTATAGCATATGCTGAAAAGATAAAGCCGGCTATGGCACCGTCAACGTCCATACTTTTAATGTAGAGGGGAACAACAGTGATAAGTATCCCTATACTTAGGGAGTAAATCGCGATAGCTATGTATAAAAATTTAGACTTCATGTTGATTAGCCATATAGTAGATCTTCCTTAATTATTGCTTTTGCTTTGGAGAGCTTTTTCATTGTTTGATACATGTTTTAATAGCTCCTAATTCTTCTCATGTTTTAAAATTGGGAGTTTTTTTGCCGCTACCATTTATCGACTCGTGACACTGGCACATCGACTTTCAGGTACGATGCTAAAACAATCGATGCTTCTGTTATGGCAGCGATGAAGATGAGCCCTGAAAGAAACGAACCTGTTATGTCTTTTAACAGCCCCATCACAAAGGGTCCTCCGAATCCTCCGATTTCTCCTAATGCGAAAAATAATCCTCCAGCTATTCCCATACGGATGGGTCCGACTTCCGGCATATCCATGAGGATTATTGTAAGAATAGGAAGGAGCCCTTTCGTTGTAATTCCTACGAAGGCTAAAGCTAGCCACATGATCGGACCTGCTGTTACTCCTAATATAATTATGAATAGCCCTTGTACGAAGAGGGTGATTGCTATTGCTAGCTTTTTGGATTTTAGAATATGGGGTAGTTTCGATAATATGATACTACCAAATATTCCAAATATTCTATGAAATGCAGCTAAATATCCTGCCTCGCTGGAACTTGTCCCCTTCGCTTCGAATAATTTGGGTAGCCAGTTGGCGAGCCCATGGCTGCTTAGAAAGAATGTGATGCCGATGGCTACTATGAGCCAAATGTTTTTGCTCTTAAATAATGTTTTCATTGTTTTCCACGTTGTTTTTTCTCCAGTTAACGTGCGGTGTCCGCGAGCACTTATCATAGTGAGAGCTTTACGCCCTACGAATAGCCAGAGGAAAGCGATTAGAAGCCCAATCAAACTGTACACATGTAATACGTTTTTCCAGTTGCCTAGTAGTGGCACGAATACGCTATTAGTCAGAGATAGTGCAATAACACCACCGATAATGGGGCCCGTTGTATAAACACCTGAAGCTGTTCCTCTTTCGTCGCCTTGAAACCATATAGACACAAGCTTTGGAATACCAATTGATATCAAGGGGCCTCCTATACCAAACAGACCGACGTATATAG
>CP070659.1:1270858-1276553 GCA_020355125.1 Candidatus Bathyarchaeota archaeon
ACCAAGATCCCGCATATTATATGGGATTACTCCCCACCATGCAACAAGTAACAGCACTAGCAAACATGGAAAAAGAAAGCAGTGAGGCAAAATATTTAACAACAAAGATGATCAGGCAGAGAAACAAAGTAACTCACCATTTAGAAAAGACATTAGAACTCATTGACGAAACAATTTACGAAGTTCAAAAATAATATTTAGGAATAGTATTTAGGATTGATGAAAATAGCGCGTGCTGGAGCCCGACGTTCATTTATTTTACTTTGATTTCTTTTGCAGATTGCCATAATCCATGGATGTTACATAATGCAAGAGCAAGAAAGGTTCCAGGTTTACCAGTTTTTAAAGAGGTTGTTATTTCATGATGAGTATAAATCGAACTAGTATTAGGCCCCTTTGCGGATTCGCCATGAGCATTAAACTCATAGTGTCCGATATGGTATGGGAACGTTTCGCCCGTAGGGTGGAAGAAGAGAGAAATCCATCGGATATGATGTTCGGTGGTGTTCGGGTGAGCGATCTCTTTTCCAAGTCCCACCGTCAACTTGAACGTTTCATCTGCTTTCACCGTTTCAGGACATTCGATCAGAGGAACGTGTTTCTCGATTTTCCAATCTGCTTCTTGAATTAACGATCCTATTTTTTCCATATCTTTTAACTCCATTTTACTAAACTCAAACAATATTTATAATAAATATACTTTGCACTTTATATTTTCTCACCTACATAAAGTGTGCACGCGTGCTATTGAATAAATTTCTGAATAAAATCTCTGTAAAACTCACTAACAGGTTATATGCGACTCGATTTATTTTGACGTAGAATTTTCACCTCATCGTATCTAGATAAAAAACAAAACTCATCGCTGCAATACTAACGATAATGATTCCTATGTTGGTTAATGTATGCGACATCCTCTTTCTTATAAATACCATCTTAGCTCCTAATGCAACATGAATAATTAAAATGGCGATTAAGTAAATATCTAACCTTCTATGTTGAAATAATGGGAAGAATGGACCAATAAGGGGTATGTGAAAATTTAATCCGGTCAAAATTACCAAAAGAGATATGATAAAAGTCAAGTAACCTGTACTTTTTTGCAGTATTTTCCAGAATATAAATGAATTAAATTTTTTTCTCCAACTTTTTCTGAAAAGTAAAAACCATTTAGAACTGATAACAAATTCTACTATTAAAACATGAAAGACAAATTGTGCTGTAAACAACAAACATAGCAATGTATGAAGTCCTCTAATTAAAAACCATAAAGGAGACAATTGACTAACGAAAGGTCTGGTAACTCCATATCCTGAAACAATCATAACTAGTGCAAATAGCACTAAAACCCACGAACAAATTCTATTAATCTTTACTAAACGAGAGGCCAAGAAATTTACAACAGCTCCCTATTTCGATTAATACATATTTTTCGCATGTGCGCTTAAAATATTAAGCTCCATGAGTCACAGCTCAATTTGCTAATTAGCTTCTGCTCATAAATAGCATGATGATTATTAGATTTCTGGCTTCTCAGGTTCGCGGATAAATCGAATGGTTAACAATAAGCAGAAAATGATTGCTAGCGAAAAGATGATCCAAGGATATTGAGGATTCCAATCATAGATGTAGCCGCCGAGAAGCATTCCTGCTGACATGGGAAGGAACAGGAGTATTCCCATAGCCCAAGCACTCCCCCACGCAATTCTTACACTATGTCCTAAAAGTGTCAATAAACGTCCACGCCGCTTACGAGGGATGAGGTTGGCTTTTAACGAAGAAAAAGCTGGCGAAAGGATAGCGTTCACCAATGTTAAGGAAAGAAGCGCGACAAACACCTGTAGAAATGATCGACAGAACGTGAACAGGAATACGGGCATAATAGCCATCGATAGAGCCACGATAATTAATTTTCTAACCCCATAGCGATCGATTAGATATCCCATCGGAATCATAAGACAAATCTGCACAATACCCAGAAGGAAAATTAGGGATCCCCAGCTGCCTGGGCTTAATCCGATGACACTGGTTGCATATATGATCCAGAAGGGCGATGCGACGCTGACAAAAAAGGTAATCACCATACTGATCAACGCTATCGCCCAGAGGGGCTTGGTCATCCATCGCAGGCTTTCCCCCACGCTCTTATAGGATTCCTTCACCAACAAGGGAACGTGTTTGAGGGAACTATTGGAGCTCGTATGTTTCAACGTTTCCTTTAAAAACCGTAATCGAATTATTCCCGCCACCACGCCTATAATTAAACTCATTGTCCATAGGAGCGGCATCGCAGTCCTCACCCCTATAGAGCCACCTCCGCTGATATCTATCATGTAACCCGAGATAAATGGTGCTACAACGCCTGCTATGTTAGGGAGCGCTAAGGCGGTTGCGAAGCCAATCCCTCGCCGATCTGGAGGAAGCGAATCTGCCATAATTGCTTGCGCTATTGAATAATGTATACAAATAAGCTGCCAGAGAAACAAGCCCACCACCATAAAAAGCCAGTGCCGTGCTACGATAAAGAAAATTTTCATGAAAGCTTCGAGGAACGTCATTACACCTACTAACTTGACTCGTCCCCTATGATCTGCAATATATCCGCCAAGAGGAAATGTGGGTAACCCCGCTAACACACCAATAGAATACACCATACCAACAATGATAGGGGAGCCTCCCAAAGCTAAAACATGGAGGGAAAAATAGGGCCAGCCTAGGGTTGTTGAAAACCTCATAAGGAAAGTGGATACTATTAAAACAAGGACGTTTCCCTGCATAAAGCTAAAAATGGAATGTCGTTTTACCATTAAGCCATCCACTTAACACTTACTTTATGTGAATAGCTTAAGCTAGCTAGCGTGCATGCTAATTAATTTTTTCTAAGATAATCATGTCTCCATCCCATTCAGGTATGAAGAGACATTGGTTAAAGTAATCCAAGCTACATATTTTCGGAATATTAAGTTGTAATGGATTTGTCTCATGGGGATCAGTCCTGAGATGTGGCTCAATCATATGTTTTCCTGCAATGGTTGAAATGATATTTGTTGTTTTTTCAATCATTCGAACAACGTGATTCTGCGTATCCCCAATATATATGTTGCCATCTTCATCCAATGATAATGCATATGGGCCGTCGAAATGCTCATTTGGATCCGAGCCTAAAGTGGCGTCCAGTGCATCAGTGCCATCTCCTGTGTATCCTGGCTTTCCTGTACCTGCTAATAAAATAACCTTCTCATTTTGTAGATCAATCATTCTAAGAGCGAAGTTTTTACTATCTAATACATAGATGTTTCCATCCGGACCTAGTCTTAGATCATAAATCCAATTGAAACGAACACTATCAAATGTAGTTGGTTTCGTTTGAAATCCAGGAACGGCTTGGCCTAAGACTTGTATTTTGTTCCCTTTTGAATCAAATTGCCAGACTCGACAGCCTGTGACTTCATTTACCCAAATATTACCCTCGAGATCGGACTCACAATTTCCAATATCTTTTAACCCGATTTTTCCAGTATCAATGAAGAGTTTCACAGCTTTTTTCTCTGGGAAAATTTTAAAGATTTTATTAGTTCCAGCACACGATACTAGAGTCGCCCCATC
Organism: Candidatus Bathyarchaeota archaeon; assembly: GCA_020355125.1. Lineage (GTDB taxonomy): Archaea > Thermoproteota > Bathyarchaeia > RBG-16-48-13. The sequence continues at coordinate 1,274,465 of CP070659.1, forward strand.
ATCTGGAGACGTTGTAATGTAATGAGGATTCTTTAAATCAAATTGAATGTGAGTTTCACTCACTCCAGGATTAATCGAGCCCGCCGTCCATAGAAATTTGTTACTTGGATCAAAAACACCAATCCAATGCTGAAAATATTCTTGAAAATATACTCTATCTAAAGGTAATTTATCATGGAAACCACCATGACAATAACCGTTTCCCCATGCCCTTTCATTAGTATAATTAAAAATATGTTTTATCTTCCATTGCATTTAGCATAACTCCTATGATAGAGCCTCTAACTAAATAAAATGTAAATAAAATAATAAGTGTATTCTGTACCTATTATTTCAGAAGCTAGCTAGCGTGCACTGACTGTATGGAACACAGATCATTGGAGAATTATATGAAATGTATGACGTTATCATTATAGGTTCTGGACCTGCTGGACTTACTGCAGCTCTATATACATGTAGGGCAAAACTACAAACACTTCTTCTCGCAGGAGTCGAATGGGGTGGGCAATTAATGTTAACAGCTGAAGTCGAAAATTTTCCTGGGTTTAAAGAAGTTCTAGGTCCTGATCTTATAGATCGAATGTGGAAACAAGCCGAAAGATTTGGGGCTGAATTCATCTTTGAAGACGTTACAAATGTAAATCTTCAAAGTAAGCCTTTCAGAGTTTGTACGGATAATAAAACATTTGAAGGAAGATCTGTAATAATCGCTACTGGCGCTTCCGCTAAATGGCTGGGTCTAAAAAATGAAACTCGGTTAAGAGGCAAAGGTGTTTCAGTGTGTGCTACCTGTGATGCAGCTTTTTTTAAGGACAAAAAAGCCATAGTTGTTGGAGGAGGCGATTCAGCGATGGAGGAAGCTCTAGTCTTAGCGAAATTAGTAGAGGAGGTTAAAATAGTGCATCGAAGAAGTACATTGAGGGCGTCAAGAATTCTTCAGGAAAGAGTCTTCAATAACCCAAAGATAGGATTCATCTGGAAGAGCGTTATATATGATATCTTGGGAAGAGACAAAGTAGAAGGAGTAAAACTAAACAAAATTGACTCCGATGAAGAGTATGAAATAGCATGTGATGCTGTTTTTATTGCAATAGGCTATGAACCAAATACCCAGCTTTTTCACGACCAAATTGATATGGATGAAAAAGGGTACGTGATTGTTAGAGATGAAACGATGACTAGTATTGAAGGTGTTTTCGCAGCTGGTGATGTCCAAGATTATAGATACCGTCAAGCTGTTACCGCTGCAGCTGGAGGATGTAAAGCAGCACTAGATGCACAACGATATTTAGAGGTGAATTAAATATGGTTCATATATTTTGTCTAAATGAAGATTGCAGAAGGATTATACACATTGACAGCAATAAATACTGGGATTTTAAAGGCAAAGTCAAATGCACAAAATGCAACCATGAAATAGAAATAGAGATAAACAATGGAAAACTTGCGTCCTCCCAAAAATCTAACCTATAATATTCTTTAAAATTGCTGGCATATATTTAATCCCTCAGAGATAATGAACGAGAGAATAAAATTGAGTCTAACTGAGTTGAACACGATTTGATCATTGGCGTCGATCTGGGTTCAACAAATGTCCGATCAATAATATTCGATTTAAACGGCCAAATTCATGGACAAGCATACCGTACACTTAAAGTATGTAGCCCCACTCCTGGATTCGCAGAGGAAAGTCCAGAAGCGATCTGGAAAGCAACGCTAGAAACCTTGAAGGAGTCAATAAAAACATCAAAACTCTCGCCCGACGCTTTCAGAATGGTCAGTTTCAGCTCTCAAATGCATGGAACCATTATGATTGCTCAGGACGGTACTCTTCTCTCCAAACTATATACGTGGCTTGATCGTAGAGCAGAAACCCAGACTTTACCATTACGTAATTCCATTGACCCCTATGAATTATACAGTCGAACAGGGTGCCCCCTATTATTCAGTTATCCCCTAGTGAAGATTCTCTGGGCAAAGCAAAATCTACCCAATAGGTTTAGCCAATGCTATAAGTTTCTTTCAGCAAAAGGTTACGTCATATACAGAATGCTTGGGGAGTATTATATAGATCGATCCATCGCATCAG
>CP070659.1:1276653-1280808 GCA_020355125.1 Candidatus Bathyarchaeota archaeon
ATTGACGAGACCACGCTTCAAGGGTGTCGTAACCAGCAACGAAAACAGCGTAATCGAAAGAGTCATGGTCAACAATGCTTGCTAGTAAGGGGACTTGTGCGGTGGGTGTGCCGTAATAATCTGCTGTGACGATGCTCTGGAAATCGTTGTACAGTGCGGACATCGCTATTTCATATCCCGGGACGAAGCCACAGTAAGCATAATCTACACCGTAGACGTAGTTGTGGGCTTGTAGGGTGGGTTTAATCAAGGCGAGAGGATAGATTTCTGCCCACGCTAGTGAAGCCGCGGTGGATGAAAATTGGACGAATTTGTGCCCTCTTGTAACAATATGTTTTAGCGTATCTGCGAGGATGAGATTCGTAACTTTGTTCGAACCCACATCCATGACAACAAATATCGTAGAGCCAGTTGGAAGCGCCTCAAGGCTCTCATAATATGTTTCCACGGAGGGAGTTATTGGCAACGGTAGTAATAAGGGAGCAAGCAGCGGTATTCCCGATATAATCATGAAAGTTACCGCGAGAATAGCGGCTATACGTTTTCTCACATACTTTGCAATGGCCATCTCTATTCGAACCCTCCGATTCGTCCGCGTAGCGATTCAACCGTTAGACTAAACGTTCCTAATGCACCTAGCAACAGGAGGACTTTAGTGATAGGCGTCTCAAACAAATTCACGAATGTGGTTGCAAACGCGTCAGATCCAGGTATCAGCCCTAGAATCACTGGGGTTCGAAGAAGCATTAGAAACGCGAATCCGCCACAAAATAGGCCGCCCTCCAAACTTTGTATTCTATATTTTTGGAAAATAACTGCAACCGTTAATACACAGCAGATCGTCCATATGCCTGACGAGGACGGAGCGTAGAAGGATGCAATCAGCCAATTATATTCTGTGCTTGCGATGCCCTTTGTAGCAAAAGTATACAAAAAGGCAATTAATATGATCCATCCAAAAACTTCCAAAGCCGAATTCACAGCGCCTTCTGTTTTCCAGTTTATTATACGATTTAGGGAACGGATCAGGTATGACAACGCGGCTACGATTATCGTGAAGGCAGTGATTACCGTACCGCCCGATTTGATAACGCTTGCTATCGGTGATAAACCGATATCAAGGAAGTAGTCCAAGGTTCCGATCAGAAAGAACACAATCAATATGGCAAGGGGAATTTGTCGTCTTAAAACTATAGATACCATGTAACCACCATTTTACAATGATAACAAGTCGAGTAAAAAGCTGGATCCTAACGTCGTAATTACTAATCCCAGGATCAAAACTACTATGGATGCCAATTTGAAGAGATCTGTGGTTATGAGGCTTCCTGATAACGCGCCCTTACCTCCTAGCACAATTGCCGCTGCGTAATATTCGTCGCCTACCAGCCATTCATCTGCACCGATTATAATGTAAGCTACATGACTTACTGCGCCTGACCCGGCAATCGCGACATGGTCTATGTTGTGAATGACCATATAAGCGGTGAAGTAATAGATGTCGTCACCAACCCCTCCCATGCCAATAATGGCTGCTGGACGTTCTTTATCGACGAGGGGATAATTAGCTGCCATCCATGTCGTCATGTAATCACTGTAATACCTGATGTTGTCGGGATTAAATTGGTCAAGCCGTCCCACTGCGCTATAGGCTTCCCTCACGGTTTCAACATCATGGGGGTACATTTCTCCCGACATTGGAGAAACAATTAGGTTTATGCCTTTCGTAGCTGCCTCCCTTGCGACGTGGTCGAGGACGTCTATAGACGCGACAGCGTCGATACATGATTTATCAGAAAACTTTGCGCCCCAACTTTGGTAATAAAACGCGGGTTTCCCCATTTCTACGCATCGATCAAGTATATCTGCTAGGGCATCTAGCTGTGTGATCTTCCTTACGTTCAATTGCATTCGTCCTTTGCTTATCAAGTAGTGAATCAGCAGAAAAAGAGCAACGAAAGCTAGCACTATCGTCATAGGAATGATTCTTCCTTCAATTATTATCGACAAGTCTTTATCTCCAGTATTTTTTCTATTTTTATTGAAAATATATGTGATATATACAGGTATTGCCCTGTCATAACTGAATGTGGCGTTTCTCGCTATATAAGACTTTGTATACAAAAGGCTGATGCGTTGTTCGCTTATGAGACTAATCTAGGACGCTATCTGATTTATCTTCATTGATTCTTTCCAATAACCGTTCGATATTCTCTCGTTTTTCCAGCAAACTTACATATTGGTATCCGTTGACCCCGAAAAGGTAGAGAAAAGGGGAAGAGGGCAGTAAAATCAGATTGGCACCAACATGGCTTACAGGCTTAAAAATCTCTAAAAATATTCCTGCAGGCATCTCTAATCCGAACTTGGAGATGGTTCGTGCAATTTTATTAATCAACGTTTCCTCTTGTTCAGGAGTCAGTTTTGCGACAATCGTAGACGATGAAAGGTAATTCTTCAGTTTAGTAGAGATATCGCTTACCGTACGGGTAATCTTTTCTCCAATTTTCTTATTGGATGTCTGAGACAACCGTTCTTACCTCTATCTAATAATAACGTAACGGTTGCATAAGAGGTTTATCTCCCGAGCAAGATCGAATGCCTGAGTACCGCTCGAATCTGCTCTGAAGACGTTTTTAGCGTACGCTATGCCACAACAATGCTTTTCTAGCGCGCGCTCGCGGCGCGAGAACGGATTACAGCACTGGTCTCGAATCCAGATTTGCATGCGAATTGAGGGACAGTCTTCCAGGCATGAACTTAGCCGATGCTAACGAGCTTGTAAAGGCGATCTACAAAAAGTATGAAGGCAAACTGAAGAACCCGCCCACAGGTAAAAAATTCCAAGAGTGTTATGACTTGAAGAAACTTGAGCCCAGCAAAGAGTACTTGGACATATATGGAAAAGCCAAGAAGGAACTCGCAGACCTCGGCGTTCCATTCAAATAGTTAGCGCGCGCTAAACGGTGTGATTGTAACTTGATGTTTGATTTGTACCTGTCTGCTTCTTCATAAGATGGGTTACGGCCGAGACGCCAACCCACTAGCGTGCGCTGACCAGAGCGTCTGTGCTAGTCAGACAATGTACAGATAAATTTGCGATTCGTTGTTTACTTTTCTTGCGCGCGCTATATGCCGTAGATTTCTTGTACCTCTAGAGTTTTTTAGCTAGCCTGTTAATCATAAGTAGTTACAATAATTCAATGTCATGCTTTGCATAGTTGATGCCCATAGCATCGAATCGTTTCATATGATGTTTTAGTCGTTTGACAAAATTGTCATAGTTCTTATTTTCTGGCTGGGTCCATGTTACTTCTGCAATTGCGAGGCCTCTGGGAAACGCCATGTACTCGGCATGTTTAGGAGTGTTGATGTATTCAGTCCATACGTTGCCCTGAGCACCTAGAATATGGGCTGCTTCTTCTACCGAAAGACCGTCCGGTATCGGCTCAAAACGGTATGCTTTTTCCAGGGGAAGAAACCCTCCAATGGCCAACGGCTCATCCGGTGATTTCGACTGGTAATAATCCAGGTAACAGTAGGAGGTCGGCGTCATGATTACGTCATGTCGCTGTCGAGCCGCCTCGACGCCACCCTCCATACCTCGCCACGACATGACAGTAGCATTTGGCGCTAGGCCACCCTCGAGGATTTCGTCCCAGCCAACGAGTTTCCGGCTGTGGTTGTTCAGAAACCGATCGATTCGTCGAATGAACCAACTTTGGAGTTCATGCTCATCCTTTAACCCTTCCCGAGCAATTAATCTTTGACAGAACTGGCTTGCTTTCCATTGATCTTTGGGGCACTCATCGCCACCAACGTGTATATATTTGCTGGGAAACAATTCGAAAACCTCAAGGAGCACATTCTGTAGAAATTCAAGTGCTGCGTGACAATGAAGCTAGTTGGAAACTTTACGAACGAATGGGATTTGAATTGGAATATCGAGCTGGCCGGCAGTTGTGCGAGCATTATATCGATCCAGACTCAGTAGAAATTAATGCTTAAAGTCGACCAAAAGCAAATAAAAGATGTACTAATATCTGTAGGTATACAGCCTGGGGATGGATTGTTAGTGCATTCCGCAATCCATTATTTAGGTAGACCTGAAGGAGGTCTTGAAACATATTTGGGAGCGTTGTTGTCAGTGCTTGG
>CP070659.1:1280908-1284593 GCA_020355125.1 Candidatus Bathyarchaeota archaeon
ATAAGTGAGCGCACGCGCTATTCTCATCACGAGTACTGTATATTTTTTCGTCTCGCCCTCTCTAAACAGATGAAAAACTACAACTTGTATACTTTTATCAGAATTAGCGAGCTACTTGCATGATCACGATAACATAGAGGTAACGCAAACGTTTACAAATAACTACACATGTTTCAGAGAACAGGATGACCAATGTAATAGAGGTAGTTGAGAATGGCGCAGAACGTTGATCTTGTAGTGCTTGGTGGAGGCGGCGCAGGCGTGTACGCTGCAGCCCGAGCAGCAAAACTGGGGGCAACGGTGATCCTCGTCGAAAATCGGCGGATAGGCGGGGTCTGTCTCAATTGGGGTGGTCCCGCAACGAAAACCCTCACCTCCACCATGGAGTTATTGAAGAATGTGAAAAATGGGAGCGTAGTAGGTATTCAAGGCTCCGTCTCAGTCGATTGGAGCACGCTGCGTAAATATAAGGATGGTATGTGTGCCCGATTCGCCAAATTTGCTGAGATCGCATTAACTCGAAGCGGAGTCACTATTCTGAATGGGACGGGAGAGATTCTCTCCCCATCAACCGTGAAAATTACATTAACAACTGGTGAAGAAGAACTTGTGAACACACGGAATATTCTGATCGCCGTTGGATCACAGCCAACTACCATCCCTGGAGTTAAGCTGGAAGATCCGATCCTCGATAGTGACAAACTACTCGACTTGGATACTCCTCCAAAAACATTACTGGTAATCGGGGGCGGTGTTGTTGGCCTTGAGTTTGCCACGATCTTCAATCTCTTAGGCACGCAGGTTACTGTGATTGAACTCCTCCCAACGCTCTTACCGACGGATGAACCTGAAGTCGGAGCCTTTCTGAAACGCCATCTTAAGAAAGAAGGCATGCACGTGTTTCTGGAGAGTAGAGTCACCAACATCACACCGGTCGATGATGGTGCGGAGATCACAATACAAACGCCGACTGAAGAACTGACGATGTCCACTGAGAAAGTCTTAATGGCGGTCGGTCGCCATCCAAATATCGACCTGCAACGTCTTGAATCGCTCGGCGTTCAGACAACACGACGAGGGATCATTGTTGACAACCGTATGCAGACATCCGTACCGACTATCTGGGCTGCCGGAGACGTCGTTGCTCCGTATCTCCTCGCCAACGTCGCTATGCGAGAAGCTAAAGTCGCAGCAGAAAATATTGCCGGAACAGCCACGACGATAAATTATGCCATGCTTCCTCGAGCGGTCTTCACCATCCCTGAAATCGCGGCTGTAGGCTTAACAGAGCAACAAGCCCGAGACAAAGGATTAACCGTGAGAACGGGAAAGGTGAATTTTCGTGCCCATAATTTCCGAGCAGCCGCAACAAACAAACCCGAAGGATTGATCAAACTTGTAACACAACCTGATGGGACACTGCTTGGAGCCACGATCGTCGGTGCACAAGCGAGTGACCTGATCGCAGAGTTCATGCTCGCCCTCGCTAATCAGATGACTACGAAAGAAATGAGTGAATTAATGTACATCCACCCATCGTACTCTGAAGCTATCCTGAATGCCCTCGAAACATTTGAAGGCAAAGGCTTGATGTGACCACGTGCACGCGAGCAAGCTAAGTAACTGTATAAACGAAGCAGAGGAACGGGACACAACATAAAAACCACAATCAAGACGTTGTTAGACACAAGCAATCAAGCCATAAGAACATTCACCAAAAAAGACGTGCTTGGCGAAGACGTCAACATCGAACAATTATGGACTCTGCCTCAAGTGAAAAAAATACTGAAAAAACAACACCCAAACGGCTCGTGGACCTACCCGAATACGAAAGCGATACTGCGTTCACCAACAAATTACAACCAATACCAAACATACAAGACAGTAGCAGAACTTGTGGAATTTTTTGGATTGACGAACACACATGAAGCCATCAGGAAAGCTGCTAATTATTTGTTCTCATTCCAGACAACACATGGCGAATTCAGGGGAATGTACGGTCACCAGTACAGCCCCAATTATAGCGCAAGTATCACAGAATTCCTCATAAAAGCAGGATATCGCGGCACACGAATCGAGAAATCACTAAACTGGTTGCTGACAATGAGGCAGGATGACGGAGGATGGGCGATTCCCTTACGAACCAGAAACGAAAAATTAGACGCGCTACACAAGAAGAACACAATTGAGCCGGATAAAACCAAACCGTTCTCGCATATGGTAACAGGTATTGTACTGCGGCCCTTCTCTTTAATGACGGGATACCGAGAGAAGGTCAAGGATGCAGGACTGTTGCTGGCAGATAGAGTCTTTACCAGAGACAAGTACTCAGATAGACAAGGAGTTGAGTACTGGACCAAATTCACTTATCCATATCACTGGACAGACATACTATCAACAATAGACACACTAACCCTGCTCGGCATCAACAAACACCCAAAACTCAATGAAATCAGACAATGGTTCAAGAACCATCAACAAGCAAACGGAACATACAAAGTACGTGTGATGGCTGGAGCTAAGTACAAGGATGTAACATATTGGATAACATTACGATATTTAAACGTGCTCAAAAGGTTTTGAACAATCAATAGCGCGCGCCTCCTATGCTGTGGGAAAGATCTATCAAGATATCCTTGACATTTATAGTATCGATCGCATAGATCAGGCAGAAGCAAATAAGGAAAGAGACCTCGGCCTTCGAACACCCATCACTAATACTCTCACGACGAATCCAGAGACCCAAACCCATTTAGCTCGATTCGTATACGCACGCACCAAACCTACACTTAATGCGTCCTAAACCATAATTTGGTACTGAACTGGAATGGTACCCGTAATAAAGCAAATTGATAAAGAAGACCTTCCGCGTTATACTACAATCCCTGAATCATTCATTGTAGAGTCGATTATTTAGATAGAATTAAACAAAACTGGTATCGGCGGATTCCTGTTCAAAGAGCATAAAGTTAAGCCATACCGTAAATGGCATGAATCATATAACGAAGAAACTAACCCTGTAAACTGGCCCAATACATTTAATGTAGACCAATGGGGCATCTTTCTCGTCCTTTAACGCGATATTCCTGTGGGCGGAATCGCTATTGGCGCGGATGCTCCCGATGGTCTTACTACGCCTTTCGAGGGCAAGAATAATGCTGTGGTCTGGGATATTCGAATAGTTCAAACGATGCGAAGAACAGGAATAGGCACGATATTATTTAGACACGGTGTCGAATGGGCTCGTACGCTCAAGTATGCGCGCTTGAAATTGGAAACCACAAGCGCCAACCTGCCAATGTTTTATTTCTGTGTAAAACAGGGCTGTGAACTAGTAGCGATTCATAAATATGGTTATGAAACCGTCGAACCCCACGAAGCCATGTTAATTTGGTATTATACATTATAGCACGCGCTAATGGGAATTCCGATAATGCCGATTAATCCTGATTTAGCTCGCCAGCCTTCAACGATGGAGAGAATATCAACGGTCCAGCGCGCGTGCTTCAACAAGCGAAGAGTCTCTAACGAAACGGAGCTCACATGCTCACTGGTTCTTTCACGTACCATCAAGGGCCGATCCGCTCCATACCTCCATTCCTTGTTCGAATGTAAACCTCCCTCACACCAGCGTTTAAAGCTGTTTTAGCTAATCGAATTAACAGCTCTTTATTAGGGGGCTTAG
>CP070659.1:1284693-1288435 GCA_020355125.1 Candidatus Bathyarchaeota archaeon
AATAATTAATTAGAAATAGTTTAAGATACGTGAGTTACATGAATGGTAAGCTTCTTGTAGTGATTTTAAGTGGAGAAGATCCATATAAAGTTCGATGGGGACTACGTCTCGCTCTTCATGCGTATAAGCACCCGTATGGCGAGAAAATCATTGAAAATGTCTTAGTGCTTCTATTCGGAATAGGATGCACGATCATAAATCCAAAAATGCCGCACTATATAGAATTCCAACCACGACTCCAAACATTAACAGACGAGGGAGTAGAAGTCGCCACATGCGTATCAATTGTTAAAGAACTAAATCTTGAAGAAGAATCCAGAAGTTTAGCACTCAAACTCGTCCACGCATCCGTGTATATCTCTCAATGCGTCAGTGAAGGATACACTATAATGACGTTTTAAAATATTGCCGAAAACAAAACATGCGCACAAAACATACTTTAATGATTTCAGCACCGTTCTTCGTGTGCGATTAGTGAAAATATAAGTGTTTAACCTTGTGATTCGAGTGCATGGCCTTTTTTGAACGTATTGTAACTCACTATTTCCTCTAGGCTTTTCTTCTTTCTTGGAAGAGACTGCTCTGCGGGATAACCAAAGGTGATGACTGCCATAATCTTCCATTCAGAGGGTACGTTGAGCAGTTGCCTGACTTTGTCCTCGATGGGCACACCTTGTACTCCTACCCAGCATGAGCCAACTCCCATGGCCCAAGCCGCGATCACCATGTTCTGTAATGCTATGATAGTGTCGATTATTGAATAGATGGTTCCCCATCTTTGATTATATTCATCATCTCCTATCCACGCACATCCGACAATGGCAATTGGAGCATCCTTTATAAACGGGGAATAGGGGCTTACTTCTTTTTGGGATAATACGGTTTTAACATCGGCATCCGTGATAACAATGAAATGCCATGCTTGCCGGTTTGAGGCGGTAGGGGCTTGTCTCCCTGCTTCAAGAATCTTGTCCAATACGTCTTGTGGAAGAGCTCTTTTCTCATAACGTCGAACGCTTCGACGACTTAAAATCTTATCAACGAGAGCCATGATCAAATAGAAATTTAGGAATCTGTATTAAAATTTTTGAACACCATCGTTAATCATGCGCGTGTTATTACTTAATTACATGCCCCATATTACTTATCTTACGTGCATATTCAAGTTTTTATATATATTACATTTTATTTCTAAATTGGAGATATTGGAAAATGTCAAAATCAGACGTTCGCAAATTTACAGAGGATCAAGTGAAGAACCTTTATGCTGATGTCCATTCCTACATTCTTCAACGGTGGGCTCCAAGACCAGGATACGAGCCACCAATCGTCGTGAAGGAGAAGGGGCTGGACTTTTGGGACGCACGAGGCAAAAAGTGGTTAGACTTTCAGTCACAACTCTTCAATGTCAACATTGGCATGCATAACAAGAAAGTCATAGAGGCTTGTAAAAAGCAGCTTGACGAGCTGGTATATGCCTCACCAACATATCCTACGCTTCCAAAGATCAAGCTTTGCAAGAAGCTTGCCCAGATTGCGCCTGGAGACCTCTGCAAAACCTTCCTCAGTAACAGTGGCACCGAAGCGATTGAGACTGCATTAAAACTCGCCATCCTTTATAAGGAGCGGAAAAAAATTATCGGCCTTTGGCGCGCGTACCACGGATCCACTTTTGGTGCAATGAGCATAGGAGGAAGCAAGTGGGTGAGATCCCCGACCCTTCCCCTTATAGCAGAATTCGATCACATCCCACCACCGTATTGTTATCGATGTCCTTTTGATATGGATTATCCAAGCTGCGGTATACAATGCGCAAAGAATCTCAAATACGTCCTAGAACAAGAAGCCGCGAACTCGGTTGCAGCTTTCTTAGGGGAACCCATCATGAGTGGGGGTGGACTCCTCGTTCCACCCGATGAGTACTGGCCCATGATTCGGAAGATCTGTGACGAAAAGGATATTGTTCTTATCAACGATGAAGTGATGACAGGGTTTGCGAGGACAGGCAAGATGTTTGCTCCAGAGCACTGGAACTACGCACCAGATATCGATGTGTTTGCAAAGGGCATAACCAGTGGTTACATCCCCATGGGCGCGACTATGGTGAACAAGAGGATTGCTGACCACTTCGAGGATAAATCCTTTGGACACAGTTTTACTTACAGTGGCCATGCGGTTGCCTGTACAGCCGCCCTTGCGACGATCGACCAATACTACGAACTGAAGCTTATAGATAATTGCGCCAAGAGGGGAAAGTACATCATGGAAGGACTCAAGGGAATACAGGAACGAACCAGCATTATAGGGGATGTCAGAGGCAAAGGCCTCTTTTTAGGCATCGAAATGGTGAAGCACCGGGAGACGAAGGAGGGGCTAGCTCCTTTGGAACTCGTGAAGCCTGATCCAGAGACCAACCCTATGGTGTACCTACAGGATCGGTGCAGTGATGAAGGATTAGCTTTTGGGATGTCTATGGGGGGATCCATTGTTCGAATGACCCCTGCACTGATCGTGATTGAGGAGCAGATCGATCAAGCGCTTCAAATCTTTGAGAAAGCAATTAATGCGACAGAGGAAAAGTTTAGTCTTCCAACGAAAGAGTAAAACACGATCCACATCGACTCGCACGAGCGCGAGCTTAACCCCTCTTTTTTTTATAGTAATAAGCGCGTGCACACTTACCTGATATAGTCAGTGAGAACTGTAGCTCGCTTTTCAAAGGATTTGACATGACACGCATGCTAGTATTTTAGGATTGAACATATATTTATAGCACATTAAGAATTGAGACAGGGTTCACGTATGGACTAGCGCGTGCGCTATTAAATTAGGATTTGTCCTCTCTCTTTCATCTTCTTAAGCAATGGCTTTATTTTCTCTTGTTTTTCAACGAGCTCTGTAGGGACAGGAAAAAGATTCCTAGAAAGATAGTCTCGAATGGCATCTTTCAACGCGTCATCTGCTAAAACAGAGCAATGAATCTTCTTTTCAGGTAATCCCTTTAACGCCGATAAGATATGGTTTTTTGTAATCATCAACACCTCTTCAATATTGAGGTTTTTGACAAGTTCAGTGAGAATGCTACCACAAGCTATCGATGCTGCACATCCTTTAGTTCTATATGTAGCCTCTATGATCCTGTTCTCTTTAATTCGTATCCAGAACTTTGTTATGTCGCCGCAGAATTCACTCATATAGATTCCGATACCATCTGCATTTTCAATTTCGCCAACGTTCCGGGGATTGTTAAAGTGTTGCAGTACCATCTCGTTGTACATACGCGATCAACGTAAATGTACGTTTAGTAAGATTTATTGATTTCTTAACATCATTCTGAAGATGCGCCTCATAAAAAGGGAATTGATTAATCAGCGTCGCTAGAGTTCCTAAATAGGTTATTGTGTTTTCGTGATTTCCGCGCGTAAAATGCTTCATCACTCCGATGTAAGAAAACCGAAAGTATAGAGACCCCGCCATCAGATCGTTTCTTTTTAGACGTAGTATTGAGATAGCTAGGTGTATGTTCATATGGCTTTTACTGACTGAATGATTTTACGTGCGGCAGGCGTCTCAGATAGTTCAAAAAGAGCCCCACTTAACGAGAAAAAGCGGCTTGTTCGTTGGCCCCAAGTCTCATCTTTGGGTGCTTGAATCATTCGTCCCCCTTGACTCCTAATTACCTCACTGACCTTTAGCACAGCGTCTACTTCAAATCCAATTGTAAAGCCCAAAGGAACTCGAT
>CP070659.1:1288535-1291566 GCA_020355125.1 Candidatus Bathyarchaeota archaeon
CGTTTTCCCTGCTGCATCAAATACACTGGTGGCTAAACGGAAGACAGCAAAGCCAGGAATAAATGGGACGAAAAATGCCATATAATTAGCGCCTAATGCGATGACAGTCGCGTTATCGATGAAAACCTGGTATATGGGAGCACGCAGGAGATAGACGATGATGCTCTCGACAACAGCGATCCCAATGAACGCGAGAAACAATTGTTTCACTATCGCCCATGCCCGATCCAATTGATTAGCCCCCAGGTTCTGTCCAACCATCGTGGCAAGGGCACTCGACCCGCTAAAGATGATCATGTTCACGATACTGGATACGCGGTTGCCAATCCCATACGCGCTTAATAACAATCCTTTGCCTCCTAATACGCCATCTTCGATTGCGACTAGTGATGTGAGTACGGTGAAGCCTAACGCGGTGGTACTCTGCCCCAGAGCAGATGGCACACCGATCTTTAGAATTCGTTTTATTAACGGTAGATCTGGACGGAGATGGTGTGATGTGACTTTGATGCCCACACGTCCTGAAACAAGAAGGTACAATCCTATGATCCCAGCAGCGCCCCGCGTCAGGACTGTGGTTAAAGCTGCGCCCTCCGCTCCCAGTGCAGGCAAGCCTAACCACCCAAACACGAAGAAAGGATCTAAGACCATGTCACTGACCGCGGAAACCACGGATAAGATCATGGGCGTTCGTGTGTCTCCGTACCCTCGGAGTAGTGATTGAAAGCCGAAATGCATCAACATGAAAGGTAATCCAAGGAATGTGATCCGCATATAATTCGCTGTCACGGTGAACACACTGTCAGGTATGTTCATCAACTGAAGCACACTGTCCACAAACACGAAGCCCATCCCCGCCAGAACAGTAGATGTCGTCAACAAGATCAGGACCAATTGTCCTGCAACCCGATTACTCTGAACACGGTCCCCTGCTCCCGTATACTGTGCCACCAAAGTAGTGCCACCCATCCCCAATCCAGCACTCAACGAAATAAATAGAAAGATGATGGGCCATGAAATCGAAGGAGCGGCGATAGCCTCAGGTCCAACCCGTCCTAACCAGAGCGCGTCGGTCAAATTATATACGGTTTGAAACACGCTCGATAACATCATTGGCCATGCTAACCGTAAAGCGGTGGGTGTGATACCGCTACCTAAGATCTGCTCTCGCATCGATACGTGTGCCATGGTGCTGATTTCCAGTTACGTAGCATGTGATCTCACCAGATATAAACCTCATCGTTATTTCTCCTATTCAAACGCGCGCGCTACGACTTCGTTACATGTGATATTAACAGTTGAGGTTCGCACGAATGGTGTGTTTAGGCATCGTCTCGTACTGGTTACGTTCATCGAAACCAGTTATATCGTAATATCTGTATCAAAATTTTCTCGCATAAAAAAGGAGGGAAAAGGTTATGGGTGGTACTCCTAGGTAAATGCTGATCCCTTATCTTCTAGCTCGTGTTACTTGTTTAACTTTCGTACCTTTGCCAGCTTCTCTTTGATCCAATGGTATACGATTGTTACATCTGTGCCGATACAGAAGTCTCTCACGCCTAAATCCATGTATTTCCGAACATCGGTTTCAGTGAAGCCCCAATCTAGTTCTACTCGGGGTCGGATATCCATCTTTACTGCAGTTTTTATTGCCTTGAGTTCTGCTTCTTTGACTTTTGGGTGGTTGAATTGACCTGGAACACCAATACTAATAGAATAGTCGCAAGGACCAAACTGAATCATGTCTACTCCTTGTACGGATAGGATTTCCTCGAGGTTATCAAGTGCCGCTTTTTTCTCGATCATGAATGCGATTACTGTATCGTTCATCGCGTTTACATATGCTGTTGAACCCGGTTCTACGACATATCCGACACTCCGTCTCATGTGACAACCGTGAACTCCCTTTTCAGTGGGTGTCTCCATCCTCACTGCGTTAATACATTCCTCAGCATCCTCGACTCGGCGAATATCCGCGAATAGCAAGCTCTGTATCCCTGAGCCTAGTGCTCGCTGGGCGAGGAATGTTCGGGGTTGTTGATCGAGTTTCATCATTGACGAGAGCCCAGTCGCATCGCATGCTCTTGCAAGGTTTTCAAGGTCGTGTAGATCATAAGGCGCATATTCTCCACTGAATTCGACGTAATCTACTTGACCAGCTGCTGCTATGACTTCCACCATACCAGGCCATGGACATAGAAAATGCGTTCCAAGCGTAGGTTTATTCTGATTCAGCAACTCTCGTAGCTTATTGTTTCTCATAGTATTCATCTCTCATCAAATACATCTCTGAAAGTACATTTATGCATAACTATCTGGAGGTATTCTTGCCAAGCTTTATTACAATAAGGAGAGATATGGAGCATCAACAGCGCCTCAACAACAATCTAAAAGATCGATTAGGGTACTAGGAGATCTCGTACAACATTCCGTCGAAGTAGGGGCAATCAATGTATATTATTATACAATAAATCTTAAATATATCCTATAATATCCACAGATGATCCTAGATACGTCGGAGGGAGTGGAATGGATTTCTGTCCGGTATGTGGCACACGACTCATTTCTTCATCAAACGTCCAACATTGTTTAAAATGCCAGTTTAAGACTGAATCCCCTCCGGAACGAGCGGAGAATCGCCGCAAACCGCAAAAACCAGAGGATACCGCAGTATACGTCTTAGATGAAGCAGCAATGAATTTACGGACAATGCCCGTCGTCAATGTGTTTTGTGAAGCCTGCGATCGTATTAGAGAGGCTGAGACCTGGATGATTGCCGGGGAGTCCTCAGGAATCTCCAGCATCACCTTCTTTCGATGTGTCGCTTGCAGGCATACGTGGCGGGAAACAGATCGAGGATGACATGCAGCTATCGGTAAAGAGAGCAAAAGAGTGCTCATTAAAATATGGACGGACAATTAAAGACGGTTTCTTTGCTTCCTAAACCTCGGTAGTAGGTCGCGAGAATACTGAAGTCTGTATAATCCAACGTTTCAGCTTTTGTTTTCTTCCCAGAAGCGACCTCTATAAG
>CP070659.1:1291666-1295010 GCA_020355125.1 Candidatus Bathyarchaeota archaeon
ATAGTGATCTCTTCTCGAAGAAACAGATAGCTTAAAATGATGGAGAAAAGTGGATACGTACTCACTAGGGCAGAAACGATGGTCACTGGACCTGCACTCGTTGCGGTGTACGAAAGAATCCAGGCTAGACCTGTGCAGATCCCTGAAAATACGAAGAAGAGTAAGCTCGATCGGTCTAAGTTGGAAAGGATAGGCGTTATCCGTTTAGACGCAGCTAAATAGAGCAGGTACATGCTAAGAGATGCCGTGGCGCCGATTGTTGCACCAAAAATTGGGTTGTCTGTAATATTTAATCCCATTTTTCTGATTGTAACAGAAGAGCCGTAACAGATTGATGCGCCTAGAGACCAGATCATATCGGTTTTGTTCCATCCCGTTTGGCTCGTTCCGCGTCGTCGTTGGCTTAATAATATGATTCCGGCGATGATCAAAACGATGCCAAGATAGATCAGAGAGCTGAAGCTTTCGTGTAATAGCAGAGTTGCTGTAAATGCAGAAAACAATGCGGAGGATCCGACAACAGAGGAGCTAACGGAAACGCCAATTTTTTCTATACTTATGTATTGGGCGGATCGCCCGATGAAGCTCGCTATGATCCCTCCGAGGGCAAAAAACAAGATAGCGTCTACATTCAATTGGGAGACGGGATTCACGAGGTAGAACAGACATATGAGGAGGAAATTGGCGATTAATGACACCAAGATAGCAGTAGATGGATTAGATCGGTTCAGCCCTTTTTTGGTAAAGATTGAGCTACATGAATACAACAATGCGGTAGCAAGGGATAAAAGTTCATAAAGCATAGGACAGATCTCATTTTTTCCTTAATTTTTAGGTGGTACAGCTGATTGTTGCATTCCAAGATGATTTGAAAAACGTGGTTAAACGTAATGAGCGTAGAGGTTAATATGTTATATGTATACCTTCATTTATCATAGAAAGGGGGTTAAAAATATCTAGCTCCAAAATTGATGCATTAACCAATTATATTACCGCAAAACGATTTGTTGAGAAGACTGTAGCCGAGAACGGAATGGTCGTCGCGAAGCATCCTTTAGCTGCGTTGGCAGGAGTAGAGATATTAAAAAAAGGTGGTAATGCGGTAGATGCTGCTGTTGCGACTCACTTTGCTCTCGCAGTAGTCGAGCCCTTCATGACTGGCATCGGTGGAGGCGGTCGATGCGTTATCCGCTTCAAGAACGGGACAACTTTTGTGATGAACTTTGAGCCGATGGCGCCAGGGAAGGAGGAGCCGTTTGAGCCGGATCCCAAGAAGGAAGCCACGGCGTATGGTGTGGGGCTAGGCCGCCCAGCGGTTAAAGGTGACGCGAACAAATATGGGTATAAGGCGGCAGCCGTCCCTGGTTTCGTGAAAGGCCTCTGCTTTTTAGCGAAAAAGTTTGGCTCGATGGAATTAAGTGAACTGTTGGAAGCGGCAATTAAGTACGCTGATGAAGGGTTTATTCTGGATACCTATATCGCCAAAGCCATTGCTTTTGACATGGGTTTGATTATCAAGTTTCCTGAGACAGCGCGACTTTTACTCAAGGATGGCATCTGCCCTAGGCCCTGGGGGTGGTCCTTTGGCGATTTTGATCGGTTAATTCAGAAAGATCTGGCGAGGACGTTGAGAAAAATCGCTACAGAAGGTGCTGATGCTTACTATCAGGGTACTATTGCTCACGCGATTGCGTTCGATATGGCAGAGCATGGCGGTTATATAACTGAAGACGATTTAGCTGCCTATCGTCCAGAGATTCTCAAAGCGGGAAAAGGCTCGTATCGAAGCCATTCGTTGATCCATTTCCCCGTCTCTACAGGTATACTACAAATACTCAATATTCTGGAGGGATTCGACATGAAAAAACTTGGGTACAACACGAGTACGTCAGTTCACCTGTTGATCGAAGCAATAAAACTAGCCTTTTCAAGTCGAAAATTTCTTGGAACAGGTCTGGATAACCGTCCGTTTCAAGGAATCGTTACAAAAGAATATGCGGAAACGTTGAGAAGGCGAATCGATTTGGAGCATGCGAAATCCCATATTGATCTCGAAGCTCCAGAGAACGCCAATGAGGAATTCACCACCCATGCGTGTGCCGTAGATGTCGATCGAAATATTGTAGGAATGCACACGAGTCTTGGACATACTTTTGGATCTAAAGTAACAATCAAAAATACCGGTATAATTCTCAATAACAAAATGCATGACTACGATCCAAGACCAGGAACGCCCAACTCGGTCAGGCCGAGGCGCATCAAGCCACCACCCAGCGGCTCAACGATTGTACTCAAGAGAAACGAGCCATGGCTTGTTCTTGGAGCCCCAGGTGGCTACAAACAAGTGACAGCGGTTGCTCGTTCGATCCAAAACATCATCGACTATCGGATGAGTATTCAAGAAGCCATAATGTCTCCTCGGATTTACGTCCAAACAGGCAAGGTCTTCATCGAATCACGTATTCCTCAAACCATTGTTCAGACCCTTGTGAAGATGGGCCATGATGTAACAGTAGTCGATAAAGAATACAACTTTGGTCAACCAACTGGTATTTTTCTCGACGCTAAAACAGGGCTTCTTCACGGAGGGGTTGACCGAGATTTACCTCACGGATTAGATGCTATAAGCCTTGGTTATTAAAAGGTCTCCATTTCTTCATTTTGTTTTCGAGCCAATAAAGAATTCCCTTCGTAATAGATGATATGCTATTATATCGAGTTCCAGTTTTGATAGATAAACTTATGTTCTTAACCTCTTTACAAGTGTTACACGTTTTTATCGCTGACGCAGTATACTATGTAACTTTTATCGATTTATTATCCGATCATTGGGTCGAAGAAAGGAGAAGGCGTGTGTTTTCAATGTCAACCTCTTCAATCTCACTATTTGTAAATGCTTTAGAGACGCCCAGTATGTTTTTCACAATGACTATGTTATGATCGGCTTTAGCGTATACGGCATCTTCAAACACGAGCTTTCCGTCAAGAAGCACTTTTAACTCGCACATTTTTTACATCCTTACCCTTTTTTTAAACGTTTAACTTTAAATATTTTCAAGGATGCACGAGTATGCGTACAATAATAGATTGTTATCTCCTCGCTTACGTTAATCTCTGATAGCGCGTGAGCGGAACACAATCGAATTCAAAGAATAATGGTTGCGCAACCATCAATCGAAACATTTTAAAGCTAGACAGGTTGCTTATGTGATATTTATATTACGTTAAAGGAGAGTATATTTTGGATTTACTAATCGTAGTGCCGTTAGCCGCATTTTCCTCATTAGCTTTTGCAGCATACTTGATCGTAAATATTCTCCGACAAGAAACAGGCACCCCTCGAA
>CP070659.1:1295110-1298088 GCA_020355125.1 Candidatus Bathyarchaeota archaeon
CTGAAAGCTTCCCTCGACATTCAAAACTAAAAATATCAAAGTGATAACATAATACAAGGTGTTAGATGTTGCTTGGCCACGAGATTTCAACTCCGCTCATGATTTCAGCACTTTTCCTCCCAATAGGTGTGGGTTTGATTCTCCTCCTCGTCTCCATTCTGGGCAAGAAAATCGGTAGAAAGGTCTGTGGTATTGCTTCGTTCGTTACTTTGGTTGCCTCCACCATTCTTCTCTTGTTGGTGTCTTTCGAGGTCCTCGAGCGAGGTCAGCCTGTCTATGAGGCTTACCATATCAGGGTCTTGACTCTCTACGGAGATTTCACCTTGTTTGCTGATTGGCTAGGCTTGCCGCTTGCCATGGCTATCGCATTTCTTTCTTCTCTCTCTTGCTTATATTCAATTTCCGATATGGACAGACTGGAGACAGTGCAAATAGAGCCTGAGATGGCAAAGTACTCGATCGCCTATAAGATGGCTTTAAAGAAACCAGAGTTTGTACCGAAACGTGAGCCTGGAGTCGTTCCGTCTGTCGAGGCGTACTTTGCCAACCTTTTACTGTTTGCCGCATGCATGTTGGGAGTCGTGTTGTCAACGAATCTTATTCAGTTTTTCATCTTTTTTGAGCTTTTGATAATTCCAACATTTTTTCTAATCTACGTCTGGGGATCCGGTCCATGCAAGCTGATAGCAATCAAATACTTCCTATACATGTTTGTGGGAGGGGCCTTACTGTTTGCTGGAATATGTTGGATTTACGCGTTAGTTGAATCCCTCGATATTCTCAGTTTGCCAGCGCTGATGGTGGGTATTGACGCGCTATCTGTGGTTGCAATAGCAGCCTTGCTGTTCATCGGCTTCGGAATGAAAGCGGCCATCGTTCCACTTCACACATGGTTACCTGATTTTCACGCAGAGGCACCCGTCCCCATTCACGCGTTGTTGAGTGCAGTTTTAATCAAATGTGGAGTTTACGGTATTGTACGGATTATGCTTCCATGTTTCCCCTCACTAATGGGGGATGCTCGTTTCTTCTTCCTAGCGATCTCGCTAATTACGATGTTGTGGGGCGCAATGATGGCGCTGACGCAAATCCAAATAAAACGTATCTTAGCTTACAGCTCTGTTAATCAAATTGGATATATTATGTTAGGGCTAGCTAGCGGAACCCAACTTGGGATGTGTGGTGCTTTGCTCCACATAATTACGCATGGGCTGGCGAAGGGGATGCTGCTGTTATGTGCTGGTTCGATCATCCACCAATCTAACGTTCGAGACGTAAATAAACTAGGTGGATTAGCGAAGAACATGCCTATTACAGCAACACTTACATTAATAGGCGGGTTATCCATAGCCGGAACCCCCCCTTTGGCAGGCTTCGCCAGCGAATGGATGATCTTCGGCGGCGTGATGCAAGCCGGATACTTCCCTCTAGCTATAGTAGGGCTCTTGTCGGTATTGTTAACCGCGGGCTACTACCTATGGACAGTTGCACGGGTCTTTTTCGGAGCAGCAAAAGCAGAGTTTGAGAATGTACGTGAATCCCCCCTGACCATGATTGTTCCCATGTGCATCCAATGCGTCTTACTCGTTTTATTGGGCATCTACCCGCAGTTAGCGTTACAGCTCATTCACCCTGCATCAAAACTGCTATTTCAAATCCTAGGGTTAACATGACAGTGTCGAATTTTGTCGCTTCATCTCAGAGCGTTTAGCTTTGTTAGATAGCTCTGTCACCATGAGAAAATGGCCGCGGAGGTTGTGCGCGCGCAAGCACTCTTGAGGCATATATTTTTAAGGGCTACTACATTAATGATTTTTCGGTGATTACTTAATGTACGAAATCTTCGCCCTGCTTGTTCCGGTAATAATTGTCCTATCCATCCTAGCCTCTTCGATTAGAGTCGTGCGAGAATATGAGAGAGCAGTTATTTTCCGTTTAGGTCGACTTGTCGGAGCCAAGGGTCCGGGATTGTTTTTCATTATACCGGGAATCGATAGAACACGCATTGTGGACTTAAGAACCGTTACATACGATGCGCGCATGATAAAAATAATTACAAGAGATAACATACGATGCGATGTAGACTCGTTCGTGTACTATCGAGTGATCGATCCTATAAAGGCGATCTGCGAAGTAGAGGACTACGTTCACGCCACCCAGATGTTAGCAAAGACCGTGTTACGGGATGTTTTGGGTCACGCGGAGCTTGACGATCTGCTGACGAAAACGGTAGAGCTCACAAAGGATATTCAAGAGGAAATAGATGAAATGACTGACCCATGGGGGATAAAAGTGAGCGCAGTGGCCATCAGCGATGTCCTACTTCCAGAGGAGATGCAGAGGGCAATTGCAAAACAAGCAGAAGCTGAAAGAGAGAAAAGAGCCAGGATCATCGTGGCTGAGGGAGAATACATCGCAGCAGAGAAGATGGCGCAAGCTGCCGAAGTCTACGGGAAAAGCCCGATCACATTGAAGTTGCGAGAGCTTCAAACACTGACAGACATCGCACGAGAAAAGAACCTGGTGGTGGTTACTTCAACCACTGACCCACGCGAATTAGGGAACATCGTTGCCCTAACCCGTACATCTATGGGGAAAGGGGAACAGGTCAACAAGAAATGAGCCTACGTGTCGCGCGCATAATCGTTATGATCATTCTCATTTCCATATGGCTCGGTATTTGTACTTCCTTTGGATCCAACGGCGATTCGGTGATTGTTATAGAATTAGATGGAGTCATCAACTTTGCAGCTTCAGAACTTGTTAGGGAGGGGATAGATGAAGCCCACAAGATCGATGCCAAAGCTGTGGTGCTCTTTTTGAATACTCCTGGAGGCTTGTTAGATGCAACATTCAATATTATAGACCTTATTGAACGATCGTCTATCCCTGTGATTTCATTTGTATATCCGAAAGGATCCACGGCATGGTCTGCAGGCACTTTTATCGTTCTTTCATCACACGTAGCGGCAATGGCA
>CP070659.1:1298188-1325534 GCA_020355125.1 Candidatus Bathyarchaeota archaeon
GCGAAGATCCTGAGAACACACATGGATGGTAAACATTCAATTTATCTTCTACTAGATGAAACAGCCTTCCATCCAAAAGGAGGAGGGCAACCAACCGATACTGGCTTTATCCATGGTCCAAATTTTAGAGTGACTGTGAAAAAGGCTATGCTTGTTAGTGAAGTAGTCGTACATTGGGGAAAGCTCGTAGAGGGTGTGGCTGGGGAAAAAACGATCCTCGGCAGGCTTGAATGGGATTCGCGATACAAATATATGAAGAGACATACAGCCGGACACCTTTTTGATCACTGTTTATCTGTAACAACGGGTATTGCAGTGGAAACGGTCAATTCTTGGCTTGGCGACCCTTGTTACGTAGAATATGGCGGCGAGTGCCCATCGATAGATGAAGTAAAAGAGGCTGAAGTGTTGACTAATCAATTCATCTCTAAGGGCAGTGAGGTTGTGATCAAATATATTTCCTACAAAGAACTTTTCAAAAAAGCATCGAATGCGCCCAATATTAAAAGACTTCGTAAACTTGAGAAATACAGAATTGTAACAATACAGGGCTGTGGTTCAATCCCATGCGCAGGAACTCATCTTAAGAACATTAATGAGATGGATGGTTTCTTTATAAATGAGATAAAAAGATATTCTTCAAGTTTTCAAATATACTACGACGTTGAATAATACTAATAAAATAATACTTTTTAAATGTCTAGTAACATTTTAATTTAAAAGAATACTCATCAGCACAATCACAAAAAAGCATGAAAAAGATGTGGTTTCTACAAGAGGGATATGAAATGGGAAAAGAACGAAAATCCAGACAGCCTCCACTAAATGTCGATTATAAAAAAATAACTGAGTTGATCTGGGAAATACCTAAAGACTATAAACACGGTATGCTTGTTGCAGGCCGCATATATGCTAATAAAGTTTTGCTATCTAAGATGAGAAAAGACCGAACATTAGACCAATGTGCCAATGTGGCTTTTCTGCCCGGCATACACAAATTCTCTATAACCCTTCCAGATGGTCATGAAGGATATGGGTTCCCAATCGGAGGAGTAGCTGCTTTAGATTATGAGAACGGAGTGATTTCTCCTGGAGGCGTAGGATACGATATTAATTGTGGCGTTCGTCTTCTGAGGACCAATATACAGAAGCAGGAGATAAAAGAGAAGCTCGCCCAAATCTTAGATGCCCTTTTTTACCTCGTTCCATCGGGACTTGGAAGTAAAGGAAGAATAAGATTGACAGCTAACGAGATCAATAAAGTTGCTATAGAAGGAGCTGAATGGGCAATATCTCAGGAATATGGATGGAAAGAAGACACAGAGAGATGTGAAGAGACGGGCCGGATGGCAAAAGCCGATTCTAATAAAATATCATCTACCGCCAAAAAGAGAGGCGCATCTCAACTCGGTTCTTTGGGGTCTGGTAACCATTTCTTAGAGATACAAGCTGTAGAGAAGATATACAATCCGCGCGCTGCAAAACTCTGTGGTATAGAAAACGAGGGCCAAGTTACAGTTATGATTCATACAGGAAGCCGGGGCTTTGGTCATCAAATCTGTTCTGACTATCTTCGGGTTATGGAGCATGCGACAAAAAAATATTCAATTGCGCTACCTGATAGAGAACTGGCCTGTGCTCCTGGGACGTCAAGGGAAGCGCAAGATTATTTCGCAGCAATGGCTTGTGCTGCTAACTTCGCGTGGGCTAATCGACAGATGATCACTCACTGGACTCGCCAAGCCTTTGAGAAAGCGTTAAAGCAACCAGCGGATAAATTAGAAATCCAATTGATTTATGATGTAGCCCACAACATTGCTAAAATTGAGGAGCATACAATAAATAAAAAAAATAGGAAAGTTTATGTGCATCGAAAAGGCGCGACACGATCGTTTCCACCTAATCATCCGGAAATACCAGACGAATATAAATCGATAGGGCAACCAGTCATCATACCAGGTAGTATGGGCACTGCCTCATATTTGATGATAGGATCACAAAAAGCTATGGAATTAACCTTTGGCTCTACAGCTCATGGCGCTGGACGTATGTTAAGTAGAAGAGCAGCAAAAAGACAGGTTTGGGGACGTGATGTAGCGAAAAAACTGAAGGAAAAGGGCATACTTGTTAGAGCTGCAAGTATGTCGGTGTTGGCTGAAGAAAGTGACGCCGCCTATAAGAACATTGATATGGTCGCGGGAGTTAGCCACGATTTGGGTATTGCAACACTCGTTGCTCGTCTCGTGCCTTTGGGCGTAACAAAGGGTTGAATAAAATTTGATAGAGCCTCATTCATGTCAAAATGTTTTTTGAAGATAAGGCTTCGGATACGGAAAGCTCTCTGGACTCCGTTCCCCCATTTATATTTACGAATTTAGGAAGTCTTCCAACGACTCCTATGTATTTGCCGCGAATTATGATGGCTCCTCTAATAAGGGTTTTCAATCGTTTCACAGTTTTTAATCCCTGCTGAATTGACGCTTCAATATTCTCTCCTCGAACAATGTTGCAAATGGTGGTTGCAACTGCATCAGCGAACGCTGATGTATCTGCAAAAATAGTAACAGCATCGGCTTCTCCAAAACTTAACGCATGGCTAATAGTTGCAGAGCTTGTAGCAATTCCAATTGGACTGTCATATGGGTGAATGAGAAAACCGATGGAGTCTGAGAAAACAGTTTTACCAGCATATAATCCAACGATAAAGGATTCGTTTGAAGAAGCCGAAACTTCGCCACCGTTTTCAACAATCGCGATAGAGGCATTTAACTCTCCCATTGTTTCAACGGCTAAGTCAGCGAGGGCGCCAGCTACCGCAGCCATAGGACCAACATTGGCTAAGAGGCTAGATTCTGCCATAATTTTAACAATACGTGGAGCTTTTTCTTCAACGGATACCGGCTTGAGCGAATAATGAAATTTTGGATTTACTAGGATATATTTTTTCAAAGCGTCTCTATGATGGCGTACCGCCTGAATAGCTGCCTTGATTGCTTTAGAGCTTTCGCTCTGGAAAAGAATGTTTGACTCCATGAATCGCTTTCTGATGTTCACTATTTTTAGATTCATACTTACTGCCTTGTTAATTAAAAGAAGCCATTCGTTCATTACAATGTAGATGTTTAAAAATGCATACGATTTATTTTTATATATTTTTCAGAATAGTTGATTAACTACTGTTTTCTGAACAGCTTTTGGTATTTATTTTATTGGAAGCGCCATATGTAAACGGGACTCAAGTTTATAGCATACTTATTTTTTAAGATACATGGTAGTTAATACAATTAATCTTGTAGAAAAAGGACTTGGACAAAGGCTTATTTTTTATATTAAGTCAATGAAAAATTGAAATTTCAATATATCTGGAGTTAATAGTAGGACCATGAATGTAAATATATGTGCATCAATAAATGCTAAAACATATCGAGAATTAAGGCTGATGGTAAAAAAAGCTGAAGAAGCTGGTGCAAATCTTATAGAAATCAGAATGGACTATCTGGATAAGTGTCTCGATTTAGGTGAGATAAGAGCGATAACAACCCTTCCACTAATTGGCACCAATCGACTTGCACAAGAAGGAGGAGTCTTTAAAGGCAGAGAAGAAGAGAGAATAAATCGGTTATTCGACGCGGTCTCAAAAGGATTTAACCTTATTGACTTAGAATTGGAAACGAAAAATATTAAAAAGATTATTAAACGGATAAGGAAAGAATCTGATGTGAAGCTTATCATATCCCATCATAATCTTAGGTTAACACCATCTTTGTTAGATATCAATAAAATATTTCATAAAGAAATGCACCTTGATGCTGACATATGTAAAATAATTACCACTGCTGAAAAAATTGAAGACAATTTAACAAGTTTACAATTTGTAAGCCAAGCCTCAAAAATTAAAGAAACTATTTGCTTCTGTATGGGAAAACAGGGAATACTTTCAAGATTATTAGCTCCTTTTTTTGGCGGATTCTTCACCTATGCGTCTATAGAACGTGGAAAAGAGGTGGCTCCTGGCCAGATGACAGTAGTTGAAACTCGGAGATTTTACGAGATGATAAAAATATGATTCCGACAATTTCTAGTAAAACTAGACTTTACGCTCTAATAGGTAATCCTATAGAGCATTCCCTAAGTCCCCTGATGCAGAATGCCGCGTTCCAAGTTCTAGGCCTTAAATGCGTTTACCTATCTTTCCGTGTAGAATTAGAGGAATTATTTAAAGCCATAAATGGAATTAAAAGTTTAGGAATTCTTGGTTTTAATGTAACGGTACCCCATAAAATCAGTATTTTGAAGTACTTAGACGAAATAAATTCTCATGCAAACGACATCGGGGCCGTAAACACAGTTATTAATAGAGAAGGGGTACTGGTTGGGTATAATACTGATGGTGCAGCCGCATTAGAAGTATTAAAAGAGGAGGCAGGCAACCTCGAGGAAAAGAAGATTGTTCTTCTGGGTGCTGGCGGAGCAGCCAGAGCTATATCCTTCTATTTAGCGCCCCGAGTTAAGAATCTAGTTATTTTAAATAGGACAGAGCATAAAGCATTTGATTTAGCTAGAACTCTATGTCAACGGTTTAAAACTCCTACGATAAAGGGAGAAAAGCTCACAAATAAAACTATAGTAAACGAATTGGATGATGTTGACATTTTATTAAACACTACCTCCGTGGGAATGTATCCTTATGTAGATGAAACGCTCATCGAAAAATCTATGATTCACTCTTAAATGATAGTGATGGATATCGTTAATAATCATCTAAAGACGAGACTTTTAAAAGAAGCCGAAGAAGCCGAGGCAACGATAATAAATGGATTAAAAATGCTTGTGTATCAAGGAGCTTTATCCTTCGAAATCTGGCGGGGAGTAAAACCGCCGATTGACGTGATGTTAGAGGCATTAACTGAATCGATCGAAGGGAAATAAGTTGGCAGGATTCGGAGAGGCTATAGCATACGGTGCGGTTACTATAATTAACGCAATATCCATCGAAAAAGGGGCGGCTCTAGGAGCCGATCTATGGACTAAAGCGCGTGTTCAATTAAATAAGGAAGCAGGTATTGTCAAAGGCAGAATACTATCTGATCCCCGTGAAGATACAACACTAATGAAGGAGTCAGTGAGTAGAGTTTTAAAACATTTTCAAAGCGATAAAGAGTATGGAGCTTATGTTGAAACCGAATCGAATATTCCGATCGCAAAGGGGTTAAAGAGTAGTAGTGTGGCTGCTAACGCCATAATTTTAGCGACTCTCGCTGCTTTCGGAAGACAGTTAAACGACGTCGATATCATTGGTTTAGGCGTCGACGCATCGGTGAGTGCGAAAACAACAATTACTGGTGCTTTTGATGATGCTTGTGCCTCGTTTTTTGGGAATGTCGTTATAACCGACAATTTGAAGCGTAGAATTCTTAAAAGATATGAAGTAAAAACAGATTTTTTGATATTATTCCATGTGCCAGACCAAAAATCTTACACATTTACTTCAAATGTAAAAAGAATGAAAATCATTGCTCCATATGTTGAAGTAGCTTTCCGTGAAGCTTTCTCAGGAAATTATTGGACAGCGCTAACTCTTAATGGAATCTTATATGCAGTTGCATTGGGCTATGAGCCAAAAATAGCTATGGATGCTTTATCCGCTGGAGCAAAAGCATCAGGGCTCAGTGGAAAAGGCCCGGCAACAGCTGCCATCGTTCCAAAGCGTGATGTGAATAAAATAATCGATGCTTGGCGCCAGTATGGTGGCACAATAATTAAAGCAAAAATCAACAGGAAAAAAGCGAGAATTCTGAGGAAAAAGTAGTGACCATCATTACAATTGAAGAAACGGCAGAAATAGGTGGAGCTCTCCGAGCACCACCATCGAAAAGCTATACCCATCGCAGCATAATAGCTGCCTCCCTATCTGAAGGAACCTCAAAAATATATTCGCCCCTATTTTGTGATGACACCTTAGCAACACTAAAGGCATGCGCTTCATTCGGCATCGCCATCAAGAAAAGTGATGAAGGATTAGTAATCGAGGGCTCTGCCCAGCTGAAAGCGCCTAGAAACAAAATAGATTGCCAAGCTTCTGGATCAACGATAAGATTTCTAACATCTATTGCAGCATTTGCTAATGGTAAGACGGTTTTATCGGGCCTCCCCTCTTTGAAGAGAAGACCGATAGCCCCCTTGCTCAAAGCTTTGAGACAGTTAGGTGTACAATGTTGTTCAGACAATGGGTTTCCCCCGGTAACGGTGTGTAACGGGGGAATTAAAGGAGGCGCTGCTTCTTTAGTTGGCGATATTAGTTCACAATTCGTTTCCAGCCTACTATTAGCATGTCCAATGGCGGAGAAGAAGACGCAAATATATTTGACAACTCCCCTTGAATCGAAGCCATATGTAGAATTAACACTCTCGGTCATGGGGAAACATGGAGTTTATGTTAACACATCTCCAGACTTTAGAAGATTCGAAATACCACCAAGACAGAAATACCGTTCGCATGACCATCATGTTCCCGGTGACTTCTCCTCCGCTGCTTTTCTCTTAGCTGCTGCTACTGTAACTGAATCTCAAATTCGAATAGACGGTCTTGCTTTAAATCAACCAGACAGCGATATTATTCACATTCTTAGGAGAATGGGAATAAAGGTAAGGTTTGATGGCGGTTCGGCTCAAGTTTTCGGAGGAAAATTGAAGGCGATACACATTGATGCTAAAGACGTTCCTGATTTGGTTCCGATCTGCGCTGTCTTAGCATGTTTTGCTGATGGAACTACAAAAATATATGGTGTAAAGAGGCTGCGATTTAAGGAAACGGATCGATTAATGACGATGTCCTTAGAGCTTAAAAAGATGAGCGCAAATATTACGTATAACGAAGATACTTTAATCATTGAAGGCTCTTCCACATTGAAGGGGGCAACAGTTAATTCTCACAATGACCATAGAATCGCTATGGCTTGTGCTATAGCAGCCTTAAGAGCAAAAGGAAAGACAAAAATCATTGACGCGGAGTCAGTGGAAAAATCATACCCAGACTTCTTTAATGATTTGAAAAAATTGGGGGTAAAAATAAATGTCAGCTAACTCTATGGGGAAAAATTTTGTTATCACCTGTTTTGGTGAAAGCCATGGAAGATGTGTAGGAATCGTGATAGATGGCTGTCCACCAAGTCTAGAAATGACTGAAGAAGATGTTCAAAAAGAAATAAACAAACGTAGACCCTTCTCGAATCAGATTTCCACATCACGTAGAGAAGAAGACAAAGTAGAAATCCTATCTGGGATTTTCAAAGGACATACAACTGGCGCACCAATATGTATGTTGGTGTGGAATAAAAATGTTCAATCCATAGTGTATGAACAGATTAGATGGAAACCGAGACCAGGTCATGCGGATTATCCAGCAATTGAGCGATATAGGGGATTCAACGATTATAGAGGTGGAGGAAGATTTTCAGGTAGGATTACTGTAGCTTTTATCATGGCTGGCGCCGTCGCAAAGAACCTGCTAAAGAAAATAAATGTTAAGGTTTTAGCACACACCGTCGAGGTGGCAGGGATTGGATTACCTGAAGAGCCAAGTTTAGAACAGATTAAGAGTAATGTTTACAAAAACATCATGAGATGCGCAGACCGTAAAATAGCTAAAGTGATGGAAAAAGCTGTTGCAGATGCTAGAAATGAGGGAGATAGCGTAGGAGGGGTAGTTGAATCAATAGCTCTCAACGTTCCTCCAGGAATTGGTGACCCCATATTCGACGCATTGGACGCTGATATGGCTAAGGCTCTTTTTAACATCCCTGGGGCGAAAGGCGTCGAATTTGGTGTTGGTTTTAATGTAGCCAAAATTAAAGGATCTACAAATAACGACCAATACGCTATAAAGAATGGTAAAATCATTACTTTGACAAATAATTCTGGCGGAGTATTGGGAGGCCTTTCCACCGGTATGCCTCTAATTGTCCGAACTGCCTTTAAACCCGTATCTTCCATTCAAAAGAAACAACAAACTGTTGATCTTAGAAAAGGGACGACAGCAAGCATTGAAATTGAAGGAAGACATGATGCGTGTATAGTTCCACGAGCCGTACCTGTTGTAGAATCCGTTGTAGCCATAGTTTTGGCCGATCATTTGCTCAGACGCAACTATTTCAATTCGAAGTAATTTTTAATCTGGAATAAGCAGTGACTACTAAGCGGGATTCTAATGATTATGGAGTTTAAGCGTGCAGAGATTAATAGAATTTGGGAAATGATTCAAGAACAACCAATACAATAAAATGTAAAATAAATTTGTTTACTAGCTACAAACGATCAACTATATCTTGAGTTACTAACGTGCCTTCGAATAAAAGTGATTGGATCCTTTTAATTTGCGTTATAATTATGTATGACCGAGAACTCCTTGTTTATGATCAGTTTTTGGATAGAAAATCAATAGTTTCTTTATCAAGATTAAAATCTATTGATATTTGTCGTGCCATTTCGGGATCATGTTCAAAGATTATCCGTAAATAGGGCAGATACTCTCTAACTACTTGGATCGAGGATGTATGGCATTTTTCTCTAAGGAGAGACCCTACCTTCATTTGAAGTTTTCGTTGTCTAAACGTCTTTGCCATTATCTTTATTATTTCTGGAAATTTAAAGGGAATCCATTTTTGATAGCGCTTGTCATTAGCCATAGCAACTCCTATCGTTATGAGATCTAGATAATATTTTAGTAAGCTCCAATTTTGAAACCGCTTTATACGGTTCATAAAGATGTCCGCTCTAGCTAAGGCCTCCATACCGTTGTATAAAGCTTTTTTATTCGATATTTGACGGGGAAGATTCTCGTAGATCCATTCAAACAACATTTCATGGTTGACATCAACCATATCTATGGCTCTTCGGGCTTCAAAGGAGTTCTTTGAAGTAAAGATTAGCCTTAACGCGTCGAATATTGCTTTTTGTCTATCTCGAGGAGTAAGCCACTTTACATCATCACCAGTAACATATTGTTGACCTTGAGTTATGGTCTGAAGGTCCGTTACAGCTGATCTCAGATCTCCTTTTGATAACGTGGCAATCGAATGTAGAACTTCGTCTTCTACGTTGATTTCTTCTTCAGTGCAGATCCGTCTTAAATGACGAATTACGCTTTGCGTAGGAATAGGTTTAAACCGTATTAAGAGGCAATAGGTTCTAAAACTTGAGAACTTGGGGTCCCACGCGTTATTAGCCACAAAGATTAGAAAATGGCTCGTTTTTTTAATCAAATTAACAATAGCTCTGATGCTTCCTCGATCTCCGCGCGAACTCAATCCTTCAAGCTCATCCAGTAATAGAATTCTATTCCGTATCCCATAAAGGGTAGACTGATTAGACGATATTTCAGCCAGTTTTTCTAAGGATGCCCTATTTCTCCAGTCACTAGCATTCATTTCGATTAGATCAAAGTCGTGTTCTTTAGCAAGGACTTCAACAGAAATAGTTTTACCAACGCCTGGTGGGCCATATAAAAAAGCAGCTTTCTTCGATCTTGGTACTTTTTTGTGCGATAGTAGCCATCTCTCAAGTTTTCGGAGAGCTTCAAAATTATTTACATATTCCGATTTGTTCTTTGGCCTATATTTGATAGTCCACGGAACAGACATTTAGATTCTATCCATATTTCTTAATTTTTCTGCTACTAGAGCAAAGCGTGCTAATAACGCACTAAACTGGATTTCGTCATTGGCGCCTTGAGAGATTCGAAAGTCAGTTTCTCCAACCATGTCTACTAATGTTACTTTCATAGATTCAGGAATATTTAATTTGAAGACTTCGGAGTGGATTTGCTTTATGATATCTGAGCTAGCGACGCCATGCTCAATAAGCATTTTCCTCAGCAGATCTCTGGCTTCGATAAATCGCCCCTGAAAAGTCTGAATAATTATCTCCTGGATATCTTTCGGATGAACTTTTCCAATAACAGTATAAATTGAGGCTTCGTTTACGTTCTTTGAGATGGCAGCAGCTGCTTGTAAAGTGTTATACGCTTTCCTTAGATCCCCCTTGCTTTGATCCACTATCGCGTTAACGCCATCTTCAGTCAATGCCACGCCCTCCTTACCTGCAACGTAATACAGTCTTTCACTGATATCGGCAGTAGCTAAAGGAGTAAACCTAAAGGGAGCACATCGAGATTGTATAGGTTCGATGATCCGGCTAGAATAGTTACAGGACAAAATAAAACGACATGTTGAAGTATATTTTTCCATCGTTCGTCTTAATGCTTGCTGTGCATCCGAGGTCATGTTATCGGCCTCATCTAAAACTAATATTTTAAAAGAGACGTCACCTAGGGCACGGATCCTAGCAAAGGTCTTAACCTTTTCTCTAACAACATTGATTCCTCGCTCATCACTAGCATTAAGTTCACTAAAAGAAGCTGAAAAATGTTCACCAAATAAGTCACGGGATAAACATAACGCAGCGGTTGTTTTGCCTATGCCAGGAGGCCCTGCAAAGAGACAGTGGGGCATAGTTTTCGCTCTTACAAAACCCCTTAATCTATCTACGATCTCTCTCTGGTTAACGATTTCATCTAACGTTTTCGGCCTATATTTTTCAGCCCATATTCCAATACTCATGTTTTTTACTCTCCTTCCACCGTATATAATTTTAGCGCGTGTGCACGTAAGGAATCCAGCTTATTAATTATTCGTTTCTTGTTATTAAATCAACAAAAATCAGAGCTAGATAATTATTTTAATTGTGTAAATAAAATTATTTTTATAGTATCCTCTTTTAAAGAGAAGGTTGGTATGTGCCCTTCATTTTTGATTATTGTCCAAGGATTAATTGGATTGGCCTAGCGATGTTGAGAACGCTTCTCGATTTAAAAATGATTGTCTTCGACTTGGATGGCGTTCTAGTTGATATCGATAGTAGTTGGCAAAAAATTCATGAAACGCTTGGAGTGAATAACGATGAAAACTTTCAAAAACATTTACGTGGGCAGATAGACTTCAAAGAATTCATGAGATCGGATATCCTACTATGGGGCAACATCAACATTACTTGTATAATGAATATTCTAGCTAAGGCTCCATACATGAAAGGGGCAAAAGAAACGCTTATAGCTCTTCACGAAGCCGGATACAAAAGTGCTATCATTAGTAGCGGAATTTCTATTCTAGCTGATCGGGTAAAGAACGAATTGGAAATCGATTATTCCTTCGCAAATAAATTATTGCATGATCCAAGTGGAGTGCTTACAGGTGAAGGAGAAGAAGTTGTTGGGCTTTTCAACAAAGATAAAATTTTACATAGGTTGGTTTTGAGAGAAGGAATAACGACCCAACAGTGTGTCGTATTGGGAGATAGCCAGTTTGATGCCGCCTTATTTAAAGACGCGGGACTGAGCATAGCATTCAACGCAAAAGATGAAGTAGTTAAAGACGCAGCAGACCTGATAATTGATGGGAAAGACTTAACCAAAATCTTGCCTTGGCTTGTTAATGATGGGGAATCGTCTATGGTGGAAATGAGTTTTAATTATGATGATGAAAAAGAGGCGGAGGCTCTTGTTGAGGCAATTTCACCGGACAATAGGAAATTCTCAAGCGAAGTAATAATAAAAACCGTTCGAGAGAACAATATGGCTTTAACAAGGATCTACTGTATTAAAGGCATCGAAACTCTTTTAGCAACACTTGACGACATACTTCGTTGCAGTGACGTTGCAGACGAAGTGATTAATATTACAAAGCTTGTACACAAGTCCTAGCGTTGGCAATGATAAAACTTTTAAGCTACAAAACATGATCCTTTTTCACTCTTATAATCTATAGGGGGATGCTATTTGCCTAAGAGGCGGAGAAGAAGACTTCAAGATAAATGGAAAATGAAGAAGTGGTATAACCTTTATAGCCCCACGTATTTTGGTACAACCTTTTTAGGATCGGCGCCGTGTAATGATCCCAGCAGAATGATGGGGAGAATTGTGGAAACGACCTTATATGATATTACGGGAGATTTCTCCCAACAACATATAAAGCTTTATTTTCAGGTCGTTGATCTGAAGGGTAATGACGCGTATACCATTTTTAAAGGACATGAATATTCTCGAGATTATCTTCGTAGTCTTGTAAGGAGAGGAAGTACAAGAGTAGATCGAATACTAAATTTAGCTACAAAAGATGGTTATAGACTAAGAGTATCTGTTACGGCATTATCTATTATACGAATTAAGACTACTCAGGTGTCTTTGATTAGGGCGCTCATTCAAACTATACTGAACGAAAAAGCGATGAAATTAGAATTTAGCCAATTTGTTCAAGAAGCCGTACTTGGAAAAATAGCATCGGACATATATAATGAATCGAAAAAAATCTGTCCGTTAAGACATGTGGGACTTAGGAAATCAAAGCTTCTTGCTTCTCCACCCAGTAAGCCTGCTGAGGATATTGAGGTAGAGGTAACGGTTGAGGCTTAAGGTTATAGCCTATTAATAATTCAGATTATTATAAGGAGTTTTTTTGAAGAGAGAAGAAAAGAGACGATTAGTTGCCCAGGAGGCAGCGAAACTTCTCTATTTTAAGTTGGCTGAAAAATACAATCAAGCGAAGGAAAAAGCGTCAAAAAGTTTAAACAGTAAAGCGCTTCCTAGCAATCTTGAAGTCGCCTTTGAACTGGATAGAATAGCCAACGAAGTAGAAGGCGTTTCTAGACAAAAATTGATTATTCGTCTTCGAAAAGAAGCTTTAAAAATAATGAAAGACCTGGAAGGCTTCAATCCAAGACTTATAGGAAGCGTCTGGCGGGGAACGGCTAGAAACAGCAGCGACATAGACATTGTGATATTTGTTGAAAGGGTCGAACCAGTGTTAAAAGTACTTAAAGACAAATTTAAGGATTTAGAAATCGCGTATCCTTCAAAAACAGATAAAGGAGTCACGCAAAGGTTTGTACATATTTCTGTTAGATTACCTTCAGGATGTTACGTTGAAATCGTAGTTAGAAAAATAGAAGAGATTAATGAAAAAAATAGATGTGAGATATTTGGAGATTTTATAACTGGTTTAACTGTCAAGCAGTTGCAAAAAATTTTAGATACGGCTCCTCTTCAAAAATTTGTACCAAAAAAGAATAGAAGAAAACTTTCTTTCAATAAATAATGATATTAGCTGATTCAGTTCTTTAAATATGTGGTGCATCCTTTTTGAAAGCGGTTATACTTGCAGCCGGTGAAGGAACTCGGCTCAAACCATTAACAGTAACAAAGTCTAAACACATGATCCCGATCGCGGGTAAACCAATACTGGAACGTCTTTTTATCGCCCTAAAAGATGCGGGAATAACTGAAACCATTGTAGTTGTCAACCATCACCAAGAATTAATTCAAAACCGCTTTAATGACGGAGAAAGATATGGACTTCGAATCCAGTATATTAAGCAGGAAAAATTGTTGGGCACAGCTAACGCCATCAGCCTTGTTGAAGAATATATTGATGGTGACGGTTTCTTAGTTGCTTATGGCGATCTCCACATCGACCCTTCAGTTATCAGCTCAGCTGTTGAAAAATATACCGAAAAAAATCTCGATGTCCTATCTATCGTTTATGTTGAGCATCCCCAACGATATGGTGTTGTCGCCGTAGAAAATGACAAGGTCAAAGATATTGTAGAGAAGCCCCGGCAAAAATCTGTGGGTAAGCATCCTATAAATGCTGGCGTTTACGTTTTTTTGAATAAAATATTTCAAGAAATAAAAAAAACCCCTAAATCGAAAAGAGGAGAATATGAGATAACAGATACTATTCAACGGCTACTGAACAGAGATGTGGAAATAGCTTCGAATGTGATCAGTTCAGCAAGTTGGACGGATATAGGATATCCTTGGGATCTTCTTGAAGCAAATAGAAAAGTACTTAGTAGAGCAAAACCAGCAATCAAAGGCGAAGTTGAGGAGGAGGCTCACGTAAAGGGCACTCTAATCCTTGAAGAGAACGCGAGAATTCGTTCTGGAGCATACATTGAAGGCCCTGTTTACATTGGTGTAGGAAGTAGTGTTGGGCCAAATTGTTATGTGAGACCATTCACGAGTATCGGTAATTATGCAAACGTTGGTAATGCTTGTGAAGTGAAGAATAGTCTTATTTTCGATGGTACGCATGTTAGCCATTTGTCTTATGTTGGCGATAGCATAATTGGAGAAAATTGTAACTTAGGCGCCGGAACATTAACCGGAAACCTTCGGTTTGATAAGAGATCAGTTAAAGTGAAGGTGAAAAACGTGTTAATCGATAGTGGTAGAAAAAAACTAGGCGCCATCATCGGAGATAATGTAGAAGTTGGCATTGGCGTTAAAATCATGCCAGGAATAAAGGTAGGTCCCCATTCATGGATTGGCCCAAATGTGGTATTGTATAGAGACATAGCGGCAAAAACATATGTACTACAGACTCAAGGCCTTGAATTCATGAAAACGAAAAACTAGTGCCAATAGAAAGGACTTAACACTGTGTTTTTGTTAGAACTCTCAGCGCGCGCTATTAGCTTCTTTCCAATGATACAACAAGAGCAAAAAAGTTGATTCCACGCAGAAATTACGAATCATCCGCTAATGGAGTCAACGGGCGTGGACGTCAAACTCTTCCCTTTGCCGATACAATTTTTATTACATCCCTATTGTTTAAGACATAATCCTCACCAAGTCTTCTCTTTGTCCTCGCATCTACGGCATAAATAAAACTATCTCCCAGTTCAGTATGAATCAAATAAGCCAGTTGCCTTGCATTTGATCCCGACGGGACCAAGTAAACATCAGGTAAGATCTGGCCTTTATGGTCGGATAGCTTTTCAACGTTTTCAACGGGATATACTGTTATCATTCGTAATAATTTAAAGAAGACTTGATTCATAGTTTCTTGGACTCCGGTTGATCCCCATATTTTTAAAACCTTATTATTTACAAAATCTAGTGCCTGCATTTGTCTTTCAGATATAGCTGATGATAATAACGTGTAGCCACTATCTCCAGGGGTGTAAGAAATTAATTCGTTTTTTGCAGCTCTTCGGAGGATAAGTTCTGCTTCACATGAGCAAGGTATCACAGGATATCCTAACTCTTGAAGACGCTCAATATTGTCCTTAGCATAGGGTAAGTCAATCTTGTTTGCAGCAATAACCATGGGTTTCGCTATTTTTTGTAGTATAGATAGAAAGTTGAATAAATCATCATCGTTCCAGTCCAGAACCTTTTCCGGTTCTAGGCGTGTTTTCTGTAGAGCCTGAACAATATGCGTTTTTCTTATGGCTAATCCGCTTAGCCGATTATACAGAGAGTCTACCAGATTTTCCTTTTTAGTTTTTATTCGTTGAAGAATTGTGTTCCAGTCCTTTTTCACGATCTGTAGAAGCCACATAACAATTTCATAAGTGAGAAATTCAATATCTTTAACTGGATTTCGTGTTCCTGGCTGACACGGTCTCCCATTGTCGTCAGTAGCTCCTGCAGCGTCTACTACATGGATCAAGGCATCGGCTCTTCTGATTTCGTCCAAAAACATATTTCCAAGCCCTTTGCCTTGCCAAGCGCCAGGTACAAGGCCAGCACAGTCTATAAGTTCGATAGGTGCTAGGCGGACACC
Source organism: Candidatus Bathyarchaeota archaeon (assembly GCA_020355125.1). Classification (GTDB taxonomy): domain Archaea; phylum Thermoproteota; class Bathyarchaeia; order RBG-16-48-13. The sequence goes on from CP070659.1 coordinate 1,313,809, forward strand.
GCTGATACATATGGAATTTATGGGATCGTCTTGTACATTAAAATCTTTACAAACACATGTAGTCCGAAGATAACCGATGCCACGGTTCGGTTTGATCGTGGTAAACGGCCTATTTTGTATGGAAACTGGAATAAGGGTTACCGAACTGAAGAAAGTAGACTTACCCGTATTGGGTTTACCAATTACGCCTATTAACAACGCGCATCCCTAAAATGTATGAAAAACTACGATAGCCAAATTTAACCTTACCGTTTTTACTTATGATCAAATAAGACACCTGGTTTTTAACTTACGACAGTGTTTAATACAGCGTGCGATAACAATATATACCGCGCTCATCAGGTTAGAGTCGAATCATTTAATAGAGGAAGCAGCGCGCGCGCTAAAATTATATCAATACAGTGATGTCCCCGATTCAAGCTTAAACAAACAACTTTTGCTATCATTACAATATAGAAATGCAAGAATTTTTTTGAGTTATTGGAGAACATTGTAGAAGAAGTGAATAGTCTTGCGCGCGACACCTAATTAATTCATCTTTATAGGCAAATACCTAAATAGGAGAACTACATACAAAACGTGAGTACATTCCTTGTCTTCAATTTATAATAAGAGGTAAAATTAGCCCACACACAAAATGAATAGCTGTATTTAACAAAGAGTGAAAGGGAAAGATCGTGTATAGATATATCGCACAGAGTTGGAAGAATGCCGAAAACCCTCAAATGAAGCAACTGATGAAACAGAGAATTATAGAATGGAGAAAGCAACGCGCAATAATTCGAGTGGATAAACCGCTCCGATTGAATAGAGCCCGTGAACTCGGCTATAAAGCAAAACAAGGAATTATTGTCGCTCGCGTGAGAGTTAGACGGAGTGGTAGGAGAAAACCGAGGCCAACATCTGGGCGAAGACAAAAGAGAATGGGCACCACCAGATACGTCTCAGCCAAGAACATGCAACTGATAGCGGAAGAACGAGCCGCAAAAAAATTCCCTAACCTTGAAGTTTTAAATTCATACTGGGTAGGCGAAGATGGCTTATATAAATGGTTCGAAGTAATACTTGTATCTCCGAGCGCTCCCTCCATCAAAAAAGATAAAAATCTGAACTGGATATGTGACGAAGCCCATAAAGGCAGGGTTCACCGAGGTTTAACGAGTGCTGGTAAAAAAATAAGAGGCCCATAATTTCATCATATATTAACTGTACCAAGTAGGGTTTAAAGAGACAAAGGGATAACTGGGCAACAGGGCTATGATTGCCTTGGTTAAAAAATTTCGAAGAAGATATCTCGTTTTTAAGTTAATTACCAAGTCTCCTTTATCAAAATATGACATATTAAACATCTTGAAAAAAGAGCTGGTGCAAATTAAGGGCCAATATTCCCCAAGCCTCCAATATATTCGAGTGATAAGTTATAACCGAAACCGAGGGCTCGGGATACTTAGATGTGATCATATGTTAGTAGAGGATTTACGCTTAGCCTTTAAAAACATACAACGCTCCAGATACGTTGTTCAAGCCGAAATTGTTGGAGTCTCGGGTACCCTAAAGGCTTTAAAGCGAAAATTTTTAAAATTTGAAAAAATAAAATAAGACGAAAAGGTTTTTATTAGCCTTTACATCATGATGACAAGGAGAATGAAATATTTCTAATAATGAGGTGAAATTGTATATGGCTATGTTTTCAGCTCCAGGTGCATATGATCGCGCAATAACTGTATTTTCGCCTGATGGACGATTGTTTCAGGTAGAATATGCACTGGAAACAGTTAAGCGTGGTTCTACAGTTTTAGGGATAGCATGCAAGGACGGCGTCGTTTTAGCTGCTGAAGAGAGACCAACCACGAAGCTTCAAGATCCCGATTTTATGTGGAAGATTTTCCAAATAGATGAACATATTGGAGCCTCGATTTCAGGGCTAAGTTCAGATGCTCGAATCTTAATAGATCAAGCTAGAATTCATGCACAAAGTAATAGACTTATGTATGATGAAGCAATAGATGTTGATGCTTTGTCAAAACGAGTTGGCGATGTTAAACAACTGTACACACAACATGCGGGAGTACGTCCGTTTGGCGTTTCAATAATCTTTGGCGGCATTGATACCTCTGGGAGCAAGATTTTACAGACGGATCCCAGCGGCGCTTGCTGGGCTTATAAAGCTGTTGCAATAGGTTCTGGAAGTGATACTGTTCGAGAGATATTGGAAACAAAATATAGAGATGACCTGTCTTTAGACCAAGCAATCTTACTGGCTATTGAATGTTTTTCTAAAGTAATTGAAGAAGGTCTCGATTCGCAAAAAGTAAAAATCGCGACGATTCCCGCTAAAACTAAGAAATTTGCACGTCTCTCCGATGAGGAAACCACAGAATATATTAAGAAGCTTGGCTGAAGCCGTATTTAGTAGATGATATCCCTCAATGAGTGAGAAACATACGGTCGCTAGAATAAATATTGCTGGAGAACATTTTGAAATCCTTGTAAACCCCGATAACGCGTTACACTATAAAATGGGAAAGCCCCTCGAGATCTCGCAAGTTTTAGTAATCGATACAATTTTTTCCGATGCAAGTAAAGGCCAGCGAACATCAGAAGAGAAGCTCCAAAAGACTTTTCAAACCCTCGACGCATTTAAAATTGCTGAAGCCATTCTCAAACGGGGTGAGCTTTTACTAACTACTACCCAGCGACGGATGCTTGTAAACGAGAAAAGAAAACAAATCATAAATTTTATTTCAAAAAATTGTTTGGACCCTAGAACAGGCTATCCTCATCCTCCCCTTAGGATCGAACAAGCGCTGAACCAGCTGCGTCTAGTTATTGATCCCTTTAAAAGTGGTGACGAACAAGCGAGAGCGATCATAAATGAGTTGAGACCTATTATCCCGATCAAATTTGAACAGATGAGAATCGCCGTTAAAATTCCTGCAGAGCATGTAGCACAATCAGTTTGAATCGTGAAAGATTTTAGCGCCATTAAACAAGAAGAATGGCAAGAAGATGGATCATGGATTGCTGTGGTCGAGATGCCGGCTGGTTTACATTCCAGGTTTTTAGACCGGATCGGAAAAATTACCCGAGGAAATTACCAGACAAAAATATTAAAATAACGCTAGCTAGCTTTAACTTTTAAGCTCTTTTTTTTAAGATAGGTATAAACCTAAATGATTTAATAATTAGCTTTAATAATCTAAGAAAAAGGTAAGGTGAAAAGAACTGCCCTACATGATTGAGCGAAGACAGTTTGTAACTCCCGGAGAATTATTGGCGGAAGGTGACTATAACTCGGGGGAGAACACTTATCGAGAGAACAAAAAAATCTATGCGTCTAAAACAGGATTGGCTAATTTTGTTAGAAATAATGTTTATGTTGTTGCGCTCAGCGGATGCTATATTCCAGTTGTAGGAGACTTAGTAATCGGCAATGTTGTGGATATGCGGCTCGGAGTATGGCTTGTCGATATAAACGCTCCGTATATATCCGTGTTATTCGCTTCAGAGGCTGTTGATCGTTCATTTAATTCTCGACGAGAGGAGATGACGAAATATCTTACAATAGGGGATGTCGTTTTAGCAAAAATCATTTCTTTTGATCGAACGAAGGATCCTACACTCACAATTCGAGAACCAGGACTGGGAAAAATTCCCCTAGGCCATATTATTGATATCACTCCAACAAAGGTTCCAAGACTCATAGGCCGTCGAGGGTCAATGATTAATTTGATAAAACGAGAGACAAATTGTCAGATCACCGTAGGAAGAAACGGACGGATCCTGATAAATTGCGCAAAACTTGAGTCAGAAGCTTTGGCCACGAAAGCCATTAATCTGATTGAACAAGATGCACATACAACGGGACTTACCGATCGTATTAATAAACTAATTAAAAAAGAAAAGAAGGAGAGCAGTATACATGCCAAATAAGAAAGGAGTTGAGAAGCTAATTAATAAAAAGGGAAGACGAATAGACGGTCGAAAATTTGATGAGCTTAGACCTATAAAAATCGATGTAGGCGTACTCAACAAGGCTAATGGATCAGCCTACATAGAATGGGGAAAAAACAAGATTCTAGTGGGGGTGTATGGCCCGCGAGAAGTTCATCCTCGGCATTTATCTAAATACGATAAAGCCTTGTTTCGGAGCCGGTATCACATGGCTCCGTTTTCAGTAGCCGAACGAAAAAGTCCAGCGCCCTCAAGGCGAGAACACGAGCTGTCTAAAGTAATTCGAGAGTGCCTCGAACCTACCATATTCACCGAATTATTCCCAAGAACCAGCATTGATGTATTCATTGAAGTCCTCCAAGCCGAGGGCGGTACAAGATGTGCGGGGATAACGGCGACCTCTGTTGCTCTTGCCGATGCAGGCATCCCGATAAAAGATCTTGTCGTAGCATGTGCGTCTGGCAAAATTGATGGAAAAATAGTCTTAGATCTAAGTGATATTGAAGACCAAAAGGGTGAAGCCGATATGCCCGTTGCGATCATACCGAGAACGGGTGAAATTACATTGTTACAAATGGATGGAATTTTTACCCAAGATGAATTTGAGAAAGCCCTACAGATTTCGATTGAGGGGTGTAAAAAAATCAATGCGATACAGCGAGAGGCGATAAAAAACAAGTATTTGGTTGAAAAAGCATCCATTGAACCCGAACCTGAAGAAACGGTAAACGAGGCTTAAAAATGAGTGAAAATTTAGGAATGGTTTCGAAAATTACACAAAAAAGAATATCTGAACTGTTAAAACAGGATAAGCGAATTGATGGAAGAGGCTTAAATGATTACCGAGAATTGAAAGTTGAAGCTGGGCTTATCGAAAGAGCTGCAGGTTCAGCACTCGTCACTTTAGGAAAAACGAAAGTTATGGTAGGAGTGAAAATCGAGACGGGGACTCCCTATCCCGACACTCCCGATAATGGAGTACTTACGGTAAACGTTGAGCTTGTTCCTTTAGCTTCCCCAAAATTTGAACCGGGTCCCCCAAAAGAGGATGCCATCGAGTTGGCTAGGGTGGTGGATCGTGGGATCCGCGAATCGCAAGCGCTTGATCTTAAAAAATTGTGTATCGTTTCGGGAAAAAAAGTATTTATCATATTTGTTGATATCTATGCGTTAGATTTTGACGGTAACCTTTTTGATGCATCGACGTTAGCGTCGATTGCGGCGCTTAAGAATGCTAAGATGAAGGATTACGTCATTAAAAAGGATGGGGAATTGGAATACAAGGCTAACGATATTAGCCTCCCCCTTCAAAACTATCCTGTCGCGATATCAACTGCAAAAATCGATGACAAATTAGTCGTTGACCCCTCGCTCGGAGAAGAAATTGCTGCTGATGCAGCAATTACGGTGGCGATCGGCAAAAAGGGGAACATTTGTGCGATTCAAAAAAGAAAAGTGGGCACTTTTTCCGTGGATGAAATCATACAAATAATCAATCTTTCAAAGCAAAAAGCTAAAGAAATTGGCGCGATGTTTTTAAAGGGGTAAAAATATGAGCAGGTCAACGAAACGAAAATACACGGCTAGTTTGGGAGCGCGATATGGTAGAACGGTTAGAAAAAGATTGGCAAAGGTCGAAGAATACAAAAGAATAAAATATTCTTGTCAAAGCTGTGGCGGCAAAGCTGTAAAACGCATAAGTGTGGGATTATGGAAATGCGCACGCTGTGGATATGCCTTCACTGGAGGTGCGTATTCCCCGACGACGAAAATAGGAGAATTGTCGCACAGAATTGCGAAACGACAAACCTTCTAATTTCTTATCTATACTTTTTTTGATATGCAGCACGCGCTGTCTAGCTAATATCGTGTGAATGATTGTAGGATTACCATGACGTACTGTTGTGCTTCAACGCTCACTTGAGGATAGCGAGTAGATTAAAGATGAAAAGATTTGTGAAGCTTACGAGAATCGATCGCGCGTTACATCTTTTTTTTGAACAAGTCCAGATCGAGCCGATTTCATCCGAGACTGTTCCATTGACCACATCCGTAGCCAGAATTTTAGCTGAAGACGTTGTCGCCAGGTTTGATGTTCCGGGCTTTAGTCGTAGTGCTGTTGATGGCTATGCACTGAAGGCCCAAGACACTATAGGTGCTTCCTCTACGAACCCTCTAGTTTTAGACGTTATTGGCGTCGTCGAAATCGGATGGCCCGCTAAAACCGCTCTGAGCCAGCATCAGTCTGTTTATATTGATACGGGCGCAGTGTTGCCGAACGGAGCGAATGCCGTGATCATGGCTGAGTATACAGAGTCCATTGGAAATAATAAAATTGAGATTTATCGGGCTCTCACACCGGGTGAAAATGTGTCTTTTAGAGGAGAAGACGTCAAAAAGGGCGAAAGAATTCTTCTACGAGGAACCGTGCTTCGCCCTCAGGACGTTGGAGTGTTATCAGCGTTAGGATACAGTCAAGTAAAGGTCGTGAGGCGTCCTAAGATCGCAATTCTGTCGACGGGGAATGAACTAATAGATGCAGGAGAAAAGTGGGAGAAGGGCAAAATTATCGATACAAATCGTCCGATTCTTATTTCGATGGTGAAAGAGCTTGGCGGAGAACCTATTGATCTGGGTATAGCGAAAGACGAGTTCAAGGAAATACAATCGAAAGTCGTCTATGGACTGAACGTCAGTGATATGGTGTTAGTGAGTGGAGGGACGTCGGTGGGCGCAAAGGATCTGATGCCCACGGTCATCAATTCTCTCAAGAAACCTGGAATACTTGTCCATGGTCTTTGTATGAAACCGGGCAAGCCTACCGCGTTAGCCGCGGCTGGGAACCAGCCTATCGTGTTATTACCTGGGTTCCCTGTTGCCGCAATGGTTTCGTTTAACGCTGTTGTAATACCCATTGTATTAAAGCTTTGTGGGACAAACAGCCTTCCATTCTGGAACAGAGTTGTGCATGCAAAAATGACAAGGCGGATTCCTTCAAGCCTTGGAAATAAAACTTTTACAAGGGTTCTAGTGAAGTATATGAAGGGCAAGTTTGTGGCTGAACCTCTTAGAACTAGTGGCTCAGGAGTTATTTCCTCAATGATTAGGGCTAACGGTTTAGTAGCTATCCCTGAGAACAAGGAAGGATTGGAAGCCGGTGAAGAAGTGGAGGTTATATTACTCAGACCGTTGAAGGCTAGAACATGAAAAGAAAAATTTTTCGCAGCTTAGTTTCGGTTGACGAGGCAAAGCGAAGGCTGAAGGAGCATTTTATTGCTGCGCCTGTGGGTATTGAAGAGCTGCCACTTGATAAATGCGTTGGAAGAATTCTTGCTGAAGACGTTGAGGCGAAGATTGATGTTCCGCCGTTTGATCGAGCTTCGAAAGATGGATTCGCAGTCCTGGCTGAAGATACCTTTCTCGCTGAAGAAGACCGGCCGATTGCATTACAAGTCGGAGGGAAGATCGTGGCAGGAGACGACAGTAGCCTTTCCGTTGACGCAGGGAAGGCCATTGAGATATCAACTGGAGCCCCTATCCCGAAAGGCGCGAACGCAGTAGTCATGGTTGAATACACGTGGCGAACCCATGATGAGGTAAAGATTTACCGGCCCGTGGTTCCTGGTGAAAACATAATGGCAGCCGGCTCAGACATCATGGCTGGCGAACTCATCCTGCGAAAGGACACGTTTCTTACGCCTCGAGAAACAGGGGTCTTAGCTGCTCTCGGACGAATCTTGATAAAAGTCACTAAAAAACCAGTTGTCGCCGTTATTTCCACGGGCAACGAAATCGTGAGTCCAGGTCGTAGTCTCGAATATGGTAAAATCTATGACATTAATGCGAGGACGATTGCGGATTCCATCGTGGAAAGCGGGGGGGTTCCTACCTTTTTTGGCATAGTACGAGACGACATGGCTGCTTTACTTGCTATGATCAGGGAAAGTCTCCAAACAACAGACATGGTAATCCTGTCTGGAGGCACATCCGCGGGGATTGGCGATTTCCTCTATAGAGTCATTAACGCGATTGGGAAGCCAGGTATTCTTGTTCATGGAGTGACGGTTAGACCAGGAAAACCATTAATTATTGCCGTTGTCAATGGGAAACCGATCTTTGGGCTCCCTGGATTTCCATCCTCAGCGTTAATGATGTTTAATGTCTTTATACGTCCTCTCTTGAAGGAGATGGCTGGGTTGAAGCCCGAAGATGCATGGAGTGTTGAAGCCAAGACAGGAACGAGGATTTATTCGGCGTTTGGACGACACGAGTATAGGGCCGTGAACCTTGTTCGCAACGAATCCTCCGACTATGTAGTTTATCCGGTTCCCGGAGGGTCAGGAGCCCTTACTACGCTGACCGAGGCAGATGGGTTTATCGAAATTCACGGCAACCGAACAGTTCTTGAAGAGGGAGAACCAGTACATGTGACCCTTTTTAGTACCGAACTTACACCTGCCGACCTGTATATAATCGGAAGCCATTGCATTGGAATCGATTTTATTCTAGCCTTATGGCGACGATGCAATCCTGCGTTTACAAGCAAAGTAATTAAAACTGGATCTTCTGGAGGATTAACTGCCATCAGGCGGAGCGAAGCCGATATCGCGGGAATCCATCTTTTAGATCCCGAAACTCTGGAATATAACCGACCGTTTATCCATAGATACGGAATAGCCGAAAAGGCGATCCTTGTCCGAGGATACGTTCGGGAACAGGGATTAATAGTCGCACAGAATAATCCAAAACAGATACAGGGCGTAGAAGACCTATGGGAAAAGGATGTATATCTCATCAACCGGAACCGCGGGTCGGGCACCCGCATCCTTTTGGACACGTATCTGCACCAGATCACACAGAAAAAAGAGGACTCCAGAACTCAGCCGTATTCACGTATAAAGGGCTATGGAGCCGAAGCTAAATCCCATACCGCTGTAGCCGTGGCCATATTACATGGCAAAGCTGATGTGGGGATCGCGATCCGGACCGTTGCCCACCGATATGGTTTAGATTTCCTGCCATTAACTACCGAACATTATGATTTCGTAATCAACAAAAAGAGACTATCACAAAGTCCTGTTCAAGCGTTTCTCGCAGCGTTACGGTCAAAACGGTTTACGACGGAATTAGCGCAAGCCCTGCCAGGATTAGCACCAGTCAAAGATACGGGAACAATCATATATCCTTAACTTGTTGAGTCTCGTTAGCGATCAGCAACTTGGGATTCCAGGCCCAATCGACTATGCCGCTGCAGCGTGGTGTCGTTGTAACACCCAGTTCGTGAGGTCATAGGATCCGTCAAAAGCAAAGAATCCGACTACAGAACTCATCTCAACAAGGGCTAGCACGGCGAAGAGCAGCATAACGAGCTTTAACACTGGGCGAAACCGGAAAACGAATGTAGCACGGTGATGAGCCGTAAATCGGTCGTGGCACCATTCGTCGCACCACGAACTAAGCAGTACACTGATCATGAGCCACAGGATTGGCGCCTGAAATCCTGCGATCCCCGCGGTTATAAACGCGAGGATGAGACCGAACACAAGATTCATGCGATTAATTTTTCCGGCAAACAGTACTCCTCCAATTATTCCCAGAAAGATCGACGACGACATAGAATCGTAGGCAAGTAAATACCCAAACGTCAGCGCCGATATCAGGGCGAAGCCATATTGGCGCAGACTCGGATCCCGTTCGCCATAGAAATCCGCGAGTTTCAACGTGATACCGGCTAGCAGACAGGGGAGCACAAGCACAAGAAGCCACGGTAGCAACGTTACAGCTAGGTCTCCGTCAAGTTAAGAACATTTAAAAGATATTCAAACATTGGAAACGTAATGGTTTCCCAGGGAGTATCTTCAGAGGCGGAGCCCAGTATACAGATTCCTGGAAGCTTATGCAGTTCAGCAAATCCAAGCACCATTCCAATTAAGCCACCAATTCTACCATTTCGAAAGAGTCGGCCTCCGACTTTCGTCGTGATCAAGTTGGACAAGGCGTCAGATGTGGAAGCTATGAAAAAGGCGTGTTCCACTTGATTCGTCAGATATTGTCCAAATGTTACGATGGTTTGACAGTGCAGCTCTATGACAAAGTCAAATATGGTTTGAAACACTTCATAATAGGCAACCGTATCCGTGGACAGAGGTTGAACCGTACCAGCCAATATAACGAGATTCGGATGAACCTCGGAACTGGCATAAAATTCGTACCGCGGTAGATGACATAATCCATTATCTTCTGCAATCGCATATCCAGGGAAATGAGGTGAATAGAGTTCCGCGAACTTCACAGCGTTCACGTGCTCGATCAACATCCGTGTGACGGGATGACCAACACCCCGCATGTGGGATAAGCCTTCGACAAATATCGGATGCTCTAGTTTGGGCTTAGACAAGACAATGATTTCGGTTTTATTCACCGATAACCTCCCCCATCAATCGTACAGGTTGCTTTGACAGACGCTAGGGACGTTTAACTGTAAGCTGGATCGATTGACGTTCGGAAAACGCGTTATCCGAATAGATTTCCAGATAGATCGTGTAGGTGTATGAGGATCCGCCTGGATCGAGCCCTTCAATGAGGATGGGGATACCCCATTGTTCATCCGTATTCATTTTTCGCGTTTTCGGATAGTAGATCGTGTAATTATAGCCATTATATTCGGGGCCATCGAGGAGCGTTTTAGTAATCTGGTCATAAAAAACGAGTTCGGCGCTGCCATACACGATCCGTAATTCGATCAGTTTTTGAGTAGGCGCATTATTCACAATGTTCACCGTTAACGTCGTATTTTCGCCCATATTGATAACGGCGTTTTCAAGGCTGATCGACGAAAACGATGGTAACACGGGTTTCTCATTAAAAATGCCCGAGAAATGAAAGAGGGCGACAACGGCGATGATTCCGACTACGATATAGAGCTATGGTTTCTTAAAGATAATAGACAGTCTCCTCAAGCCTCCCAACCCGAGATAATTATTCCTCCTTTAATTTGTCTGCAATCGTTTTGAGTTCACCGCTTTCGAGGATCCGAATCCGCGTTTTGAGCCTAATGGGCAACCGCAGCTGTCGAAAGAGCCAGTAAATCTGTTCGCCACTAATCGGCTCCGTTACCTTCTGGGACATTATAAGCGTCGCTAAGGCTTTCGCCACCTCCTGCGTCGCTTTCGGATACTGGAGTTTAGCCGCATTCCACACTTCCCACGCACGGCCAACAAACATCGTCTGCAACACCTCCTCTGGCGTCTTCGTCTTAGTCTGCTGCAGTTGCTTCGCCATCTTCTCAGCTTCCAACGCTTTCTCCTTCAAGAAGCGTCGCCTCATTTCGAGAAGCTTCCTCTGTTTCAACCATTCTAATTCGGAATCCTCAGACATGCATGACCCTCAAGTATCTTCATAAAAATAATATATCTTTTGTAGAATAAGCATTTCGTAGTACTTTAAACCTTTCACTACACATATAAAATCTTAAAGAGGCTAACCTTTTTATGCTTCCTAAATATCTTTTTCTTCGTCCGTAAACCAAAAAATCATAGCGGGGTAGGGTAGCCAGGTTAACCCGCAGGGCTCATAACCCTGAAATCAGATGTTCAAATCATCTCCCCGCTACCAAATATCTTTAAAATATGCTTATTTTCGTAAAATATACATTTTATAGGAGTATTTAACAACTTCAGTGTTTATGGATGCGTCTTCTTGTCATATGTTTAAGCGGACGTGGTTTTCAATACGTTGTAGAGATATTCAAACGCCACGAATAAATCTGGAAA
>CP070659.1:1325634-1330518 GCA_020355125.1 Candidatus Bathyarchaeota archaeon
AACAACATATTTTGGCTCTCCTGCTGCATTTCGTGTAGACTCCCATTTTCGATAGGTCGGGAAACCGCCTCCACCACGACCACGAAGATTGGATTTCTTCACTTCTCCCAGCACTTGCTCAGGCGTCATCGCAAAAAGGGCTTTCGCCAGTGCTGAATAGCCGCCAAGCGCGATGTAATCCTTTATCTTCTTAGGGTCAATTTTACTGTTACTTTCCAACAGAAGGCGATGTTGATACTTATAAAATGGAATTTCAGATAGATGCCTTGTCTTTTTAGCCGTGATTGGATCCGTGTAAAGTAGTCTTTCAACAATTTCCTTATTGATCAAAGTTTTTGATACAATTTCTGGTACATCGGTCGCTTTCACTTGAAAATAGAAATATTCTTCAGGATAGATAACAACTCGTGGACCCTGCTCACAGAAGCCAAGGCAACCGGTTTCTATCACGTCAACTTTCCCCTCTAAACCTTGCTTCTTGATTTCTGCCTTAAAAACCTCTAGAACTTTTTGAGCGCCGAGAGCTTGACAACCGGTACTTATACATGCAGCAATAGCTAGCCTCTTAGGATCCTTTCTTTCGAGTATCCCCTCTCTGAGTTTTTCCAAGTCAAAGGGAGTTTTCAATCGATTCATAATATGTTTTATCTTCTCCTAACTATAGCTGGAAAGAATTTTCTCAACATATGCCAACGAAAGCTTTCCATGATATTGTCCATCTATTTCGATGACGGGGCCTAAAGCACAGCAACCCAAGCAGTTCACGGTCTCTAAAGTAAACTTACTATCGCTTGTAGTTGCACCAGATCTAATGCCAAGTATGCGCTCAATATAATCTAGGATTCGTGGTCCTCCTCGTACATAACAGGCAGTGCCAACACATACCCTAATAAGATGGCGACCCATCGGTGTGAGACTTAACGCCGTGTAAAAACTTGCAACTCGGTATATATCGCTTACTGGAATTTTGAGGGTTTCACTTATTCGTTTTATCGCTTCCTTCGGTATCCAGTTGAACTCGTGCTGTATGTCCAATAGTAGTTGTATCAGAATTCCTTCGGCATCTATGTATTTACGTATGATCTTATCTATTCGATTCAGAATCATAAATGCCCAACTACTCTATACCGCTAATAGAAGAATTAGCTAGATAAAGTTTTACAAAGAGCCTAAGGACCCGATTTGTATTTTATGAATCTTTCGCCTAATATACGATTCTTAAACAGCTTTTTTGCGTAACGTACGTGCAACGATGGGAAGCTCATCTTATTTGACTTTCTTTCTCGCGCCTATTTTATCACTGATTGCCTTTATGAACTCTTTAACATCTGCTTTATTTCCATAAACTAGTAAGTGACCATTCTCTTGTAGTTTGCTAGATAGACTGTGCCTTTCAATTAACGCATCTAACTCTTCTACACTGATAAGTTCTGATACGTTGATTCTAATCCAATGTTTATCCTTTGGCACTCCTGATACAAAACTCGGCTTAACAGTAGTCTTTTCATGCAATCCTTTCATTCGTGCTTCGGTGACTTTCTTTAGGTACTCTCGAGCATATTCTTCACCTACATCCGACTCTGCGAGATAGAGTAGATTTGCTTCGACCTTTTCGAGATACATCTCAATCTTAGTCGCGATTTCAAGGGCAGTCGGCTCCGTTCTGTAGATGTTTATGAAGGTTTGAGCTGACTTCAGATCCTCTACAAGCTCGTGGGGGACGACAACTCCCTTACCTTTTAACGCTACGATTAACTCTTCTAAAACGGTCCACAGATACTCATAATTCATTTGACAATACCCCCCAAGATATATTGGATTGAACATAAAATTAGGTTTTCGTTAATGAAGTAAGGAGTTTAGTGGGTTTCACGCGTAGATCATTAAGCGCAAGCTCCTCTGGAGCAATGTCCATTGCTAACCCGAGAAGCTGAGGATAATGTAACACTGGAAGGTCGTAGGATTCAGAAAATCGCCGTTCAATTTGGCGTTGACTACCATCAAAGACTTGATGACATGCAGGGCAGAGCGTTACCATCGCATTAGCGCCAGCATTCTTCACGTTATTCAGCTTTTCCCTTGCAAGAAATAGCGGTATATTGCTGTCGATTGCTCCCTCAACGAAGCCGCAGCACTGAAATTCATCCACGTACCTCACACTCCTAGCTCCAGTTAGCTCTATCAGATCATCGAAGACAGAAGGATTCTCGGGATTTTCAATTTCCATAAACTCCGAGGGCCTGAAAAGGTGACATCCGATATAGCCAGCAACATTAAGGAAGTCTAATGGCTTGATTATGAATTTTTGTAGATTATTGAAGCCTATCTCTAAGAGTATCTGTATAAAGTGCTTCACTTTTATCTTTCCTTGGAACTCCAAGCCTATCTTCTGTAGTTGATTGTTGATCTGCTCCCTGAGGGCTCGGTCTTGTTTGAGCATCTTGTTAACTTTCATAAGAACCCCGGTACATCCGTTGCAGAGGGTCAATATATCAAGTTCATGCTTCTCAGCCATGCATAGATTTCTCGCAGCTAGAAGCAGCATCATCTCGTGATTCACGGTATCTATCGGGAGGCCACAGCAGTTGGCATCAGGCATGTCTTGAAGCTCGATACCAAGGGTTTTACTCACTCTCCTCGCAGAGATCTCGTACCCCATCTTCCTATAGGGAATCAAACATCCCAAATACAGGAGGTATTTCATTTTGGTCACTCTGCATCCCTCTCTTGCTCTAAGAGATTACTCGCCTCTGTCATCTTCGCGAGCTTCTTCAAATCTTCAAGGAATGGCTTAGGTAGTGGTGGAAGACCCATTGATGCACGCTTAGCTATCCGTGAGGCAGGGATAGAATATGCCCAGCCTGTATCCAGGATAGTAGTAAGGAAGGCCTTTGAAAACTCCGGAATAACTCCGTCGGCAACCGCTAGATTTTTCAATGCACGCATGACATCAGCGACCTTCACTCCCTGCGGACAACGCTCAGTACATGAGTAGCAGTTCACGCACAGCCAGACAGCGTCGCTGTAAACAACGTTCCTTATTCCAAGCTTCGCCAAGTGTATTACCTTATTGGGTCGGAATACATCGGTAAAACGGGCTACAGGACACGTAGCCGTACAAGTTCCACACTGATAACAGAACTTAAACGTCTCACCACCTGGGGATTCTAGAAGTTTACGTTTAAACGTTGGATCAACACGATGGTACATTTTCCCAACTTTTTTTTGGATCTCCAATTTCATATACCTCCTTTAGGCACTCCTTATCTCGATTAGACCTCGGCGCGCCAATATCATATCGATAATAGGTAGTAACCTGACATTCTCAGATTTAATCGTCTCCACGCCTACATCATCCATCTGCATCGCCATCTCCTTCATCGTGTTTGCGAAGATTAAGCCCTCTGCAGCAGAAACATAGGCTATGCGCAGCCGATCTGGACTCATTCCGAGCTGAATCAAAACATTGCGAAGTGCCTCCATCCGTGCTTTCATTTTCCAATTCCCTGAGATATAATGACAGTCAGTGGGCAAATGACATGCACCGATAAAGACCATTCCGGCGCCGAGACGAAGGGCTTCAAGGACAAAATCCTTGTCAACACGCCCTGAACACATTACTCGAATAACTCGGATCGGAGTTGGATATTCGAAACGGCTTGTACCCGCAAGATCTGCGCCAGCGTAGCAACACCAATTACAGAGGAACCCGATGATCTTTTTCTCAGGCTCCTGAGCCAAGGCAGCTCTGATCTGCGCGAGGATCTGGGCGTCAGTAAAATGCATTTGGGCTATGGCATCGGGAGGGCAGTCCGCAACACATGTACCACATCCGTGACACATCGCAGGATTGATAATTGCCGGTTCACCGTCAGGAGCTACCGGTGCCGAGTAAGGGCATACGGTTACACAGATGCCACATTTCACTTGCGTATTCCTACATTTCTCAGAATCAACTACCGCAATGATAGGCTCTATTTCCACCTTGTCTTTCGACAGAATCGTGGCTGCACGACCAGCTGCACCACTACCTTGAGACACGCTGTACGGAATATCTTTTAATCCTTGACACGCTCCAGCTAGAAAGATTCCATCCACTGGGGTATCAATCGGCTTCAGCTTTGGATGCGCTTCCATAAAGAACCCGTCTGTCCCCCGCGTAATGTGAAGTATCGTAGCTAACTCATCAGTACCTTGGTTGGGAACCCCCGCAGTGCACAGGATGACCATCTCAGCCTCAACTTCGATGGGTTCGCCGAGAATCGTATCATCAGCTCGTATGATCAAATTGTGGGTTCCATCATCCTCAAGGATCTCAGATGGCTTTCCACGGATAAAGATGACCCCCAAATCTCTTGCCCGTCTATAGAACTCTTCGAAGCCCTTGAAAGGCGTCCGCATATCCATATATAAGATGTAGATTTCAGTCTCGGGCTCGTGCTCTTTTATCAATATCGCTTCCTTTATCGCATACATGCAGCAAAATCCTGTACAATACTCATACTTGTTCACATCTCTAGAACCAACGCATTGAATAAAGGCAACGGTGCGAGGGGTCTTCCCATCTGAGGCTCTTACTACGTGGCCGCCTGTGGGGCCCGCGGCATTAATCAGCCTCTCAGCCTCTAAAGCTGTTACAACGTTAGAATATTTTCCATAGCCATATCGTGGATCGTCAAAGGGGTAATAGATGTCGAAGCCGGTGGCAACAGTTATCGTCCCGACCTCTACCTCGATCTCCTCGGGATTTTGCTCCATATCTATGGCGTTTCGGGCTCCACAAGCATCTACGCATTTGTAGCATTCGATGCAGTGGTCTTTGTCTATTGTATATATCAGCGGTACAGCCTGGGGAAAGGGTACAGAGATTGCTCTTCTTGTTCC
>CP070659.1:1330618-1333850 GCA_020355125.1 Candidatus Bathyarchaeota archaeon
GGAGGACCAACAAAATGTGTATTTCCAACTTTTTTCTTCATAAACGTGTAGAACTCAATAGTTGTAGCCATAAGTCCGTCATGAAGAGGGTCTGGAAGCTCAAGAGTGTCAATGTCCTCAGGTTTGTTAATGATAGGAAATACCCAAGGTGATGAATCCTCTGGCCACTTCACTTTACAACCAAATCCCGAAGCAATTACTTCGTGAAAATCAGGTCTAGGTAGGGATTGTAGAATACATACATCATAGTTTGTACAAAACTTCTTACGGAAAGCCATTTGGGCATTAAACATTTTAGACATATCCATTAAATACTCACGTTCCCTTATTCCAACAAAGCCAGAAAGATAAGCCCCTATAGCCATCAATTGAACCGGAACTTGATCAGGCTCTTCATGTCTTACTGTTTTTAAAATTCTTTGCAGAGTAAGATCCGTCATATTCTTCATCTATCACTATGTATTGAATTTTGCATAAGTGTTTCAGCCTTTTTCACAGCTTTTATCCCGTCCTCCGCATAAGCATCAGCCCCTATCTGCTCTGCAAAATCCGATGTAATTGGACGACCCCCAACAATTACCTTAACTTTATCCCTAAGGCCCTCGTTTTCCAAGGCTTCTATCACCTCTTTCATATACGACATTGTCGTCGTCAAGAGACTGGATAACCCTAAAATGTGAGGCTCCAATATCCTCGTTTTCTGGATAAAGGTTTCAGTTGAAACATCTATACCTAAATCATAAACGTCAAACCCGGCGGATGATAACATTGCAGCAACAATATTTTTGCCAATATCATGCAGATCACCTCTAACCGTCCCAATTATCACTTTTCCTGCAGAACCAACCCGAAGATCCTTAAGAAGAGGGTCAAGAAGTTTCATACTTTCTTCCATTAATACAGAAGCCATGATAAGATCACCAACAAAATACTCATTAGCCTCATACTTTCTACCAACTTCTTCCATGCCCACGCTTAAACTATCCTTAATTATCTTGAAAGGCGGTATGCCTGCTTCAATGGCTTCGCTTACAAGTCTTAAAACTGTCTCAGGAGATCTTAATTCCTCAATAGCTCTAGCCAAACTTCTTAAAATACTGTTTTCTACCATAACTCATTATCAATATCGTTTATTTTTAAGGATAGCGTGCCTCAAAGAGTAGCATCTTGATACTTGCATAGCGCCTAAAGGCTTGTACAAGAAGATTATCTGAGAAACATATCTATAAGAGACCTGAAAAGAAAGATTATTAGGTCTTATCTCAGGTGAAACGCAAAATGGCTAAAAAACATTTCAGCTATGCCATTCTCACGGATACTCATATTCGCCCTGAAAAAGGTCAGGGATCTTCGCCTTGGGACGTCAATAAATACGCTAATGACCGAGCTCGGTGGATCATTAACCAAATCAACGGTGCTAATCCGGAATTCGTCGTTCATATGGGAGACAGTATTCACCCTTTACCTCATTTGGCTACTTATAGTTCTGCAGCTCAGGCAGCCCACAATTTGTTCAACAAGATAAAAGCACCTTTATACTATCTTCCTGGAAACCATGATGTGGGAGATAAAAATAATCCCATGATGCCAGCGTATCTGGTCGATGATTTCAGTCTTAACCAATATATTGAGTGGTTCGGACCGCTCTATCAGTCTTTTGACCATGCAAACATTCATTTCATTTTGATTAATGCACAAGCCCTGAATTCAGGGCTAATCCACGAAACTGAACATGCTCAATGGCTGGAAGGTGATTTGAAAACACATAAAGACAAACGTATTCATATCTTTAGTCATTACCCTCCTTACGTGTTGGAACCAAACGAGCCAAGCAACTACGACAATATCGATGAAGACGCGCGGTCATGGCTTCTTGGTTTGTTGATACAATACAATGTTGAAGCTTTTTTTACCGGGCACGTCCATAATTTCATTTACCAAAAGCATGGTGTTACTGATTGTTATACTATTCTTGCAACCTCCTTTGTA
This sequence comes from Candidatus Bathyarchaeota archaeon, assembly GCA_020355125.1. Classification (GTDB taxonomy): domain Archaea; phylum Thermoproteota; class Bathyarchaeia; order RBG-16-48-13. The sequence continues at coordinate 1,332,608 of CP070659.1, forward strand.
CGCCAAGACTATTCAGAGATGTTTCGGATTGAAACAGCTAATGAATATGGGCGAAATGATGTAGAAAAACTGGGATGGTGTCTTGTTGATGTCTACGAAGCCTCGCATATTGTTCGGATTTATCGTTCGTACGGATCCGTTCTACGAGACAATCAATCTCCCTGTTTGAAGCCCCCGAAAATCAACACCTATCACACTAAAGACAGAGTGATGGCTCCTATCGGGGTACATCTTCGGCATCCGTGGGCTGAGATCGTCGCTCTTCCCTATAACGGCCCCATCGACGAGTTCATTCGAAAGCAAGTGCGAAACGATTATATACTGCTTGGGCTTTGGGAATGCGGCATCAAAAAACTTCGCGTACCATTAAGTGACCTCATCAATGAAGCGACTCGGATTCGAATGTTGGCGCTGAACGAAATGGGACACCAGTTTACCGTCTTTAGTGTTGGGATTCCGTCTGGAATGAAGCTGGAGGTTTTAAAGCATTACCACAATCTCGTAGATGCCTTTGAAATAGTGCTATCTAGGAGGGACGCTGAGAAATGTATTCCCGATCTTCTTCAGTTCCAGAAAATTATGCCTGCCCCCTTATTTCTAGCTCCCATAGCGAGCTCAGCAGATCAGGAGCATGAAGGGGCTAAATTCAGTCATTACGTCAGCTATGGGTTCCATCCCACTGATGTAGAGCGCATTGAGGCTTTTCCTGGCTTCAAGGAGATCGGCGATGCTGGAGTTGGCTTAATATTTCGCGTCGGTATTGATGAATCTCCGTGGGATGCGATTCAAACTATAAGTGCTTATGCAAAAAAGAGGGATTGTACGATGGTCGCAAATGTACGCCTGGCATCGGAAAACCCCGCGGAGTATCTAGCCGATGACCTGCAGGTTGCTAACCGTGTCGCTGAAGGTATGATAGCGGCAGCTGCCCATCATGATGTGACCGTGTTTCTCGATACTTTCATGGATTTGGATCGAGGCTATTTTCCACGCATCGGTCTCTACGACAGACGCTGCAATCGCCGCTTTGGAAGTTATGTTTTTGCACATTTACAGGGAGTTCTGAATAAATCCGGCCTATACTATACATTGGGTGAATGCAAGGAAACTGATGAAGGGAAAACCTGTGTCTTCGAAGCGTCCCAAACCGTCTTGAACCTGTTTTTACCAGGTTCGGGTAAAGAACACGAACGCCGAAGGGCACTCTTGGGCACGATTGATCCAGGTCAAAAAGGAACCGCGA
>CP070659.1:1333950-1336517 GCA_020355125.1 Candidatus Bathyarchaeota archaeon
CGTGGATTTTTAAATTCAAAAGAAACTTTCCTTAACATATCTGCTTGAGGATACCCGTCTGCATCAAAGACTCCAATTATCCAGCGATGTCTGGGTTCAATTTCGAGTCCTCGCCAAGTTAATAGAAAGTCTCTGAAACCAACATTTAGCGCTGTTCCCTTTCCGTTGCCTCCCTTCATGGGCGAGACATTAATCAACTTCAAATTTGGATGTTCTTTCTGAAAATTTCGAACTACTCTTTCTGTATTATCCGTTGAACCGTCGTTGACAACAATCACTTCAAACAATTCAGAAGGATATTTTACTTCGTAAACATGCCTTAACGTTTCGCTAATAACGGATTCTTCATTGTGAGCAGGGATGATTATGCTGAAATAGTGACCTATATCCTCACCATGTTTCAGCCTTCCAAAGCCAAGACTGAACATTAATAGAACATTGTAAGATGTACATATGATCAAGAAGTAAACCGTCAGAAAAGTGGTGTCTATGACGAGGCCTGGAACCAGAAGGCCTAGCCCAAATGTCGCTGCAACGAAAAGGACTGGGGCAACAAGATTCAATCCAATTATTACCACAAAATTGGATAGCTGAGCTATCGCTCCTTTAAGCAACATATCAGTGTGCTCCTTTAAGCAGAATATCCGACATTACAAAAAGGGCTCGTGCGATTTCGCTCTTGGTGCGAACAAGCCTTTCGCCGCATAGACAGTTCGAAGAACCTTTGTGAATTGACCCAAAACAATTGACGAGTTAGAACGAATTTGTTCTTCAATAATGACATACTCGCCGATTTCTATGTCTCCTTCCGACTTTATTTCTCCATACACAACACAACCAGATCCCAGCGTGATTTTTCCGCCAGCTACAAGGTTGCCTTCAACCGCTGTGTTCGGGCCGATTACAATGTTCTTTAGGGCTTTCACATCCTTCAATAATCTACAATTTTCACCCGATCTGAAATTTCCTTTAACCACGAGCGTGGCGTCAACTGTAGTTCCAGACGGAATTTCTGCATCCCCCACAACCGAAGTAACCCCGTCACCCACATAGAAGACGTCCCCCACAACCTTCATCGGAAAACTGACGCATTTTACGGTAGGCGTATACCACGGCGTATCTTGATCTTTACTATCAACATTTAATAGATTATAGCTTCTAAAATTTAACTCTCGTTTTGATGGGGTCGCTTCAGCAGATGTGATTTCTCCCTCCAATGGAGGCAGCGCACGCGCGCTACGCGCTATATCAGCTAATTCAAGCTTCATTTTATCAAGCTGCGCACTCATATTCGCCAGAGATCGAGCTATCAATCGAGATCGATCAAGCGATCGATTTCTCCTCGAGAGTAAATCAGAGTGATACATAACCAAATTCCATCTTTGATACCTAAACTTACCAATAATATAGATAGAATTTATGAATCGTGAATACAGAGGTGTAATCCTTATCGCAAGAGTAGAGATAACATGGATGTATGGATTGTTTTGATTGGAAACCGACATATAGGGGATTGTATGATATGCTTCACAGGCGCGCTAGCACTCCCACATTTCTTTTAGCTTTTTTCACACAGCGGTTAAACGAATATTTCGTTAGGCCCCCGCATGACAGAACCTATCCAAGCAATAATTAGAACAAAGAATATCTCTACTATCGATCGATCCTATGTAGCAACCTTCCAAGACATAATGCTCCACAGAAAAACAAAACGATACAAGAAAGTCGAATATTAATTGGAAATAATTTGTTTATTTCTTAACATGATAAAATCCCTCTATGCGCTGTAATAGAATGAATAATACTACAATGCACACGCGCGCTGGAGTGAATAAAAGGAGAGTAGAGTTTCTATAGATACCTGAAACTGTTCTTCTTGTAAAGCTAGCTAGGCCTTTTTAGATCAGCTATCTCGTTCTCGCACTTTTGGAATCTTGTTTTTCAACCTTCTATTTGGAAAGGATTTTCGGTGACCTTTTCAGCTTCTTCTTGCGGAACTGTTGGAAGCACATTCGTATCTTCTACTAATACTTTCAAACTGTCTACCAACGTTTTTGCGACTTCATGGAACTCTTCTCTATCATTTTTTAAGTTTTCTTTGATATGTTTGATTTCCTTGAATATTGCATCCACATGTGATTCGAGTTTATTCAGCCTATTATAAGTGAAGTTAAACTGTTCTCTCACCTGTCCTCCTAAGTTTTTATAATAGGAGTTAATTTGGCCACGCATTTGTGCAATTTCCTTTAGTTCTTTATTTAATTTGGACATTTTCCTTCACCTCAATAGTGGTACTAGTTACTAACTAGCTAGAAAAGAATTATGAAGAGGAACTAGAGATTCAGAATTTATGTGTTTCATGGAGGATAAAGATAATCAAGAGCTAGCTAACAAGTTCCGCCTCATTGTTGGTAAAAGGTTTCTTTGACCAATTAAGCGCGCGCTATTGAGAAACGACTACCTAGCTAGCTCCTGTTTCCTTTTTGAGTGAAATTGGAAACACTATTTGTTCTTTTGTTTTTAAAAATCTAGATTCACAATAATTATTTACATTTCATAATAGTATA
>CP070659.1:1336617-1340897 GCA_020355125.1 Candidatus Bathyarchaeota archaeon
CCGCTCCAATACGAGGAACGATTCACCCCGCAACCCGTCCGCTATTGGGAAGACGTCTCCGATACCGGAGCATTGGGCGATCCAACGCAAGCTACAGAAGAGTTTGGCGCAACGCTGATCAACACGATACTTGAGCGGCTGCAGTACGCGCTGAAGATGTATAAAGAACGCCATACAGATGATTTCCCAGCCTAACCCAAACCAGATACAGACATACGACTCCACACATCCTTACTCAATTCCCTTTTTTTTATTCCGTGACATTTTCATGTGAACACTATTGCTGTATGCGTGGGCTTTTGGCTTTATATAGGAGAGTGTGTATTCTATGATGAAGTTGGGCCAGCCGTGGGATGGAGAATGGATACGAAAGACCTTTCGATCATGATCGTTTTTGCTGTCCTCTATGCGATAGGCGTCGTCTTTTTAGCACCCATCAGTTTCGGCATTTATCAAGTCCGGTTGGCCGATGCCCTGCTTCCCTTATCGATGATTTTTGGGGTGCCGAGCGCGGTAGGACTGAGCATGGGCTGTGTGGTTGCGAATGTGTATGGTGGGTTAGGCATCATCGATATTGTCGGCGGCTCGGCCGCGAATTTGATTGGCTGTACCTTAGCGTGGTACGTCGCACGACGCGGTCAATTTGCGCATCGACTCCTTGGAGCGATCGTTGAAACCGTGGTCGTTACGCTGATTGTCGGCGGCTATTTATCGTTTATCTTTGGCGTCCCCTTAGAATTTGGTTTGTTCGGCGTCTTCGTCGGATCGATCATTGCCATCAACATCGTCGGGTTCACGATCGAGGAAACCCTTCGACGAAGCAAAGCCATAGAATATGGATATGTGAAAGGCAATTAGTATCAAGGAAATGCTAGCGAACTGTTTAATCCTGATGTACTAGCGTTTAATAAAGGTCTTCTGCTGAGCATAGATAGTTGCTCGATAGCGAGTTAATCGAATATCGCAACAATAGAAATCAAGGTCAGTGATGGAAACAGATGCGAGCGAAATTTCAGATACGCATGAAAACGCCGAGCTCTGCCGAGTTTGCTTCACTCGTAGAACAGTTTGAAACCAGATATAGAACCCTGGGACACATGTATCGAAAAGTGCTGGAAACATGTGAACAGAAAGACGTCTGGAACTCGGATACCGATCGAAACGAGCGCATTATGTTCCCGTATTTTCTGAAATGGGGCAACATGAGCCGTGTTTTAGGATTTAAGGGATGCGAAATACTTGGGAACCAACTGAAGCAACTCGATGCCCGACTTGCATGCTTCAAGCAGAATACCCTTGCAACAGTCGATTTGACTAGAATGTCGAGTGAGATTACCGATCTGTATAAGATAATTCTGAATGCCACGTGGACATCGAAGAAAGGAAAGCTTAAGCGAGTTGGACCGACCTCAACTGCGAAAGCACTCCATCTAGTGGCTCCCAATCTCTTTATGATTTGGGATCAGGCGATTAGGCAGTATTACGGGTTCAAAGATACTGGCGAAGCGTACACACGATTTCTCACGACGATGCAGCGCTGGCTATGAGCATTAATGCCAACGATTCAACGACTTCAACAGCGGTACCAAAAATCCTGTACCAAAATTATTGACGAATATAATTGGATTAAATGCCGATCATAACCTCTAGCGAAATGGGCGAGCGTCGAGGAGAAATATGCGTTCTAGCGCGTGCGTCTACAATAAATCAGTATTGTGTTAGCAGCAGCATCTTTATTGTTAGACGAGGAGCTTCAGAACGTCTTCGGTTATATACTTGATGAAATCGTTGAGGGTACTCTTGCTGAAAAGGGTGACCACGCAGTTTCTTGTGATGCCGACGACAATTTCACGTTTCTGGTTTTCAAACACGACGTACCAGATTTTTCCATGGTCAAGATAGTCGTTGTAAAGCTTGGTATCGGCGAGTCCTTCGCCTGCGAGACAGAGTTTTTTGATGTTGGGAATATCGACCTCATCGAACCATATGAGCCTTGTCGCTTGCGGATTGGACTCATGGAGTTCTTTCAGAGTTTCGTGGGGGAGTCGGACTTCAACGATTGTCCAGGGCCTCACGAACAGCACGTCACTGAGCTTGTTGGCGACGTTGCTTGTGAGGAGTTTCTTGACACCGCGAGCGACCGAGGGCGCGACTACGATCATGAAGGTTTTCTCTTTGAAGGGTTTGATCCATAAGGGAGCCCTCTCGGTCGTCGGGGTTTCAATGAATTCGTCGATGTAAAAACGATTCCGGATGTAGTCCTTTCTGAATACGCCCGATAATGTGTCGTCGGTAAGTCGTAGTTTTCGGATTTCACTTACGAGGGTTATGGTTGTTTCCTCTTTCGTCTGATAGGTTTCCTCTTCGTGGAAATCTTTCAGTTTTTGCGCCATGACGTCGAGATCCATGTCGTCGGTGATCTCGAAGATTTTCGCGGGTAATACCATATCTCACACCTTGATTCTGCAGATTAAAACGGTTATTGACGTATTTAATGATTTCATACTTCATGAAAAAATACCTATCCCTTTGAGTGCACTATCCTATGCTAAAAGGCGAGATATTGCCTATTCATTAATCGTATTTCATAAAAGCTAGCTAGCTGTACACAACTATTTTATGTACTTTAGCGATATATGCAGAAGACTTATTCTTAGAAAAAAGAAGGGAAATTATTTTGCGTAAGCTAGCGCGCTAGCTAGCGCGCGCGCTCACCTGATGCAGAAAGTGCTTCACCTGATGTAAAAAGTGCATCACTTCGAGGTGAGGTGGTGCAGAAAATGGTGCAGGTTACATCTGGATTGAATCAGGTGGTTCCTCGAGATAACAGAGAGAAAAATTTTAAAAAAGAGTAGAAAGCAAAAGGACATGCATTACAGCAGATTATTGTGCTAACATTATCGCTAGAAAGAATATACATATGTTATTCTGGCGTAGTATGGAGAAGAACATCTTGTTGAAGACGAAGAAGCGCAACAATTTCTTGGCTGCGAACGCCTTTTATAAAAAACAAGGTTAAAAAAGCGATGGTTCTGCACGTATCCGTATAACTTATTATTCCATTTCGATTTGTTGGAAAGCATACCGCATATCATTAGTGCGCGCTAAATGAAGAATCGTTTAGATAGTGAATAGAAAATGAATTATCTTAAATTAGAGAAATTATCTATGAGCATGCGCGCTAACTGGAGGCTCGTTGATGATTCCCGATTGGGAAAACCCAAAAGTAGTGGAAAAGAATAAGGAATCCGCACACGTTCCATTAGTTTCTTACGATGATGAAAAAATCGCTTTAACCAACGATCGAGGCCCGTCTCCATGGCGTCTACGCCTCAATGGTGGCTGGAGGTTCCGCCTCTTGCCGAATCCCGAACGCGTTCCACGAGACTTTTATGCCGTAGACTACGATGCGAAGGACTGGGATATCATTCCAGTTCCCAGCAATTGGCAGATGCAGGGATATGACACGCCGATGTACACCAACGTCCGATATCCTTTTCCTGCAGACCCGCCAAAGGTTCCCCATTCGAAGAACCCAGTTGGATTATATCGCAGGACCGTTGACATCCCAGAGGCATGGAAGGGACGGCAGATTTTCCTGGTGTTTGACGGGGTCGATTCCGCGTGCGATGTCTGGCTGAACGGCGAACGGGTTGGATATAGCCAAGGCAGCCGGCTCCCTGCAGAATTCAATATCACACCCTACCTGCGTTCGGGACGAAACACGTTGGCCGTTCAAGTGTATCGGTGGAGTGATGGAAGCTACCTTGAGGACCAAGACATGTGGCGGCTAAGCGGCATCTACCGTGACGTCTATCTGGTGTGCACGCCACATGTTCATATTCGAGATTTCTTCGTTCGAAGTGATCTCGACAGGGGGTTTCGAGATGCTACGTTACGCGTACGAGTGCTAGTTCGGAACGCGTCGAGTCGCCTTACAGATGGATGTCAAGTTAAGATTCAACTCTTTGACCGCAACAACACGCCCGTCTTCGATGAACTCCCGATCCGTATGCTCGAAAAGATAGAGACCAGCGAAGTGGTGGCAGTTGAGTTTGAGCGTAGCGTTGGGAATCCGCAGAAGTGGTCAGCTGAATCGCCATACCTGTACACGCTACTTATAACATTGATGGACGACAGAAACGGCATATTGGAAGTTGAGCGGTGTAATGTAGGGTTCCGTCGGGTCGAGGCTAAAGATGGGCGAATACTGGTTAATGGTGTTCCGGTACTGTTGAAAGGTGTGAATCGCCATGAACACGACGATGCCAAGGGGCACA
>CP070659.1:1340997-1344054 GCA_020355125.1 Candidatus Bathyarchaeota archaeon
ATCAATGGTTTCGTAGAGGGATTGAAGACTTTGCTTAAACCCTCCGGGGTGATAACACTCGAGTTTCATCATTTACAAAATTTAATCGATAGAAATCAATTTGACACAATCAGTCATGAGCGCTATTCATACTTTTCGTTCTTCATAGTTGAAAGAATACTTGCTTCTCATGGCTTAACGGTTTTTGATGTCGAAGAGTTAGCTACTCATGGAGGCTCCTTAAGAGTCTATGCCCGACATGCCGAGGACGTTTCTAAAGGTGTTACACCTAAAGTGAGTGAGCTTAGAAAGAGAGAGCGAACAGCCGGATTGATGAAAACCGAAAAATATTTTATGTTTTCTGAAAAAGTGAAGAAGACAAAACGGTCCATATTAGATTTGCTAATAAAGCTTAAGCGAAACCGAAAATCAATTGTTGGGTATGGTGCACATGCCGAAGCGCATACGCTTCTGAATTATTGTTGTATAAGATCAGATTTTCTCGAGTATACTGTCGATCGGAACCCTAATAAACAAGGTAGATTTATAGCAGGAGTCCGTATACCAATTTTTCATCCTGATAGAATTGAAGAAACAAAGCCCGATTATGTGGTGGTTCTACCTTGGAATATTAAGAATGAAATAATGAATCAATTGTCATACATTGGCAGGTGGGGTGGAAAATTCATTTTATTAATTCCTAAAACAAAAATGTATAATGCGGAGGGAGTAGAAGTTTTATTTGAAGATTCATATAAGGAGGTAAACTAATGAAAGTTGTTCTATTTTGTGGTGGCTTAGGACTTAGGTTGCATCCATCTACCGAGAGAATTCCTAAACCTTTGGTTAAGGTCGGAGGACAACCTATTCTTTTGCATCTTATGAAATACTATTCATACTTTGGACATAAAGAATTTGTTCTTTGCCTCGGATATAAAGGAGAAGAGATAAAGAAGTTTTTCTTAAACTACGACGAATGTCTTTCAGGTGATTTCATTCTTTCAAATGGCAAAAAGAAGGAGAAGTTATTTAAGAGCGATATTGAAGACTGGACAATTACTTTCGCAGACACGGGTTTAAAATCGACTTTGGGAGATCGACTAAAGGCTGCTGAGAAATATGTAAGTGAAGAGGAACGATTCCTAGCAAATTATTCTGATGGACTTACTGATTTGTTTCTTCCTGATCTAATTGATTTTGCGATTAGGCAAGGAAAAATTGCCTGTCTTATCACGGTGAAACCTTCGGTTGCTTTTCATTATGTTTCAACAGATAAGAATGGTTATGTTAAAAATATAAAGCAATTAAATCAAACTCCGATAAGAATAAACGGCGGCTTTTTTGTTTTTAAAAACGAAATATTCGATTACGTAAAGGCAGGAGAAGACCTCGTTTATGAGCCCTTTCTGAGACTCATCAAAAAACGCGAATTGATAACTTACAACCACGATGGATTCTGGGCAAGCCTCGATACTTACAAAGATAAACAACGCTTGGACGAATTAGCCTCCAAAAACGCTTCGGTTTGGGAAATATGGAATAAGAAAAAGAAAATGTCTGGCGCGAAAGAATATGCATGATTTTAGATTTTTTATTGAAAAAAGAAAACCAAAGATTCTATGTTTAGGTGCACACCCAGACGATATAGAAATTGGATGCGGAGGGACCGTTCTGAAAATAATAAGTGATTTACCGGAAGCTCAATTCTATTGGGTTGTTTTCAGTGGAGACGACAACCGAGCTAAAGAAGCCAAACAAAGTGCCAATGTCTTTTTGAAGGGAGTCGAATCAAAGACAATAATAGTTAATGATTTCAAGGAATCGTATTTTCCCTTTTTCGGTGTAAATATAAAGGACTTTTTTGAAAAGCTGAAGCAAAAATTCTCTCCTGATTTAGTATTCACGCATTGCGGAAATGATGCTCATCAAGATCATCGCTTGCTCTCGCATTTAACTTGGAACACATTCAGGAACAATTTTATCTTGGAGTATGAAATTCATAAGTACGACGGCGATTTAGGGAACCCGAATTTGTATTCTTATTTAAACGAAGCTTTTGTTCAAAAGAAAGTGAAAACTATCTGTAAAGTATTTCAGTCTCAAAATAGAAAACCCTGGTTCAGTGAAGATACCTTCAAATCTATTTTGAGGATTCGAGGTGTAGAATCCAATTCGCCAAACGGATATGCAGAAGCTTTCTACTGTCGCAAAATAGTTTTCCGATGACTAAGAGCGTGTGGTTGAGAAACTTCTCTTAGGCTAAGAATGCGATTATGAAATATTTTTAACTGGATTAGGAAGCGATTAAGTATTATGATATTTCCCATGGATTTGGGCGAGCTTAGCATCTTGATTGCTGTTACAGCAATAATTCTGCTAGTTACTTCAGAGTTGATTTCGCCCTATCATCGTAGAATTAAAATATATTTAAGCAGGAATCGGCTCAGGCGAACTGCAATATTTTTTTCTGTTTTGTTTTTGATAATTGTTGGTATGAGGATTTACCAAATAATAATTGCGGCGCTTTAGGAACACACTTGACATTTATTTAAGGGAAACTTGCAAAGAGTTTGATACTATCTTACGTTTTCAGTTCCAATATTAAATGAGAAAAAACTATCTGCCTGGGGGTCTTAATGAAAAAGTTTCAAATTTTTGCTTTTTGCATTATTGCATTAATATTCGCAGGAGTATGTATGCCTGCTTGTTGTGCGGTGGATGTTGTTGAAGCTACTGAGGCAATCAATCAGGCTGAATTGAGCTTGAACTCAGCATTTGTAGCGGTAGCTGAAGGATACAAGGCTGGAGCTGATATTGAAGAATTGCTTGAAAACCTTGATATTGCGGGCGATTTCTTATCAGAGGCTCATATGGCGTTTCGATCTGGAGATTATGAAACTGCAAACTCGCTTGCTGTTGAATCCGGCAACGCCGTTGAAGACATAGCTACCATGGCAAATCGTCTTATGGCAAACGCTGATAACGAGAAAACACGCCTATTGGTTTTGACCGTGGGGGGATCATGTATTGGTTTGATTTTGCTACTGGTTTTTGGCATTGTAGGATGGAAATTTTTGA
>CP070659.1:1344154-1348668 GCA_020355125.1 Candidatus Bathyarchaeota archaeon
CAATGAGTAGACCATTTATTCGAGAACCTAACCTAGTGAAAAAATTAAAGAATGGACAGCCAGAAGCTACATGCAATTCATGTGACGCCTGTATCTCGGACGAAGTGTTTAGCAAAATGATGTTACGTTGCCATCTTGATTAAAGAGAACGTACATAAATTATTACGAATATTTTTTGCGAGCACGCCCGCAAGGGCATTGATGAGCTGTTAGAAATATTTAACCGAAGGGTATTCATGATATTACTCCGAGGATCGGACGTGCGCGCGCGCTAGTACGCACTACCTAGAAAGAAGTTTTATGTTTTGTTTTTTCTTTTATTGAATATTTATGAAATTGTAGGAGGTGAGAATAAAATTGGGAACAATGAAGCTACAAATCCTTTCACGGGATGATATTCAACAAATTCATGCAGCATCGATCAAGGTACTGGAAACGATTGGTGCCCAGTTCCTCAACGAGAAGGCGCTGAACTACCTCGAGAAATACGGCTGTACCATCGACCGAAAACAAATGACTGCCAAGATCCCTGAAGCAGTTATCAACGAGTTCATGAAGAAAGCCCCTCCAAACCCACCTTTATTTAATCGAGATTAGCGCGCGCGCTAGTAGAAATAGTCCACTGAAAAGATGTAGAAAAGCCTGCATTACCTGAGTTTGGAATATTGTGTTTGTGAAAAATTATCTTATTTTATTTTAATCTGTAGCGCGCGCAAATTGGATTATTTTAGGTTCTTTACTCTAGAAAACATGAAGCTCAGAAACAGAAGAATAACTAAAATCCCAACAATAAAGACTACTAACCACCCTAAAGGAAAATTTAATAGATCACCTAAAACACTGAAAAAACCCATAATATATCTTAGATGACCATGAACGATATTAGGATGTTATTAATTTTCTAAATATAAAGGGGATCTAGGTCTAAAATTTATTCCGAAAACATATTGTCCTTAAATAGGCTTTACTATTATTTTCTGTCAAATATTTTGCGTACGCGTTCTGGGATCTTTGAGATATAGTATCAATATAATTTTGTATACAAACGGTTAATATATCCACCTAAAGATAGAATAGCCGAGGGGATTACCATATTAGATGAGGAACTTCTTAAAGCCGAACGAGAAATAATCGGCGATATATGGCAGAATAACGAGATATTAGAGAACATGCTTTATATGGCTGACGAACTTGGTAGCAGGTTTGCTGGCACCGAAAGCGAGAAGAAAGCTCAGATATATCTGGTAAAGAAATTTAAGGAATACGGCTTCAGTCATGCTCTGATAGAGGAGTTTACATACTATGGCTGGAAACGTGGCTCCGTATCCTTAACAATGCTTAAACCAATTAAAAAGGAACTGAATGCTATTGCTCTCGCTTTATCGCCTGGCGGAGAGGTTGAGGGCAATGTTATCGACATTGGCACGGGTAGCCCTGAGGAGTTTGCGAAAAATGGCCGGAATGTTAAAGGAAGAATTGCGCTCTGCTCTAGTGCAACTAGCCCGACCGGCAAGCGAGTACATAGAAGAACAAAATATGGCTATGCTGTGGATTATGGCGCAATCGGCTTCATATTCATGAACCATAATCCTGGCCAACTCCCTCCAACAGGGAGCTTACGGCCTGCATATCGAATGGGCGGCGAGATTCCAGGAATCGGTATTAGCATGGAAACAGGCTCCCAGATGCTCCGTCTTGCCAAGAGTAAACAGTTCAAGGTCCGGTTTAAAGATGAGAGTAGACTGATTCCTAACAGTATCTCAGCCAACGTAGTAGCTGAGCTACCAGGAAAAACCGAAGAATGGCTGGTAGTTGGTGGTCACTATGATGGCCACGATATTGCTCAAGGAGCGATGGATAACCTCTCTGCTATAGCGGTAATAATGGAAGTAGCGAGAGTACTCGAAAAATACAGAGGAACATTCAGGCGAAGTATTCGCTTTATCGCCTTCGGCTGTGAAGAAATCGGTGTGACTGGGTCCACATGTTATGTAGACCAACATCAAAATGAATTGAAGAAGATAACTATTATGGTTAATCTCGAGCTTGGGAGGCTGGCGCAAAAAGATGGTACTCAACACGTAGCGTTCAGATTCTGTCAACAACCACAACTTGAGAAAATGTTGAAAAAGTTTAGCGAAGAGATCAAATATCCCATGATCATTACCAAAGAAACTTCCACTGCTTCAGACCATTGGCCTTTTTATATGAGAGGCGTTCCAGCCATTAATATGCGAGAAGAGCCCTCACCTCAACTGCAAACCCTTGGCAGAGGATGGGGACATACTTCGGCTGACACAATGGATAAAGTAGATGCTAGGAATTTGCACGAAGGCGCTATGGTGTTGGGGCGTCTTCTAATAAGGTTAGCATCATGGAATGGAAAAATTGCAGAGCACATATCTATTGAAGAAATCGTAAAAACTCTTGAAGATACAGAGTTAAAGAAGCATCTTGAGATACAGAAAATGTGGCATCCTTACAGCGTAAGATAACTTATACAAGCTAAATTTGTGTGTGAATCTTATTATTTATAGACGCGTACTGACGAGATTCTATAAGTATGGTTTCAGAACATCTTTATTATTTTTTCATTGTAGTTAATATATATAAGTTACCTGGCTAGCCATCTTAATTAGTTTGTTTCAATAGTGAGTGATAAAAATGATGGATGACACTCGAAAATATTTAAAAAGTCTAGATCTGCCAGATCATGATCTCTGGGAATTACCCACCTCGAATAAGCGGTTCCCTGATGGCTCACAATTCAGAATAGAAGTGCCAACTGTTAACACTGTGGAAGCGTTGCAAGCCCTTCTCAATACTGCAGATGAATATTGTTTCACAATTAATCGGATAGATTAAAAATATGTAATAATGAGACATACTGATAAGCAAATTGAAAAGTTCAATTATATCGAAAAAAAACATAAATTTGGACTAAACTTTTCAGTTGGACCCCGAGCAACCTACGATACTAGTGCTTCGGTCAAAACTCCCCAGGGCGCTAGAATTGGTTATAGACTGCGTGGAATCGAACAACTTATTCGTGGATTGGAGGATGTAAAGAGAGCTGTTGAATTGGGAATACGTGGTATTCTAGTGTATGATGAGGGAATGTTATGGGTACTTGGAAAAATGAGAGAAGATGGAGAACTACCTCAAGATGTCCATATTAAATTTTCGGCTCACTGTGGACTTGGAAACCCTGCAGCTGCAAAAGTGATAGAACGTCTAGGAGCCGACTCTATAAATCCGGTTCGCGATTTAACTTTACCTATGATAGCTGCTTTAAGAAACGCAATAAATGTTCCACTAGACATTCACACTGATAATCCCCCAGCGTCAGGCGGTTTCATAAGAACTTATGAAGCCCCTGAAATGGTGAGAATTGGAGCGCCAATTCATCTGAAATGCGGCAATTCAGCTATATCGGGTCATGGACTACCTACTGGCGCAAAGGAAGGAGCAAGAATGGGAATCCAAGCAGCATTGGTGATACGTTCTATAAAGAAGTATTATCCAAATGCTATTCAATCAGCTGCAGGAGCAAAAGGGCTAGCTATCCCAAAATAAAACCTGACTCTGTCTGCACGACGATATTAACTGTACTCAACTTAGTGGGTGCCTAAATCTTGGTAAAGACAAGCCTAACAAGAAGACTAGCTAATTTCGCCTACAATTTTTCGTATAATTCCGTATCAGATTTTGTCATTAAACAAGTAAAAAGGTGTCTACTAGATTATCTCGGTGTTACATTAGCTGGATATGAAACGCCTCTTGGAAAAACGATTGTAAACTATGTGAAAAATATTGGTGGCTGCCGAGAGGCTACCTTGATCGGAGATGGATGTCAAGTGCCATGTTCAAATGCAGCTTTCGCCAACGCTACTTTGGGCCATATCTTGGAACTAGATGACGGCCATAGATATGCAAGGGGCCATCCAGGCGTAACTTCAATACCAGCCGTCCTCTCTATCGCTGAAAAAGAGGACTCCCATGGAAAAGACGTAGTAACCGCTATTATTTTAGGCTATGAAATCTTTGCGAGAATAGCGAAGGCGATTAATCCATCCCATTTATTAAGAGGATTCCATACAACTGGCACATGTGGTACTTTTGGTGCCGCTATTGCGGCAGGCAAAGTATTAGATCTTAATGAAAAAGAGCTGACTAACGCCTTAGGAATTGCAGGTACACAAGCCTCGGGTCTTATGGAAGTATTTTGGGGTGAATCGAGGATCAAACCACTGCAAGCTGGAAAAGCTGCACAATCCGGTGTATTAGCTGCAATACTGGCAAAAGAAGGAATAACAGCTCCAGATACTATTTTAGAGGGTGAAAAAGGCTTTATTAGAGCCACTTCGGACAGCTACAATCTTGAACAGATTGTTAAAGGACTGAACCAAGACTTCGAGATTATGAATACATAATTTAAGTTTCATGCAGCATGTAGACATACACATTCAGCTATTGATGCTACTTTAGCTTTAGTGAAGGAACATACAATAAAC
>CP070659.1:1348768-1352234 GCA_020355125.1 Candidatus Bathyarchaeota archaeon
TCGATTGTTACGCGTGCTAGTAAAAAGGTAAGTTAAATCTTATAAAGAAACTTAGAGTAATAGTCAAAGACATGAATGAAAGCTTCTACATATCTACAAATCACATTTCGATTAGAGTCAAAGATCTTAAAAAATCGTTTCATTTCTACCACAAAGTGCTTCAATTGCCCATTGTGAGAATCATTGGCTCAAAGGACAAACCAAAACTGATTTTCCTCAAAGGGTTAGAACTATCACAAATGGAACCCAACAATGATGTTTGTCATCATAGTAGAGATTTTTTTAGTCACATAGGATTTGAGGTTGAGAAAATTGAGGAATGGATTGAACGATTGGAGATGGAAGGCGTCCAATTTACTACCCGATTTAAAGACATTAAATTCGAGAAAAAAAAGTTTGCCGTCAAAGTATCTTTCTTTCTAGATCCAGACGGCATTCCCCTTGAATTGGTTGAATGGAGAGAGTTATAAGGTTAGCTAACAAAACAAAAAATCTAAAATCATCCTTAAACAATAATTTTGAGATTGAAAATGACACATATAAGAGGTTTAGTTCTTGGAATAGGAATCGCTATTGGGATGTATTTTGGGTATAGTTTTAGAATTGATTCACAAATTAGCATCATATTATTATTATTTGGGATATTTACCGAATTGTATGGGATATTAAGAAAAAAAAATTTGACAACTTCAACATTAGACGGATTTATAGTGGGCTTTTGCTGCATTTATGGAATACTAAATATAAGCAAACTTGCATTTCCATAAAGCAGATATTTCGTTTTGCTAGCGCACGCGGAGATTGGTTTTATTGTCACTAAGAGGCGTTCTCGGGTTTACATTTACTCGAGAATTGGTTCTTCTATTCCTAATTAACACTCTAATGTCTCTTGGTTTTAATGTTACGAACGCTTTGTGGCCTCTTTATATTCAAAATTTGGATGCAACAGTGTTACAAGTTAGTTTTCTCATATCCATAACAGGAGTTGCTGGAACATTGTTACGAATACCCAGCGGCTTATTGTCTGATCTCTATGGTAGGAGAAGAATCATCGTAATTAGCACATTATTGGCTTTTTTTCCCCCTCTACTATTCACTTTTAGCAATAATTGGACACAGTTGATTCCTTGGAGTATAGTTTATTCAATAGCCTTTGCCTTGTTTATGCCATCGAGAATGGCGATTATAGCTGATTATACTCCTGTTGAACGGCTCATGCAGGTTTACAGCATACTCAACCTTTCTTGGCCAATTGGCAGTCTCATAGGGCCCACTCTTAGCGGCTTACTTGAAAATCATTTTGGTTGGAATACTGTTTTCTATATGGCCACAATGCTTTACCTTTTATGCATTTTACCTAGTCTTCTATTGCCTAAACCTTCGAAAAAAAGTGTAAAGGAAGACATTACACCTCTCAATCATGGTGAAAGATTTAATTCTACTTTTATCCGATCACTACTACCCTTTTTCCTTCTTAACCTTTTCACAGGGCTAGGTATAGGTTCTGTAAACTCTATTACTCCCATATATTTAACTGAACTATTCAAAGTTTCATCAGCGATAGTTGGATTGTTCATTTCTATTGGTTTTGGCTTGATTATGATGTTAACCCAAATTCCTGCAAGTTACCTAGCAGATAAAATCGGAAGAAGGAAGTTTATCACCATATGTTTTTCATTAATACCATTTCTCTTCGTTTTATGGACATTTGTACATAATATTATCCTTCTTTTACTAACCCAAATGGCTATTAACAGTCTTTGGAGCATGACCTGGCCAGCTACCTTATCCCTACTTATGGAACATGTTCCAAAAACTAGACGTGGATTATCTTCTGGCTTAACTCAGGCGGGGATAATGTTAGGATTTACTGTCGGTCCAACGATAGGGGGCTATCTTTGGGAGATTTTTGGAAAAACCTATCCATACTATGCTGCAGCTTTCTTTCTCGCAATCTGCATCCCAATAACATCATTTATTAGCGATAGAAAAAATTAAGCGCATACTAAGTATATGAACACGGCAAGTTGTTATTTGACTAGCATGCACACTTGGGAAAGCTAGGTCATATATCTTTATTAAATACAAATAAAGGTAGTAAAATACCAATGAAGCAGCTACACCATAACGGTATCCTAGTTCCACCCCGTTACGAAGGAAAGGGCCTCACTATCAAAGTAAAGGGAACCAAGATCTTGCTGACGCCAGAGCAAGAGGAAATGGCTCTAGCCTGGGCTAAGAAAGTCGTTACCACATATACCGAAGACCCTATCTTTGCCAAAAACTTCCACGCTGACTTCTCAAAGAAGCTTGGCGTCAGCGTCAAACCTAGTGATGTCGACTACTCAAATATCGTCGCTTTTATTGAAAAAGAACGAGCCCAGACGGCGAGCCTTTCAAAGGAAGCAAGAAAAGAACGTACTGCACAGAGAAAAAAACATCGAAAGTTTAACAAGGAACACTTTGGATATGCATGGGTTGATGGCACCCAGATGGAGGTAGCCAACTATACCAGCGAACCGAGTTCTATCTTCATAGGCCGCGGGAGCCACCCTTTAAGAGGCTGCTGGAAAGCGGGTCCCCGCGAAGAGGACATCGAACTTAACCTTTCGCCAGATGCTGAAAAGCCGCATGGTAACTGGAAAGCAATCATATGGAAACCAGATTCCATGTGGATCGGACGATGGAAAGATAAACTATCTGACAAAATGAAATATGTTTGGTTCTCTGAATCCAGCATTATGAAACAAAGCAAAGATATTAAAAAGTTCAACAAAGCTAATGCGCTTCGTCAGAATATCTCACGAGTTCAAAACCATATCAAGAAGAACTTAAACGCCAATAATCTAAAACGAAAGAAAATCGCAACTGTTTGCTTTCTTATCGATAAACTTAAGATCAGGGTAGGAGATGAGAAAGACCCCGATGAAGCGGACACCGTTGGCGCTTCAACTTTACGACCAGAGCACCTACAATTCAACAGCGATGGCTCTGTTACCTTCAATTTTCTTGGAAAAGACTCAATTCCTCATCTTCTCAAAGCTAAACTCCCAGCGCAGGTTAACAGAAACCTTAAAGATTTCGCAACAAACGCGAGTTCATCTCTTTTCAATGGAGTCAGTTCAAGGCATGTAAGTGAATTCCTTGACGAAATTATGATGGGGCTCTCGGCAAAAACCTTCCGCACATACTATGCGTCTAAAACCGTTATGACGAAACTGGAAAAGACCACGGTTAAACCAGAAAACCTTGAACACACAAAAAAATACGTTGCTACAATAGCGAATCTTGAAGCCGCTAAAATTTGTAATCACCGACGCACCATTTCCAAAACATGGAAATCATCTTTAGATAAGAAGAAACTACGCCTCAGAGCTCTGAACAAGCGAGCTAAAGAAGCCCAGGAAAAGCTGGAAGTGCGCTCGCGAGATAGAGATCAAAGCTTTAAAGAGAAGTTAAAGAAGAA
>CP070659.1:1352334-1366216 GCA_020355125.1 Candidatus Bathyarchaeota archaeon
ATTTTCATGGGTTTTTCAATATTTTTTACAGTAGTATCCAACAATTCAAAGGATTCGAAGGCTAGGTTTTATGCATCAATTTTGCCGAACATGAGCAATCACGTCAGACAAAATCGGACACAAGCAAACACTCCGACAATGTCGTTGGCGTGCGCGCGTGTAAAAACTGTTATTAATGAGATTAACTGCTTTAACTACCCATATTTTAGGGGAAAAGATATGAGTCAGTCAATGAAGGTTTCGCGCATTTGGATCGCTAGAGATTTTGATAAATGTAGTGGATGTAGGATGTGTGAAGTTGCCTGTAGCCTACATCATGAGGGAAGAATATGGCCTGAAGCTTCTCGGGTTAGAGTCTTCATGCTTATTCCGGGAATTGAGATTCCACATCTTTGCACGCAGTGTACAGACCATCCATGTGTTGAGTCCTGTCCCTTCGATGCTTTGTCTATCAATGATTTAACGGGAGCAATCCTTGTTGATGAGGAGAAATGTACGGCATGTGGTATTTGTAGCCAAAAATGTCCAGGACGGATTCCTCATCTTCATCCTAATCGGAAATATGTTGTTATCTGTGACTTGTGTTATGGGGATCCGAAGTGTGCCAAAATATGTGAAAGGGCAAAGTATGATGCTTTGAGGACCATGGAGAGATCGATGAGGCGGCCTGATACTTCGACCTATGATTCGTTTACAAAAACTCCGGAAGAAATTACCAAAGATTTGGCTAAAAAACTATATGGAGATATAGCTGCGGAGCTGATGTAAATGTTGTATGGGTACCATAATAAAGTTCTTGATGTTAACCTTACTACAGGGAAAATTTCCGAAACCTGTGTTGATGAACAAATTCTCTTGGATTATGTAGGAGGTAGAAGCCTGAGTGCGAAAATACTTTGGGATAATCTTGGAAAAAGATGGAGTGTCATTGACCCTCTTGGCCCAGAAAACTTGTTACTTATCACAACTGGGCCCTTGAACGGCTTTATTCCAGGAGGGAGAACCTGTGTTTAAGGAAAATCTCCATTATCCAATGGGATAGTAGGATCAACTGTTGGTGGAGAATTTTCTATTGAGCTCAGATGCTCAGGATATGACCACATCGTAATATCAGGCGAATCCAAAAAACCAGTTTATTTGTTCATCACAGATGGTAAAGCCGTTTTAAAAGACGCCAAACCGCTATGGGGCCTTGATGCAAAAGGCACGATCAAATCAATCAACCGTGATGTGCGAGCGATTCTAAAAAAGAATGAACCGAAGTATGGCTTATGGAAAGAGCCTGCACTACTCTATATTGGACCTGCAGGCGAAGCCCTGATTCGAACCGCAGCAGTGTGCGAAAAATGGACCCATGCTGCTGGATTTGGTGGATACGGCGCTGTTATGGGTTCAAAAAAACTAAAAGCTATCGTTGCAAAGGGAACAGGCCCTTTACCTGAAATAGCAGACCCGAAAGCAATTTCCCCGATTCTCGACAAAATCTATGAGGCTGCGATTTCTGACGAATTTTATCGGCGATGGGGCACGAGTCAGCTCAATCTTAAGGTGGGAAAAGATCGAAGCGCCGAGCCAATCCGAAACTGGCAGGAGGAATGGACTGATGATCCAAGATTAGGCGTCGACCAATATGAGAACAAGGTATGGGTTAAAAAGCGATGGAGCGACTATGGCTGTCCCTTATCTTGCTTGAAGCTTTCAGCTATCAAAGCGGGTCCATATAAAGGTGCGATCACCGATAATCCAGACTACGAATTAGCGGCATACACTGGTCCAAATCTAGGGATCTATGAACCCGAAGAAATCGTCTATTTATCAGCAGTTATCGATGACCTTGGTTATAGTGGTATAAATATTGGAAATGTTTTAGGCTTTGCGGCAGAACTCTATGAACGAGGCATCATCACCCCGAAAGACCTCGACGGAATCGAACTGAAGTGGGGAGATGCAAAGGCCTTTGCCAAACTTCTGTATCTAATTCTTGAAAAAAAGAAACTTGGGAAACTATTGGCTGAAGGAACCTATCGAGCTGCCAAAGAAATAAGTAAATTAAAGGGTATAGACACTATGCCCTATGCCATTCAATTTAAAGGCATGGAAGTTGGTGCCCATGGAATTAGAAGTGGCGAAGATTATGTTAGCCTCATTGGATACGCGTTAAGCACCCAGAGTGGCGATCACACTTCTCCCTACCCCGAAAACAGTGTTGTTGGCGACTCATTAGTCTACTGCACATTAAGTTACAAAGCAGGAACCACCATGTTGTGGACCCTATTCAAAGCTATTACCGGACGAGATGTAACTCAAGACGAGTTTCTCAACAATATGGGAAGACGCGCAAGACAAATTCAAAGAGCGGCGCTACTCTTAGGAGGCCCCGACGTCTTTTGGGACCCCATAACCGACGATGATAACCCTCCTAGATGGTATGAACCTCTACCAACCGGACCTATGGCAGGAACCGCACCCACACGTGAAGAATTCCTTGAAAAAAGGAAAGAAGCCTACATAGAAATAGGCTGGGACGAGTATGGCATACCGACATCAGAAGAATTGAAGAAACTAGGGTTAGAAGATGTCGATCAAGCCCTAGAGAAACTACGAAAAAACCGCTCCTAAAATAACTTCCCCTTTCTACAACTCGTGCTAGCTTGTAAATAACTAACTAGCGCAGCTCAACTTCATCAATCTTCACTGCAGTTTTAAATAATTCGTCCTTTTCTCCGTCTGAACCAGCAGCCATACCTTCTATGCTAGGAATGTACTGCAAAATACATAAACAGGATAGAAAGGAAATATAATAGCAAAAGATAGACAAACATAATATTGAAAAAGATCCTTTAAGAAAGGTGGAATACATCGATGGCTGAATCAAGTACGTCAAAAGAGACTTCAAAACTCCATCGGTTAGAAAAGATCCTATTATCCCAGCTAAAGAACACAGCGAAAGAAAGTTTTGAAAATTTGAGAAGACTGACTAAACTTCAATCCTCTTCCATTTCAAGGGCCGCTTTATGGCTCTCGTCCAAAGGATTAGCACAAATTGAGGAAGATAAAAAAATTATGCTACGCCTTGGAAGCGAAGGCAGAAGATTTGCTGAACAAGGTGTACCTGAAAGAGTCCTAGTCGACGAGATTCTGCAATGCGGAGGAAAAATTACTCTTACTGATCTCTCTGACGTATCTGAGCTTAACAAAGAAGACATTAGTATCGCTCTTGGCTGGGCAAGGCAAAAGAACTGGATAGCTTTTAAAAAAGAAGACGATAAAACCTATTTACTTGTAAGAAGGGCGCCTAAAAAGGGCTCAGATGAGAAACTCATTGAAACCCTTCTAGAAAAATCGATCGCTGTAAGAGAGTTACCTCCTGAACTAGTCGATGGTTTCTCGATCCTCAGCAATAGACCAAATGCAATCATTAAATCGGAGGAAATTAGTCGCTACATTAAATTGACAAATAAAGGGAACAGAATGGCTCGACAGCTCGTGGAAACCGTAGAGGAAGTAAGTCAGCTTACCCCTGAACTAATCACCTCGGGAAAATGGAGAACAGTAACATATAGAAAATATGATATTAAAGCGCCTGTAGCAAGTATTTGGCTAGGAAAAAAGCAGCCATACAATAGCTTCTTAGATGATTTGAAGATTAAACTAGTGACTCTAGGCTTTAAAGAAATGGAAGGCCCCATCGTTGAATTCATGTTCTTCAATTGTGATGCCCTCTTTATGCCACAAGATCACCCCGCAAGAGAAATACATGACATATACTTCGTGAAAACTCCGAACACTGGAGACTTAACACGGTACTCCTCGTACGTAAATAATGTAAAGTTGACACATGAAAAGGGATGGAAAACAGGATCCGAGGGCTGGAATTACAAATTCTCTATTCAAGAAACAAAACGGCTCATTCTACGAAGCCAAGGAACTTCTTTAAGTGCAAGAATGCTCATAAATGAAAAAATCGAGATTCCAGGCAAATACTTCTCAATAACTCGTTGTTATAGACCCGATGTGGTTGATCGAACTCATCTCACAGAATTCAATCAAGTAGAAGGAATCGTTGTAAGCCCCAACTTAACCTTTCGAGATTTACTCGGAGTCCTCGAAAAATTTGCATTAGAAATAGCAGGAGCAGACCAAGTGCGATTTAGACCCGATTATTTTCCTTTCACTGAACGCAGCGTCGAACTATCCGCCTATAAAAAGGGCGTGGGATGGCTTGAATTTGGAGGCGCCGGGATGTTCCGGCCAGAAGTTACTCTGCCATTAGGGATAACAGTGCCGGTTATAGCATGGGGGTTAGGCGTAGACCGCCTATTCATGATGAAGGCAGGTATCAATGACATTCGTGAATTGTTTACCCACGATCTAGAATGGCTACGACAATATAGTATGTGATCTAAAAGATGCCAACAATAAATGTTCTCTTCAGCGATCTGCAACACTTAATAGACAATAATATGCCTCCGGAACTAAATGCGTTAAATGATATCCTTTCCTTCGCAAAGGGAGAAGTAGAATCTTTAACTGGAGACGAACTTTCCATCGAGATTAAAGATGGAAATCGCCCGGATCTATGGAGCGTTGAGGGAATATCCCGACAAATAAGGGGCGCTCTAGGAATTGATGAAGGATTACAAGAGTATTTTATTAAAGACGTTTCAGGTATAGAAGTAACCGTAGATCCAAAACTCCAAACCATTAGACCCTATATAGCGTGCGCTTTAATAAAGAACATCCATCTCATTCATGAAATCATGCGTGAATTCATGCATTTACAAGATAAACTAGATCAGACTTACGGTCGACGAAGGAAAAGAGCTTCTATCGGATTATACAATTACCAGTTATTAGAGCCTCCAATCCATTATAGCATAGCTAAACCCACAGAAGTAAACTTTACTCCATTGGGCAGCGAAAAACGGATGAATCTTAAAGAGATAGTTAATATTCACCCTAAAGGCATAGAATACGGACACATCATAAATGAACACGAATATTGGCCAATTCTACATGATGCAAGGAAACACGTTCTATCATTTCCACCCATCATAAACTCCAATACTTTAGGAAAAATCACCGAAAATGTCAAAGACATATTCATCGAAGTTACGGGAACCTCCTATCCTACCGTCCTAAATACCTTACTGATTGTAGCTTTATCCGCATCTGATAGAGGGGGAGACATCTTTTCCACGATTATACACTACCCCTATCCAAAGGCTCCTAAAAATGATGTAACGCCTAAACTTAGAACGAAGAAAATTGATTTGAATCGCGCTTATATTAACAAGGTTTTAGGTCTAGATTTAGAGAACCACACTATTATTAACCTGTTAGAGCGAGCAAGATATGGCGTTTCTGATAGTAACTCAGAAACCATCCGTGTCACTGTTCCATGCTATCGTTTAGATGTGATGCACCAGGTCGATATTATTGAGGACGTTGCCATTGTATTTGGTTACAATAACATTAAGCCTCGCTGGCCCCAGTTAATCACGTTTGGTGAAATAAATCCTTCGTCCTCTTTCGCAAACCTGGCTCGAAACATTATGATTGGTTTAGGTTTTCAAGAAATCCTCACGTTCTCCATGAGCAATTTAGAAACTCTATACAACAAGATGAATTGTAAGGCTAATCTCGTGGTTGAAGTGAATAATCCGATGAGTTCAAGATTTAACTGTGTTAGAAATTGGCTTCTGCCAAGCCTAATCGAGTTTTTAGCAAACAACACCCATCATAGCTACCCTCAGAAAATATTTGAGGTTGGAGAATGCGTTGTCTTAAATAAGAATAGAACAAAAGTTATCGAATCTAAGAAACTTGCTTGTGTGACTATTCATTACAATACTAACTTTAGCGAGATAAAAGCCGTTTTACAGGCTTTCTTTCACAATTTGGGCGTTACCTTTCACTTGAAACCGGTGACACATAACAGTTTTATCGATGGGCGAATAGGATCAATCACTGTAAACAAAAACCAAGTAGGAATTATTGGAGAAATTCATCCTCAAGTTATTGCCAATTGGAAACTTGAAAATCCTATTGCGGGTTTAGAACTCGATTTAAACAAAATCTTTAGCACACGTGATAGTTAACTAACAATCGACGTGCGCGCTGTCACACTATTAGAAACTAGTAAACGTTGAAGCCATTAATATATGCTGATTCTTTAGATAGGGAACACACGTACACTTAATGCTGTTTTGAAATGTAAACTAATTGAGTAGCAGTTTTTCCACACTTGATACAGTTTCCCTTTGGGTTCTCCTTCTTCCCAAATAATGTGCCTCGTATTACTCCGCCGTTAGTTTGATCTTTTATTTTTTCAGCACATTCCTCAAGTCCACACCAGTTGATCTTGAATATTCCCCCTTCATCACTGATATATTTTTCAAGTTCTTGAAAAGTATGTACGGTTTTTATATTATCGTTGAAAAATTTATCTGCGCGTCTTATTTGGTCTTGCTGTATGTTTTCTAGTGCTTCTTTTATTCTGGTTCTAGCTTCATTGTTTTTGATCGCTGTCTTCTCCCCGGTATCTCGTCGAACTACGATTACTTGATTCTCTATGATATCTCTTGGACCTATCTCTATTCGGATCGGTACGCCTTTTAACTCCCAATAGTTGAATTTCCAGCCGGGAGTGTGTTGTCTATCATCGTCGATCTTTATTACAATTCCTTCTTCTTCGAGATCCTTTTTCAGCTCTTCACAGTTAGTTAATACTGACTTTTCTTTTCCTTTGGAAAATATCGGAACGATAATTACTTGTATTGGAGCAATCGTTGGGGGAAGAATTAAACCTTTGTCGTCTCCATGTATGCTAATGACTGCAGCGATTATTCTTGAGACTGCGGGTCCATAACATGTTTGCCAAACATATTCTGATTCGCCTTTTCTATTCGTATATTTTATGTTAAATGGTTTTGAAAAGTTCTGTCCTAAGAGATGTGTGGACGGAAGTTGTAGAACCTTTCCGTCAGGCATTAGAGTGTCTGCTGCATACGTATGTATGGCTCCAGCAAATTTATCATGTTCCGGTCTTTGAAAAAAAAGGAATGGGATTGCGTATCCCTTGTGGATTACTTTTTCAGTAATTTCCATGTCTTCCTGAACCTGTTTTTTTGCCTCTTTTAAGCTTGAAAACGCGTTGTGGGTTTCGATCCAATAGAATTCTCGACCCCTAATAAAGGGTCGCGTTGCTTTGCCTTCATATCTCCAGACTTGGCCTTTCTGATATCTTTTAAAAGGAAGGTCTCGCCAACTTCTTATCCATAATGAGTATAATTGGTACATCGCTGTTTCGGATGTTGGTCTGAGAGCTAGTCTTTCCTCTACCTTCTTTCCACTGCCTCCAACTTCGGTGATCCAAAAGACTTCTGGTAGAAAACCTTGAACGTGTTCAGCTTCTTTTACAAAGTTGGATTCCGGTATTAAGGCGGGGAACAAAACGGGTAAATGCCCGTGAGTTTCTAACTCTTTTTCGAGTAATTGGAACATCTTATTCATAATTTGGACGACCCAAGGTCTAAAAACGATGAACCCCTTGACATTATATCTGATATCGGCTAATTCTGCTTTATTCACGATTTGTGAATACCAGTCTGAAAAATCTTCAGATTTTTTTACAGTTACACCCTTCTTGTCTGACATCTTTAACAGCCTTCAATATATACTAAAAGTGCGCTATTACGAAACGAATGATATGGATAACACATATATAATTGTTGTTGAGGACGCTAGCGCGCGCCCTGTCATTGTACACGTGGTGGCAGCTGTCTTTCATCCATGTTATTGCTGCTTATTGTAGAGGGATATCAGTGAATGCGGTACGCGCGTAGATAGAGTAGAAAAATGTGGTATTAACTCGTACTAAAAAAGAGGTTGTTCGTTCAACTTTGTGTGGACTATATTACATTTTTGGCATCTATAGGCCCTAAAATAATGTGCTTTAAGGCTTCGGGATAGATAGTGGTTAGGGAAGCCTAGAGGTTCTAAGCCGGATATGCTTATTCGCTGATCAAATATGCTAAAAGATGGCATCTGTGTTCTCCAATAGATGCCACGTGGTCCAACCAGGTACCCTGCTTCCATGTTTCTACCACATGTGGGGCATTCTTTAGGTGCCGTTTCTCTAATATGTTTTTGTGGGGTATCTTTCCTTTGTTTATAGGACTTGATCTTCAATAATAAAGAGATGTAAAAGCGATAATAGTAGAGTAGAGCGAATGCTGTAATAAAGATTAGCAATACGATGATTTGGTTGCTAATGATTTGGAGTGACATTCTACATACTTGGACTCAGTTAAATGTATAAATTTTACGTTTCTTAGAAATTCATATAGGTTTTAATTCGTTAAGTTCATTTGTTTAATAAAAGGTGTGGTGTGTGGTAATCTATTTTCCTGGAAATTTCGGTGACTGGGAGCGATTGAAGCCTAGAGAAGCAGGTATACATCCAAAGTTGATGCAGAAAGCGATTAAATTCTCTTTAGCACATGAACATGCGGATTCTAGAGATCTTATTCTACGCTTTAGATTGGCTCATGGTTCTAAACGCTATGATAACGGGAGGCTTCTCGGTCCATTGAAATCTCCTCGGGGAGGCGTTAACGGGCTGATTCTTAAGGGAGGATATATTGTAGCGGAATGGGGAGATACCGGTCGACTGGATGTAACCTATAGTGTTACTAAAAGCTATTTGTCTACGCTGGTGGGTCTAGCAGTTGACAATGAGCTTATACGAGATGTTCATGATCTTGTGAAAGATTATGTTGATGATGGTTTTAATTCTCCTCACAATGCTAAAATCACTTGGCATCATCTTCTTCAACAAACTAGCGAATGGGATGGGACTTTATGGGATAAACATTGTGCCGCTGGTAATCCTCATGACGAGCTTCGTTCTCCTGAAGAGCCGGGGACCTTCTTTGAGTACAACGATGTTCGAGTTAACCGGTTAGCTTTATCGTTGCTTCAAGTTTGGAGGAATCCTCTTCCGCAAATACTTAAGAAATATGTTATGGACTCTATTGGGGCGTCTCATACATGGCGGTGGTATGGCTATGATAATTCTTGGGTTACACTAGATGGTTTCAAGATGCAGTCAGTAAGCGGGGGATGTCATTGGGGTGGAGGTATGTGGGCGACTACACGTGATCATGCGCGATTTGGCTATCTGTATTTACGTCGGGGTAAATGGAAAGGTAAGCAGCTCATTTCTGAACGATGGATTGAGATGGCTACAAAGCCTGGAGACGTAAATCCGACATATGGCTATATGTGGTGGCTCAATAAAGATAAACAGATGCTCCCGGATGCACACGAAGAAAGCTATATGGCAAGCGGGTACGGGGGAAACAAAATCTGGATAGATCCTAAACATGATATTGTTATTGTGGTTCGATGGCTTGCACCAGATTGTTTTAATAGTTTTGTTAAACAAATATTAGACGCTTTATCGTAATGAAGGAATCTACCTATGTCTCTAATAGCTTTAGAGGGCATCGACAAATCTGGTAAGCGAACCCAAACCCAGTTCTTATTAGCGAGGCTTAAAAAAGTGGGTGTTGATTCCGAGTCCATAGCTTTTCCAGATTATGGAACTCCCCTTGGAAAATCGATACAGAATTTCTTACACGGACATGTTCAATTTTGTCCTGAGGTTCGTCAACTCTTATATGTCGCAAATAGGTGGGAAAGAAAAAACGATATAGATCGATGGCTTAAGGCGGGAAAGGTCGTTATAGCGAATAGATACGTTCCTTCGGGACTTGTCTATGGCTTGGCAAATGATTTAGATTTAAACTGGATGAAGAAGTTGGAAGAAGGACTGCCTCCAACTAACCTTGTGATAGTTATCGATGTGACAGTAGATACTGCTTTTAATAGATTTAAAGAACAAAAGCGAGATATTTATGAGAGTAACAAACCTTTTTTAGAGAAAGTCAGAACTACGTATCTAACGTTAGCTAATGAACTGAAATGGACGGTAATTAATGGCGAATCATCGATAGAGAAAATACATGAACAGATTTGGAGAAAAGTACGAGACTTGTTACGCTCTCATTCGGGTACGCTGATGAGCTAAAAGCTTTTTTATTATAAGACTAACAACTATATTTAGGTATTGAAAATGGCATCACAGGTTGAAGCGTATGTGTTAATTGTAACCGAAGTCGGGAAAGAACATGAAATCATCCAAGAACTAAATAAAATTCATGGCGTAACCATTGCTCAAACGGTATATGGTGAGTTTGACGTAATATGTAAAGTCGAATGCGACAATTTAAAATCTTTAGATGAGTCTATTACCAAAATAAGAACAATCCAGAGTATCATAAGGACGATGACGCTTATCTCAGGATAAAACGTGTTTTGTATGCAACGTGCCAAAGCGCGCGTGCGCTAACCTGGATAAATAAGTTACTTATACTTTTATCTTGCTAGCTTTTGAGTTTGGGCATAAATTAAAAAAGCCTGAATCCGTACCACTAGAGCGGTAGGTAGCTACCGCTATCTGTCTGTAATGTTACGCGTTACGATCCTTTTCTCATGTGTCTTTGACATATTTCGTTATAGGTCTAATAGCTTAGCTGGATTAGGGCGATTTTGATGATTAATTGCTAGTTGGCTAGATGACCAGAACAAAGGAGGAACGGGGAATTCTTTGGTGGTGTGGACATAGAATGTATGTTAAGATTCGCGGAGTGTTCTCGTAATTTCGACAGTGAAGCTTAGTGACCCTTCCCACAGTAAATCCATGTCGCCGATTCCATCAGGGTTTTCCACTAGCACAGCCTCTGCGTCTTCGAAGGTGACTATCCAGGTGCCATAAGTGGTTTCAACGTATTCTCCTTCCCACTCAGCGTCGATATTGGTCATACATATGATACCGTGGATGTGGGAATCTGTATTTGGCTCATGGCCAACTTCCCATGCAATCCCTATTTGCCAGTAGTCCCTTACTCCTGCGCTAGGCACGCAGGTGTGCACGTGTTCAATCACGAAAAATGGGGATTCTGTGTTAACATCAACGCCATGATCAGCCAATATCGTGGACAATCCATCGTATTGCGGATCACTTGCAGGTACATCTGCAATAGTGTATGTACGGCTAACCTCTCCTACTTCCTGTGTGCCGATTCTCCAAACCCTCTCTTTTTGAGACTTTCCCTTTGTTGGGGGAGGAAGCCAATATCCTCCATCAACGTCTTCAAAAGAAATATAACTGGGTGGATTCAAAATTATGTCTTCGTCAACCTTTCCTATCTCAATAATGTAATCTGCAATTACAAGTTCAGGATCAGATGGTTTCCCCGGTGGTTTATCTGGTTTACTTTTAGCGCAAACAGTTGTTACCATCAGTGACGAAAGTAAAAGGATTGCCAGTAATGCCCATACGAACATAGGTGCACGAATGAACGTTCTATTCTTCATTGATTTCACCTCTTTCATGTCAATGTCAAATACGCTAAATTGGAGTCATGAGCGGAAACCGATCCATGTTGTTTTCATCAATCACGTAGGGAGTCTCGCCGATCCCGTCACCGTCGACGTCCACTCCGGTGTAGTCGCTCCAATAGTTTCCGCCAGACGGATACCCATCATCCCACGTATTCACCGTGTTTTGGATGTTGACGTGTTGGAGGTTGTTGACGAAGTTATTATGGTAAATTCGGTTGTTGGGCGAGCTCTCATCGGTCGTTCCATAACAGATGCCACACTCATTGTGTGAGGCGGTGTTCCCGGTCAGGGTGTTATTGCTACTGGAAAATAGTATATGGAAGCCGGTGTGGGTATTGTTGGTAGCCGTGTTCGCCTCGAGGCTGTTCCCATCGGACCTTTCAAGCCCAAAACCTTCCTCGTTGTTGTTGGCCGTATTTCCTTGGAGGATGTTCCCAAAGGAATCGGAGAAATGGAAACCGCGGGGATTATCGTTGGCCGAGTTATCCAGGAAGATGTCGTTAGACGTATCGATCGACCAGAAGCCGAAATGGTCATTGTTGTTGGCTGTGTTCCCCTCGAAGCTGTTCTGAGAGGACTCAACGATATAGAAACCGAACACTTCGTTATCGTTGGCCGTGTTCGCCTCGAGGCTGTTCCCATCGGACCACAAGAGCATGAAGCCGGTCCCGCCGTCGTTGGCTGTGTTCCCGTTGAGAGTGTTACCATCGGACTCCTCGAGATAGAACCCGCCCCCGTTATTGTCGGCCGTGTTCCCCCGGAGGGTGTTCCTATCGGACTTCTCCATGAGCTTGAACCCGTTCGTGTTATCGTTGGCTGTGTTCCCCTGGAGGGTATTTCCCTCGGAGCCTGTGAGGAAGATGCCAACGCTGAAGCCTGTGACGGAGCAGTTCTTGATGGTGACGCCAGTCCTCCCCTCAAGGAAGATACCGACGGTTTTGTTGAATTCCTCCCAAGGGACTGTCGAATGTTCAGGATCGTTGGGATCCAAAACGAGATCCCCTAGGAAGTAGGAGCCAGGTCCGATGATCATGTATCCATCACCATCCAGGGTAACACCGTCTGCAGCTATGACGATGGTGGTATTGACGTAGTCCCTCGTGAGCGTAGTGTTCGTCGTGATGGTGAGAGTCTCAAAGAACTCTGGGATAAAGTATGTGACTGGGGGAGGAGGAATCATAACACGCTGAACCACTAATCCGCCTGACGAGGCTAAGATGATGAACGCGGTGATGAGGACGATAAAGTTGCGGGGGTTGTACGTACGGATTTTGATCCTGCTTGGCTGTTGACACCACTCAACGAAGCGCTTTCGATAACTCATAATTGTCTCTCCATGATCGTCTCGAAGAGGATGTCAGCCAGCTTGGAGGGCTCCATCTCCTCCGCACCCTTGGGCAACGGAATGCCCCGATCCGCTGCCTCGATCAAGAGCTTCTGCTTACAACTCCTCCGCCAACTGCACTCCGAACACCCTCCCTCGCACCGGTACCAGACCTGAATGCCGTTGCGCTCCGAGAAGGTGACGAGCGTATCCATTCCTAGGCTGGGCGAACGGCCCAATAGAAACCCCTTCTCCGGGTCAACCTGGCTTATTTCAATCCTATTGATTTGGGCGGCCTCTAGCAAGGCTTTGGAAACGCTAGAGTCGATAGCATTAAAGGTTTTGTTTACAGTCTGACGGACAACACCCATCTTCCTTGAGATCTCAGCTTGAGTTGCACCACTACGCCGTAAACCCCAATACTTCCTCTGCCTAGGCGTCAAATAACCGAACCTAAGGCTCATCCCTTACTGCCCCTCATGTAAGACTATGTAGGCTTACATAAATATAAGATTTTCGGTGAGACTCAATTCTGCAATTATTTCTGAATGAAACCATCTCACTTGCAGTTTGATGTCTGAAGGTGTCGTATAATACTACTAATAATACTACTATCCCAGAGAATTCTGAATTGTAAATTCTAAACTCGATCGATCGATCGATCGCCCCCATCCCGAGTATGGGTATCCATATCCAGATGGCCCTGACAACATGCACCTGATAATAGCCGCGGTAGAGGTGTGAGGGAAACACCAAACACTCATCACTCCCCCTTTTTTCTAGGAAGATAAGCAGAAGAACTTCGATCGATTGATGTTAAGTGGCGATTGGCTCAAGCTAGTACTACGTATTTCTATTTCATAAGTCTTTTTAACGGTCAAGAGTCAACATTTCTACGTGGTTTGATAATTGAGAAAACGAGAAAACATCCTGATTGGACTGATGATTCTGTTTCTCTCACTTATTGTTGCATCTTCCTCAGTGGCTACCATAGCAACTGTTGACATGAGAGCAACCTCCAATAATCCTTTTGACTTGACCGGCAAAGTCAAACGGTTAAGTCCACCAGATGGCAAAACGAAATCA
>CP070659.1:1366316-1376047 GCA_020355125.1 Candidatus Bathyarchaeota archaeon
CCTGTTTTGATTGCTTTTAAATAGGCATCTAACGCTTTGCCAATCTCTTGCTCTTCATTTAGACTCATTGCTCATCCTTTCGCGAGATAGAAAGGAGCCTATATATAAAGATGATGATAGCTTGTGAGAGCTAAATCATTGCTATGCATTAACACGCGCTGAATAAATACTAAGATATAGCAATATACAATTATTTTCGATTTTTAGGGGTAATCCCCTGGCTTTTTTAAACATATTTAGTAAACACGACTAGTAAACCGGTTAAAAGGGCTAAAGTAGCGCCGATTGCGCCTCCTACTAAATATGCTACAAATCCAAAGATCAGCATGAATATTCCTCCTGTACCCGCTCTTTGACCTCCATCCTTCGTCATTTGTGCAGCGCCTAAAATCAGGAACCCCATAACTCCTAAAATTCCAGCACTTACTATCCCTGTTAAGCCCTTAATCGGTTTTTCTAGGATTTCAGGAACGTACCCTAAACAGCTAAATAAAGCAAAGAGGATACAGACGACTCCTGCAATCAGACCGAGTATCCAAGATGCTTTATAAAGAGATTGCTTCACTAGTGTGACCCCATCAATTAGAATATTACTTTCATGGAATCATAGTAAAGAAAGTTATGAATTGAAAACATGTTGTGCTAATATATAAAAGCAGACGCGCACACGATGATGTAAATACTCAACTTTAAATAACAGAGTCAATATTCAAAGGCTATATGCCGTTTTAGTTTCCTTATTTTACCCGCAACAACAATATAGAAGAATACGCGGGAAATTATGAGTAAAAAAACTAAGTAATAGTGTAGTGGAAGGGATCTCTTGTCGTATCATCACATCATCGAAGAGTTAGCACAAAGAATAGGGAGTCTCAAGGGAGTTCATGACGTAATGGTTATGGAAGATGACGATAAAAAGAAGCTATCGGAACTAGAAACATTGGCTGGGCAAAGAGTTTTAATGGGACTGGGTAAAGGCGACAACCAAGGAGTAACAACCGTTTTAAAGCGAGATATCGTATTGGCGTTTATTACTGACAACGAATATGTATGGCCTCCTGGACCCAACTTGGTTCTTGTTTGTCAAGATACTATGATAGGATGTGAAATTACGGATCCTGAGGAACTTGAAGAACTGAAAAATAAAGACAATGTTATTTTAATGGGTAATTTTGCCCTCTTTAAGGATAAAATTCCGAAGCCTTCCCTCATGACTCGAGAACCTATTAAAGCTGTGTTTCCTTGTAAGCCCTGCCATGAGGTGGCGACTATTCCAGAAGTTTCTGATGCAGTACTAGGGTTTCCTTCTCCCCCTTCTTGTGATTATATTAAGACGATAATGAAGGCGGATTTAAATGATAGACAGCTTGGCGCTGTATTATTAGGCTTCAATATACAAAACGGTGGATAAACTTAGTATTAGCGCGCGCACGCTAATTACGATACAAGGGTTCATATGATACATCTAGTGAGTATAGGGTTGATTTAGAAATATATATAAGCTTAATCAACTTTATAGCGCGCGCGTAATACGTTAATATTTTTAGGGGATAAAAGCTCTGTCAAAAAAAGCTTTAGAATTAAAATCAAAGGAAATTAAAACCGACCTAGGCGTCATAAAGGATCTCGAGATTTCGATCGGAAAAATACTTGACAAAACATGGGAAGAACCGCAAGGACCCACCCCCTATCCGTCCATCACCGACTTAAGAGACTGGGATTTTCAACTGCTTCAGCGGTATAAACCCTTTTATCTACCCTTTTGCGATCTATGTTGTTTTTGCACTTTTGGCAAATGTGACTTAACCGCTGGGAAACGGGGCGCATGTGGAATTAATATTGCTGCCCAATCATCTCGTTCCTTACTTTTATCATGTTGTGTTGGAGCTGCAACTCATATTGGCCATGCTAGACATATTGTTGATTACCTAATTGATAAATTTGGACGCCGATACCCCATCGATGTAGGCGGCTTGAATGTGGAAGTGGAAGCGCCCATAATTCGCTTAGTTTGTGGAATTCGGCCAACGATCATCGGAGATCTTGAAGACGCCTTAAACTATGTGGAAAAGCAGCTGACTGAACTTCTATCTACCATCCATATCGGTCAAGAAGGAAGCCATGCTGACTTTGAATCGAAGGTTCTCCACGCAGGAATGGTTGATCAAGTTGCCTTAGAAATTGCTGATATCGCACAAGTTTCAGCATTAGGCTTTCCGAAAGCGGATCCCGATACTCCTTTAGTCGAATTAGGATTGGGAACCATCGATGTGCAAAAACCCGTTATCCTATGCATTGGACACAATGTGGTACCCGCAGCGGAAATAGTCAATTATTTGACCGATAACAATTTAAACGATAGAATTGAAGTCTGTGGCTTATGTTGTACTGCTCATGAAATTTCACGCTATTATTCTGGTGCAAAAATTGTCGGTCCCATTATATGGCAACTCCGTTTTATTCGTAGCGGTGTCCCCGATGTTGTGATAATAGATGAACAATGTGTTCGCACCGATATATTAGACGAAGCGCTTAAAATCAAAACCCCTGTAATCTTGACCAATGAAAAGATTTGTATGGGTATGCCTGATCGAACCCAAGACCCAGTCGAGGACATTGTGAATGATTAAGTAATCGGCAAAACTCGCGGAGTACTAATTCTTGACCCCAAAAAAGTAGGAGAAGTTGCCGTAAGCACAGCCTTAAAAATAGCTCCAAAACGTAATAAATTTAAATCTATTCCAGAAGTACACGAGATCATTGAACTCAGCAAACCGTGCATAAATTGCACAACTTATGAATGTCGACGCTCATGCCCCAATGATTTGCCAATTCCAACAGCATTAGCAGCCCTTGCATGTGGCGATTTATCAAAACTAGCTGCCTTCTATGAGACATGCATAAGCTGTGGACGCTGTGAAGAAGCCTGTCCATCACATCAACCGATTATTAGCTATATTTTAAAAGCGTGTGAAAAGAGGCTAAAGGAAGAAACATTCAAAGTTCGAACAGGTAGAGGCGCAATCCAGGATATTGAAATACGTAATGTAGGCCGACCAATCGTCCTCGGCGAAATTCCAGGTATAGTCGCTTTTGTAGGCTGTGCCAACTATCCAAATGGTGAAAAAGAAGTAGCCGAGATGTGTATGACGTTTGCCAATCGACGCTATATAGTAGCAGCATCAGGTTGTGCAGCGATGTCGATTGGTCGATATAAAAACGAAGAGGGAAAAACGGTTTACGATATGTTTCCAGGTGATTTTGATGCAGGTGGCTTAGTTAATGTGGGGTCCTGCGTTGCCAACTCCCATATTGCTGGTGCAGCAATAAAAATATCTAACATTTTCGCAAAACGTAATCTACGGGCTAACTATGAGGAAATTGCTGATTATATATTAAATCGTGTCGGTGCTGTTGGAGTTGTTTGGGGCGCCGCTACTCAGAAAGCTATATCTATTGCAACTGGATTCAACCGTTTAGGCATCCCTGTGATTGCGGGGCCTCAAGGTATTAAATATCGACGCCTTTCTTTAGGTAAAAAAGAAAACGAAGAAGACTGGTATACTTATGATGCTAGAACAGGGGAACGCGTTTACGTTGGACCTGTACCCGAACACTTGTATTATGTAGCTGAAACAAAAGAAGAAGCTATGGTTATGATCGCAAAACTTTGTATGAGAGCAAACGATACCTCAAAGGGAAGAGCCATAAAGCTGACCCATTATATTGATCTACATAAACGGCTCTATGGAATGATGCCTCAAGATCTCCACCTATTTGTCCGCACAGTTTCTGACATTCCCATTACTTTTAAAGACGAAACATTAGACGCTCTACAAAAAGCTGGATGGAAAGAAAACATTATACCCGATCCCACGCTCCTAGAACGAAAGATTAGAAGTAGGAAGAATGAAAAATAATGTTATTTGAATCATGGCAAATAGCCGAAATTCCTGGACCCAAGAAAGCCCTTGTATTCGCTAAGCCAGAATTAGTTGTTACAATGATACAAAGGGCCAAACGACCCATTATAGTTGTAGGACACAACATAATTAACACAGACGTAGGAAAAGACGCCATTGGACCCTTAATGAGAATAATCCGAGCAACCAACCTAACGATGATCGATACCTCCCATAAGATAAGCGAGTATGATACGAACGAGTCTTCGACGATAACACTCATGTCTCTTGTCGATTTTGCCAATAGACTTCAAGATCCCAACTGGCAAGGAATAGATAATAAGGGTACCTATGATCTAGTATTATTTATAGGAATCCCATATTCCCTCGGATGGCTAATCCTCTCATCGCTTAAACATTTCTCATCGAACTTAACAACGGTAAGTTTAGACCGGTTTTATCAACCTCACGCCACTTGCTCGTTTTCAAATATCTCTGCCAAACGATGGATTCAGTATTTAACCCTCATTGCTAATCAACTGGATGGAAGGTAAACAAACTCTTGGGAAGCCTATTGAAAGCGCTGGAAGCCCTAATTGATCTGGAAAAACTCAAATATTGTTTTGAATGCGGTATTTGCACAGCGAGCTGTCCAATAGCAGAAATGCTTCCCACACATTATAACCCTCGAATTCTACTACATAGCATTCACCTCGATGAAGAACGCCTCCTTACATCAGCAGAACCATGGTTATGTGCCTGGTGCTATAAATGTAATCAACGGTGCCCCCAAGGCTTAAACCTCCCAGAAATTTTCCGAGCTATTAGAAAATACGCGGTTGAACATGGATCACTAGAAGGATTCACAAGCGCCTTAAAAATAATTAGAGAAACTATTCCTCTTCCCGCGTCATGTTGCTATATTTGTTTTCATCCAGAACGTACAATAGATGACAGCAAGTTAATAGAAGACTCGATTCAGAAACTCATTATCGACTATATAATCACAACTGGAAAGACGACGAAAGCAGTCTCCTCACCCACTCTGCACAAAGAACGGATCGCTATAGTCGGTTCGGGTCCATCTGGACTCACTACGGCTTGCGAGCTCGCTATGAAGGGCTATCCGGTTACAGTTTTTGAGTCACTTCCTAAGGCGGGCGGAATGTTGCGGGTGGGCATACCTGAATTTCGGCTACCAAAGGAGGTGCTTGATGCTGATATTGGATACATCAAGGATCTGGGAGTCGAGATTAAAACCAATGTAGCAATTGGTAACGATCTAATGCTGGACGACCTCAGAAAAGAGTATAATGCTGTCCTTATCGCTACAGGGATGCAAAAAGATAAGGAATTTAATATCGAAGGCAATGACTTGAACGGCGTCGTAAATGCTCTTGATTTTCTAAGACAGGTGAATTTGGGGAAGATAGTTGAATTAAAACCAAAAGTTGCAGTGGTTTGTGTTCACAGATTACTCGGTATTGATGTAGCAAGGGTAGCTCTCCAACTTGAACCTGAAGAAGTGCGTTTAATATACCGAAGGTCAAAGAAGCGCATGCTTTTTCATGGGAGAATAGGCGAACAGATGCAGAAGGAGTTTAAAGAAGCAGAAAGGGAAGGAATGAAGACCCACTTTATGACATGGCCAACGAGAATCTTAGGCAAAGATGGTCAGGTGGTGGGCTTGGAATGCGCTCGAATGGGATTAGGAAAACCAAATGAGAAGGGGCTACGAAAGCTGATCCCGATTGAAGGTTCAAACTTTGTCATAGATCTGGACTCTGTCATCCTTGCCGTTGGTCAAGCCCCAAGTATCTCACCATCTGAAGAGATTGAACTCGGCGAGGAAAACAGCGTCATAGTGAATCCGGTCACGTTGGAAACCAATTTACCAGGTGTTTACGCGTGCGGAGAAATAGCATGGGGTCCATCAACAGCCATTGTGTCGATTGCGTCAGGCAAACAAGCGGCGGACTCTATCGACGAATTTCTAAGGACCAAACAAGTTGGAACCATTAAAATTTAAGTAAAATTAGGAAGGGGTGTAAATGGAATCCTCTAATAGTAAATCTGAATCCAGTGAGGAAATAAGAATCGGAGTAAATGTGTGCCATTGTGGGTTAAATATCGGTGGATCAGTAAATTGTGATGAAGTAGCTGAATACGCCGCTTCATTACCACACGTAGCGATCTCGCGTGCGCTGCGGTATTCATGCTCTGATCAAGGACAAGAACTCATTAAAAAGGATATTCTAGATTATAAGCTCAATCGTATTGTTGTTGCGTCGTGTACTCCTCGGCTTCATGAGCCCACCTTCAGAAGAGCGTGTGAAGAAGCAGGGTTAAACAAATACTTGTTCGAAATGGCAAATATCCGGGAACATTGTAGTTGGATTCATCTTCACGATAGAGAAGCAGGAACGGAAAAGGCAAAGGATTTGGTGAAGATGGCTGTGGCGAAAGCAGCTTTACTTGAGCCTCAAGAGGAACGAGAAGTGCCAATACTTAGGAAGGCTTTAGTTATTGGAGGCGGTGTGGCTGGCATTCAGGCAGCATTGGATCTAGCTGATACAGGATACCGAGTATATTTAATTGAGAAGGAACCGAGTATCGGGGGCCGAATGGCTCAAATCGATAAAACTTATCCGACCATGGATTGTTCTATCTGTATCTTAGCTCCAAAAATGTCAGATGCAGGGCGCCATCCGAATATTGAGCTTTTAACCGCCAGTGAGATTGTGGAAGTAAAAGGCTATATTGGTAACTTCCGGGTTAAAGTATTGAAAAAATCACGGTATGTGACAAAGGATTGTTCAGCATGTGGGGATTGCTCAACAGCGTGCCCGGTAACTGTTCCTAATGAATTTGACGTTGGTTTGGCAACTCGACATGCAATTTATACGCCCTTCCCCCAGGCGGTACCCTCCACTTACATAATAAATAAAGAAAATTGTCTGAATACGAACTTCATAGTATGTGATAAATGTATAGTCGCATGTGAACGAAATGCTATTGACTTCACAATAATACCTGAAACTATTGAACTTGAAGTGGGCACAATCATTGTCGCTACAGGAGCAGATGTCTTTGATCCCACGGTTCTTCCAAACTATGGCTATGGTAAGTTTTTAAACGTCATAACCTCTCTCGAATTTGAACGGCTGATAAATGCTGGGGGACCTTCAGGTGGTAAGTTACTTCGTCCAAGCGATATGACAATTCCAGATACAATTGCATTTATCCAATGTGTAGGCTCACGTTCTGAAAAGGGTACTGATAGCTGTAGTAATGTCTGCTGTATGAACACGATAAAGGATGCACTGTTGATTAAAGAGCATTGGCCTGAGGTTAAAATATATGTTTTCTATATCGATATTCGCGCTTTTGGTAAAGGATTCGAAGATCTTTTTAGGAGAGCAAAGGAAGAAGGAGTTATCTTCATTCGGGGTTTGCCCGCTGAAATTCTTGAAGATAGAAAGACTAATAACTTGTGGTTGATAGGAGAAAACACCCTTAGCAGAGAAATATATAAGATTAATGTAGGAATGGTCACTCTCTCAATCGGTTTGGAGCCTCGAGAGGACAGCAACATAATTCAAAGACTGTTCACCCTCTCACGGGCGCCAGACGGCTATTTCATGGAAGCTCATCCCAAACTGAGACCAGTTGATACACCAACAGGTGGCGTGTTTCTCGCTGGATGCGCAGAATCTGCTAAAGATATCAAAGATAGTGTAACCCAAGCCAGTGCTGCAGCATCCCGGGCCAATATATTAATGGCGCAAGGAAAAGTGACTATCGAAGCAATCACCCCAACACCCATTATTGATAATTGTAAGTTCTGTGAGTTATGCACTAAAGTTTGTCCTTATAACGCAATCCTTGTTGATCGGGAAAATAAGATAACTGAGGTAATAGAAGCAGCATGTGCAGGATGTGGAAATTGTGGTGCCGAATGTCCTTCTGACGCGTTAATAATGCGGCATTTCACAGATGAACAGATCATAGCTCAAATTGATGCTATAACTGAACAAGATGCTAATATGAAAATTGTTGCTTTTTGTTGTAACTGGTGTTCATATGCCGCTGCCGACTTTGCAGGTGTTAGTCGAATGCAACAGCCAACTAATATACGTATAATTCGAACCATGTGCTCTGCTAGAGTGTCAGAAAAATTCATAGCTCGAGCCTTTGCAAGAGGAGCAGCAGCAGTTCTGGTAGCAGGCTGCCATCTAAACGATTGTCACTATATCGATGCTAATTATCAAACAAAAAAACGGGTTGAACGTTTTTGGAGGAGAATGGAAAGACGAGGTGTGAGAAAAGAACGCCTCCAGCTATTATGGGCTTCGGCGGCAGAAGGAGAACGTTTCGCATCTAAAGTCAGAGAAATGGCTGAGACAGTGAAAAATGTTTCTTCTGAAGAAATACAAAAAACAGTAAAAGCATTTAAAAAGAGGTAATTATGATGCCGGTAAAACTCTGGCGCAAACCATTAGATGCTGACAAAATCCCGAAGCTTCAATATGAAGTTCACATCATAAACGAACGATGTGATGGATGTGGATTTTGCATCGATTTCTGTCCCAAAGACGTGTTAGCACGCGCTGAAAAAATGAACGAAAAAGGGTTTTATCCACCACAAGTAATAAATGAAGCTAACTGCACATTTTGTGGATTTTGCCGTTCGGTATGTCCTACATGCGCAATTTTTCCTATAGAAAAAATTTCGAGGAACATAAAAGAGGTTGAGTAACATCGGGGAATACATTAAAATTATAGTAGTATCCTATCTTATGAATCAAAATTTATGAAGATAATTATATTAGATAACTTAGGACTGTGAAAAAATGTCAATGTTTGAAGAGATACCCGTAGATGTTGGAGTAATATATGTTGGAGAGAGGGTTCGACGAAACGATATGCATATAGAGTTAGGCGGACCACAGAATGAAGCTAAATTTGAACTCGTAAGAGCTCGACAAATGGACGAAATTGAGGATGGTAAAATTGAGATCGTCGGCACAGATATCATTGAAATGAGTCTCGGAAATAGTTACCCGTTTGGGATGCTAATAGAAGTTGCTGGAGAACAGGTAGAAGAAGATTTAGAAGGAGTTATTGAACGACGGCTCCATGAATATGTCAATTATATAGAAGGCTTTATGCATCTCAACCAACGCTACGATATTTGGCTGAGGCTAAGTAAAAAATCCTTCAATAGAGGCTTTAACTCCTTCAAATATCTAGGGGCAGTGCTTCAAAAACTCTACAAAAGCGAACTTCCAATTATTGAAAAAATTCAAATCACTTTCTTCACGGATCCAGAAAAAACGAAAGAACTGTTTGAAGAAGCAAAACAAATTTATGGTGCGCGAGATGCTAAGGCGAGAGGACTAACTGATGCGGAAGTGGACGCGTTTTATGGATGCACCCTTTGTCAATCATTTGCACCGCCTCATGTTTGTGTGATAACCCCTCAGAGGTATTCTAATTGCGGCGCTATCAGCTGGTTCGATGGTCGAGCAGCGGCGCGAGTCGATCCTAAGGGTCCTCTCTTTACTATTGACAAAGGTGACTGTCTAGATGATTTTAAAGGCGAATTCTCTGGCGCGAATTCTGCTATAAAGGAAAAATCCCTGGGGGAAAATGAACGAGTATACCTGTACACAGCCTTTGAATACCCACATACTTCTTGTGGATGCTTTGAAGGAGTAGCCTTTTATATCCCTGAAGTAGAGGGACTGGGATTAGTTCATAGAGGGTTTGGTGAAAAAACGATTAATGGTCTTCCTTTTTCAACCTTGGCTGACTCAACAGCAGGAG
>CP070659.1:1376147-1379873 GCA_020355125.1 Candidatus Bathyarchaeota archaeon
AATATCGAGCTAATGTCAAAATTGCTTTTGTCGTTGAGAGATAAATACGAACACATGTGCTATATTAATACCGCCAGCTTGTTGTATCTGCACCTGGTGGCGCAGTTTTAAGCATATGTTTCATCATTTCTGGCGCCAAGCGCTGTATAAGAGTAAACCGGTCAACATCCGCTGGTATCTCATGATTGCCATACCAGCAATGGCTAAATCTATCTCCATACTCTATATGCCCCTCATAATACGGATCCTTCGAGTTTTCGAGAAATTCTTCCATCAGATACACCGCGTTATTCAAATAGTAAGAATCCATGTCACCACAATAAATATGGATTTTCCCTTTGAGTTTCGGACCAAGCTTCTTCCAATCACGCTTAAGAATGTAACGAAGATCAAAATGATCACGCATATACTCAGCTACAGAACGATCAATCCTCCCTGTCATCTTATCCCATAAAGGCTTTGGATAACCATCGTCTCCAACCGGCCCAAATAGTGCCAGCCAGACATCTCGTTGATCTCCTGAGCGACCTTTGGTTCCTAAGACGAACTCTTTATGATTTGCAGCTTCAACCGTACAGAGGACTTCCCCAACAGTACTTCGAAAACTTGGTCGTGGCGTGTGAAGCCTCCATGCACTGTCAAGATAGTAGGCATTTTCATCCTCATAAATATTAATTAGCTGAAACGCCCGAAAATCGATCGGATCAGGCGCGAAACACCAGCAACCATTGTACTCGTCAGGATAAAAGATTTGTGCCGCAAGAACTTCCCAACCTCCCGTTGAACAGCCAAACATTACTCGTGCCCAACCCTCACTCATACCTCTATATCTCTTCTCGATATGTGGAATAAGTTCATAGGTAATCGCGTCTCCATAGGGCCCCATATTCGCTGAATTCACAGCATAGGAGTCATCATAATAGGGCGTAGCATGTTGAATTTGAACAAGAATCATCCGAGGAAAACCAGATGACGTCCAATCATTATAGAGCTTAAAAGCATACTCTTGCGTGAACCGATTATATTCTTCATAAAACTTTTTGTCTAGTGGAATATCGGGACCTGTTATATCCTTCGTATACTTCAAAACGCGTCCATGATCTATAGGCTCCGAAGCAACATCTATATCAGGTGGAGTCTCGCGAAATCCAGTGTATAATTCTCGACTATGGTGTCCGTGCCATATCATTAGAGGATACTGGGCTTCTGGATGCTCGTCGAAGCCTTCAGGCAGTAGAAGGATCGCTCCCAAATACATTGGGCGTCCCCAAAATTCTGTGAGTAGCTTACTCTGAATTTTAATATGCTTAATATATTTTGTATCCACTGGTTCAGGAAAGGGTGGAATCT
Organism: Candidatus Bathyarchaeota archaeon; assembly: GCA_020355125.1. Classification (GTDB taxonomy): domain Archaea; phylum Thermoproteota; class Bathyarchaeia; order RBG-16-48-13. The sequence continues at coordinate 1,377,498 of CP070659.1, forward strand.
CTCGATTAAGGATGATCTTTATCACCTTATCCCTGCGGGGATCAATCTGAAGTTCTATTGGAGTGCTATAGAGGTTGCCTGGAGCGAGATTCCATTTTTGTCCTTCTCCTCGATCCATCGGTAGCTTCACTGTGTGACCATCTGAACGATGAAAAGTTTCATAACGATGAAGAAGCGCTTGAACCCAGTATTTGCCTGGAGGAATCATAGCAATGCTTGCTAATGGATAGCCAAAAACACAATCATCAATAACTACAATCTCCCCTGGCTTCAATCCTTCAATATCGATGCCAAAAATCAACTGCGTATCTGGATAATTACATTTTTTTATCTGAAACCGGGGCTCACTTGTCCCATCGGTAGATACCATCAGCAACATACGTCCATCAAGTGGTACATTACACAAGTCTTCTGTAAAAGATATGTAAAAAGCAAATTTACTCAATTACGATCTCAACAACCTATTTTTATTTCAAGCATGTATGTAAATTGTCATGTCAATGCTTTATTTTCGTATACTTTAATAATTTTTTAACTCTATTTTTTTAGCGCGCATGTGTGTGCCTTTGATGAGCAGGACGGCAAGGCATTAATCGCATATGTGCGCTCATGTTAGAGGTATGTCGATAGTTGTTCAGCGATATCAGCTAGTTCTAGCTCCTTAAGTTTTTTCATAGACGGGATTCCTGTTCTTTTATTCCAGCCTCTTTCTTCATAGTAATCACGTAACATTGCATTATAGTTAACAATAGCCGTTTGCGACATTCTGCTGTAGGGGCCGAATTCAGGGATTTTACGAATTGTTGCGGGTAGAAGATCGTCTTTTCGTCTGATTCCTTCACGAACATTAAAACATCTTTGGAGATTCAATACCCTTTCACCGGTCTTCAATAACTCGACATCTGTAATTGTCCAACCAACGAGATGTGATAACATTCTTGCGTATCTTTTCACAGTTATTGGTCCTATCCAAGCATAGAACTTGCATACACCTAATATTTCGTGTAGCATTCCAAAGTCTTGGTTAAGTTTATTCACCAAACCATGTCCTTTTTCGTCATAACGGTCTGGAAAGGTCGTTTGTCCATAGGGTTCAAGTTCAAACCTTCTTCCTGCATGGGTTTCTATTGGGTGAATGTGACACATTCCTCTATTTGCAGTGCCATATTGTAAGGCTAAAGTCTTATTTGATCTCGGATCATGCGCTGGGATCTCTAAACCTTTCACATGTAAAGCTATCTTTGGGGCACGTTCGCCGATCTTTTTAGCTGCTTTTCTTACTCCCTCAGCCAAAATTGCGCCAAAACCTTCACGGTCTACTATTTTCTCCATCATATTTACAACCGCATCCATATTGCCATATGTCAAATCTATGTTATCGGTATCCTTTTTGCTTATCCAGCCTCGATCGCGGCATTCCATAGCAAAGGCAATAACGTTAGCACATGAAATTGTGTCTAACCCATATGTGTTACATAAATAGTTAGCATGTATCGTTGCTTCGAGATTCTTGTTCATAATGAGGTTCGAAAAGAGTGCCATAGTCTCATACTCTGGTCCTCCATGTTGAGGAGTTGCCCATCTTCCAGATTTAACTTCTGAATATATACCACAGCCTACTGTGCACCCATAGCATGCTTTATTTCCAATGAAATATTTTTTATCAAATTGAGGAAGTATATGGGATAATTTCCCCCATGTGTTCGATCTTCCATACTTTGTTGGAATTTCACCAGTAATATCATACATTTTATAAAATCCGATTGTTCCAGCTTTCCAGATTTGAGATTGACGTAATTTGTTTTTCACTAGCTCTTCGGTTTCATTAGCGTCAACACTAAACACGTCTGGATCTGAAACACTTATTTCACCATGTCCACGCACAACAATTGCTTTTACATTTTTAGAGCCCATAACGGCTCCCGCACCACATCTGCCTGCGGCTCTATCCTCACTCATTACACAGGCATATCGTACTAAATTTTCACCTGCTTTACCAATACAAGCTACCTTCGCTTCGTAATCTTTGACTTCTGTTTTCAAGGCTATCTCTGTTTCATGCGTGTTTTTTCCCGATAAGTGTTTTGCAGGTTTGATTTCAATTCGTCCATCGCATATCCATATATATACCAGTTCTTCAGAAAGCCCTTCTAATATTACCATATCATGCCCTGCATACTTTAATTCAGGTCCCCAACTGCTTCCACATCGAGTTTCTCCCCAAACATTTGTAAGGGGGGATTTGAAGCATATATCCCAACTACCTGAACCTGGACAGAGGGTCCCTGTAAGTGGACCGGTGGTCATGATAAGTTTATTTTTCAGGCCAAGGGGATCGATTCCTGGCTCAATTTCATCCCAAAGTATCTTTGAAGC
>CP070659.1:1379973-1386879 GCA_020355125.1 Candidatus Bathyarchaeota archaeon
ATGAAGGGTTGGTAGATGACGCGGTGGATCTGGCTATAGGGGCCCTTTAGGAGGGCGCGGGCGGGGAAGACCTTCACGTTCTCTTTCAGCGACGCCGTTACAGGTTCCTCGGTCACCAGCGATCATCACCACCCCATACGATATAACATCACGTTTTAATGTCTCGTGTAATGTTTGAATAATTTTTTATCTAAATAGGTTTGAATCGTTATTAGTAAACTAGAACAATAAAATAGTTATATTAAAACTAATTGGGCAGTCTCATTATAAACATCGTGAGCAATATTATCTTCGACAGATCTATCTAGCACGCGAGCTTTATATCTTCCATTCATCTTGGTTTACAGATTATCTCTTTAACATCTCTTCGTTTTGCCTTTTCAGGCAGCTTGTTGAATACATCGCTTCTCTTTGGGATCATAACTAAAGCGGTATCAGCGCCACCACCGTCTTTAAAGCCCCAAGGTGATGTACCAGCTACTGCAATAACTTCCTCTCCTTCAGGAACGAGACCTTCTTTTGAAGCAACCATGCAGATCTCCATACAAACTTTTACTCCTTCAGACAATTTCTTAAAGGCGTTCCTCATCAATTCTGGATAAGTGTATTCCACTTCGTCACAGAAGACTACAGGAATCTCTTTTTCTTTTAAGGTTTCTAGCAGATCTTTTGAAAATGAAGCGCGATCATTACCTATTACGATTAACCGCTGATCTGACTCGTTAAAGACGTTAAGAGATTTTTCTGCCGTATATCCGTGGGTGGAAGTAATAAGAATGTTTCGGATGCCAAGCTCTAACGCTCTCTTTTTAGCAAGCTTTAACGTTTTCTCTGTATTCACCTTTCCTGCCGTTTCAAAATAAACAATCCACTTTTTAACTTCCATAGATAGCACCATTATTTTTTATGATAACTGTTTACTCATAAATTTAGCGAATATTTAACGATAAAAAACTCTCGTGCTTTTTGAAAATTTATATTGATTACTTTTCTAGCATTACACTATGCAGCATGCTAATATCTAGGTATGGAGAACTTACTGTGAAGTCTTGTCTTCAAAGAAAAACGGGCTTAGATGTTTCACTTCTTTGGTTCGGCAAATCCTCAGTGTATGTTATAGGTTCATCAACACAGGTGCCTTATCTACCCCAGATACCGTGTTAACGTCTTCTGGATTTGTTTGATCATATGTTAGCATTGAATTTCAATCGAAAAACCGCTTTCGGAGTACTATTTATCTCTCTCTTCGTCTCCATGCTTGGACTAGGAGTTATTAGCCCTTTAATGTCTATTTATGCTGAGAGCATAGGCGCTACAGGCCTCTGGCTTGGAGCCATTTTTTCAGGATTTAACCTTTCGAGAGCGTTCATCATGCCCATGGTTGGCAAATTATCAGATGCTTGGAGACGTAGGAAGATCTTCCTCGTTATCGGAATGGTTTTTTATGGCTTAGCTTCTATTGGCTATGTGCTATCCAAAAATGCCATTCATTTATTCTTTGCGCGTTTTTTGCAAGGCTTTGGAGCGGGCATGGTCTTACCCATTTCCTTAGCTTATATAGGAGATATATCGCCGAAGGGTAGAGAAGGAACGTATACAGGATTTATTAATGTAGCGAGAACTTTGGGCTGGGGATGTGGTCCATTAATAGGTGGTTTTTTGATGGATTTGTATGGATTTGCAATCCCCTTCATTATCATGGGTGGATTAGCCTTTGCTTCATTAACTTTAATCATATTTGCCTTACCTGAATCTAAAAAAAGCTTAGAACATCGTACAAATGTTTCTTATAGGAAAATATTAGAAGTAAAGACGATTAGAGCGGTAGTATTATACCGCGCTATTAATGCAATTGGTACAGGTAACCTTTTCACTTTCTTTCCTCTTCTCGCAGATTCTATTGGCGTTGCGCCAACTGAAGTCGGAATTCTACTTTCTTCACGAATTTTAGTTTTGTCCCTATTGCAGGGGCCTTGTGGCGTTCTAGCTGATAAATTTGATAAAACCATGCTGATTCTATTAAGTGGCGCAAGCAGCGCAGGCCTCCTGTTATTAGTGCCTTTAACCACAAGTTTCCTTGAAATGCTGATAGTGGGGCTTCTTCTCGGCTGCACTTGGGCAGTGTTAATGCCTGCCACAACCTCTTTAGCCGCAGAGTATGGTAGAGAACTCGGTATGGCTTCAGTAATGAGTACGGTCAATTTAGGAATGAGCGTTGGTATGATAATTGGCCCACTAACTTCTGGGTTAATTATGGATTTCTTGAATCTTCATTCAGTCTTCTATATTGGTGGGTTAATAGCGGTTTTCGGAACAAGTTTATTTTATCTGCATGTTAGGAGAAACAAAAATAGTTAGCGCGCGTGCTATCGATGTTCAATATGGTAGCGAGATGGTAAAAGAATTTGCGCGTGCTATGGTGAATTAATGATGTTTATCTCGATTCCCAATCTTAGTACTATAATTCTTAGCACGAACTGAAGGCACACGCAGGGAATCTAGTTTATTCTTAAATCTGTAAGAAAAACAAAATAATCTCTAAACAATTACCGGATAATTAATTCTGTTCCGATCGCTTCTCCAGGCAACCCTTTCCTGAATCGTGCTCTCAACACACCTTTTCTTCCATGGAGGCCAACTATCTTACCTATTAGAGTTTTACCTTTGGAACTTTTCCACTCAATTTTTTTCCCAATGTATTTTGCAGCTATATCTCTATCATTAACGCTGTTTATTTTGACTAGAACCTGGTTATTATGCTGGGTGCGTAAGCCACCTCTATAACATAGAAAGCGAGCCTTCATTAAATAATACATATCCTCCTGAAAATTATTAATTCTAATGCGCACTACGAGCTTTAGTTCATATAATAGTAGCATGCACTTAAAATTTTTCGTATAGAATGGTCTCATGTATTTTGCTTGTAGTATGATGTCAATTGCGCGCCTTAATCTGCATGTTAGATTTATTAGAGATAAACAGTATGTTATCCAGTGAGATTGTAATGAAGGAAAAAACACTACTTCTAATTGGTTTAGGTGCTTTAGGCCATCAAACTTTGCAGATATTATCTCGTACTCCAACGATTTCTGAAGGAATTGATAAAATAATTGCGGCAGATGTTAATGAAAAGGTAGGAAGACGTCGGACCAATCTGGCTTTGCTAACTGCAAAGCATCTTGGCTTCCATCCCCACCTTGAGTTCACTCGACTTGACCTATTGGATGTTGATCACACTACAGAGATGTTATGTAATATTGATCCTGATCTGATATTCTCTGCAGTATCGTTATTAACTTGGTGGATACCTGAATATTTGCCTAAAGATAGAGCTGACAGATTTGCAGTGGCTGGATTAGGGCCTTTCTTACCCATGCATTTAGCATTACTTTATAACTTGGTGCGAGCTATTCAAAGGAGTAATATAGATGCCACATTAGTGAACGCCTCCTTCCCAGACGCAACTGCTCCTATCTTGAATAATTTCGGACTACCATACTTGGTAGGCGTAGGTAACATTGCTAACCTAATAACACCAATAAAATGGGTTGCAAGCCAAAAGTTGAAGATGCCTATGCGAGATATCATTGTCTTCATGGTTTGTCACCATTTTGTTGCCCACGCTGTTGCCACATATGGCTGCACCATGGGAGCACCTTACTATTTGAAAATCATCGCAAATGGAAAAGATGTAACAGACAAAGTAGATTCCGAACAAAAGCTTATCGAGAAAAACATAGGCTTACCCAAGATTCCTTTTGGTGTTGAAAGAAATTCATTGATCGCCGCTACGGCGGTAAAAGTTTTGAGAGGTATCTTACAGGATACCAACGAAATAACTCATGCACCAGGGCCTAATGGACTGATAGGAGGTTACCCTGTTCGTGTGAGTAGAGAAAGCGTCGAAGTTGTTCTTCCCAAGGAACTGAACTTAGCGAAGGCACTCAAAATAAATACTGAAGGGCAGAAGTATGATGGAATAAAAGAGATCAAAAAAGATGGAACAGTTGTATTAACAGAAAAGTCAAGAAGGATAATAAGCGAAGAACTCGGATACGATCTCAAATCCTTTAAACCAGATGAAAGTGAGAAATTAGCTGGAGAAATTGGTGAAGCCTTCAAGGCTTACGGGGCCAAGTGGGGTCTTCCAGACTTCGCTTTAAAGGCGATTTGGACTAAGAAATAATTATGCTCCGAAAAATGAGCCGCGCTAATAAAATCATAAAACACATGGCTTTCAATATTACTGATGAGGTTAATTTGATTGAATGAAAAACATGTTCTGAAAAATATGATGATAGGAATAATCTCGGATACTCATGACAACATCTCTATGATTGATAAAGCGGTGAAAAAGTTAAACGAACGTGAGGTTAGGCTAATCCTCCATGCTGGGGACTATATTAGCCCCTTCACGGTTAAACGTTTTAAACCCTTGAACGCACAAGTGATAGGCGTTTTTGGTAACAACTGCGCTGAAAGAAACGTGTTAAAGAAATTGTTCTCAAAAATTGGAGGAGATTTACGAGGATTTTTCGCTGAAATCAAGATAGAAGGATTGAAAATTGCCCTGCTTCACGGACACAATGAAGAATTGCTACACTCTCTAGTAGACTCAAAAGCCTATGATCTGGTTGCCCATGGTCACACTCATCGTCAAAACGTTCAGAGAAAAGATAAAACCCTAGTGATTAATCCAGGTGAAGTATGCGGTTATCTGAGCGGAGAAAGCACTTTAGCCATCGTAAATCTTAACACTCGTAACGTAGAAATCCTACATCTTTAACATAGAACTCCTAAGCACGCACTTGTCTTGAGTCAAAGAAGGAGCGCGCTAAATCACAGTTTTCCAGCAGGCGGAAGATCTCTTAATATTACTATCGATATAGTGCGCGCTTGCTCAGCAAGGATGCAAACTACACAATTAAACGGGTTCTATCTTCCTTTTGTTTTCTTTTAGGGATAATTTTGATTTGAGGAAACTTATCTATCCATTTTTGAGCTACTTTTATATCGTTCTCTATAAAGGGCCGAACAAGTTTTTCAAGGGTGTTATCGATCTCTACCAACTCTTCTAACGTAAAATGAGACATTAAAGAAAGGTTACTAATCCAAGATTTCCAACCATATACGCTCCGTTCCAGGATTTCCAAAGCAAAAAGAATAGAGCTAATGATTTCGAGGCGATCTTTCTTTGCCTTTGAGGAAAGTTTTTTCATTCTTCCCAACAATTGCTTACTTTCCTTCACCTATCTTCTAGACAGAACTAAATCTCCTCAATAACACTCAATATATACGTAATAATAATTCGGATATGAGAGTTAAAAACAATATGTTTCATCGCTGCCAGATTAAATATTGTAAGAAAAAGGTAGTGCGCTCGCTAAAGGAACTAGCTGAAAGTAACAGTTAAGCATATGTTCGTTATTGTTAAAAAATAGAGCAGAGAAAATAGATTAGAGGTGTATTAGTGTGATTGACGATGAAAGTTATGATAGAATGATGGCTGTCTACGAAAATCGAGATGGTGAAGGCGTTGTCTTCCAGCCAAGGATAAAACATTGGTATGATGTTAATTTAGCGGCTGGAACTCTTCCGGAAAAATATATCGGAATGTATCTTGATGAAATCTACGACAACTTGGACGTAACTCCACGGGAAGTCTGGGGACTAAGCAGCCAAGGCTCTGCATCCACTGGGTATTTAAGTTTGCAGATAAAAGAGGGAGACGGCATTGAAGTATGGGTGAAGCAGACTCATGGCTTTTTTTATGAAAATAAACCTCGAAACTATATCGTCACAAAATACAAAACACCTATTGGCGCTATTAGGCAGATTCAGAGGAGAACCGAATATGGTACGTCTCTCTATAATACGGAGTATTATCTCAAGGATTTAAAAGACATCGAAGTTTACAAATATATTCTTCAGGAGAGGAAGTACCTGTGGAACCGACTTCAATACGAGTGGGGATTGAAGCGATTCGGCAATATTTTACCGCTTAGAGTTGCACTCCCACGTTCCCCTTTAATGTGGCTTATTGTGAGCACTATGGGGTTCAAAAGAACAGTAACAATGTTATGGAAACATCGGAGAGAAATGGAAGAACTAATGCTAATGTTAGAAGACGAGTTCTATAAGATGCTAAAGGTCTGTAGAAACCAGTCAATAGTTGAGATAAGTTTTGGTGATAACATGCACCAAGATTTATGCTCTCCGCCTTTATTTAAGAAGTACATAATCCCCTTCTATCAACGGGTTATCCCTAAGGTTCACGCGATGGGAATGTACGCTACAAGCCACTGGGACGGATTTGTAAAGCAACTGCTTCCCTTAGTCAAAGAGACCCATCTTGATGGACTAGAATGTGTCACCCCACTGCCTCAAGGAGACGTCACGTTAGAAGAGATGCAAAGCGGAATGGGGGGAATGTTTCTTAGAGACGGTATACCCGCTATTCTCATGGGCCCTTGGTCAAATCTCATAACTCTAAAAAATCATGTTCAGACCTTATTGAAAATGTTCTATCCCCGAATCATCCTAGGAATTTCATACCTTCTTCCATCTAACGCAGATATAGAACGAATAAGCATTGTGAATAAGATCTGTAAAGAATTCAACGAAACTCTATGAATCTTATCAATAAATCTGTTTCTTTCTGTTAGAACACAAGGCGATGATTTCCTTATTTTTCAGAGCTTGTGAACGTTGAGTATAATGAACGATCTATCAGGCACCATGTTCTTGAATAAAGCGAGTTTAACCTGTATCAAGTCAACCCTATTAGGAGTGAAACTATTTAATAGTTTAAAAAACAAGGTCTTAACTTAGTTATTAAGAGTTTGAACCTCAATGACAGAATATGTTGTCTCTAACAGGATAATGAAGATTTTGGTCTCTCTAAAT
>CP070659.1:1386979-1395784 GCA_020355125.1 Candidatus Bathyarchaeota archaeon
CGACAAAGTAATGAATATTCTAAACAAAAATAAATGGTCGCTATTCTTTCTATGTTTTATAGCAATTGGATATTTCTTGTTAATCGTTTTTACAGGCCTGTTGACCCGCGCGCGCGCGCGCAAATAGTATGTTTCCTACAATAGCTAAGGGCGACATCATCATCGTAAGAAAATCTTCAGTAGATAACCTAAATATCGGTAGTATCATAGTATACAAACCACCAGAGCCTTATCCCTCGCCTAATATACATAGAGTGGTCGATATATGGTATGAAGGAGATACGATTTACTTTAAAACTCAAGGAGATAACGTACCTTATCCAGACGGCTATAGTATTCCTTCTTCAAAAATCATTGCTGAATACGCTGGCATACGGATACCCTTCATGGGATACATTGTTCTTTTCCTTCAAACAATGCAAGGAAGAATTATAATTATTGGGATTGTTGCATTGTTGATCCTATATGATGGTTTCATTAAAAATGAGTCAGGTACCTAGATGTGTGTGCGTTACTATATCTTTGCCGAATTAACATATGCGCAAGGAAAGAAATATCAAATATTTTTCTAGGGCAGCAAAGATAGAGCGTTTGTAAAATGGAGTAGAGACCAGTTAGGATCGTAAGTGGTTTAAGGCTAGAACTCTAGCGCGCGCTGGATGTAAAGAGATGCTGCAGCGTTGGAAAATAAACTCGAATTAAAGATCATTGCAGAAGCTAACTGATTAGATTTTTTCTCATAGATATTGGTTATCATGATGATATTTCTTGAAAAAATGAGGCAAGACTTATGTATTTTATTCAACGTTCCTTCATTGAAGAGGTGAAGGAGTATAAGCGTAATCACGTGGATTATGACCATTGTTGGCGGAACACTAGCCATATTGCTACTCGCGGCCTCGATTTACATTGTACAGCAATGGGAGAAAGCAGCTATCATTCGCTTCGGACGAATAATCAAGATAGTGGATACTGGACTCCACTTCAGAATCCCCATCATCGACTCTATTCAAAAAGTGGATCTGAGAATGCAAACCGTAGACTTGCGGGGCCAATCCGCCATAACGAAAGACAATATATCGGTTGGCATCGACGCGGTGGTGTTCATGAAGATCGAAGACGCTGAAAAGTTAATATTAAGAATTAAAGACTATTATAACGCGGTTTCGAAATACGCGCAGACATCGATCAGAAATGTGATCGGCCGGTATAGTCTCGATGACCTTCTAGAAAGTAGAGAAGAGATTGCTAAATCGTTGAAGGATGTCATCGACGAATTGTCGAAAGACTGGGGAATCGACATCACGAGAGCTGAGCTGCAGGACATCAGCCTACCAACAGATATGAAACGGGCATTCGCTGTTCAAGCAGAAGCTGAAAGGGAGTCAAAAGCCGTTTTAGTAAAAGCAAAGGCCGAGTTAGAAGCATCAGTCATGTTGTCTAAGGCTGCGGCAAACATGAAAGATCCCAATGCAATGCAGCTGAGAATACTTTCAACGGTCAACGATGTGAGCAAAGACCAAAGTAACACGATCATATTAGCATTACCCCTTGAAACGTTAAAGTCAGCTGGGATACAAGGAGTGGCAAGCCTATCAGCGATACGACCAAAATATGAACAAGCTCCATAACATTTGTTCTTATTTTAGCGCGCGCAGAGGAAGTTGTAACTAGCGCTCTCACTAGCAAGTCTCATTTTTTTTTAAAAAAGAAGACGCAAAGTAATGCCTATTAGAAAAGCTAGCTAATTGAGCGCGCGCTAGAACTAACATACGCGGGACTGTCCGCTAGAAAACAATAGTGATAGCAGCGCTTTCTTATATAAAGTGATAACTAAATTACACATAGATTTTCATGTATCTTACAAAAGAAGAAGAAAAACTATTGAATGGAGAACACGGACCTGCATTTCAGAAGGCTATGGAGGTTTTAACAGCCCTAGGTGATATTTATGGAGCAGAAAAACTGATAAAAATATCGAGCTCACATTTGTCTTCTGTGGCCTATGCGAGCTCTGGGGACACGGGAATACGCTTCTTGGAAAGGTTGATTGAAGACAAGGCTACGTTCAAAGTGCTAACTACTTTGATTCCACATTCTATTGAACTTGATCGCTGGCAGGAAATTGGTTTTCCATGTGAATTTGCTAAGAAACAACTAACAAATATTGCAGCATATAAACGTCTAAACGCGATTGGGACCTATACGTGCACTCCATTCCTTGTGGGCAACTGTCCAAGGTACGGCGAGCACGTTGCATGGGCAGAGTCATCCGCGCTGTCCTATATTAACACCGTGCTTGGCGCGAGAACTAATCGAGAGGGCGCTCTTAGTGCCCTTTGCGCCGCTCTTATAGGAAAAACGCCTTTCTACGGCTTGCATCTCAGTGAAAACCGTAAAGGCACGATCTTGGCGAAGGTAGAAACAGAACTGACACATGGCTCCGACTATTCTGCCTTAGGCTATACCGTAGGCAAATTGATTGGTAATGAAATACCTGTTTTTACAAACATTCCGACAGATGTCAGGAATTCAGATATCAACGCACTCTGCGCGGGGCTTGCAGTGTCTGGCGCTGTTCCAATGTGTCACATCTTAGGCGTAACGCCGGAGATATCAAATCTAAAAGAAGCTTTCAGGAGCGAAAGACCTAAAGATAAAATAATTATTGGAAGAGATGAACTAACAAATACTTATGGCGAATGCTCCACGAATGGTTCTAGAGCCAAGATAAATCTCGCAGTACTGGGCTGCCCCCATTACTGGTACGATCAACTCATAGAAGTCGCAGAATTACTAAAAGGAAAGAAGGTTCATAATGATGTAGATTTATGGATCAACACATCGACTTCCATAATGCAGGCTTCAAAACGCGCTGGATTTATCGATGTTATTGAGGCCTCTGGAGCTAAGGTCATGTGTGGCTATTGTCCAGCAGTGACAAAGAATTTCTTTGGATGGGAGACGATGGCAACAGACTCGACAAAGCAGACATTTTATGGGTACGGTGTCCTTGGAGTAGATGTTGTCTTTGGCACAACAAAGCAAGTTATCGATGCAGCTATAGCGGGTAAATGGGGTTAGACACTATGAAAATCATTTTAAAAGGACGTAAAATCTCTAAAGGAAAAGGTGAAGGCTATGCATTAGTTACCAATCAAGCCATATCCTTCCTTGCGGGGGTAGATCCTGATCGAGGGGTCATTATAGATAAGAATCATGAATTAAAGAACAAAAGCATAATTAACAAGGTGTTAGTTTTTCCTCAAGGTAAAGGTTCTACCGCTGGTTCATGGATAATCATGAGATTAGCAGAAAATAAGACCGCTCCTGTAGCGATGATCAATGTCGAAACAGAGCCGATCGTAGCGGCTGGATCTATCTTAGCTGGCATTCCTCTGGTTGATAAACTCGATAAAGATCCAACTGAGATTATTCAAACTGGTGACTTAGTTATCGTAGATGCAGATAAAGGCATAGTTGAAGTCATTAAAAGAGGATAACATCTACTCTTAGCATAGCGCGCGCTTATTAGGAGTTGGGTGATGGTGGAAGTGTGATTGTTGGCAGATCGCTAGCTAACTTTTAATAGTGCTAAACGTAGCAGTCAGAGAGACTATTAACGCGATCCCCGTTCAGCGCGCGCGCAATGTATATTGTAACAACTCAGAAAGACGCTAGCACGCACTAGGTAGGTTAATACCTTCAATCTAGCTAGCTAGATAACAGTTAAATTTTAGTCCCCACTACAGCTAGCTATCCCCTGATAGAATTGGAAAAGGCTAGGATAATGATTTGAGATCAGCTAGGGCGCGCACGCATGCATTCGCTATAAGCTGTTTAGAAATTTATAATTACAGTTATACTTGGAGATCAGTAGCTAGCCAGTCAGTATGTTAGCATTAGTCTTTTAGTACACTTGCATTAAAAATACGATTGAACATTGTCTTTTCTTAGAGTGCAAAGCTTATATTGTGTAATTGTTTAACAATTAATTGACATTCAAAATGACAGAACTTTACAATGTATTATACAAGCTATCTGAGAAAATTAAGGAATTGGAATTTAAAATTGAACAATTAGAGAAAGAAAAAAACATCTTATCACGCGCGCTAAAAATACAATTTTAAGGTTTAGGTTTCTAACTTTATAACTTTCTAATCAAAGAGAAAAAATAGATTTTCTATTGTTTTATTTCAATTATAAAGTTAGAATTTAGAAATTCGATTTAGGTTGGGAAGCTACGGAAAAACAAAGTGCGATAGAGCAAATAATAAACATGTTAAAAAATCTGATAGAATGAGAATAAAAAAATATACTTTAAAAAATTGAAGAAATCATTCAAAATAACAGGCTTCTAATTTTAGTCTTACGCGTACTATTGGGTAGCTGTCTTAGTTGGCTTGAATTTTAATCCATAGCGGATGACTCCTTCTTCTTCGTAGATTCTCCTAAAGACCGCTCTTACGTCGGTTCCAATTTTCATGTCTTCTGGATTACAATCAGTTAACTGCGCTACCATTCGTGGGCCCTCCTCCAGTTCAATAATGGCTATCCCATATTTTCCTGTCAGTTTCTGTTGTTCAGCGAACTCTGGTGGACCCACTGAAATAATGGTATAAGCATAAATCTTACCTTGTCCACTCAACTTAATCTCCTCATACTCTGCTTTTGCTTTACAATCACACATTCTGCTTGGTGGGAAAGTTACCTTTCTACAGTTTTTACATCGAGCCCCTATCATACTGTATCTTTGGGGAATCCGGCTTGCATAAAGTGGTAGTGGTATATGTGCCATTGATACTTCTCCTATCAGGTGTTGATCATTTTTTTTATTTTTAAATATGATAAAAAGTCAATATACTCTTTATTAATCAGATAATCTCTGAGCATAGATTCGTTTTTCCTCTTCCTTGTAGTTTGTTTAATACGAAAGCTTGCCGCATCACTTCCGGCGCCTGATCCATAGGACACAACAATTATTCTTTCATCAGCTTTCACTTTCTCCAGAATTGCCGCTAGCCCTATCAAAACAGTGCTTGCTCCAGTGTCACCTATATTTGATGATACTATGCCCGGGGCTATTTGATCGTTAGTGAATCCACACGTCTTTGCTACTCTATAGGTGGATCGTATATCTGATTGGTGAATCGCTAGATAATTGACGTCTTTTGGCGTCACTCTAAGTTTGCTCAATAATCCATTTATTGTAGATGTAGTGAGCTCTGTAAAGGCTGCGTTTTCATAGCCTCTGATTTCTAAATCGCTGATAAACTTTTCACCGGATCGACGGAATCTTTCCCCTAAAACCTCTCTAGAATTGGAATATGCGTTTTCAAATTCGGCAATAACGTCATCCCTACTTATCACGTAAGCCGCAGCTCCTGCTCCAAGCCCATGCTCTATTCCATAGCCTATTCGAGCCAATGGACAATCAGAAGCTATCATCAGTCCATAACTACCTTGGCCTGATAAGATAAAGTCTATACATGCTATAAGAGCACTTATTCCAGCTTTTGTGGAGGAACCCATATCTATCATACGTGTTTTTGAATTCAGGTTAAGGGCTGTGGAGACTGTGCTGGAAATGAGCTTTTCTGTATAGGGAGGCGAAGTTGATGCAAAGTAGAGTGCGTCTACTTGGTCTGACTTGATGCCAGCATGTTTTATAGCATTTACAGCGGCTTCAACCCCCATAGTTATCGCGTCTTCATCATATGCAGCAACTGCTTTCTCTTTAACCATTCTAGCAAATGCTCCTATCGCCTTTTTGTATTCTTCGCTAGAAATTCTGTATCTCGGTACATAAACCCCGTATCCTAAAATTCCAGCTCCCATATCGCTTTTTCCTCTTATTAGTTATCTTCGAAGGATTGATACTACAGCCGATGCCCCTGATCCTCCCACATTCTGTGTCAATCCTACTTCTGCATTTGAAACTTGTCTATTTCTCTTCTCTGTATCTCCTCTTAACTGCTTAACAATTTCATATATTTGGCCTGTACCTGTAGCCCCGATGGGATGTCCTTTTGATTTTAAGCCGCCACTAGGATTTATAGGAATTTTTCCACCAATCTGAGTATGGCCTTCCATAACGAATTTACCTCCTTCGCCTTTCTTACAGAAGCCAATATCTTCATAAGCACAGATCTCTGCAATAGTAAAGCAGTCATGGACTTCTGCGACATCAATATCCTTTGCTTCAAGATTAGCCATTGTAAAAGCCTTATTTGCAGCTTTAACGGAAGCTGAAAGAGTTGTGGGGTCTTTTCGTGTGTGTACAGCCAAGGTATCAGACCCAGCGCCATAACCTACTACGTAGACAGGAGTATCCGTATACCTTTTCGCGAGGTCTGCACGGCAGATGATCGCAGCGGACGCCCCATCTGATGTCGGGCAACAATCAAAGATAGTCAGAGGATAAGCCACCATCATGCTATTCAAAACCGCTTCTAAGGTTATTGATCTTTGAAACTGGGCCTTTGGATTACTTGCTCCATTTTTATGATTTTTTACAGAAACTAGTGCTAGTTGCTCCCGTGTAGTACCATATTCATACATATGTCTAGAGGCTATGAGTGCATAGTTACCTGGGAACGTCATGCCTGCAAGACGCTCCCATTCTGTGTCTCCAGATATGCCTAGCCAGTATCTGCCTTTCTCCCCAGAAACATCTCGCATCTTCTCGACTCCACAAACTAAAACACAATCATATTCTCCATGAGATACAGCCATAGCACCCAACATAAATGCGTAGCCGCTTGAAGCGCACGCATTCTCAACACGAGTGGCTGGAACGCCAATTAGTCCCAAACTTTCCGCCGCAAGAGATGAAAGATTCCCCAATTGAGACCCGCCACATCCAAGATTTCCGATAAAAATGGATTGTACTTCGTCAGCGTCAAATCCTTTAGGAACATCATTTTTTGCCTCATTAAAAGCCTCTAATAGGAGCTCACGATAACCCTTGTTAATTAGTTCGCCGAAACGGGTTTGACCTACGCCTATAACTGCTGCTTTTTCCATACACTTCACCATCTATTATTATGTATCCTATTTTAGGAATATACCGTTGGGATCAAGTTCGTTACGAAGAAGCATGACCTCTTCTTGGGTAGGCGGTTTAGTTTCAAAGATACGTGGTGAGATTTTTAGATTCCAACTTGTGTTATCTTTTACTTGTTGAACGGTAACACCTGGATGGTAAGTTTCTAAATACATTTCTTTACTCTCTTTTTCAAAACGAAGAATGCCTAGATTAGTAATAACCGCACTTGGTCCTCCGCCTTTAATACCTGCTTTTTGTCTACTATCCCTCCCCGATAAATATCCTACTGTTGTGATGAAATCAACCTTTTCCACAAATCTTCTTTTTTCATGGCGAGCGATTATCAACATCTTCTTTGAAGTCCCGAGGTCATAGGCTCCTCCACTTCCGGGAAGTCGAACCTTCGGTTTGTTATAATCTCCTATGACGGTGGCGTTAATATTACCGTATTTGTCTATTTGAGCGCCGCTCATGAAACTGACATCGCAGAGCCCTCTCTGTAAGAACATAGCAAATACATCATGAAAATCAAGTGCCATTAAAGCACCCGAAAATAGGGTTGGATCACCTATAGAAAGGGCTAAGCGTGCAGGCTTTGCTCCAACTACTCCCGCCTCGTATATCATAACAAGATTTGGGGCATGGGTTCGCTGCGCCAACAACGTTGCTAATACTGGAAGTCCGATACCAACGAAGACAACTTCACCATCATTTATTTCCCTCGCTGCAGCGGCGACCATTAATTCTTGCGTTGTGTAATCTTTAGAATATTTGTTTTCCATATTCTGCTGCCTCCTTAGGGATAATAACCGTAATCAACGGCGAAGCTCATAAAGGATTTTGGCTTAAGTTTCAGAAGTTTCTCTGCACCCAGTTTTCGTATGTATTCTCTCCTATTGTCCACTCCGTATATCCATTCATTAAGATATTCCTCAAAGCCTTCAACTGTACGGGTTCTGGAACCATAATCAATATAGAAATCGTTATCTCTGTCATAGTAACCCATAGCATAAGACGGGTGGCTCCCCCAGGGCTCCTCAACTACCACATCGACAAGGAAACCGGGAATAACTGTCCTATTAGGATCTCTTCTAATCACCTCTGTAGACACGATTTCTTCTGCAGATACGATCACTTTCTTGCTGGCAAAAGCGCCTTCTCTAATATCTCCGATCGCTCCCCAAATCTGTGAATTACCAAAGGCATCAGCCCTCTGTACATTTATAAAAGCCACGTCTGGATGTATTGCGGGAACTACGCAAAGCTTTTCGTCCGAAAAGGGGCAATCCATAAACTTAATGTTAGGATTATATTTAGCTAGATCAGATCCAATGATGGACCTTGTGGGAAGAAATGGAAGCCCCATAGAAGCTGCTTTAAGCCTTGTCGTCAAGGCAAAATGGGTATATTCTTCTATTTCCAACGCCTGAGGTATTTCCTTCTCCACCGCTCTTCTAAAACAATGTGAGGATCCTACACCAGGATTTCCAAACCAGCCAAAGATGAGTTTCCTAAGCACTCCAGCCCCTATCATCATATCCGCCATAAGTTCGGGACTATGCTTACACAGGGTTAAGTTCTCCTTCTTTTGTCTTATCATCTCATGAACAAATGCATATGGATAGAGGTGTGCAAAACCACCTAGAAAAACAGTGTCCCCATTAAGGACAAATTTTTTAATAGCTTCTTCGGTAGTAACGATTTTGTTATCCCGCCTCATTTTTTCACCTTCAAAGATTTCTTAATATCTTTATATA
>CP070659.1:1395884-1400304 GCA_020355125.1 Candidatus Bathyarchaeota archaeon
ACGATAATCAGTGAAGAGGACCTACAAAAATGTAGTGACCTGGGCAGCGTTGTAGCAGAACAGCTACCAACGACATCAATTCTATCGACCGCGTGCCCTACGCATATTAACTACTATTAGCGCGCGCTACTATGCTGGGTCGTTTATCGATCCGATGTAAATATTTCATTCTCAAAATAGTCAAAGAATTACTCACATTTACCCATCTACTGGAAATCCCTACACTAACACTAGTTAAATGTGTTCTATATGCATTTCTATTCCGATGTGCATATTGATTTGACCATTTGACTAACTGAACATTTGACCGAGTATTTGACCAGCTCGAGTTATAATTTTCAACGTTTTATTCTGGAACAGTAATAGTACTAAGCCCTTCATTCAATGAAGTGGCAAAGTTAACATGTAGTTAAAACAAGTAATAACAGCCATTACTATAGCATCAATTAGCAGATACTAACTGAAGTTGAAATCTATCGTAATAATCTGGTTTTTGCATATAGATTCCCTTTTCAGAACGCTTATGGGACCGATATAATGTGCTTACTTTCTAAGAGTTGAGCTCGGTCGTGAAACGTCATACATTGTTTGCTTGTATATTTATTGCTTGTCTATCTGTAAATATTTTAATTATGCCTGTTGCCGCTGAGCAACTGCTTAACGAAGATTTTCAGCAGCCATTTTTTGCAAAAACAGTTGATTTCTTCGAATACGCAAGGGCATGGGCTGTCTTGAAAGGGCTACCAAAGCCGCCCGACCATTGGAACGCAAATGTGTATATGACGTATATCAATCAATCTGGTTTTCAATTGGTATATGCGGGTTTACAAGACATCAGCTTAGCCCAAAACATTGATCTAACGATTCCAATGCAAACGATTTTGATGCATTACAAGACACAAGAAGATACTCAAGACGCCTTGGTAGCCTCATCGTTCTTGATGGTGATGGGATTCAATGATACCGATAGCTCCCTCCATACGGGTTCACCAGACAAACAGGATAATCTATGGGCATCCTTCAGCCTTGGCATTAATGTAACTGAACTCTTTCCCGATACAATTTTTCCAGCATTCAATAGTGGAGCCGAAATTCTCGAATTAACGTATTCTACGGATACGGGTGTAGACACGTGGGAATGGGGCATGAAGTATAAGAATCTAACGGCTCTATGGATCACCATTGATCAAACAAACGAAGAGAACACCGATACGAATAGGCCCTATGGCCTTGCAACCTATGATGAATTAACCTTCAAATACAAATTAACACTGTCTGATGGAACCGCCACGCTTCATAAAGACTACACGCTAGGTCAGATGCATGATCTATTTGTTTTTGGTGGATGGCTCTTAATCTGGCCTATCTACAACCACTATAACAGCACTGGCTGCTATCGATATAACGCTAAAGTTTCCGATGAAACGGTATATGACTTCCTCGAAGAACACGAAGTCAGCATGAGTGTTGTCGAATATCAGAAAGTTATCCTGCTTGAGAAAGCGACACAAACAGTCACGAGTGACGGTGACGACGTGTCTGAAACAGAGGTTAATTGTAGCGACTCCTCGCTCTTAACCTACTCAGAAGACGGAGAACTAATCTGCGATACCGACTTCAGAACTAAACCAGAATATCTCCTCTATAATTTGAGCACCACTGATCCCACCTCCCACAAGGCGATCGTTAGGACCCACGATATAGAAGGCTACGCGAAAAAGCGTGACTTGTTCAAATTCCAAACTAGTTTCCAGCAATATATCCCGCTCATCTTAGTTGGTATGTATCCCAAACTGTTTCAACGCGCACAAGAAAGCATTACGAACATAGCGACAGCAGATTGTCTTTACATTATTTCCTATCCAAATTATGGAGGATATAAGATCGATCACGATCCGGTGTTCACAGCTTATTACGCGCCCATTAAGGCGTTTGATTTCTTCTCAAATCTGAAAGTTCCATTAATGCTGACGACTATAGTACTCCTTGTCATAGTTACCGTTACTCTGATAAGAAAACGAATGACACCATCTATACCCTAGCTAGCTATACCCATTTGCGATAATACATCTTTTTAGCTAGCTAGCTAGCTAAACGCTAAAGAGAGAAGCGCTCCAGGAGCGATGGAGAAGTGCACATCGTATACATTGGATGTGTCACAAGCGTTGTAGAGGGCTGCCACTACGATCTGAGGGAGGCCTTCAATGAAATAGCCAGCTACCGTATGCACATCCACATCTATCCTACAAGCAACCTCATTACTCAAAGCAACCAATCCTACGCGAAAAATTGAACTCCGATTTCGATCGAGGCTTCTTCACAACATGGTGCGAGTACATCGAATTCGTGATGGACAAGGTTTCTAACAATAAGATAGATAAACGCCAAGCGAGAAAACCATAGCACACGAGTTACGATCATCACGCGATGCATCTGCCATATTCTACACAGTATCCTTGACCAAGCTAGCTAGGTTACGAGAAACTTTAAAAGGGCTCGTGAGAGTAGTCAGCATACTTGAACGTGTAATGAATGATAAGTACAGATTTTGTTAAAATAGATGAGCTGAACACGGAGTCACGCGAAGTAAACACGATTGTGAAGGTTGTGTCGAAGACAGCGGTTCGAGAAGTGTACTCAAAAAAAGACTATTCGACACATCGAGTGTGCGAAGCCTTAGTTGGCGACGAAACGGCATCCATCCTTCTGACCTTGTGGGACGACAACATCGAGAAGGTGAACGAAGAAGATACGCTGAAAATCGAGAACGGCTATGTCAATCTCTTCAGAGGATCGATGCGGCTAAACATTGGCAGATATGGCAGCTTCGACAAGGTAGAAGAGTCACCAATCGTAGAAGTCAACACCGGAAACAACTTATCGGAGAAGCAGTATGAGCAACGACGACGGTATCCGAGGGTTCCATATCAGAGAAGGAGCTACCGAAGACGATACTAAACCTTAGGTGTTGGTGAGGGTGGTGGATGTGAAGAAGGGAGATCGCTTCGAGTTGACCTGTGGGCACCAGGGCAGAGTTATCTGGGTAAGCAACGAGGGCACCTCATTCGGCGTTCGAGGTGTAAGGCGAGGATGTCGTGTTTGTGGAAAAGGAACAAAAGGAAGCTGGACCCCCACCGTCTATCTCCATACGAACGGAGAAGCGCCCATTACACATGATGTATGAATACAATGATTGGTGAATAATTAGTGCCGAAGAAACGGAGGAGTGGCGGTAGGTCAAAGGGTGGGAAAGGCCGATCGGCATCGGTCCAGTGTTGTCAGTGTGGCCAAGTCATACCGCGAGACAAGGCGAAGAAGGTCACACGATACTCGTCTCTGGTCGATCGCAGCCTGACCCGTGAGTTACGAGCGAAAGGCGCTATCATTGCGCGACCACAGGTGGAGAAGTATTACTGCATCTCCTGCGCCGTCCATCGGGGAATCGTGAAGCCCCGATCAAAATCTAAACGACACCGCCGACAACGCCTCTAGCGCGTGCAAGCATATAACATCACTGAACAACGCGGTTTCACGTAGTGAGATGTTCGTGTGAAGTAAATAGCGTCTCCCACCAGTATTGGGAACCGAATTGGGTAAAGCGTTTAGGGAGTCTAATCCGAATGGAGTTTAAACTTATATGTGATGTTCTGTTTTTACTCTGCTATAAACGGAGGAACAATAATGTCTGAAGAACCAACTAAAGACCAGAACGTCATTTATATCGGAAGAAAGCCGGTAATGAGCTACGTCTTGGCAGTCATAACCAGCCTCAACATGCCCGACGTTGATGCGCTTGTATTGAAGGCGAGAGGAAGGGCGATAACAACCGCTGTTGATGTGGCTGAGATAACGAGGCGCAGATTCGTGGATACCATTAAAGTCGATAGGATCGAGATTGGAACCGAAGAAGTCGAAGGGATGGATGGACGCGCACGAAATGTATCGACCATAGAAATAGACTTAAAACGCTAAGCATACGCAGCTAGCTAACAGAACACATAAACCAACAAGGATCATAAACGAAACTTGCACGCCTTATTTTGTTAAATCCCTTTCTCAGCTAGCTAGCTAGCCATATCAAGCTTTAATGGTCAAAACAACGTCAAAAACACTAATGAAATTGTGGTGCCCAGGGAGAGAACCACGCCCTCGTTCGCACACTCGGCTTTATAGCCAAGATGAGCTGGAACCGTAGTGATATTGCTTACAGTTTATAGTATAGTAGTATCCTTATTCTACATTAAGCTAGCACGCTGACTTGTTCTAAGCATTAAATAGACAGCTACTAGCTAGTTGGCTAGACGTGTTCTTTCTGCGATCATAGCGATTAGTTTAGCTTCTTCCGGTCGCTCGCTACTGTTAAATAGTACGTCTTTGCATTTTACTTGTCTTGGTAGATTAACATTGTTTCAGATCTTAT
>CP070659.1:1400404-1404229 GCA_020355125.1 Candidatus Bathyarchaeota archaeon
CGTTCCGGGGGTTGTTAAAGTGTTGCAGTACCATCTCGTTGTACATACGCGATCAATGTCAATGTACGTTTAGTGAGATTTATTGATTTCTTAACATACTTCTGAAGATACGCCTCATAAAAAGGGAATTAATTGATCGGCGTCGCTAGAGTTCCTAGATAGGTTATTGCATTTTCGTGATTCCAGCGCGTAAAATGTTTCATCACTTCGATGTATGAAAACCGAAAGTATAGATGCCCTGCCATCAGATCGTTTCTTTTTTAGACGTAGTATTGAGATAGTTAGGTGTACGTTCATATGGCTTTTACTGGCTGAATGATTTTACGACTGGTAGGCGTCTCAGAGAGTTCGAAAAGAGCTCCACTTAACGAGAAAAAGCGGCTTG
The DNA here is from genome assembly GCA_020355125.1 of Candidatus Bathyarchaeota archaeon. GTDB lineage: Archaea > Thermoproteota > Bathyarchaeia > RBG-16-48-13. Next base: position 1,400,790 of record CP070659.1, read on the forward strand.
TTCGTTGGCCCCAAGTCTCATCTTTGGGTGCTTGAATCATTCGTCCCTCTTGACTCCTAATTACCTCACTGACCTTTAGCACATCATCTACTTCAAACCCAATTGTAAAGCCCAAAGGAACTCGATCCACTGCTTTAACATCGCCATAGATGACTTCAGCAGCCCTTGTTCTAGACCATATACCGAAATGTAGGACTCCTGTAATCATAACGTCTGCATAACCACTCCCTTCTTCAAACTCCACTGTCAATTGCAAAACATCCCGATAGAAATTAACCGCGGCTTCAATATCCTCAACGATCTCTGCGATTCCCGCTACATGTCTCAACATCTTATTTTCACCTTCAGGTATCTCTTAACGATAATATAAAAATGACATATATACCATACAAGTTTTACTACAATCAAACATCATGGAGTGCTCCTATTCTGCAATAGCGCTTGTTAACTAAAAAAAACCTAAATAAATAGAAGAATGAATAGACGTATGGACGCTAGCTAGCTGACACGTTAAGGGGATAGGTTGAGGTAAATCTTTAATATGTCCCTAAGATCCCGTGGTTTTCCTACGACATCCGTGAGACATATCAAAGTATGTTTGATTTAGATAAAACTATAATATAACACATTCTCTCTTTGTTGGGTTTTAGTTAGTATGCACGAACAGTGGAGTATTTAGTATGCCACGAATGTGTAAACTTTAGTCTGAAAGATCACATTGGGCACTGAATTTCCCATTTCATGGTCAATGCCAGGTGTGCGCACTGACACTACCATAAAGTATACAGTAGTTTTAGCTAGCTGAATATTGAAGCATATTCAACTCAATCCTCTATTGCATTTCGAAACAGCGCGCGCTTTAAAAGTTTAAACGTTATAAGTATTAGACCGAAATAGTAGAAGAATTCGTTTCGAAGGTGATTGACAAATGGGTGAAAAACAGATGGTTCCTCTGATAGAAGCGAGGGAACAGGTTGAGATTGCGATTACTCGCCTCGCGCTTCTTCATTTGGCCTTTTCGAAAACCTTGATAGAGAAGCTTGGCGATGAGAAAGGAAACGAGCTAATTTTAAAATCCATCATGGAGTATGGCAAACGTATCGGAGATAGAATAACGCGAGGATTACCCGATCTGCCAAAATATGGAATTCATAGAAGTCGCAGGAATGGAAAAGTCTTCGGTTGTGTTCTCGCTGAAGTGTTCCAGGAGTACGGTGAGGAAGATGTCGGGTGCCTCTATTGCTATGTTGATGCAGCGAAAAGCATGGCAACAAATCCTAAACGTAAGCTGATTCACGGAGAATGCGCGGCATGTGGTGACGAATACTGTAGTTTTAAAGTGGTACCAACGACAGAAAAAGAACAACGTGATTTCAAAAACAGAGGAAAAGAGTGGAAGTATGTTGATCCACGATTAGCCCAAAAAAACTAACCGCGCATAATATTGCTATCTCGTTGTAAGACAGTTTTTTTGCGCACGCGCGCGCTATAGTATGAACGCAGCAACAGCTAGGTAACTCGGTAAATATTTATCACGCGTTAGTTATTTAACAGTCCGGTTTGAGCCATGACAAAATTTCTTTATGTGGAAATGACGTGGCCTGAGATCAATGAAGTCATGAAAGAGAATAGAGTGGTGCTACAACCAGTCGCCACCATTGAGGATCATGGACGGCATCTACCTATTGTCACCGACGTACTTATCACAGACACCATTTGTAGGAGAACTGCTGAGAGAATTCCTAACGAGATCGTACTCATGCCGACTCAATACCACGGATACAGCCCACACCACATGGATTTTCCGGGAACGATCACAGTGAAAGGTCCTACGCTTCTAGAGTACATGCTGGATATAACAAGAAGCTTGATTCATCATGGCTTCCGAAGAATTCTCCTCGTAAACGGCCACGGCAGCAACGCACTTTGGTTAGAGGCTGTCGCACGACTAACTATTGTTGAGCACCCAGACACGTTATGCGGAATGCTTAGTTGGTGGAATATTCCTGAGGTGGTTGAGGCTGTCAATAAGATGCGAACAGGCGGTAGCGGTTCAACGGATCACGCTGCAGAAGCAGAAACTTCCATAATGTTGGCGTTAAGGCCAGATCTGGTGGATATGAGCCTGGCTGAAAAAGACATTAACTATCAGATTTCCAAATACTTCCCACCCGTCGATTTAATTTATCCAGCGGGAGCGTCTAAGAGAGTCACACCAAAGATGATGCCATATTGGAGCACGCGAAGTAAAACAGGTACCGTGGGGGATCCAACCTCTGCTACACAGGAAAAGGGTGAGGCATGGATAGAAGCAGCGATTACAGGATTAATAGGTATACTCAGAGAGTTTAAAACGTTTGAGATCCGAGATCGGATTGACCATCATTAACCCCTCCTTTTTTTTAAGCGTAGTACGCAATACCTTTATGTATACTATGCGTCTAAGGTTCAAAAAGGGATAAGAATATGAATATCGCTATGTCTCATCACGAGATGGAAAATTTTCTTGCTGAAAGCCATCTTGCTCGAATTGCTACAATTAAACCTCATGGAGCCCCCCACGTGACGCCAGTTTGGTATCTTTGGCAAAACAATCAACTATTAATATCAATCGTCACGAATAGTGTAAAAGCAGGGAACATTCGACACAATAAGAAAGTTGCAGTAACCATCGATACTCCCACAAATTTTGGAAAAGGCGTAATAATCGAAGGTACAGCAAATATCGAAGAAATACCTGAAGAACTGTTAAACCAAATTTGCCAAAGATATGTCAAAGAAGAGGATCTAGAGAAATATCTAGAATATGCTCACACACACTTTTCATCAATTCTATTACGGATCAATCCGGAAAAAATCATGACATGGGACTATTTTAAAGACCCATTTTGGAGCACAATTAATAGTTAGCATAACACATGCCACACAGTTGATGGAAAATTGTAATCCGTGCCAAGAAACCAATCGGTCATAAACTAGAGTACGCCCTATAAATACTCATTATCAAACCAATAGAAAAAGGAAAAGCATTCATTAGCAAAGATCTGTCATCAATACTAGCACGCGCCAGAAACATCACATAAGCCTAAATGATACGTGCTGATTATTCAGCGAAAACCGCATCCAGAGCACGAACTGCAGGGTGAGCTTGACCCTTTACTAGAACTACCAGAGCCTGAGACCATACGATTTTCAGAATACAATTGAATCCAACACTCTCTGCAAACCATCATCCATCCATCTTCCTTGTGGTTAGCTGATAAAAGACTTAGATCTTCTCCACTTTTTTCACAGAGACTACATTTACTTAAAACATCTAACTTTTCCATTCGTCTCGATCCCTTTAACTTTTCTAAAACTAGCTAGCTGTTACATAAATATTTTGATATATAACGAGATCTGGATTACGTCAACTATATTAAGTTTACACTCTCATTAAC
>CP070659.1:1404329-1412478 GCA_020355125.1 Candidatus Bathyarchaeota archaeon
CCTAATACATAATACTAAAGTTGCAAAGAGAAGAAAATTAATTATCAACAAATACCAATGTTTTTATCTTTAATATTGCAGGGTTCCAACTTTTTTATGTCTTTTTGTGAGTTTGTCGAAATCTATTTTCTTATTACCAAATAATAGTGCTAATTCGGTGTCTTGCCTATCTTTTATCCGAGGAGAAATTAGCTTCAGTAGTATAAGATCTTCTAATGGAGGAAGATATACTTTACAGCCTTTTACTTCGATGGATCGCTCATCCCACGAGCTCTCACGAACCGGAGTAATAAATTCAGTTATAGTGTCTCCAATCAAATGAAACTTTAATCCTGTTAATGAACTAGGGTAGCTTATCTGCCGCCTTCTCATATACATGATCAATCTGTTTCTTTCTCTAGGTGTTAATGGAACGTAGAGATCAAAGTCTTCTATAGGTCTCCATATGGGCAATCCATATTCATGTATTGCGTTAGACCCTATCATATAGACTTTCTTTTTTAATTTGTTCTCTATGAACTCAACGGCTTCTCTGAATCCTCCATCATGGGAAATAAAGCTAGGCTTTGATAATTCAAAGCGTCGTGTTTTATACCTCATATATTATCCTCCGCGAATTCTTATCCCATATATTTTGGTCAACTTGAATTTTATTCCGCTATTTTTATTATGATATTTCTATAGATTTTAATGCAGTATTAATTTAAAAATCAATTGTTAAGTTCAAGTTTCCTAAATCGTGTATTGTTTATCAGTGGTGAAGAAATCCTGAAGAGGGTAACGTTATATGCAATTAGCTACGAGTCCTGAATATGAGCAATATTTTGCGCAGATTGAACAAGAACTTGATAACCTTTACAATATTGCTAGAAGAGCAAGGCTAAGGGGACTGGACCCTAGTTTAGAACCGGAATCCCAGGTTGTCAAAGATTTTGCAGATCGCATAGAGCAGTTAGTGGGTCCACCAAAGGTTGCAGAACGGATAAGGGAACTAGGTAAAAAAATAGACAAGTACAAAATGGCTTTTATAATCGCTGATGACATTGTTCATGCAAAGTTTGGTCATACGAATGTTGAAGATGCGGCGGGACAAGCTATTAGAACTTCTCTAGCTGTCACGACCGGGGGGATAACTGCAGCGCCTATTCAGGGGATAGCTCAAGTTAGAATTAAGCAAAATTCTGATCGATCAAATTATTTAGCCCTTTATTTTGCTGGGCCCATTCGATCTGCTGGAGGCACTGAACAAGCTTTAACCTTAGTAATTGGCGACTACGTTCGAAAGCGATTAGGCCTTGCTCGTTACAAGCCTACAAACGACGAAATACACCGTTTCATTGAAGAAGTGAGACTGTATGAACGAGAAATAGGTCGATTTCAATATCACGTATCCGATGAACAGTTAGCAGCGGCCTTGAAAAGCATTCCTGTCGAGGTAACGGGTATAGAAAGTGATCCGCTTGAAGTATCATCGTATAGAAACCTGCCAAGAATAGAAACAAATCGGCTGAGAGGAGGAACCCTAAGGGTAGTAAATGATGGACTTATTGGCAGATCCCAGAAAGTTCTAAGAATAATTGAACAGATCGGATTAGAAGGCTGGGAATGGCTTAAACAACTAAGCCAAAACAATGTTGAAGCAAAGGTAAATAGCCAATCCAGTTATATGGACGAAGTAATAGCTGGCCGCCCCGTTTTTTCTTTTCCATCACGAAGCGGCGGATTCCGTCTAAGATACGGGCGTTCGAGAAACACAGGGCTAGCAGCTTTAGGCGTTCATCCCGCGACCATGGCAGCTCTCCAAAACTTTATTGCATCTGGAACGCAGATTCGTATTGAAGGACCGGGTAAGGGGGGAATAGTTCTCCCCGTAAATACGATTGAGCCTCCGATTGTTAAACTTAAAAATGGATCCGTATTGAAAGTTGAATCTCTTTCAGAATATGAGAATATTGAAGATGATGTAGAAGAAATATTGTTCTTAGGCGATCTTCTTACAAGCTTTGGCGAATTTCTAGAAAACAATCGGGCTTTAGCTCCTTCTGGGTATACCGAAGAATGGTGGATCCATGAATTATGGATTAAAATAAATGAGGATTACGAAGAATCCTTAGAAAAAGTAGCGGAAACTACGTCCATTTCACTCCTTCGTTTAAAGAAAATGTTAGCTAACCCCTTTGAAGTTAAACCCACCATCCACGAGACCATTGCTTTAGCGAAAGAATTAGGGGCTCCTATCCATCCCGCCTTCACCCATTATTGGAACGAAATAGACATCGAAGAATTATCCCTTTTACGGCGTGCTTTACTCCGATCTGAAACAAAGATGACGACAGACGGAAAAATATTGGGAATGGAGCTTTCCCTCAGCACAAAAATAAAAAACATTTTAGAAAAATTACGCGTCCCCCATAGAGTTAATAATGAAACAATTATTATAAACCAGGACTCTGCCACCATCCTTGCTGCTTCACTCATGCTTGAGGACCCAAAGAAGAGAATAAAAAAACAAAAAAACGTCGTAGAAACGATAAAGGCACTGTCAGGTATAATCCTGAGAGATAAGGGATTAACCTATATTGGCGCAAGAATGGGTCGACCTGAAAAAGCAAAAAAGAGAATGATGTCTCCTCCAGTTCATGTATTGTTTCCCTTAGGACTAGCCGGAGGATCCAGGCGCAACATCTTAAACGCGGTTAAAAAAGAAATTATAAATGTTGAGGTTGTCAGAAGACAATGTCCAAATTGTAAAGAAATAACCTATAAAACATTGTGTTTAAAATGTGGCGTCCAAACGATTCAAGAAAAAACGTGTCCACGCTGTAATCGAGTTGTTAACAAGGACATTTGCCAAAACTGTAACGCTGCAACTATTGGCTTTAATAAACGATTAATCAATATTAAGGAAGACTATGAAGCAGCCTCTAAAACTCTTAACATGGGACCTCTAGAACTAGTTAAAGGAGTTAAAGGCTTAACAAGCTCTCATAAAACACCAGAACCAATAGAAAAAGGAATCCTTCGAGCAAAATACGATCTCTCTGTTTTTAAAGACGGCACAATTCGGTTCGATGCTACGAACGCTCCTCTCACTCATTTTAAACCCTCAGAAATCGGTATCTCAATAGAACAGTTAAAAAACATGGGCTATACTCATGATATGAACGGATCCCTTCTTCAAGATCCGAATCAAATATGCGAACTCAAAATTCAGGACGTCATCGTCCCAAGGGCTTGTATCCACCATCTCATCCAAACATCAAAATTCTTAGACGAGTTGCTGGAAAAATTCTATAGGCTTACACGTTACTATGAGGTGAAGAATGAGCAAGATCTAATAGGACGTTTAATAGTCGGTTTTGCTCCCCATACATCTGCAGGGATAATCGGTCGAATCCTAGGCTTTACCAAAGCAAAAGTCTGTTATGCTCATCCTTTATGGCATAACGTAAAGCGAAGAGACTGTGATGGTGATGAGGACGCTCTAATGTTTGTGTTAGATATTCTACTTAACTTCTCCAAACCGTATTTGCCTGCACGAATAGGAGGCATGATGGACGAGCCTCTTTTATTGATCTCTATTATCAATCCCTTTGAGGTTGATGAAGTCCACAATTTAGACGTAGGGTCGTTTTATCCTCTTGCCTTTTACGAAAAAACATTAGAACGAGCCGATCCAAATATTGTTAGCAAAATAATCGATACGGTGGGCCATAGACTTGGCTCACCTTCTCAGTTTGAGGGGTATTCCTTTACTCATATGACCGATGATGTAAATGCAGGCAATCTTGAAAGTGCATATGTAAACTTGGGCGCAATGACAAAAAAACTATGGGGACAGCTTCTCTTAGCCGAAAAGATAAGGGCCGTCGAATCAAACGAAGTAGCCAAAAGAGTATTGACCACCCACTTCCTCAGAGACATTGCAGGTAACCTTAGAGCCTTCACAAAACAAAAGTTTCGATGTAAGAAATGTAACACAAAGTATCGACGGACACCTATACAAGGTAAATGTGTAAAATGTGGAGGCGAACTCTTACTCACGGTGCATAAAAGGGGCATTCAAAAATATTTGAATGTAGCTGAAGAACTGGTTCAGAAATACGACCTCGAAACATATTATCGACAAAGAATAGAGTTAATTAAAGATGAAATTAATTCAATCTTTGGGATAGAAAAAATTGATACGAAACAAGCGAAACTCGGCGAATTTATGTAACAGGTTCTCTACTTCTTTTACTTCCTCCGACGAATAACAGAACACTCATTAATTGAAAGGAAGAATACAAAACAGATATTAGCGCGCTATGAAGAAGGCTCTAACGATTCGTCTTTCTGGAAATACATATAATAGTTAATGGGCAGCATAAATAATTAACCACTCAGAGTTTAGTTATAGGAGACTTCAAAAATTGTCCGATGTAAAAATTGTGAAGCTAAGAGTTGCTGAAGCACGTTCACGTGATGCAGGAAGAGGAATAGCAAGACTCGGAACAAAAGCACAAAAAGCATTAAACCTTACTCCAGGCGACATTCTCGAAATCGTTGGAAAACGTACAACAGCTGCTACATTCTGGCCAGGCTATACAGATGACGAAAACTATGAAATAATAAGAATTGATGGCATAACACGCTACAACTTAGGCGCATCTTTGGAAGAAACCGTTTCCGTTAAAAAAGCAAAGGTTAGGACCGCCTCAAAAATAGTGCTAGCTCCACTCGTGGCTATCAAATTTGGAGAAGGATTTGAAAATTATGTGAAACGCCAGCTTCTTGGTAAGCCAATTTCACGCGAAGACACGATAACAATAGCTGTACTGGGCGAAGCGCTACAGATGAAAGCGATATCAACGCTACCATCACCAATCGTTGTCGTTGGTGACGCAACAAACATTATTGTAAATACAGAGCCTGCTAAACACGTTGTCGTCCCAGAAGTCACCTATGAAGATATAGGTGGCCTAAAAAACGAGCTGCAGAGAATCAGAGAGACCATAGAATTACCGCTGAAACATCCTGAACTTTTTAGACACGTCGGCATTGAACCGCCTAAAGGAGTTCTGCTTTATGGCCCACCCGGGACAGGAAAAACTTTGATAGCTAAAGCAGTCGCGAATGAGACCGGCGCCCACTTCACTGCTATCAATGGACCTGAAATCATGAGTAAGTATTACGGGGAATCTGAAGAAAGACTCCGACAAATTTTTAAAGAAGCAGAAGCCAAAGCGCCGAGTATAATCTTTATCGATGAAATCGATACTCTTGCTCCTAAACGAGAAGAAGTCACAGGTGATGTGGAAAAGAGAATTGTTTCCCAGTTGTTGACCTTAATGGATGGGCTTAAAGGCAGGGGCCAGGTAATAATCATAGGAGCCACAAATAGGATCGACGCAATCGATCCAGCACTACGGCGGCCTGGAAGGTTTGACCGTGAAATTTCAATAGGCGTACCCGATAAAAATGGTAGAAACGAAATATTACAAATTCACACTCGAAACGTACCATTATATGAAGATGTTAATCTCGTTGAACTAGCCGAGTTGACTCATGGCTTTGTTGGCTCGGACTTAGCGGCCTTAGGTCGAGAATCTGCAATGAATGCTCTGCGAAGGCATTTACCAAAGATCGATTTAGAGAACGAAACCATCCCAACAGAGGTTTTAAACGATATTAAAGTTACTTCAAACGATTTCGAAGAGGCTCTGAAAGAGATTCAACCTTCAGCGATGAGAGAAGTCTTTGTTGAAGTCCCAGAAGTCCGTTGGATAGATATTGGCAACTTAGATAAGGTTAAGCAAGAATTGAAAGAAGCTGTTGAATGGCCTCTCAAAAACCCTGAGCTATTCACTAGGTTGGGTGTTCGTCCTGTAAAAGGCATTCTGCTTTATGGCCCACCCGGGACAGGAAAAACCTTATTGGCTAAAGCAGTTGCGAATGAAAGCGAAGCCAACTTCATCAGCATCCGGGGACCTGAGGTACTTTCTAAATGGGTTGGAGAAAGTGAGAAAGCAGTTAGACAGATATTTAGAAAGTCGAGACAGACAGCTCCATGCATCATTTTTTTCGATGAGTTAGATTCGATAGTACCTCAGAGGGGGAGTAGACTTGGAGACTCCGGTGTGACGGAAAGAATCGTCAATCAGCTGCTTACCGAAATGGATGGTTTAGTGATTCTAAAAAATGTCGTCGTCATCGGAGCTACTAACCGAGCCGATTTAATTGATCCAGCGTTGTTACGGCCAGGGAGATTTGATAGAGTGATTTATGTTCCTCCCCCCACTAAAACCGGGCGCTTAGAGATCTTCAAAATTCACACTAAGACAATGCCTCTAGCTGAAGACGTTGACCTTGAAAAATTGGCAGAAATAACAGACGGCTACACAGGGGCTGACATCGAAGCGATCTGTCGAGAAGCAGCAATGGTTGCTGCTAGAGAGAATAGAGAAGCCAAAGAGGTAACAGCTAAGAATTTTGACGAAGCGCTTAAGACGGTGCTACCAAGCCTCACAAAGGAAACACAACATAAGTATCAGGAAACCGCTGAAAACCTAAAGAAGATGATTACATAATCTCCACAGTCTAACTTATTTAAACCAAGAGAAACTTATTCTAATAGGTATAAAGAGGAGAATAAATGGGCTTGTCTCACTATGAAGAAGCCTTTCAGGCACTCAATAATTTGAGGAAAGAACTGCTTCGGTTAAGAAAAATTGAACAGGAATATTACAGGTTGAAGAGAGAATACGAAATATTACTTGAAGGAAAAAAACGTAAAGGATTCTACTTCTGTATAAGTCCAGGAGTTTACACTGGACATTCGGCAGCAAATTTTGAGGAGTTCTACAAAGCTTTTAAACAGATTCCTTTGACCTCAATCGAATTCCATATGAAACGAGGAGATTTTCAAAGCTGGTTATCTTTTATACATATGCCTGAACTAGCTCAAGCGTTCGAAGAAACAAAGCAGTTAAACCTCTCTGGAAACGCTATGAAGCAAAAACTGCTTGAGTTAATGGAGAAAGCAGTAGAACACTAGTTTTTTCCTTTCAATGTTATGTCGATGATTTGGAATAAAATACCCTCATATGTGGATTTTTTCAGCGAGCGCGCGCTTGAATTGTTACATATCTCTTTTCACTTTTCTAAAATGCCTAGTTTTTGGAGAACCAATATTAGACTTGGCTTAAGGGGGTCTTTATAAGGAGACGACATCCCCACAGGCTCTGTTTTTCCTTTTTTGATAGCATCTAACACAGAGTCAACTGTTTTAGATGCAGCATCAACAATGGTATACGCATCGCCTACACTCTTATGATTATGAGCATCACTACCTCCTGTTTTAGGAAGACCGAGCTTATCCGCCAGTTTAGTATTTTTTTTAGTAAAGTAATTAAAAAATGGAACATTGGAATTGTGTGTTTCAATAGCGTCTGGAACAATTTGTCTAATGACTTTTTCACTAACACTAATCAATGGAATATTTGGATGTGGAATGATGATGACCCCCTTATTTTTTCTAGCATATTTTGTGACTTCTACAGCGCTTCGTAACCTTGAAGGAGGACGGGTTTCTATGCCTAAAATCAGAAGATGCCCATCGGCCGTACCGACTTCTAATCCAGGAATTATCATTAGGTCGGATGCTATTCGGATAGCGTAGTAATATGCAGCCATAGTGTTATGATCTGTTATAGCAATAGCGTCGAGGCCTCTTTCTCTCGCCGTTTCTAGAATTTTCTCTACAGAGCTTGACGAATCAGAACGATTTGTATGAACATGCAGATCAATTTTTAATAATGTCATGATGGTAAGCCTTTCGATTCAACATCTTTATTATCGACGATTATACGGATTTCAACGTATCCTTTTGTAAACTAAATGGCACGATCCTGTTTTTAATCATATGGCACGTGCTGCCTCTATGACGGTTTTTAACCACCTATGTTATGTATAACTTTCACAATTCTGGGGAGATGGGAAAAAACTATTTCGATTGAATAATTTTACGTATACAGGGTTCTTAATCTTTTAATACTTTTATCGATAAATTCAGAAAAAACCTCTTATTGAAGGTGGGAAGGGTGATGGCTCTACATAAGCCTCGTATAATAATTAACTTCAAAACCTATGCTGAGGGAACAGATAAAAA
>CP070659.1:1412578-1415558 GCA_020355125.1 Candidatus Bathyarchaeota archaeon
ATAACCCCGATCGGCTTCGACGCGTTCGACTCAGAACGTATCACAAAGACCGAGATAGCCGCACACAGGCGAGCCCTCGAAATCTCCCGGTTTTTGAAGAAATATATGCCGGGATTCGAGGAATCGTATATCACTGCTACAGGGGTACAGACGATGCCACGGCACATACGGATGATCGAGGCGGAATACTCGCTCACAAGCGAAACACTAGAGCGGACGAAAGAGTTTGTGGATTCAGTTCATATGGCGGATTTTGGCTTGCCTGGCCCTGCCTTTCAGGTCCCGTATCGAATCATGGTGCCGAAACGGATCGATAACCTGCTCGTGGCCGGCAAGTGCGTTGATGGCGCACGTCTAGTGCGAGACATTCCAGTCGTCATGGCTATGGGCCAGGCGGCAGGAACCGCGGCTGCTTTGTCGACTCGGCACGATGTCAGTCCGCGACAGCTTAACGTTACAGCGTTACAGCGGGTTCTTAAAGAACAGCAGGTGATTCTGGATATATCCGCAGCAATCGAACGCACATAATGCCTTTTGATCTATCCCATTCTGTCTAACGCGTGGGAACTAACAAAATTCCATCAGTTTTTTCATTGCAGATTTGTAGTTCGCACTCTAATACTGGTAACTAATGGAAACGCTATGCGTTACTGAGTAGGATCGGTGAACGCATATTATGGCTCTTTTTCCAATTCAGTTATCTGGGTGTCTCCAGCCGCTCGCAGCAACCAGCCTGGAGTTGGATCGTTCCTTGTCAAGTCCAAAAATTGCTCCATTATCGTCCAAAAGACCGAATCATCGTGATCACAGAGAGCATCTAAGTCAGCATAATCAGAAATTTCCCAGATCGTCATTCCATGATAGGGTCCGAACCCGAGGACATAGGAGTAGGTCCTTACGTATTTCCATCCTTTTGGAGCATGAGCTGCTTTTGTCGCTTCGTTGTCTTTGATGAACTGTTGAAACTTCTTCATTTCACCTTCTTTTATGTTAAAGTTATAAATTCGTAGCATCTTCTTCACTTCTTCTCATTTGACAAAGTCTACTACTTAATACCTTCCTATACTTCTAAAAAATTATTTGGGTTAGCGAACGGTAACTGTGAATGTGAACTCCACTCCAAGCAACTACAGATCAATTCCATTCGCGCACGCGGGACACGAATTCATCTCACACTCACGCTAGTAGTTATAACGATGAATCCTATCCCATGGTTCAAGTAGTGCGTTTTGGAACGTCGTTACTCTCAGCGATTCTGTACATGTATATATTTGCTTCGTAATCGACTTTGCAAGGATTCCACCCATCAAACGTGAATTCATGGGAAATGACGCGTGTTCCAGGCTTCAATTCTTTTCCGAGCTTTGGCATTAACTTGCTGTTCGTATCTTGGAGCAGATACAGGGTGATGAGGTTAGCATCGCTTAAATCTTGATCAAAAAAGTTCCCCCAAACGACGTTCACTTTACCTCGTAGTTTCAAGAGGGCCACCTTCACCCTTGTCCAGACAGCCCAGAACGGATTTATTTCGATTCCAACCGACGTCGCGTGAAACTCTCGAGCTGCCATGATGATGATTCGTCCATCCCCACTTCCCAGATCATATAGTATGTCGCCGGGTTGAATATCCGCCATAGCAAGCATCTTATGGACTGTGCTTGTAGAGGTCGGGAGCCAAGGTGCCCCAAACACAGACGTGAAACCAAAGAAAAAAATTACAGCTACAAGAAAAATTAGAAAAACTATCAGAATCGTTAATCCTAACACTTCTCTTGTTCACTTCCTTCGCTTCAACTAATAAAGTAACCGTAATTAGCAATTTCTACTTAATAGATTCAATTGCTCGAACCTCGCATATTATCAGCTAGTTAGCTAAAGGCAATTTAGACGAGGAGAACCGCTAGTATGCCACTCATGAACACGCCATCGAAGGTTCCAACTCCTCCTATGCTCACAATCGGAGCCCCAAGATCAGGAATAGTATTGAGATTCAGTACGTCTGCACCGATTAGTGTTCCAAGCACGCCTGAGACATACGCCACTACGGTCGGTACTCCTGAGGGGAGAAGATACGCTATAGCAGCAGCGACTAGGGGCGAGACAAACGCTGGCATCGTAATGCCTCTTACTCTTACTGGCTTTGCGACAACCTTTGTTACTATCGTAACTAAGAGAACACCCATCAAGGCATAGAAGACAGAGGCTGGTTGTCTCCACATGAGATAGAACGAAACGAGCGCAGGTATCACTACTCCCCCTAAATTGACAGCGATCAACGTTGTTTTCTCACCATATTCCACCTGTGGAATTCGGAAGATCATTCCAAAGAAACGGACGAATCGCTCCTTCACTATTGGAATCATGGTCCTGAGCGTTGAAACCGGAATGTTAATGAAGCTTTCCATGAACGTTGCAACCACGATCACGCTGATTATGGTTGGACTGAATCCAACATCGGCAAACGCCGATCCAAGAACGCCGATCCAAAACAGAGAAGCAATTGACCTAAGAAAAAAAGAGAGGGAAAGTTATTCTACGGTCTGTTAGTTTGTCTCTTACCCATTGGTGGGATGAGTCCCATTTGTTGCATCGCAATTAACTGGTTTGCTACCGTCCACTCAGCTATGATTTTGCTATCTACGATACGGAATATGCTCGTTTGAGGTACTTCTGTTTTCTTCCCTGTAGGTGGCATCCCCATGAATGATCCCGTATTCGTTGCACGATTCGTTGTTCTGATCGCAACTTTGTCGCCTTCGGCAACCATATCTTCGATGGTTACGTGAAAGTCAGGGAACCCAACAGCATAGGCACTCATAACCTGTTTATATACTTCTCTATTCGGTTTCACATTAGGTGGTGCGTAGTTAAAGATGAAATCAGGTGCAAGAAGTTCGTCTGCTACTGCAAGATTTGTCAGATTGCTCCAGAACTCTTTTACCAATCGACGGACAAGTTCCTTATTTGCTTTGACTGACAT
>CP070659.1:1415658-1418495 GCA_020355125.1 Candidatus Bathyarchaeota archaeon
CATACAGCACTCTATGGCTGATATTATTGGAATAAACATCCACTAGAGCAGAGAATCCGTGCTCGGCTCGTAGAGATCCCTTGGAGAAGGGTACTCGGGTTGCATGTGGAGTACTTTGAATTAGAATATCTGTTACATTATCTATTAATACGGTAATTTCCACACGATCAATTTGTTGTAGTAACATCCCTTTATCCTCTCAATTGCTTATTAGTAGTTGTTTAGCTCTTTGGAGTAGCGGGTGCCGTCTTAAAGAGCTTAACTATTTTGTACTAATCATTGACATTCTATATATAATATGGGATACGCCGAAGACACACCCATATGGCAGTGAAGAACTGCGTGTTTGGGTTTGGGACAAAAATCTAATCCCAAAAGCGAGCGCGATCACATATATTCCTTGAGGGATATTTATCATGCGTACGATAAGCTACTCATACATCTAATTCTGATGCGGCAAAGAGATCCCATTGCTCGATCCAACTCGTCGCTTGATTCTCAATTGTGGTTTGAGGCTCTAGGATGATCCATTGGCCACTTTCTAAACCACTCTGGGTCAAGTCCTCATAGTAATAATACCCATATTCCCCGAGATCGTTGACATTAACGAGCACCATGGCATGATATTGATCATACGCATTGACAAAGAACCCTACCGCTGATTCAATGCCGACTTCATCAAACAAGGCTGCTACTAAAATTGAAAAATCGTCACAATCACCTGATTTGTAGCCTAAGGTTTCTACTGGTGCAAGAAAGACATCGTTGACTTCAAGTTCATACTGAATATATCTGTCGATAAACGAAAGAATTTTCCGAATTTTGTCAGTGATAGAATCAGAAATGTTGATATCGATTAAATCAAGCACTTCATGAATCTTTACAAAAGCGGTATCATAACTATATTCGCCAATCGCATCATAATAATCAGCTTCAATGCTCGGCCAATAGGTTCTTCTGAGATCATGTAACGCTAAATTCACGGCAAAATCGACAGAAGTTTGCCAATAATTCGGGTCTGGGCTCTGCCACCAATATTCAGTTCCAGTAGGTCCTAGCTCTTGCCGTAAATAATCATAATAGGATTCTAAACTGTTACCAATCCTCAGACAAGTTTCTACTGCATAATCCACGGATAAAAGATTGTAGTCATATACAAGGGCATTATAGTCTGTTTCTAACTCTTGTTTCTCTTGCGATAAATCATGATGCAATGTATCTAACGCATTATAGGAGTTTTGAAGCGAAGTTTTTTCGTTCAACAAGGTTTGATACTGCGTACTTAGGGCTTGATACTGCGTATTCGTTTGATCATAGTATTCGTAGGTCTGCACTAGTAAAAGGCTTTCAACAGAAATGACGATAATCAGTAACATTATGATGACAATTTTTTTATCCAATCACACATCTCCGAAAATGGGTTATGATAAATTGGGAAATATATTCTCCTTGCATTAACAAATTAACACTTATAATTGAATTTGATGGTATTTTTCGTTGTAGCGCGCGCTAAAATGCTTTCTCAACACGCGCGCTGGTGGAGTTAACATTTAATACATGAAATACTGACTGTATCATTGATGATTATAAGGCTCAACACTAATGAAATTCACACCTGTAGGCTTCGTTTAAGACCATTCCGAATAGAGGATTTTGATGCTTATGCAGCAATTATGGCGGATCCCGAAATCGGAAAATGGTTTCCAAAAGGAGAAGGGTATTCGCGTGACGAAGCAGAAAAATCGTTTAACCGTATCCTCGAACATTGGACACGGCATAGCTTTGGCCTATGGGCCGTTTTTCAAAAGAGAAAACCCAGTCTCATGGGCCGATGTGGATTAAACCGGATCGATGAAACATCAGAAGTAGAAATTGATTTTCTGCTCGCTAAACAATTCTGGGGAAAGGGATACGCGACGGAAGCCGCACAAGCTGTCCTTGAATATGGCTTCACCATATTACATCTCAGCCGGATTATTGCACTTGCAAAAATCGAAAATATCGCCTCCCGAAAAGTCATGGAAAAAATTGGAATGCGATACAGAAAAAATGCCCGATATTGGGGAATCCTCTGCGCCTACTATGATATAACGAAAGCCGATTATGCACCCGAACAGAAACGCAAATAACGCGTGCTACAACAGCGCGCGCGCTGGGGGATTGTAAGGAACTGTAATGGTCAATGATGTTTGTGTGGGCTGAGCATATACGAAAGGCATCGAGGTTGAGCTCATTAAAACGAAGCCCGCAATCACTATCCTGATGAGTATTGTATTTTTCACCGCTTCACTCATTTTCTCTATCCTCCTATCTTTATCGGTATTTGCAGCGTGCACACTATTGCGATCTATATCATTATTATTCCCGTACACACCACTTCAAAGTCATACAGAGGGATAGGAATAAAGTCCTCGACGTTGCCTTCGCACACGCGCGCTACGCCCAAATATATTGGGCTTTGTTCGGATGTCTGGAACGTTGCCTCAACTGCCCAAGTATTGGGTCCCGTCATGGTTACTGTTCCAATGTCGGAAGATCCAACCTGTGCACCATATTGCACACCGTCAGGGGACACAATAGTGTATCCGGTAATATACAGATCAGTTATAGCGGCAGTGTCGCCAACGTTTAGTCTCCGGAAGGATCCATCTATATGTATCTGTACGCTGATCTTCTCAACAAGAGTAAGTGGGCCTAGATCCTTGTAGCTATAGGATCCCGAAGAGGTAACTTGCCCGATCGCTTTCGTATACTCGTATGTGTATTCGGATGGAACCTCAACTGTTATCGTCCCTGATGACGCTTGGATGCGATTTCCTTTTCCTTTAAAATTACCG
>CP070659.1:1418595-1421725 GCA_020355125.1 Candidatus Bathyarchaeota archaeon
ACTGTTCTAGACTCACTGCCATTCCTGTTTCGAGCATGCCAAGTCCGTAGATGTTCTGTCCCTTACTCGCCATCGCTGGCAGCAGTAAGGTGATGGTCGCCTCGTGGGCGGCCTGCTCATCCACGACCTTGGCGTCGGTCTAGGCACCTGCCACCGTACAATCCAAATCGTAATACTGTGCTAACTGCATCGCCATCGCACTGATCAAGCCCATTTCAGGCGTTCCCACGGTACAGTAGCCTTTTCGCATGTCAATCGTACACGTCGACGAACTATGGCGACAGGGGAGGCCGGGCTGAATCAGCTGCAGCAACGTGATCAGGCTAATGAGTTCCGCGTTGTGGACGACCATGGTTCCCGGTAGGGTTATGGGCGCCGTCGCCCCCGTCATGGCTTGGCTTAGGCCGCCGCTCGGGAAGCCGCGTTCAGCGGCCCACATCTGTCCTTCAAGAATTTCGGATGCATGCGTAAGCGGAGAATTGGGGCACCCTCCAGCGCTCATGATTTCTCTACTCGCCCGCTTTCGCAGCTCATCCACATCCATACCATAGTACGCGCACGCCATCTCCAGCCTATACTCGCGGACACGGGTGCGTCGACGCGCCTTCTCTTCTTCCGTCTCCTCAACCGGCGTATATCCCGCCGGCTGGATCACCGGGTCTACTGGGCAGTCGCCCCGCGTCATCAGCACCTCGGTCGAATGGAGTCCCGCCGTCCACCGAGGCATATCGCTTGCGTACACCATGGTGGAAACTACATCGAGGCTTTCCAATGCATCGCCGATGATCACCACGTTCTTAATATCTCGTAGCGTCGAGGAACGCGTCGTTCCATCGCGATCGGTAATCCGAACACCCTGTCCAAAGGGACGGAAGTACACATCTTGCTTTGGCATTTCGACGAGGTCCGGTGTTTGTCGCGTATCGTATTTGGTCGCATGTTGTCCTTGGGCCTTTGCAATACATTCTTTGACCAACTCCTCAGGGAATCGAACGATCTTCGTCTTCCAATCGACTTCGCAGCCGTTCGCATCGAGCACCTTCAGCGCTTTATCATAGAGAAAGCGGGCACCCGTATTCCGAAGCACGTTCAACGTCGCGTCATGGATCCTATCCAAATCATCTCTCGATAACAGCTCCAACTTGTTTCCCATAATCTGTTTCACCTCCCTTTCCGCCGATTCTCAACGTTCCCTCTTCGGCGTTTCGAATCGCATTCCATCCGGCGAATCCCGTCAGAAGAGGACATGAAAAGTATCCATGTTAGAACATATATACGTTTCAACAACGCACGAGCACGCGCTTCAGAACATCCTTCGTCAGAACTCCGAAAATCTTAATTAAACTCGTTTTCTTATTGTTGTGGTGGTTTCACTGATGAAGGTGTTAATCGCTTCCCGTTGGTTTTCGAGTCGGGCTTCTCAACTACAAACGATGATCCCTGACCATGTTCAGCTCATTCTTCCTCAGAAAGGCACCGAGAAGGAACTGATCCAACTTGTCCCCGATGCGGAGGTGATTGTGTGCGTGACTCTCTCACGCGAGATGGCTCAGGCTGCTCGACGGCTGAAACTTGTTCAGAAAACTGGGGCAGGGGTGGACGGCATATCCTTCGATGCGTTGAAAGATGATGTGTATGTGGCGAATACGTCCGGTGCGAACCCCGTGCCTATGGCCGAAGGGGCAGTGGCCCTCGTTTTGGCTCTGGCCAAGCAGATCGTTCGCCGACACACCCTGTTCCCTCAGGACGATGATACGACCGAACGAGGCATCGAGCTCCGGGGAAAAAACGCGGGCATCGTGGGGCTGGGCCACATTGGGTTGGAGGTGGCGAGGCTTCTCAACGCCTTTGAAATGAACATCTTGGCGATCAAGCGACATCCCACGGACACCGCCGCGCTCACGTTCACTCCCACCTTTCTAGGAGGACCAGATAACCTTGACCACCTCCTCCGAGAATCCGATTTCGTCATCATAACCGTAGCCCTGACGCCTGAAACTCGCGGACTGATCGGTGCGCGTGAACTCCGCTTAATGAAGCCCACCGCGTACCTCGTCAATATCGCGCGGGCCGGCATTCTACAAGAAGAACCCATATACCGGGCGCTGACCGAGGGGTGGATCGCTGGCGCTGCCTTGGATGTCTGGTGGCCACCCCACTGGTGGAATCCTCAATGGCGAGCCCGTGCCGGACGCGGCCCAGCGCACCCGATCTGGGAACTGCCCAACGTGATCGCGACACCCCACAACATCGGCTCATCCGACCGACGCTCAGACGTAGGACTCCAGATCATTGCCGAGAACATCCGTCGCATCGCCGACGGAAAACCACCAATCAACCAAGTCGATAAAACACTACAATACTAGCACGCACTGTACCCTATGTGCTAGCTAGCTGCATCTGAATCATGTAAGCTCTTTGCCACACTTGTTACAGAATTTAGAGTCATAGAGATTCTTTTCGCCACACGTTGAACAGACAACGGCTTCTCGATTCGTTGATTTTCGAACGCCTTCTTTTACCGTATTGAAAGCGCCTTTCACTCCCTCTGCAACAGTCGACAGGGTTTTCTCAACTTCTTTTTCCCAGTTCCAGGGATACGAAACGCCGGCTTCTTCACCTTTGCTGCTTCTCACACCACACTTGAGACAAAAATACGCCGTTTCAGGTAGCTCCTCCCGACAATGCGAACAAAACACAGCGTGCCACCTCAACTATTTCCTCTCAGCTCAACAATAATATACTTATGAAGCATGAATCTATGCTACCAATAACCGCCCGTAGCGCGCGCCATTGTACTTTTACGTTATATACGAACTCGCGAGCTGTCGCAGTATACGCTAATCAGTGGAGCATGTTCGAGGAGTATAACGACTCGCAAAAAAAAAATGGGTGAAGCAGGGGCTTCACCCGTCTATGGTTACGCCGGCGATACGGCGCTCATCTCGTAGTAGAAGCCTGTTGACGCGGTGACTCGGATCACGTAGGAGCTACTGGGTGCCAAGGTTAATCCGGTGTCGGTTCCATCCCATTCGATCTCAGCGGTTGTCCCCGTCGCGATCGTCGTTGATACGCTGACTGGATACCACGTGGAGGCCTGCGTGCTCAATCGCACGGATACGGTCTCGAT
>CP070659.1:1421825-1424475 GCA_020355125.1 Candidatus Bathyarchaeota archaeon
ATTTGAATTTTTGACACACCAAAATATTCCGCATTCATTTCTAATGCTGCGATCTCTTTCCTAGAAACATGTTCCGAAGAGAAGAACAACTTCAAGCTTTTTTCTCCCTCAATTTACAAAGTAGTTCTAATAAAAATTAAGTTTAGAAAACTTTAAAGTTTATTAAAATATTTTAAGACCTCTCTATCATTTACTTGCTCATAACTTCAATAGGCAGTAATTGAGACCTCAGTGGGCAAGTGAGTGAAACAAACGCTTAATCCGAAAATATCAATGCTTTTAGCGCGCACTAGGAGTCTAAATAACACTTTTCCTCGAGCTAACTAGATAAATCAAATTAGCTTATCATCTTTTACGCGAATATGAAAATGGATAAAGAGCATTACAAGCACTCCTGAAACAAAGCTTATCCATAAGGGTGCGGAGTAGCCATAATGATCGTATAACAACCCTCCCAAAAAGGGAGCAAAGAAACCGAAAAGCCCCCGATACAGAGAGATCCGTCCCATTGCTTCGGCCCGTTCTGTCTGAGTAGTACTATTCGCCATCAGGGTTTGATGAGGAGCCCTCCACATTGCAAAGGCTATCCCGTAAAATATTTGCAAAAGAAGAAACGACGAAAAATTCCTCGAGAGTGCTATCCCCGCAAGATAGGCAACAAAAGTAAGATAGGAACTGATTATGCTGCTTTTGCAGCCGAAATTTCTTATCACGCTACCAGTAAATATTTGAGTAAGCGTCATAACAACCGAATGGAACGTGCTAATGACACCTAGCTGAAAATTGGAAAAGTTAAAGTGAACTCGAAGAATGCCAACAAGAAGCACGGGTCCCAAGCCATAAACAAACGCGTCAAACATATTCAACAAGTAAATGTTTCGAAGGGTTTTTGGTGGAGTAAGATTTCTCTTAAAGAACGAATAAAGCTCTGAAAAATTGATCGTTCTTCGAGGATGGAAGCTTTCTTTTAGATAACGAATTACTAGGAGGATAATTATGCATTGAATAACGACGCCTATGGCAAATACTTCAAGGAACCCAAACCTATCGGCGATCATCCCACCTATGAAGGGAGAGAAAATTCCTGGTGCCATCATCGCTAACATGATTCTACTATAGACCATTCCTCTCTTAGCAGGCTCAACTGATTCAGCAACTAACGAATCAGCGATAGGCATATCAAAAAGAGAAACACTCATTAGAGTGATAGCGAGTGGAACGAAGAAAAAGACGTTTGTTAAGCCTGAGATGAGAAAGAGTCCGATTGAGCTCGCCATCAACACGCTTCCGAGGACGATAAAGGATTTTCTGTTCATGCAATCGGACAACCAGCCAAAGAAAGGTCTAATGAAGGCTCCAAAGAGGCCTTGGTAGCCGCCTAAACCTTCCAGGAGGCCCAACATCGTCATGGATGGGTTGAGACTGAGAATGAACGGTTGATAAATAACCCGATGAATCGGATTATAAATCCCCTTCAGAAGAGCCCTAGCAACAAAAACCTTCACATTACGTTCAAGGGATGGTTGTGGCGTTTTCTCCGTCATTGGAAGAACATCCTCAACGTCAGCAACATAAACATCATATAGATTCGATATAGTCGATAACATTTAATTACCTTTTTAACATATTTTTTGTTTCCTATGATAGTTCCTTCAATTAATGAAAATTACCATCAATGAGAGATCAATGTCAATAGAAAGCGTACATTTTTAATATGACTCAGCAGGAGCACATAAAAAGCAAGTTTTATGTGAAAAACATTAAAAGAGTTATCGTCAGAATAAATAAGTTGATGGGGGAAATTAATTGCCCACGGCATTCATTCTAATAAATTCTGAGATTGGTTCCGAAAATGAAGTGCTGAGATCAATTAAAAAAATAAATAATGTCAAGGAAGCCTATGTGGTTTATGGTGTCTACGATGTTATAGCGAGGGTTGAGGCGGAAACTATGGAAAAATTGAAAGATATTATAACCTGGAACATAAGAAGACTTGAGAAGATTAGATCAACTCTTACTATGATTGTCATCTAAATCTATTCTGATTTGCCATGTTTATTGCTATAATATATTCAACGCATTTTGTAATATTTAAGTTTCGAAGTGAAAGGCATCAATCATGATTTGGCTTCAAATAGGTATAGACGATACCGATTCCCCATTTCGTGGATGCACTACATATATTGCTTCCGTTCTTGTTGAACGATTAAGCCAGTTAGGAGGAAGGTTTTTTGATTATCCTAATCTTATCCGTTTAAACCCTAATATTCCATGGAAAACCCGTGGAAATGGAGCTATTTGTTTGCGTCTTTTCATCGATGAAGACAAGTATGATGCTGTTGTTGAAGAGGTCTTAGAAACCATTGAAAAAGAATCAGATTTTACTTTTCCGAAAACTGATCCCGGAGTTGTTTTTTACCTAGGAAAAAAGATACCTCTAGAAATCAGAAAATTTGCGCGTAAAACTATTCAGGATGTTGTAAAAAAAGAGGCGGCTTTGAAATTAATTAAGCATTGTAAGGCTGAGGCGATAGGCTATAAAGATGGAAGGGGTATAATCGGAGCGATTGCTGCTATTGGTGAAACGCTTGATAAAGATTACACATATGAATTCATTGCTTATAGAACCCTCAAAAACAGGGGGACGCCG
>CP070659.1:1424575-1431720 GCA_020355125.1 Candidatus Bathyarchaeota archaeon
ATTTGAATACACCTCAACAACAATTGACAATCTTATCAAATCTCTTGAGGAAGCCATAAAGACCGAAGCCTTTGTGGAACTAGAGCAAAAGCTAACACCTGTTTTACCAGCACCTCCAGTTATCCATGAATTTGATCAGTTTATGATTGATATCGAAAACCGAATCGAAGAGCTATTTCAAAAAATACTTGGATATGTAAAAAAAGAAAAAAGGATCACCCTATCAAAATTAACTTTTGGATTAAAGAAATTTGAAGCAATACGAATATTTCTATTAGTCTTGTTTATTGCATCCAAAGAGAAAATAAGGATTTGGCAAGAAGAAGCTTTTGGTGAAATATTCATAAGCCTTCCTTTGGGGATTATGAATTCAAATGCAACGTAATCGTAATAGAGAACCAGTTAAAAAAGATGATGACGCCGCAGCCCTTCTTGAAGCAGCACTATATGTTTCAGGAAGACCCCTTAATCTTAAAACTCTAAGTTCTATTGTAAAAATAAGATCTAAGAAGAAAATTAAAGCCCTAACAAAAGCTTTGGCTGAAAAATATAAAAAGAGAGGTAGCGCTCTGGAGCTGATAGAGATTGATAATAGCCGCTTAACCCTTCAACTGGTACCAAAATATATTTCATTGGTAAAACGGTTAGTGGTGCGACCTCTTCTGTCTAAAGGACCTCTCAAAACACTAGCATATATAGCTTACCGTCAACCCATAGTTCAATCTCAAGTAGTGGCCGTACGGGGAAGTCACTCATACTCCCATATTAAACATCTCAAAAAATTAGGGTTATTAACAACAGAAAAGCTAGGTAAAACTAAAATAATACGCACGACAGATGTTTTTGCAGATTATTTTAACCTAAGCCATGACCCTCAAATGATGAGACGCCAAATAAAAACGCTTTTTGACGCTGTACACACACAAAATCATAGAACCCGTCTGTCCGATTTATACACGTAGGATATTTGTAATTATTAGGATTTCAGGGCCAGTCGTAAAGCTTCCGATAACAACGCCATTGTCATTCGCTAATAGGCCTGAGGGCACAAAGGGCACTCCACTATTAATCGTTCCAATATCGACAGGAACTTTTAAAACTTCTTTCAAAACTTTCTGTTCTTCATCTATTAACGACGGATGGGCGAGTACCCCCCTATTTGTTGCTATAGCTAAGGATCCAACATATGGCAAGCCAGCAATTCTACATGAAACAGCTTCGACGCCTAAAGTATCCATAATTTTCTTTACCGCTTTTTTGTCTTTCATTAAGCCTTCTCCGATAATAGCACCTTTATCGTTTACAAGAACTAGATTACCTAGTGCCGTTATTTTGCTTTCGATTTTTCCGATGTTTCCATCCCATACAGATTTTATTGCTTTAACTTCATTATTAGAAACAAAATAGGGAAGGATGATTCCATTAGAGTTACCGGCTGCCAGAATGCCAATGAGATTTGTGTTTCCAATGCTCGTAAAGATAACTTTTCCTTTAAGGCACTTCGTAAGTTTATCGGCTTTATCCTTCGATACGTTTACAGGTACGATTGTAAGATAATTGGTTGTAAGGGCATAAACTCCGATGTTAGGGCTGCCTAGAATATCCATTCGGAGGGCTACCAAGTTTCAGCTTCCTTCTGCTAGATAGACTGTTATATCACCTTCTTTGTTTCTAACCACTCTCACCCTAATTTTTCTAGGCGCGCCTTCAATTCCCTTATTCCAGATGAACTCGTTAACTTCTTTACTAATAATGAAGCTCTCAATCTTCATATGCTTTTTAATAAAGCCTTTCAAAACTCTTATGGCTCGCGGAGTTCTCTTTTTAATCGGGGCAATCCATGCTTGTTTTAAAGGGATTACGTATAAGCGTTCTTCGACTATATCCTCGTTCTCTTCAGTTTTAAATGGTTTCGTTTCTAAAGGTTCTTCATTTGCGACCAATTATCCTATCCCCTTAAGCTTTGAGTTTTTTTCGTCTCCAGTTTCTCCTCTTAGGATTGGCACGAACACGGCCTCTGGTTTTCGCTATAACCCATGCTGGAACTGATTGGCTTTGTTTATTCGCCTTCGCTAACCGTCTCTTCTTAGCAGCGGGCTTATTCCTTGCCATTCTAAATTCCTCTAAACCTATATTGTCTTCTATCAGGTTGAAGGCGAACAAGAATTTGTTTTAGTTGTTCATCAGTTATAGGAAGTTTTATTCTTCCCGTTTGGGCAATTTGTATTAGTTGGAGTTCTACTTGTTCCACAAACTCACGTTTTACTAATCGAAGTCTGCTGAGACGTTGCCTACCTTCGTTAGTTATGATTTGACGGAGAATAGCCTGTTTTTGTGTTTCTAATTTATCTTGTTGTTCCGTTCTCTTTTGCTCTTCAAGAAGACGCCGTTGTAATTCAAGTAGTTTTTTTTGTCGAATATTTTCAAGATCTTCATCCGAGCTCATTGTTCAAGTCACTCATCCATATTTTTTTAGATCTGGGATTTGTTTTTCTAACTTCTTTTTTACTTCTGCAGCCATGCGATCCATCAAACTAAAACCGCTTTCTGTTAGTTTTCTTCCACGTTTTTCTATTTTTTTCACAAGTTTAGCGTTTTCAAGTTGTTGGAGGGCATTTCTTATGATGGCTCCGCCGCCACTTCTTTTATGTTCCCTCTTTGCTCCTTTTCTTGCTCGACCACCATACTCGTTCTTAAGTCTTTCTACACCAATTGGACCTTTAACATACACCTTTCTCATAATGGACGCACATCTTGTATACCACCAATCAGCGATTTGTGGGGGCCTTTCCAAGTGAGAACTTGTTTTTGTGAAAGCTGACCAAGAAGGAGGTATGATTTCACGTATATTTTCCTTTAGGTATTCACCAACTCTTTTAATAAGTTCGTCTGCTGGGACGTCATAAACAGTAGGCAAATTACTATATATTCCCCTTAATAGAAGTATCTCACTTATCCTTAAAGATAAATATAAAGGCTTTCATGGGTTAGCTAGCTATTCGTTGACGAGGCCTCTTAATTTGATATAGGGAAAAGCAACGACCCCTGATATCTATCAATGTGGCTTCTGCTTTTATAGCTACCTCTCTTGCTAATTTATGGATATTATGTTCTTTTAAAGCGGTTTTAAGGATTTTTATTTTGACTACTTGATCTCTATCTAACTGATTTGCAATTTTTTGGATTACTTCACGTGTAACACCGCTTTTCCCTATCCATATCGATGGTTTCTCTTCAGACATTTCTTTTTTAATTCTTAGTTTCTGTTTTTTTGTAGTCGTTTTATCCTTCCACCTTTTCTTAATAGAATTCTAGTGTGGTAACCACAGTGCAGGCAGGTAATAACTAGGTGTGGTTCTCGAAAGCTCCTTGTTCTAACTCTATAATTTACCCCAGGTAGTATAAATTTCTTACAGCCTTTACAAATCATCCTTCTATACTTGACAGGAATTCTAACTTGATAGTGCATACTTAGTTTTCTAGCTAACCTCACATAGTGTTGCGCTCTTTTCGGTGTCTTTTCAACGGTTTTTTTAGCTTGTTCAAACAAAATCGCAATCCGCTCTATAGCAATTTTTCGGTGATTTCTTCGCGTGGCTGGATATCCCTCCTAGGGTTTGGACAATTATTATCTCTACGCAAATGCTAAATAATAATGATAAGTTTTTTCCTCTTCATCTTCTTAATATCTTAATTATGCTGAATCTAATCTTAGCCGAATCTGCTCTAGAAATAATTCCAGAGTCACTATGGACTCACCCTTCTGTTTCTAAAAGAGCTAATAAATTAAATAAAAAGCCGGGACAAATGCTTCTTGATAGATCCCTCCATCATAGAGCCATGTTAAAGCTAGAGAATAGTAAAAAAAGGGGACGACCAGATATAGTTCACTTTTCTCTCCTTGAGGCTTTGGGTTCTCCTTTAAATAGAGAAAATCTGCTCAGGACATATGTCGTTACTTGGGATAACTACATTATTAGCCTCAATCCTAATATTCGTTTACCGAAGAATTATGATCGTTTTAAGGGCCTAATCGAGCAACTTTATGAACGTGGCAAAATTGTGAAACATGGTAAAATACTAATGGAACTTAGAACAGGAACTCTTCAAAACCTTATTCAGAAGATAAAGCCATCCTATACGATAGCTTTTACCAGAAAAGGAAAACCACTACTCCTTCACTTAGTTATGTCAACATTGGTGGCTAAAGAAAATCCAACAGTTATAGTGGGCGGGTTCCCTAGAGGACACTTTACAGGCGAGATTATGAATGTTTCAAATGAGTTAGTTTCAATAGACCCAGAAACACTTGAGGCCTGGACAGTTGTTTCAAGGATGATTTATGAATATGAAACGGTTATAAGGCTGACCAAGAAACGATTTGACAGAATTTAGACGTGTAACCTGCTAAAACTACGCGTCGTGAAACGGAAAAACGTATTTAGAAAGTCCCAGTTGGGATTTGTAGGAGGCCTTCCACAGATCATAATTCAATTTTAAACCAATTTTGGTCAAAGCACATACGTTTCTTTGGATACGAAAGGGAGAGGCCAATGATACGCGAATTGTTTGGCACGTGCCCTTTCAAAAGGAAAACGGAAGTGATGTCAGCATTGTTTAGGAAACGACTCTTTCTAGAGCCTTTTTTCTTATCGCTTCCTTTATCTCGATAGCAATTCTTCTTCCCATGGAGATCGGTTTTTTGAACGTGTAAAAGGAGTAAGGGGAACCATGTGGATAAAGATTAGTACCCGCTACTATTCTTGCTGACACCTCGAAAACCGTGAAGCCTTTGTTTGGATGATAAATTGTTTCCAATGAAAATGGTCCTAATATTCCGGGGGGAAAAAGATTAATTGAAGTATCTACTGTTTTTACACCCATCTCCAAAACATCTGAAAGGAGACTTTCTCGAACAATAATGGACTGATTTCCAGTTACCGTATAGTCATAAAAGTCTTCTAACGAATCGGGTAACCCTCGATAACTTTCATCAATAGGTTCTACTCGTTTATCCATGCTGAGAAACTCGAGAAACCCTTCTCTAACACTTAGTCCAAGATTTTTGAATTGTGAATAGAAGTAGTGGGGATAATATCTTACACCCGAGACAAATTCTTGGATAAAGGGATTTGTGGAATCCTCCTTTCTCAAGATACCCTTCTTGATTTTTTTATTTAATTTTTCGTAGAATTCCTTCTCGGAATTCGCTGTAAAGAAGCCTTTACCTCCCTTAGCACCGGAAAACTTCACGAATACCTTATCGTCTATTTCTGAGGGGTTATTATATACCACAGGCAACTTAAGACCCGCTTTTTCCAGCCACAGCCTTTGGAGCTTTCTACTTCCCTCCCATTCCAATGTTTTTCTATTTCCGAAGATTGGAATGAAAAAAGTATTTTCTAATGATTTGGATCCAATGTACTCTACAAAGGAGCCATGTGGAATTATTATAACGTTGTTGTCTATCATTTTCCGTAGTAGAGTTGAATCAAGTATTTCTTCATAATCATCTATGAGCATAAAGTTATCTGGCTTAGCTAAAGGAAAAGCCTCATATACAAACTGTTTCTTTCTCAGACATATGCCAAAAGTTTTAAACCCTTCCTGTTTTGCTCCCAAAAAAATTTGTAAAGCAGAGTGAGAACATATAGTTCCTATTTGGATATTCTTCAAATCGTAGTTAGAAATATAATGATCAATTTCATTTTTAGAAATCAGGTTACAATCTCCTCCAGTCGACGCTTTAAAGACGCGTATTGTATTTCTAAAAGAGGCAAATCCATGGGCGTTCTAATTTCATTATAACCTATTTTATGTAATATTTTTGAATATTTTATGGATATTCTACGCATTTCAGGAGATGTTGGCCCAACACAGGGACAGCCTGGGATTCTTGGGCTAACATCAAAAATGTAGAAAGCCAGTTTTTTACGAAATGGATCATCTGAATCGTATCCTATTGCTCCTTGCAAGGCAAATAACCCAATCATGCCTGGTGGAAAATGACATTTGCAGGCTATTCGAAAGGCTTCAGCTGCTTGATATACTAGTGGCTTTTGTGATTCCCTCATAGTAAGACCATAGTGACCTATTTCTTCGTTTTTGATAGGTATATCTATTGATAATTGGTCTCTTGCTGGGAGATCTAAAAATCCGTGGAGATTAATTTGTTTTCTATCATCAAAACCCACGAAATCAAATTCGCCGAAAACATTAACTAGAGCCCAGCCTTGAAAATTTGCATTAAACTTTTGACCTAAAACATATTCCTCTATCCTTGCATTGTTCAATGCCCTCTCATCTATAATGTCTTTTTTGGTCAACTCTTCAGCTTTTCTATCATATTCCTCTCTTGAAGACACGTAAAAAAAGGCTCTTTCCAAAGGCCTATGCTTCTGTTGTACTTTAACTATTGCGAGTCTGTCAATTTTATCTGGATCACTGAACTTTTTTGGAGTCCTTAAACCTGCTTTTTCTAAAAGCCAGTATTGGCTCTTGCTTTCTGCTCTATCTTCGATTCTAAGCATTCGCCTATTTCCATATATAGGGATATGAAAATTTTGTTCAATGTTATCATAGCCAACATATACAGAAAACGACCTATTTGGTATAAAAACCGTGTTCAATTTTCTCAATTTACTTTGGTTTTTTTCGTGGATTATATCTTTAAATTTGTCTAGCACCAAAGTGTAATCAAATAGGTGTTTATTGAATTTAGTGTACAACGCCTCTCTATGTTTTTGGCAAACTACAACAGTTTTTAAGCCAATAGATTTGGCTGCTACGCCCACTTCTTCTGCTGAATGAGAACCTAAGACGCCTATGGTTATTTTATCCAAATCATATGTTGAAATTACGTTCTCAATTTCGCTTTTTAGATCCATAATGGTAACTACCTGCTAGAGACTAATATAGAATTCTAAATAAATTCTACTCTTAGTAAAAAGTAATGGAATTTAGTATTGTTAGTTTTGCTTGCTGTCGTGAGGCTAAAATGAATAAAGTTTTTGTAACGTCTCCTTTACTCGTTGTATTCCTACCGCTGTAACTAAACCTCCAAATCGAGGACCGTGATCTTTAGATATGAGGGTAAGATACAAAGCTTTAAAAAAACTTGACGTCTTTATTCTTTTTTCCTTTGC
>CP070659.1:1431820-1438988 GCA_020355125.1 Candidatus Bathyarchaeota archaeon
GGCTTCACAATTGAAACAGCCACGAGAATAACCTAAAGTGTTTAAAGAAAATTAATTGTACTATGAATAAAGGACACGCATGCGATCAACAATAGCACGCGAGAGTGCAGACGTAGCCATTTAAAGATCTTTACTTTGTCGCGTGTGTACTGCTTGGTGAATATCGATCTCTCACTAAAATCTTCATTGGTCGATTCAAATTGACGCCATTGACTATCCACTCTCCTGGCTTCAGAAGAGTTAGAAAAGGAGACTTGTCTATAGCGATATTCTTTAAATATTCAATATCCTGAGCATCTATAGTACGTCCCATGATCATAGTGCCCATTTGGGATAAAATTCTACTGTCAATCATGGTTGGGTGTTGGGAGAGAAGACACATCGATACTCCAATCTTACGACCTTCAGAAGCAATTCTATTAATCATACTTCCCTCAAGAGCCTGGGGTTCTTCAATAACTAACAAGAAAGGCTCTCCGCGTCCATCAACCCTGTCATTCCAAAAGGCTTTCACGTAAGATATAAAGAAGCGCTGCCGTTCTTCTAGCGATAATTCTTTAGCGTCAAGGATGGTAATCTGGTTACGCTTCACATCTATCTCGAGCTCTTTCTTCTTTCGTATATGCTTAATAGAAAAGTTGGTATACTCTTTATGGATTTTAGCACTTTCTTTTAGATTGTTTATCACCCTCTCTTTGTTCGAAGTATGTATCGACACACTAAAATCGAAAGGATAATTATCCAACGTCACATTACCTTCCTCCCTCATTTGTTTAAGGGATTTTCCAGCTATTCCAATAGATGTGTACTCGCCAAAAGGATCTAGTACAATTATTGGATGGTTGGTTTTATTGGCTAGTTCTTCAATAATAACTGTTGCAGTATGCGTTTTTCCCGATCCAGAGATTCCCGATATGAGGAAATGTTGGTTTGTAAAGTCTGTCGCACCCATATAGAAATTTAATTCTTTAAAACCATCTGCTCTGCAATGTGCTTTAGATTCAAGTTTTCCCAAGTGGATCGAGTGTTTTAAAGGCTTCCCATCTAAACGTCTTAGGAAGATGTCTTCAAGAAATTCATAGTATGGTAAATACACTTTGCTGCCTGGTTTAGGAGGAACATTCAATTTGCGGAGTGGTTTTGTCGTTGGATCCCGCAGATCTATGTATCCAATTATTTCACTTGTAGCCATGATTTTAATGGATTTGTCTTCTCTCAATGATGTGCCAACAATCTCCTCATAGTTGTTAAGGCTCTTCACAACAGAGAGTAAGGGACAATGTTCACCTAGGAAAGGATGATCAACTATAACATATTCTCCTTTTCCAACACCTATCTTACTCGATAGAGGAGTAACGAAAAAAGTAAACTGCTGAATATTTGTGTCACTCGTTATTATGCCCACATGTTCTTTAAAACGGATTTCACTCAACTCCATTTCAATTACCCGCAATATTCATATTTATATATTGTAATGTTGGGGTTTAGCGCACGCGCTCTATCTCGATACGACATATACTTTACTTATAAGCATGATGGTTGGAGATAAATATAAAGAATTTATGTATGTGATCTAGAAAGCTTTTTTATCATGATTCCAACAACGATTCAGCAACTTATAATCGTCGTCGCGTAATCAATATTCTCCAAGCAAGATATAACGCAGCAGAAATCAAGAAGAATGAATCTAGCAGATTTGGAAAATAGGGAAAGAACAGATCGTACAGAATATTTCCATAGAGAAGATTCTCGTTAAGTATAATTTGAAAGGTGATAAACTTTAATGCTATTCCGATAGTTCCAGATATAAAGAGTACAGATAGTACATCAATTGCCAACTTTTTATAGCTTTTATATGCAGTCTTAAACAAAGTTAAATCAGCTTAAAAATATACTAATGACAATTTGAATTAAAATCTTTTTTGGAAATAGATAAGCACGATTTCAACCATTTAAAGCCCGCGCGCTAGTTTTACAAATCTTATTGGTATTCCAGCTAAGCTAACTCTAAAGCAGTTTCATAACATCCCTTTTTAGCGCGCTTGCTACAAAATGAGTTTTCAGATGAGGGAGGAAAACCAAAGATGAATTGTTCATCCTTCCAGGTGAAAAAAGGGATTAACTTCCCTCAATGAAATAATGTTTCTACTAGAATATTTAACTTCAACGTTGACGCAAGCCAAATTCGAATCTATGTAGTCTTTAGAAATCCATAGCAGAAAGCATTAAGATCTGTAGCAAGCGCGCACGCTAACGTTCAAAGGAGAGAATACCCGCTTGCTTAGCGCGCGCTTAGAAACAAGAAACGTCATTACATAGCGCATGCTAGTTAAAGGGCACTTGTTGATGGGTCAGGACTACGCGTGGTGCTTCTTCTTTTTATGAAGAAAACCGTAGCGGCTCCAACAACTATTACCCCCAATACTGTCGCGATAAACCAACTCTGCGCCCAGATTGGGGTTTTTGTTATAGCAC
The DNA here is from genome assembly GCA_020355125.1 of Candidatus Bathyarchaeota archaeon. Classification (GTDB taxonomy): domain Archaea; phylum Thermoproteota; class Bathyarchaeia; order RBG-16-48-13. Next base: position 1,434,296 of record CP070659.1, read on the forward strand.
TTACTTGATTCGAATCGACGTATACACCAAAGCTGTCAACCACTCTAACGATATAATAATATTTGGTGCCATATGGTAGGTCTTGTACGTTATAGATTACATTTTCACTATCGGTTATATTGGCAATCGATGAACCAAGAACGTCTGGGGATGTTGATTGAAAGATCTCGTATCGAACAAAGTCAGGGTCCTCATTTTTGGTCCAAGACAGAGAGATGGATTCCTCAGATATATCATCTGGTGTTGGTGTGTTGAGTGTAACCGCTAGAAGCACGCGCTCGCTGATTATGTACTGTAAATCTTGAAGATCACTCAGAGAAACGTTGTTCCAAGTCATAGACACTGGTTTCCCATTTACATCGAGCAAAACAAGGTCGGGTTCTGGTACACTTGAAACGTTGTATAATGTAATCTTGTGGGTCGCGTTGCGTCCTCCAATGACTATTACGGTAAGCTGTTCTCCTTCTCTTGGAGGCTCTCCTTCGTTTGCGGTGATGTTGAAGAATCGTTCAAGTTTGAAGCTGGTAGTACTTATCCAGTCTAACAACGGTAGAACGGTAAATCCGCTTACATCAACCTCCATCGATGTCTCAGAGATGTTGAGGCTCATGCTGAAGTTGGTTAAGTCGATTTGTGTTTCATTGATTATTTGTAATTGTAGTGGTATTGGTTGCTGCGGGTCAAATGTCAGAATCATGTTTTTAACATAGTTGATTTCGGCGTTAAAATCGCCTTGAAGAGTCGCGGTAACGTTGATGGTTGCTTGGCCGTCCTCATAACCCAGCAAAACTTCGACTGAATCAATAGTACAATATGTCGTATTTAGGATAGACTCTGCTAGGATCACAAGTTCAGGCGGTAAATCTGGGATCTCAAGCAAGATTGGGACCAAGGTATCATTGAGTTGGTGCATGTCGAGAGCGAACATAATATTCACGTCTGCTTCTCTAAGACCACTCGCATACGTTAACGTGAAGGAGCCACTTTCAATCGACGACAACGTCGCATTCAATACATCATACATGAGAGGTGGTTGACCGGTCATGCTGATAAGTGTTTGAATGAGGTCTCCTTGAATCTCGGCCTCAAAATCTACCATAGCACCGATAGCATTGTATGGAGTAGTCGTAGTGTCTAACCTTGTGCACTCTAATAGTCCATTTGTCATGGCGTAGAGGGAGTCTTCCCCTGTTCCTGGGATAGTGGTGTTGAACTGTAGAAGTAATGCGTCAAGAACCATCGCGTTTATCTCACCGATATCAGGATAATCGCCGAAGATGACTGTTATAGAATCCGTGAGATGTATGTACGTGTTGTTTCCTTGGAAATCTATTTCAATATCTTCCAGGGGAAAACCGGACAATATGTCAACTGTAATGCTACCACTGACCAAATTGTCAATATAATCTCCCGTCACAGTCAAGTCTGTGACGTTAAAAGGAAACTCAGACGCCATACTTGGCGGAAGGATCGTGTGGCCGGTGAGGGTGGTACTGAGGAGATCACCAGAATATTCGGAATGCCATGTGAAGGATGACGAATTGTACGGAAACAGAGATACATAATCTTCTGGCTGCGCACGCACGCTAAAGTTAGCTGAAACTAGAGTTGAGGCATCATTCTTGTTAATATCTACAACCCCATATATTGATGGCCCCGCGAAAAGCGGTTCCATGTCAGTATAATTCAATGCTCCTCCCATGACTACCTGGCCATCCGGGTATACGGTGATAAGCGCTTCCATATTTTTGAAAGGCAAATCGAATTCTGTATACAAATACTCTCGGGATAGAGGGGTACCAAATATGGAATCAAGTCCTGTAGTCATCGCCTCCCCTAAAGGAGAGTATTCTACCGAATGGAGGCTTATATCAGTAACGTTCATCGGGTTTAAACCTGATACGTAGATAGTTGGGCCATAAAGAGACATATTAACAACGTGTATACCTACATCAAGATACGTGGATTTATAGTCAAAGACAGGGATATAATTGTAATCAGAATCGAAGAGCCCATCTGCACGAACAGCATATGCCCCTGATTCAGTGACGTTAATTTCCACACCCACCTCTAAGATGTCGAAGGCTCCATCGCCGTCAACATCCATTCCCATATCGTTAACTATAGCACCAGTAAGAACTGCTGGGGGAGGAGGAGGCATGTCGAATTCGGTGTAGGCATATTCCCTTGACAAGGGGGTATCGCTCAAACCATCAAGATAGTTGTAGAACTCATCGTAGAGGCTGATGCTAGCGACGCTGCTAGGAGCTAAACCCGAAGCATAGATGGTTGGACCATCCAAAGAAACAGAGACAGTGGATATACCTGCATCGAGATACATGAAATTCATGCTCTCGACGTCAATGTAGTTGTATGTTGAATCTAGAAGCCCATATATCTCCACCTGATAAGTGCCTGCAGAAGAAACATCCACCTGCACCCCGACATCTAAGAAGTCGAAGGTTCCATCCGTATCCGAATCAACCCCCCCATCAAAGATGGTCCCCGTAAGGCTTGCAGGCTGTGCGTATACACGCCAAGAACCTGAGAAAATTGATAGGGTTAGAGAAAAGAGTATCATAATCAATAAGATTCTTTTAGCAACCTTCAATCTACATCACTCTGTAACGCTTATTGATATATTGTATAGTTTTAAAACATATATAATATATACTCATGCCTGTTGGATGAGGGAAACATGATAACAAAAATTATACAAAGGTTTTTTCTGTTTGGAGGTAAATAAACCAATAAATTATCCGGGGGAGGTTAAGCTACGCGCATTAGTACTATGTGTTTTAAAAATATGTTTCGTAGACGCTTTAGAACATCGCTTTGTATTTTCGGCGTCTCACTAGCCATTATTTTTATCGTAGCTATTGGCGCATTAACTACAAATTATACAGCGGCCAGTAGAGACATGAATATATTTTTCAGAGGAAACGTGGTGGTCGTCGCGGAAGGTGCTTTGGTCGTTCAAGCTTTTCCTATTATAGGGGGAAACCTTCCCGCAAACGATGTTGAAAAACTGCAGCAAGTGAAGGGGGTTAAAACCACGGTTCCGATGTTGGTTAGATTCGGTTACCAAGTTGACTCCGTTATTCAACTTGCTCCATCAAACGTCAGTATTGGTATACCTCCAGAAAATTGGTCGATTCTGGTCGGCAACACGCCTCTCAAGGCTGGCGGACAATGGCCTTCAGTGGAAAAAAAAGAAATCATTATCGGCCCATCTCTAGCCCAGCAATACGATCTTAGCGTAGGATCAACAGTAAAGCTGGAAAAGACGAATGTAACAGTTACAGGAATTCTCGATACACAATCTGCCCTTCTTTCCCGATCGATAATCTTACAACTAGTTGTCGCTCGACAAATATATTATCCCAATCCCACAGTAAGTTGGATAGGCAATATGGTCGTTGTTGAGCTGGAAAAAGAGACGACAGAAACAGAGGTAAAAGATAGAATTGAAGCCGTAATTTCGGGCATTAAAGCTTTAACGACAAAGGAAAGAAACGAAATAATCGAACCACTTCTTCATGACATCGAAACCTGGAATGTAGGCATAAGTAGTATGCTTTATCTCCTGAGCATGATTCTTGTGATAACGGTCGCAATGATGAACGTTTCTGAAAGGCGAAGGGATTTCGCAATTTTAGATACACTTGGGGCTCCAAAAAGCTCAATCTTCCGCATCGTTATCACCGAAACTACAGCGATAGGTCTACTTGGCGGTCTAGCTGGAATAATTGGAGGCTCAGTTGCTGCGATAATACTAGCTAGCATCTACACGAACATTCCCTTTTCAATGTTTATCGCCAATCTTCTCAACTTCATCTCCCCCTCCTTTGTAATCCAAATTCTGGTATCCACAGTCACTTTAAGTTGTATTGCAGGCATCATACCCGCAATAGCTGCCTCCAAAACGAAAATCTCAGAGGTTTTGAGGGCAGAATATTGATAATTAAAACCCAAGAATTGACAAAGACATACCGCCTTGGCGAATCTATCATTACAGCTGTGAACAAAGTAGATCTGGAAATTAGGGAGGCTACTTTTCTTTCGATTGTAGGACCTTCTGGCTCTGGGAAGACGACGCTTCTTAATTTGATGGGATTAATTGATCGTCCGACATCAGGTAAACTTTTTTTCAAGAACCGTGACACATCGTTTCTGAACGACCAAGAACGAAGGAAGATCAGGCTCCAAAACATTGGGTTTGTTTTACAAACCTTTAATTTACTACCTACACTTACGGCTCTGGAAAACGTTGAACTGCCTATGGCATTAGCCAATATTTCGTCAGAGCAACAGAAACAACGAGCTGTTCAGCTTCTTGAGATGGTTGGCCTTAGACATCGACTGCAACATAGACCAAAAGAGCTGAGCACTGGAGAAATGCAACGTGTAGCAATAGCTAGGGCACTTGCAAACAACCCTTGTTTAATTCTTGCGGACGAACCCACTGGCGAACTTGACTCTGACACTGGGCACGAGATCGTAAACATACTGCTTCAATTATGCAGAAAGTACAAGACAACTGTGGTTGTAGCAACCCATGATCAAAGTATTGTTAAAGCGTCTCACGTGACGTACAGCATCCGGAACGGCATAATCATGCGAGACACACGCTGTTGATCTCCGCGAGAGCGGATATTCAACTCTACAATCCATAAAATGACTTGATACACAC
>CP070659.1:1439088-1442053 GCA_020355125.1 Candidatus Bathyarchaeota archaeon
AAAAATGATAAAATTATTGGAATAATCACAGCACGAGACCTTGTCAAAGCATACGCCCAAAACGACTAGCTAGCGAGCGCCTTTCTATTTTTTATTCCTTTAGCATCCAACTTGTTATGGCTTTCTAGCGCGCGCGCGCAAATCCGAACTAGCTAGCATTTTTTCTCAACATTAGTTCATAATTATAGGCTTCTAAACAAAAGAGGGGATTAAATATTCACTCTTTATTCAGTCTCTTGGTACGCTACGCGCGTGCAAAATATCCATGAACTCTCGCATTTCTTATAATCAAATAATCACGAGGTAGCCTTTCTAAACCTATGAAGGTTATGGCCACACCCTTACACCATCTTGTTTTTTAGTGATGAGAAACTAAATAAAAAGCGGAGCTAATGTCTATTGGAGTGAATAATGGAGGATTGGCATATTAGATGCAACGCGTACTAGCGGTATATGAGGAGCCTAGGATTGCCTACTTTACCATGGAGGTTGGTTTAAGAAACGATATACCGACTTACGCTGGAGGTTTAGGAGTTTTAGCAGGGGATGTTATAAGATCAAGCGCTGATCTGAGCCTCCCGTTGGTTGCTGTAACCTTAATTAGTAAAAAGGGGCATTTTAAGCAGCAGATCACAAAGGAGGGAAAGCAGATTGAACAACCCATGGAGTGGGTTCCCTCCAGCTTTTTAAGATTGTTGCGGGAAGAGGTGGAGGTAGAGCTTCAGAAGAGACAGGTGAAGGTCAAAGCTTGGTTATATGAGTGTTGTTCTAAGAGTTTAACCGGAGGAACTGTACCTGTAATTTTTCTCGATACAGATGTAAAGGGAAATGTTCCAGAGGACAGGGAGATCACCCATTTCCTGTATGGAGGAGATGAGAGGTACAGGTTGAAACAAGAAGTTGTATTAGGGATTGGAGGTGCACGGATGCTTGAAGCCCTGGGCTTCGAGATCAGGAGGTACCACATGAATGAAGGGCACTCCAGCCTCCTCACATTGGAATTGTTGCAGAGAAATGGGATGGATGTGGATAAGGTTAGGAACATGTGCATCTTCACCACCCATACACCCATGGAGGCGGGGCATGATAAGTTTCCATACGACCTTGTCCAAGAGGTAATAGGGGAACCTATTCCTTTGCACATCTTGAAAAGATTTGGCGGAAAGGATAGATTGAACATGACCCGTCTAGCACTTAACCTAAGTGAATATGTCAATGGGGTCTCCAAGAGGCATCGTAGCCTTACTAAGGAGATGTTTCCTGGCTTTGAAGTTCAAGCGATCACCAATGGAATCTATTCTTTCAATTGGACGTGTGAACACTTCAGAAATCTACTCGACAGGTATATTCCAGGATGGGCGAACGAGCCGGAGTTACTTGTGAGGGTAGACGGCATTCCTAATGAGGAAATATGGCGAGCCCATACCTCAGCCAAGATGGAATTGATAGATTACGTAAACTCAGTGACTGGAGTTGGTATGGACTATGAAACACTAACGCTGGGATTTGCTAGGAGGGCCACCGCATATAAGAGAGCATATCTGATCTTTTCGGATTTTAAAAGGCTGCGTAGAATAAACCAGAAGGCCAAGATTCAGCTCATCTTTGCCGGAAAAGCCCACCCCAAAGACAACTTGGGCAAAGAGCTAATCAAAACAATCTTCGACTATATTGAGGAACTGAAGAGTGATATCAAGATCATTTATTTAGAGGACTATGATCTAGAGATTGCCGCTAAGCTAGTGTCTGGTGTCGATGTCTGGTTGAATACACCCCTCCCACCCCTTGAAGCCTCTGGAACGAGTGGAATGAAGGCTGCACATAATGGTGTGATCAATTTTAGCGTGCTGGATGGCTGGTGGATCGAGGGATGGATCGAGGATGTTACAGGTTGGTCTATAGGACCCGACCCAGATGAACAGTTAACGCCCAAAGAGAGGACCAGCCGAGAGATAGAGGATCTGTACGGGAAATTAGAATACATAATTGCCCCCAGATTCTACAGAGAGAGAAGAGAATGGATAGATATGATGAAAAACTCCATAGGGAAGATCGCTTACTACTTCAACAGCCACAGGATGATGAGGAAATACGCCACAGCGGCCTATATATAGAAGTGTTAAACTCAATTCAGACTATTCAATCATGAGAAACAATTTATTTGCTATTTCAATAAGCTAGCTAGCTAACGTTAATACTCGACTCCAAGCGCGCGATTTGTAAACTTATTTCTGGTTTCCAGTCACAACTCGCGCCACAGTCTTACCAAGCTCTCGACATCTATCAACGTCATCCCTACTAATTTTCCTACTCCTCTTTCCTTCTTGATCAGCTACGGAAAGCGGAGGCGCAACCATTTCTAGGCCAAGCTTCATGAGTTCTTGCTCTATCCGCTCTGTGTGCCATCCACCATCCCATGCATATGAACCGAAGGCTGCACCCTTCTTTCCTTCGATACGTATCTTCTTCATTTCTGATAAATAGTTCAAGTTATCGAAGAACTGACTAAGTTTAAGGGTCATATTACCGTAAATACTTGGTGAGCCAACAATTATAGCGAAAGCATCATTCAGAATGCTGATTGGGAACCTATCTCCAATCTTATACAACTGAGCCTCCACATGGTTGATGCTTTCAACGCCTTCAGCTACAGCTTTTGCCATTAGCTCATTGTTCCCTGTGACACTGTCATAAATGATGACTACTTTCCACATTTCTATTCAATCCTCGTGATAAGATATGCTAATAATTAATAAAAACTTCATGGATTTAACCTTGTAATCCATTACAAAGGTACAAGCGCGCTTATCTTCTAGCGCGTGCACTACGCGCTATTAACACGCGCGTTGCTATTCCCCACCTCGGAGCTCAACTGCTCAAAATTAAAGGAAAAATGATTAAGCAAAACATCGCGAGTGTAGTAGTCTTCATATACCATGTTTTTCCTTGTTGTGCTTCAACAATT
>CP070659.1:1442153-1446324 GCA_020355125.1 Candidatus Bathyarchaeota archaeon
ATTAAATTTATCGGTGAAAGAAGGCTTATTGAGCTTAGCAAACTCGTGGATTCTACCTTTAAGTTCATGATTCGTGCCGCCCCAATAATTTTTATACCATCCTTTTTATTGTCGATCATTTCTTTTTATATATTATTGTTCTGATGAATACATAACGGTACGATATAACGTACATACTAGAGGTGTCGTAAAACATGTCTCAGGATCCTCGAGAGGGATTAGTAATCGTTGGGAAAAAGCCGCTAATGAACTATGTTATAGCGTGTTTAAGTCTTTTTCATTCTGATGCTGAAACAGTAAAAATAATTGCAAGAGGACAGGCTATAAGTAAGGCTATCGACACCGTAACCCTCCTTAAAAAGGCATTTATAAAAAACTTGGGTATTCAAGATATTTGTATAGGCACTCAAGAGTTTTCCTTACAAAATAAAAAAACCCGCGTCTCAACTATAGATATTATTATTATCCCTAAGTCGAAGAATAGCTGAATATGATTCGCGGATTTCCGTATCAGAGAGTCTTAATTTGTTCTATTGTTATGGATTGTAAACCTATACTTTTTGATGTTAAATATATTTTGTTGGTTATTTTGTTTAATAAATCTTCTAACGACATCCTTCGGATTCCTTTACTGTTAAAAAGTAATACTTCCATTTTTTCTTTATAAAACCTGAATCGAAGAAGGTGGTGATCAAATCTTAAGGGGATTTTCTTGTTCATCCGAATATAATGGTATGTTATGATTACAAGAAAGTCTAACGAAAATTTTTTCTTCGTGCGTATCGCTTTAATTATTCTTTTGGCGTTTTTTTCATTTAAATAATCAAAGAACACCCCGTTAGCAACACCAATTTCAAAGGAGATTTTAAACAAACAGTTCTCCTGTTTATTTGAATCGTTTGAGCGACTAACGTTCCTATTTTCTCTATATCCATTTAAATCACAAAGGGCTTGAATAGTTGCTTTTTGCATTTTGTATATGGTGTATCGGTGTGAAATTATTGCTAAGCCGTGTATTATCGCCGGAAAATTAGTAAAGGTTCCTAAAACACTGGTTTTTACATCTAATCTTTTCTTCTTTTTTATTTTTTCTTTTCTATCCGTAAGCCTAAACATATCGTCTTTTTCCCAACTTCACTCTGAAGATAAGGAATACTTGGCTAAAAACAACTAACTCCTCTTAGATTTAAGTTCCTTTATTTTTTCTAAGACATCGAGCCACATTAAAACCAAAACGCCCAACTCGTTTAGTTTAGAGGGGGCTTCTTCTTTTTTAATTTGTTGAATATTTTGTTGTAGTTTTGAGAGGACAATTTTTTCAACACTATCAAACATAGATTGCCCTATGAGGTTTGACGCGGATTCACCCTCTTTTACGATTAAAACTTGTTTATTACACGTTGGGCACCAAATCTCGCCACGAATTTTAAAAAGGGGGGAACTGCATTCTGGGCAACTGTCAGAGAGCATTGTTGCTCCAGATTTTAACAGGTCAGCCATCCGCTTTAAATTTCTCTTTTTTTCATCCACGATTTTACCTCCTCTTGAATCTGGCATCTCTCGTGTGTAACTGCTCTATGGCAGGATTATTCTTTGATCACAGCTAGAATTGATACAACGTTCCATATGCGGGTTCGCGTATAAGCGGGCATATTTGTATCTTGACTTATGTCGTCTAACAAACTTATGGCCTGAGCAGATTTCACAGCCTGAGTTTGGTCGCCAACGGTTAAAATTTTTATTGCTTCTTTTGCGGCGCGTCTAATATTCCGTGGAGTAGTTCTATCTTCGCTGATCAGAGACAATACAGATTTGGCTTGTTCAATTCTTTCTTCATATTCTTTTAATCGTTTTTTCTTAGAAGGCATAAGGTTTCTCTCCTCGTTTACAAAAAGGATCAAACACCCTCTAAAATAAGGCAAATAGTTAAAAAGTATTTTGCACGACCTTTGACTTTTCTACTTAATCGGTTTTGCTAGCGAACCAATTCAGTAGCAGTAACGAACATCCATTTCTCTACTTGTATTTTTAATTCAACGCTCGTGTTTTTGTCATTGGCTTTTCGGGTTCTTATACATAGCTAACACTTCTTAGGTGTTTTTATGTTTTGTTGATTAATTTTTCCAGCGATTGCTTCTAATTATTTTGTTACGGCGGCCTGTCACAACGCTCTTAAATGTAGGATTGATAGATATGTTTAATGCTTGAGAAATGATATTGACTCTAATCCGTTTGGCTCTAGTTAGTTGAAATATATGGCGCTATCGCTTCTGGCTTTCTAAGGCAGAGGTACCCGAGTATGGTCTAAGGGGCGAGGCTCAGGCCCTCGTGGCACAGGCCTTCGTGGGTTCAAGTCCCACCCTCTGCACCAATTTCGTTAACACGTACTAAGAAAACCAAATCTTTAAGGCTTGTTTTATTATGTAAAAGAATGGGGGATAAAACATTTGTTAATAAGACAGATACAATGTTTATTAACTAGGTCTCTATTACAAAACTAATCGACAGTGATACGTTATGGATAAAATTGGAAATAAATCGTCTCCCAAACGCAGAGTCTTGTCAGCATTATTTGGAGGAACCGTTGATAAAACTCCTGTAACCTCTATTGGCGCATGTGGAGGAACGGTGACGGTTGATATGCAGAAAGCTGTTGGAGTTCATTGGCCAGAAGCTCATCGAGATCCTGAAAAGATGGCGAAACTAGCTATTGCTTCTTATAATTTAACCGGAATTGAAAACGTTAGGGTTCCCTTCGATTTTGTCGTAGAAGCCGAAGCTCTAGGCGGTGAGATAAAGTGGGTAGATAAGGCTGATGCGGTTCCCTCCGTGTCAAAGCATCCCTTTAAATCTCCTGCAGACTTTACAAAACCTGACAACTTTCTAGAGGCTGGACGCATTCCTGTTGTATTGGAAAGCATAAAACTGATTCGAGAAGAAGTAGGAGACTATTTGCCAATTACAGGTACTGTAGTAGGCCCTCTTTCATTAGGCGGAGAATTAGTTGGAATAACGAACTTATTGATGTGGCTAATACGGAAACCAGACAACGTGAAACAACTCGTTGACTTTACGTCAGAAATCATACTTGAGTTTTGTAAAGCGCAATATCGATGGGGAGCTGATATTGTTCAGGTTGCCGAACCTACAGCGTCGCTTAGTATGATAAGTCCTCCAATGTTTCGAGGGTATGCACAGCCGGCGTTAACAAAACTAGCCAATAATCTGGGTGGGCTGAAGGTATTGCACATTTGTGGACGGACCCTACAAATAGTATCTGACATGGCCAAAACGGGATTCGACGGTTTAAGTCTTGAGGAAGATATAGCGCAGGTGAAACAGCTTAGTGGAGACGTTAAGGTCTTAGGAAACATATCTTCAAGTAAAACGCTGATCTTCGGATCTCCAGATGAAGTGAAAGCTGAAGCGAAAAAAGCTTTGGAAGCAAGGGTCGATCTGTTGGAACCCAACTGCGGCATTTCCCCAATCACGCCCCTTGCAAATATTAAAGCGATGGTAGAAGCACGCGACGAATTTTTTGCAGACAAATCCATTTAAAATATGAGATGATTAAATGTCTGAAAGAGGCTTCAAACGGCTTAGACAAGGGCTTTCAGACTTTGTAAACAGGTTGCGCGGGAAGTCTGACACATCAGACCAGCGCGCGCCCTCTCAGCCGCTTCCTGATGAGCAGATGGAACAATTGATAGATAAAATTGCTAAAACGGTTCAACAATTTGGAATGGAACAGCCAGCAATTTTTTACGTTGGGCTGTTGAAACCGTTCTGGCCGCTCATCCTTCCCACAGCATACATGTCCACCCCCATTCTTGATGTTGTTGGAGTAGATATACGTGACTATGTCCGTTTGCTAGAGAACGTTGATAATATAAAGCGGCTTGAATATAGGCTTAAGGAGATATATGAGAAAACGGAACCTTAAAGCGACTTCTCTTTCAAGGTTCCTGTCTTATACGCGCGAAAACATGTTTTAGGGCAGATGTGGACGCTGCCCCCCCACACGCCTCAAATACAATACTAGTATAGTTCTCATGCTATGTTTATATAATATTTCATGACAAGTCTTAAATAGGAAGTCAATAGAAAGGAACATAAAAAAACGGAGTAGACAAAAATGGCAATTATTCTTGAAGGACAATTATTGACACTC
>CP070659.1:1446424-1457446 GCA_020355125.1 Candidatus Bathyarchaeota archaeon
AAAACAACGCTCTTCAACATGATTGGTGGGCTTGATCAGCCAACAAATGGAAAGATATACATTGACGAAATTGACATCGCTAAGTTAGATGCCTATGAATTGGCGTGGCTTCGTTGTCATAGAATAGGATACATTTTTCAAACCTTTAATCTAATTCCGGTTTTAACAGCCCTTGAGAACGTCTCGTTACCCATGATTTTCGCTGGAGTTTCTCGTAATGAAAGGAAAAAACGGTCTATAGACTTGTTGGAAAGAGTGGGATTGGGAGACCGATTAGATCATAAGCCGACAGAATTATCTGCTGGCCAACAACAACGGGTCGCCATCGCAAGGGCGTTAGCAAATAACCCTGATATTATTTTAGCTGACGAGCCAACAGGAAACCTAGATCTACAAACAGGGCTAGAAATAATAGATGTTTTAAGGAAACTAAACAGAGAAAGACGGGTTACTGTAATTGCTGCTACCCATGATTTGAAGATTATTGGTGTGAGTGACGTAGTTTTTTGGTTGAGAGACGGAAAAATAGATAAGATCGATAGAAACAACATCAATTAATTCCGCATTTGGGTAGCGCTCCACTCCATTATTGACCTGCGGATGAAATTTACTGTTTCTTTTACGTTTTCCTCTCCTCCTTTACAGATTACGTCAAACGAATATGTGTCTTCGTTTTTGTTTTTTGTTGCTACAAGCTGAAAGGGAAAGAAGCGCGCGAGCGCGCGTCCTATAAAATAATTAAAATGAATAGACATGATGTTTGCGTCATCTGTTTCTTTACTAAAATATTTAATTTCTCCTGTCTTTTCATCAATGCCCTCGTTTATCATATAGTTTTTGAAACTAGTTGTTACGTGGTCAAACAAAGAGGCTAACTCTTTCTCTCTAACTCGAAAGGGAATACTGAAAGTCCACGGTTTGCCAGTTGGGGGAGTGGTCCCAATCTTCCATCTTCGAAGCATAGAAGGAGTAATTACGATCGAGTAACGTAGGGCGACAAAAGCGCCAACGAGAACGGTGGAGACGGATAGGAGGATTGAAGCAAAACTCCAAACTGCGGATACCTTGAATCGAACTTCAACGATGATGGATAGCATCGACATGAGCTTATAATTGCCTATGCCAAGCAAATATCCTATTCCTCCTCCTGCAATTCCAATTACAGCGGCTTCAGCGATGAATAGTTCTATGATGTCGGATGGGCTAAGACCGACAGCAGATAGAGTCTTGATTTCCTTTCTATATTCGAAGATGCTGTTTAACATGGTTACAACAACGTTCAGAATTACGATAAGCCATGGAATAAAAATGAATGAGCCACGTTCTTCAATTAACGATCCAACAATGGCTTCATAGATTTTCTGTCCAATAGAATAATAAATGGAGACCCCATGTTTTAACGCTAATTCTTTCGCGAATATCGATTGGTCCTGGGGATTTTCAATCAGAACATTGAGTCGAGATAAAGGGGCGTTAAAAGAATCTGCGGCGTCTTTGAACGGCATTATGATGATTTCGTTAGGATTACATCTTATTTTATGTAAAGACTCGCGCTCGCCTAGCATTAATTTAGAGGGTGAAAGTCCTTCTCCATTAATATCCTTTATTTGAAGAAGACGTCTTCCATCAAAAAGCCCGATTACCGTCACCTGAAATGAGGCGCGCGCGCGCTGTAAGTTTATTTGGCTATTTATTTCGATTCCTTTTTCTTTCGCTAAATCATCGCTTATGAGGATCACATTCTCATCTTCATCTCTTAAATATCGTCCTCCAGTAATGAGGTTGTCAATTTTTAGAATTTCAGCTTCTGCACTTGGCTGAATTCCTATCACGCCATGAATAGGTATGTGTAGGGATGAAGAAGATGTGTTTAGAAAGGCCAAGGGGGATAGCTGTGGCTGATTTTCCGCTTTTGGAGCGAGTTGACGTATCTCTGACTGTTCCCCAAGTAGTTCAATCAACGATGGTTCGAGAGGTATAAAGTAGAAAGTGGCTTGTGGATCCGAAGGCTGAGGGTGTTGAATAAACAATCCTTCAGACAGGTTTGAAGGCAGATATGAGTGTTGTTTTGTAGTAAAACCATATCCAGTCGAAAACGATGTGAATGAAACAAAGCTAGTAACTAAAGTTATAACAGTTATAAGGGTGAGAATGAAACGAGTTTTTCGTCGACGGAGATTTCTTTTAGCAAGGGAGAATGTTGAAATTATTTTTTCTTTGACTATGAGCGGAGTAATAAACAAGAGGACAGCTCCTAAAATCAAAGAAATAAATATAAATGTTAATAGAGATTGGAACGGAATTAACAAACATCCAGGATATGTATAGTAGAAAATTGAGAAAAGGGCAGAGAAAAAAAAGGGATATGTCGCCAATTTTTGAAATATACGCTCAAACAAGAGGAGCGAAATTGCCAGAGACGTTAAAACTAGGAAAAAAGTTAAAATATAAACGGATCCAGCTGCGTTAGTGTAAATGGATTCTAGTCTCTGAACGAGAGCAACATTGTCGATATAGGCTTCCTTAAGATCGATGTACGCCTTGCTGTATTGCATCTTACTTCTTTTTACTCGAGCCTGTTCAAGTAAACTAGCAGCATTAATCAAATCCCCTTTTTCAACAATTAGATAGAATCCTTTTTTCTCTAGTTGACTAAGAAGATGACTGGTAGCGTTTATTTGATCTTCTGTGAACTCATAGTTTATCAGAGACGTGTACTGTTCCAAACCAACTTGGATAAGCTGACCCTTAGCAAGGTTAATACTTTCTAAATCGTTTACTACAAAGAACTTGTGGATCTTTTTCCCAGAAACTAGGATTGAGGCGTTGACAGCTATTTGAAAGGTAGCGTCTAGAGGAACCATAATGTGTTTTGAAGAAATATTTAGGAAATTGTGGGTGGGGGGAGAAGTTCCATAAGTATTTACGTATCCATAATTGCTTTGCGATAAATTGAGTCCAGTGACCGTAAATGTATAGGTTTCAAAAGGATTTGTGGATTCGACAAACCAGAAGTTTCCCCTGAAGAGAATTGAAGCCGCTGGGAGGAGTCTAATAGAAAGTGTTACATTTCCATTTGAGGGGTGTAGCTCTTTGATTACAGGAATATAGTCGAAGCCAGGAGAGTCCAAATCATCATAGTAAACGTACATTTGGTAGGGGATTTCACGATTTACTTTCAAGGCGAACCTGCCACTGTCATTAGTAATGACGGTTTCAACCAACCTCTGATACGTCCAAACAGAAACACTTGCATTCACAATTGGTTGACTCGTCACATTATCAAGAACTACGCCAGAAACCAATCTATCATTTGGCAGTTGAGCTCTCGAACAAGGAAGAGTAAAAGATGACAAAAGGCCTATAAATATAGTGAAGATGATGAAAATTAGCCATTTTGTCTTCATAATTGCAATCAGCTTCTTAGAATATGATTAACTATCATTAAAGACTAACGCTTGGCGCTACCTGAATGGTCCTCTGATGAGTACTCTAAACAGCTACATTTTTGAATAAAACCCATTCATCTTGCGATCAATTGAAGAATTGAGTAAGATATCCAAAAAGACGTAGTATAAACAAGGGCGACCAAGAGAAAAGTAACGTAATACATCCTCCGAGACGGAAATTCGTAAAAGGACTGGTCGAAATGGAAGTTCAGCCAATCAAAAACTATTCCGATCAGTGTTTGAGCTAGTAAACATAATACATAAAAAACTACAGCTTCGTGAGGCATCATGTCATACTTATACTTCCCACGTTAGAGTTACACTTTTGAATGGCCACGTTTACTTCGGCGTCTTGAATATACTCAACTGATTGTTAATAACGTTTTTCTTCATTAAC
The DNA here is from genome assembly GCA_020355125.1 of Candidatus Bathyarchaeota archaeon. Classification (GTDB taxonomy): domain Archaea; phylum Thermoproteota; class Bathyarchaeia; order RBG-16-48-13. Next base: position 1,450,271 of record CP070659.1, read on the forward strand.
TCCGTCTAATAGACAATTAAACTATCGCAATTAGAAAAACAGATCAGATATCTTACTCTACTCAAATACTGCATCGACTCTGTAAAAGAACCCCATGAGTTAGCGTTCGCTCATAAAAATCAGATCAAAATAGATAGCAATGTTAACTAATTTTTTTTAAAATATGTTTTTCTTGGTGACTTTGAGCTTTTTTATCAATCATATTGTATAGTTGCTCTATCCAAACAAATCGGAGAAGAGAAGTAAACGCCAGAGTTATGAACACTATCACAGAATTGACTATGCTTCCTAATAGAACTCCGACAAATAACGAAATTAATAGAAAAAGAGACAGCACTTTGTAGACTTTCACCATAACTTATCTCCAGCTGAAAGAAGTTAGACAACAGTTACTTATTTGAAAATATGAGGTTTCGGAAGCATTGATGTAGGTTATTAATCCGTATGGAAAATCGACAAGCCCGTAGACGTGCCTTTCAGAAGACAATAGCAAAAAACGTTATAACATTTATGCTCTTACATTTTTATACAAAAGAAGGGTGTGAATTATCCGTTGAAAATATTACATACATCCATAACTGTGAAGAACATGGAAGAATCCATAAGATTTTATCGTGAAGTTATGGGGCTAGAACTACAAGGAAGACATGAAATACCCGAAAATAAAGCAGAAATCGCTTTTCTAGGAGATAAAAAAAGCGATGCACGACTGGAATTGACCTACTGGAAGGAGAAAAAAGACTGGACCCAAGGCGATGAACTAGACCATATAGCTTTTGCTGTGCCTAATATGGAGGAAGCGATAAGAACATTTAAAGAACAAAAAGTGGAGATTGCTATGGAACCATACTCCCTAAAGGGTTCCACTACCAAAATCGCGTTTATCAAGGATCCAAATGAAATTTGGCTGGAAATAATCGAAACAGGCTAAACAAGAAAAGATGTTTATTTAGCATCCAGTGCCCGTACTATTTGAAAAAATTCCTTCACCATAAAATACATGATATACATTTTGATATGAAAAGTTAGCTAATAGATTGCTATCATTAAAAAGACTCGGAAAAATGCTTACTTCGACATCTTATTTCGCCATTTTCTCTTTATCACTAATTGTCGTAATAAATTCTAAGAGTTTTGAGGTCGGTATTCTTGCTCCACTTGCATTTGGATGACCGCCTCCAAAGCCTCCAAGGTTCTTAGCTAATCGCGTTGTCATTTTTCCTAAATTGATTTTTAAACAAGTTTTACTTCTAATTGATAAATCTGATATTTGCTTTTCTAAATTTGTCTCGTAACAGATTCCTATGGTGGCATCGCAGACGTCCAATAAAAGATTAGCAATTACTCCTAAAGAGCCGCCTTTCGCCTCTACATATGCGACATTTCCAAGCTTCGAAGCCATAGAGGGGAGGCCCTTTCTCAAGAGAGAAATTCTATCGGCTTGTTCCAATGCCAGTTCAGGAATGGATTCAATTTGATGAGGGTACACCAGGTTAGAGAGTTGACGTACTATTCTTTTTTTAAGACTGACATTTGCTTTTTCAAGAGCGTAGGTTAATAACATTGTTTCGAACAAGATGAAGTCCCTATCATGTTTCTTAATGATCTTTGTAGCTTTAGGGCCATTCTCTAGTCGATCAGAAAAAGCTGCGTACGAAGCCAATAATCCTGCTTCACGCGGCAGCATATCTTTGAATAAGTTGAAGGTGTGAACACTAGCACAATCTCGTAAATCATTGATTACTTGAATGTCCATTTCTCCTAACGATTTTAAGATATCTTCAGCGAGATAGTGATGATCTATATATGTCAACTCTGCAAACTGTCTAATCCTGCTAAGCTCTTCTAGAATCGTTTCATTTAATCCCAGATCACAAATATAGACCGCGTTATATTTGTTTGAAATGTTACTTAAACACTGATTTATATTTCCATAATTTGTGAGAAGAAATCCTGCGTTTATGGCACGCTTTATTAGCGCAGCACAAATACATCCATCAACATCTTTGATATGTGAGATACATATTACTTTTTGAGAGGGGGGCTTAATAGGTGGAGAAGAGTCTAGCATTAATAATCACCTTTCTGTTTAACATTAAGTAGAGGAATCGAACCCTAGTAATTAGCAAATCCTTAACATAGGGACTAATAAATTTTCATTAAGAATAATTTATTTAACCTTCCCAAATTCTAACAGCTCGCCAATTGTATGTATTTCAATTAGATTACTAGCGTGGGCTTTATTTGTCCGAACTCCCGCAGTGAACAAGACATTATCGTCTTCTTTGAGAACATTATTATTAGAGAGCAATTGAGCGACAGATAAGATTCGATCTTTCTCTTTCTCGTAGTTATATTGAATAGGTTGCACTCCATAGTAAAGTTCAAGTTGGTTTTTAACTATACTATTGGCGGTTATCGCAAATATTGGCTGGTTTAATCTAAATCTTGTGATAACTTTGGCTGTATATCCAGTCTTCGTCATGGTTACCACTTTATCCAATGGCATTGTTTCAGCAATCTGCCAAATTGATCGGCTAACCGTTCTAGAAATGTTATGAAACTCCTCCTCTTTTATGTTGGTTCCAATCGAGTTCTCAACTTGAACGGCTGTTTTAGTTATTGCTGAAACCGATTCAACAGGATACCTCCCTATGGCTGTTTCACCAGAAAGCATTAAGACATCTGTTCCATCAAGAATGGCGTTTGCTATATCGCTTATCTCTGCCCTAGTAGGAATCGAATTGTTTATCATTGATTCAAGTATCTCTGTTGCAGTAATTACCAGTTTGCCTTCTTGGTTAGATCTTTGAATCATATGTTTCTGGATTAGGGGAATCCTTTCTAAATCCATCTCTACCCCTAAATCGCCTCTCGCAATCATAATAGAGTCTACTTCACGAAGGATCTCTTCAAAGTTCTCTACTCCTTGATGGTTTTCAATCTTTGCCACTATTTCGGCTTGGAGATTATAGGCAAAGCCTTTGAAATTGCTGATATCCTGTTTCCCTCTAACGAAAGAGAGGGCGACAAATTCAACATTATTTTCTTTAGCAAAATTAATCGCTCTCAAATCTTTCTCTGATACCGAAGGAACATGGAGTTTTTTCCCAGGAATATTTACTCCCACACCATCTTCAATGGTTCCCCCCCTTTCTATTACAAGCTGAACGTAGTTTTTTTCGCTTTTCACTATATGTGTTAACAGTTTTCCGTTATTTATCAGGACGTTATCACCAATGTTGAGCTGATTATAGATATTGTAGTTAAATTCTATGGGGCGCTCTTTTCCAATTTCTATCAAATCGTCTTTCTTCGTATACATTTTTTTTTCGAGTTTAACTCTAATCTCAGGCCCCTTTAGATCTAGTAAAACAGGTATGTCTCCAAGCTTCCGAACATTCCTAATCATGCCTTTGTAGTCATCAAAATTTCCGAAAGCCGTGTTTATGCGAACGCCGTTCATACCTGCTTTATACATTCTTCTCAACATCTTCAACGATCTACTTGCAGGTCCCAGTGTGCATAATATCTTTGTTTTTTTCATATCAGTTCCCTCACACGATTTAACCAGCACTCTTATGCTATTCATATGGAAGAGCACTGAATTATGAGAATCAGTTGCTACAATAATAAAATATTCTTCAATCCCTTTATAGAGATGGCGTTGTAAATCGTGTTCTCATGAAAAATCTTCAATTATTGAAATAGTTGTTTTTCAACAGCTTCCCTGATCAAATAGCCTGCCTTGTGAAGTATAGGCTCCTTTATTTCGGGATCTATCGCCATAGTAGCCGTACACGGATAACTATGATGAGCTTTAGCAACAAGATCAAAAATTTCATCTTTAGTTACCTCTTTACCGATAAGCTTTCTTGCCACGTACCACGTGGATCCACATGGCGCACTTTGATCAACTATAACTCCATGCACCACAATAGACTTGTTACGTTTTTCGGTATTTATTCGCAACATCGGTTTACCTATCTTGAACTGCTGAATAAAGCGTGAAATGTATGGCTTCTTTTCTGTTTGCTCAAGAGAGCAGAAAGGTTTAGGAAAAGCATACTCTATTGAATGCTGTTCACATTCGTCTTCCAACTGTTTAAGAAATCCCATTGGGACCATTCTAAAATCCTCGATAGGTATAATAAGGCCTTTTATTCCTTCATGATGGAGTCGATTAGGAAGCGCTAACAATATATCTTGATGAATTCCAGTAGCTATACATATATCCCCCGGAGGAATTTTTTTAGGGAGATACTTACCCGGATCTTCTATAAAACTCGGCAGTTTGGATCTATCAGGCAGTTCAATCGCAGCGTGAATGCTTTTTACATAACTATAAACTCCATATTTACAGAAATCACAAAGCAGTCCACATACTTTACAAAAACTGGGGTCATTAATTAGATTCCTAATTACCCGTTTACCAAAATCGTCGCTGTAAACAAATAATAAATTTAGCATGTTATAAGAAATTACCTCGACATCCAAGATTCAATAATCGAATACATGAACTGGTATAAACTTATTTAAAGAAGCCTCTTTTTGTATACGATAGAAATAACATGAAGATTGTTAAAGTTTCAGGTAAAAATAACAAGCATAGGGTTTTAGTGTATGCTTTAAGCACCTGTCCATGGTGTAGGTTGACAAAACAATTCTTGAAAGATAGTGAAATTGAATATGAATATGTAGATGTTGATTTTTGTGTTGAGGAAGATATGAATAAAATTAGAAAACACATTTTCAACTTAGGCGGAAAATTAACTTACCCCGTAATAATTATTGATGATAAAATCCTGATCAATGGCTTCAGAAGGGAACAAATAAAGGAGGTTTTGGGCCTCTGATTACTTATGAGCAAGTGCGTAAGAGAGCAGAGTCTGACGCAGAAACCTATGGCTATATTTTAAATCCTAGCCAAAAATTTCTTAAAGCCTTAATTGAAGGCCTTAAAAGAAACGAAGAACGATACGGCTATCCTTCATGTCCCTGTCGACTAGCTTCAGGCATATTTGAGCATGACAAAGACATAATATGCCCATGTGAGTATCGAGATCCTGATGTTGAAGAATTCGGAGCCTGTTATTGTGCACTTTATGTTCGAGAGGATAGAGAAAAGGATGGTATTCAGGTTCAACAAGTTCCCGAACGGCGACCATTAAACAAACAACAAAGAGCTTACAACATAACTGTAGGAGATAAAACGAAGACCTCTACATCAACTAGTACTTTCTCCCAGGAATCTCTGGATATTAAACTGAGATTGCATTATTGTAAACAGTGTGGCTATGTAGTTTTTCGAGAAGATCCGCCTTACACCTGCCCTATCTGTAAGGCCAAAAAAATGTTTGCAGAGATAAAAACCGTTACAACATTACACGGATTATAATCTCTTGAGCTCTTAGCAATCGTTTAACAACACTAGCGCGCACTAGTTATTAGCTGTCTAATAAAGAGTTAAAGGGAGAAGAAAAGCATCTTCTCAAGTTTATAAGCGCACGAGCAGTTATATACATCGAGTTTCTTACCTTCTCCGAAACTACTATATAGTAAAATGAGAAAGAGGTAAATAGAATACGCGTAAACCCTAAACATAATATTAAAAAAGGTCAGAAGATGCAAGATGACGGTTATAGCAGTAAACTCAGAAGATTGGGAAAAAGTAGTTTTGAATTCAGACTCTATGATTATTGTTGATTTTTGGCATCATCATTGTTCTTGGTGTATTAGATTGAACCCAATATTAGAAGAGGTTTCTAACGAATATGAAAATAAAGTAGCATTTACCAAAATAAATGTGTTAGAAACGCCAGAAAATCAACAAATTGCTATTAAATACGGAGTAATGGCTACTCCGACGTTAATTTTCTTCTGTGACAAGAGACCTGTTGAGTCGACCCTTGGCTTTCAATCGAAGGAAAGTTTGAAAAATAAAATTGAAGAGTTGTTAATGAAGCACCGTGAATGCCTCGAAAAAAGCACGGAATTAAAATAACTAAAAATCGTATAACAACATCAATTGAGTTGATAACCAAATTATTGGACCGTTTGCTTCTTTTACCCAGTTGAGTCGTTATCGCCTCTCATTGACTAGATGTATCAGATTTACTATGCAAAGAGCTGTAGCGTTTTAGTTTCATCATCATATTTCTTCGGCATAGACATGCCTTCTATTTCCATTAGAACTACTTCTGTAAAACCAAAGACTATAGAGCCCTCAATTAGATGACCACCAATAACTCGTATCCTGTCACTCTTGACGTAGGAAAGAACGATGTGTGCATGAACCCATGGTTTACCCTCGATTTCGCTTACATTTCCAGAAAGTGCGAGAATCTCCAGTGGGGTCTCGAAGGCAAGATAAGACCTATTAACATCAGTTATTGGATAGTGCTGCGGTAGAGTTTTACAGTTTCTAAGACGACTCTTACATAACAAGCCTGTTCCAGATAAGATAACTCCTGATTTTACTTCATTATCTTCTACTATGTTCCGGATTGACTGCAATAAATCACTTCCCGGCTTTATCCTTGTAACTAATATTTGCCCACTTTTTCCTGATTCACAAACATATCGGTTTTCCGAAAAATCACGTAACAAAAACCATTCACCCCTTTTTCCGATTTTATTGTTTATTATATAATTTGATAGGTTATACATCTTGAAGTCGTTTTTTAAGATATAGGTAAACCACTTCAACGTGATTTAATGCTGTAAAAACACGCGTTATAAATAACTAATTGTTGACGGCGTTTCCAAACTTTTTAAGGGGCTATTCCCTATCCTAACATTTTTTATCCCAATAACATACCAATTATTAAGGAATCCATTACATAAGACGGATTTAAAAATGCGGACAGGCACGCGCTAAATCGTTTAATATTCGGGGTTTAGCAGGTGCCCTAATAGGGTGATTAAATGAGTAAATTAAAGAAGGTAGTTATTGTCAGCGGAGCTAGGACCGCAATAGGTAATTATGGAGGAGCACTCAAAGATGTGCCCGCTGTTACACTTGGCAGCATTGCTATTACAGAAGCTTTGAAAAAAGCGTGTTTAAGGCCAGTTCCTGATGAGAAATTACTCGAATACCTTCCGGATCGTCTTAAAAACCATGAAGTAGCCGAGTTGAAGAAATACTATCAGTTTGAATCCGCGCATAAACCAGTA
>CP070659.1:1457546-1461090 GCA_020355125.1 Candidatus Bathyarchaeota archaeon
CCATCCTTCCATGCATAACGTTCCCACCAGGGTGACCACCTGCACCCATCCTTCCATGCATAACGTTCCCACCAGGGTGACCACCTGCACTCATCCTTCCATGCATAACGTTCCCACCAGGGTGACCACCTGCACTCCTCCTGTGCATAAATTGCATGTGTCCCCACATATAATGGTCGGGTAAAAACGCTCCATCAAAGCCAAGCTTATCTGCCTCTATAAAAGCATCTATTATTAAATCCAAATTCTTGGAAAAATTGGTTAAGCCAGATAAAAAGAATTTCATTTAATACTTCTTCCTCAACTAAACTTTCAATTTGTTATATTTATGAATTTAACTTTAATCGAAAATAAAAAAAGGCCATTCTTGATTCTTCTCTATAAGTACCTCCAATACGTAACAGAAAACAACCTTGTGAAGCGCGCGCGCGCAAATGGAAACTTAGCATAAACGCGTTATTAGTAAAGATAGCTAACACTCGCGCTGGTTTTTCACTTCTAAAGAATTCCTACAATGGCTTCTAAAGCCATTGTAGCTACGCCTAATTGTAATGGATCATGAATCAAGTTTCGACTTGGAAGTCTTATTAAAGCATTTTCTGTTAAACCGAGTGGAATCGCAGGAGCAGATATAATAACATTATTTGTTATCATACCCGCATGAATAATTTTTTTAGAAGGTGCAGCAAGTATAACTAGATTTGTATAATTCATTGCTTCTTTGACAGAGTGAAATATTTTTACTCTATCTTTAAAAATTTTCTTCACATATTCCATTTTTTGTTCATTTATATCATAAATCAAAATCGTTGCTTCTCGTTTAACTAGTTCTCCAATAGCTGCAAATCCAACTTTCCCTACACCAATCACTAGAACAGAGCGCGCTTGTACAGAACCAGATGCGAGATCCAACGCAGTTACATAAGCTCTCCCAGTCGCTTCCGAATTATCGACAATATACTGCGTATTTAGATTTACCGCAATGAACTTATCGTCATCAGCCATAAAGATTAAATCAGCCTTTTTTCGAACAGCTTCTGCCAATCCAGATACATCGTTACCATTCGTTTTTTTAGCTTTTACTCCAATATGGGTTAATATCGCAACCACAGCTTCGGCAAAACCAGAGATTAAGCCTAATCCCGAAGTCACAGGAATAACAGCCGCTTTAGTTTTTGATATCTTTACATCTACTTCGTTTCCAGCATGAGCAGCATTTTTCGCAATTTGGATTAAATTAGCACCTGTTTTGAGCTCGAGTTCCATATCATATGTTTTTAGATTGTTAGGAATGTCTTTGATATCTATAGGCGCAAGTCTTGTCATACCACTGAATAGATAACGATTAAGCTATTTATTTGCTTTCATCTCTAATACAAGCGCGTGCTAACCATATTGAAATTTAGATCTATAAACTAGAACGAGAAAACAGATTTCAAATCCATATAGTCAGCAAGTTTCATGTTGGAGGACCACGCTGTGTCCAGACTGGAACACGAGCATCAGGGATGGAATCAGCCCTTGGAATATAAGGTTTGATATCAACTACAGGTGAGTCTTTAAGGGCATCAAGTCCTTTTACTATCATAGTGCAGCCCTTTACGGTCACCAGTTCCACTATACACAAACCTATGGGATTGGGTCGTGATGGGCTTCTGCAAGCAAAAACACCCGTTTCCACATTTACTGCATGTCTTCTCGGAAAAACTAGCAAAATGCTTCTTTCCTCTTCATTGTCGCGTTGATGAAGCCAGTAGAGGACGATAAGGTGAGAGAAAGCTTCTATGCCCCTGAGACCATTACAGTATTCTGGGAAAATCAGTATTCTCTCTTCCTTCTCTTCAATCTTATCAATAATCCCAATAAAATGTAATGTTCCCTTCATCGTCATTGTCCTTACCTCTTTACATAGCTATTTAACCGCTAGCTTACAATAATCTTAATTGCCAATATTTTATTAGTTTCCTTATAAACGTGCGTACCTACAATATGTTGAAAATTTAGATATGGAGTGTTGGCCTATGGAGAATGAAATTATAGAAAAGATCAGGAATTTGAGCCCTGATGCGTTTCTTGATTACTACACAGAAGTGATCGATAAGAGACTTGAAGCCTATTCGTTAAGAATAATAGCCGAAGCTAGCTGTTACCATCCATTTATCAGCAAGACTACTAAAAGAATTTCAGAGTTTGTATGCCGGAAATGTAAAAGAATTGCCTCTTGCAGCACGCTTCTAACATATTTAGGATACGTAAATCAGGTTGACGAGGCTATTCTAAGTGTGTGCGAGGCTATTGAACTCTTCCGCCACAGCATCCTTATACACGACGACCTAGTCGACATGGACAACCTGAGGAGGGGAGGAAAAGCCTTCCACAAACTCTTCTCAGACGAATATGATACAAGGTTTGGCAAAGGAACAGCCATCTTCTACGGCAACATCCTTTATTCAGAGGCCATCACGATGTTGTTGAAATCTGGATTCGATAGGAGCCATTTACTGAAAGCCGTTGAGCTCCTTTCCACTGGATATAGAGAAGTAAATGAGAGTCAAGTTCTTGACCTCTTCTTTGAGTCCCAGGAGCCAACTCTGAAAGAGTGGGAAGCCATGGCTTCCAAGAGAGCAGCGTCTCTCTTTAATGTGAACATGATGATGGGAGCCATCTTGGGAGGAGTAGCTGAGAAAGAGCTTCGACTGATCAAGGATATAGCTAAGCATATTGGCTTCTCTTTCGATATTCAAGACGACATCATTGGCACCTTCGCTTCAGCGGAACAGTATGGTCGGCCTCCCGGTGGAGACCTCATACTGGGAAAGAAAGCACTTCACATAGTCTACGCTTACCAGCTGATTCAAGGTACCGAAAGAGGTGAATTAAAGAATCTTCTTACTCAAAACGAGCTATCTGATCAACAGATGGAACGTATAAAAGAGATCGTCAAGTGCTGTGGAGCATTGGAAAAAGCGAAGCAGAGATCAAAAGAACACGCTGAAATTGCTATCGAGGCACTTGATAAAACTACGATGAATGACTATTCGAAAGACTTCTTCTCATATCTGATATATTTCATCTCCGAAAGCCTCGACTGGTATAGGTAACTCAACGATGAAGCTAGTCAGGTCCAAAGATTTCAAATTCCACGTTTTATTGCTTGTACGCGCGCGCTTTTTTAGCTTTTATACAATTTTTATGTTACTAACAAATTAAAAGAATAAAATATGATTCCTGCATAGTTTTGAAGGTGAATTTTAATGATTAACGTACAAGAATTTTTGACTTTTCTTTATTCACGCGGTTTTTCTCTAGCTACTGGAGTTCCTTGCTCCTATTTTAAAGATCTATTACTTGCTCTGAACGAATATTATAATATTCGTTATATCCCAGCAACTCGAGAAGATGAAGCCATCGGGATCGCTTGTGGCTACTTTTTCGGAGGAAAGAAAGGCATTATTATCATGCAAAACTCTGGCTTTGCGACGATCGGCGATGCTCTCACTTCATTAGCTCAACTTTATAAAGTTCCTTTGTTGATTTTCATCAG
>CP070659.1:1461190-1465929 GCA_020355125.1 Candidatus Bathyarchaeota archaeon
AAAACACCATTTAAAGTGCCTTGAATATCGCACGATTCGGTTCCACCTATTTTTAGCGTGCGCGCAGTTTGCATCCATCTCCTTTTCAAACATCTCCCTCGAAAATTAGTGATATTCTTTTATTCAACCAGGTGTTTAACTACTTGATTCTAAAGTAACCAATGAATTAAGTTGAATCGAATACTGTTTTTAACCGGGCGACCAAGGATAGGAAAAACCAGTGTCTTACTTAGATCGATCAACGTATTAAAAGCATTAAACTACAAGGTAGGTGGAATGGTCAGTTCCGAGATTAAAAAAGGAGAAGTTAGAGAGGGTTTTGAGATCGTCAATTTGCTAACTAATAATAAGGGATGGTTAGCTCATGTTAACCAAAAAACAGGTCCTCGCGTGGGTAAATATCGGGTTAATCTTAATAATTTAACACATATTGGCGCAGATTCAATTCTACAAGCTATAAAGGAAGCTGATATAATTGTTATTGACGAGATAGGTCCAATGGAACTATTTTCTACAGATTTTAAAGACGCCTTGATTAAGGGACTGAAGTGTAAAAAACCCGTAATAGGCACCATCCATTACAGAATACGTGACAAGTTAATTGATCCCCTCATAGTAGAAGAGAACGTGGAGATTCTAGAGGTAACTTACGAGAATAGGGAAAAACTTCATACCACGATTGTTAACAACGTGGTTCAATATTTACAAACTACTACCTAGTTTCTTTAGACCTTATGGGGATACCTCTTCCTTTCAACATACAAACAGTTACGAAGCTCCAATGCCTTTCAACCATGAAATAAGTTCAGCATCTTTGTAAGTTCATTATAATATATATGATACTTCTTTCCAATTTTGAATATTCTCACCGATTCTATATACAAATCTAAGAATAAGTTAACAATTTGATCTTCATTTAATCCAAACTTCATCGCAGTTCCCCTAAGCCAATTCCAGCTATTTTCAGAAAAACAGATGAAATCTATCTCTCTAGACTTATTATCTACTAGCCTAACAAGAACCCGATCTCTCAGTCTTCTTCCACATGTTGGACACTTATCATAGCCATCGACTAACATACGCTCTTCCCCAACTTGTTAATTAACTTAAACGTCAAAATTACAGTATATCAATGTTCTCAAAAATGTTACTATTAATACATTCAATGTTACAGCTAAATCACATGTGAAATGTTTAAAAATCCCTATAAGTTGCTTCCACGTAGAGATCTAGGATTCTTTGAAGCCATATTATAGAAAAATTTAAGCTATTGTACATATCGAATACTTCAACCTAACGATTCGTTTTCGTAAGACATGGGCTCTATTATCGATAAAATAATGATATAGGAACGGGATAAACTTTGGAGAAAAATCTAGATTTTAGAAGCGATACGGTTACTTGGCCCACGCCTGAGATGAGAGATGCTGCAGCCCAAGCGGCTGTAGGGGACGATGTTTATGGAGAAGACCCGTCGGTAAATGAGTTAGAAACATTAGCAGCTAAGATATTGGGTAAAGAAGCCGCTCTATTTGTAACTAGCGGAACTCAGGGGAACGCTGTCTCAATATTGGCTCAGACTAATCGGGGGGATGAAATTATTCTTGAAGTTGATAGCCATATATATTTGAATGAAGTTGGCGGAATAGCGGTTATGGGGGGACTCATGGTACGACCAATTCATGGAGCGTTGGGATGGATTAAGCCTGAAGATATTAAGCATACGATTCGTGCTGAAAATATTCATTATCCCAAAACGAGTCTCTTATGTATAGAGAATCCTCACAATAGGGCGGGAGGTATTCCCCTAACTATTGATCAGCTTCGAGCTGACTGGGAAGTCGCTAATGCACATAAGTTAAGCATACACTTGGATGGAGCGAGGCTTTTCAATGCTGCCATCGCTCTAGGGGTTAACGTTAAAAATCTCTCTCAATATGCCGACACGGTAATGGTATGTTTGTCTAAGGGGCTTTCAGCTCCAGTGGGTTCCTTGGTCGCTGGAACTGAAGAAGTGATTAAAAAGGCACGAAAATATCGAAAGATGTTGGGTGGAGGGATGAGACAAGCAGGAATAATCGCAGCCCCAGGGATCATCGCCTTGACCAAAATGGTTGATAGATTGGTGGAAGACCATAATACGGCAAAATTGTTGGCAGAGGGCTTAGATAGAATTGAAGGCATCAAGGTGTTAAATCCTGTAAGAACGAACATGGTCTATATCGACTATTCTGGCCTCGGTTGGTCAGACTTCGATTGGATCAACGCGTGTCATGCGTTAGGCTGGAAGACAAGAGCTGGACCAGTGACAAGATTATGCACCCACTACGGCATCGAAGCGGAAGATATTAACACGTTCATAGACGGGCTAACCGAGCTTGTACAATCAAAATCTTAGCTAGCTAATACAAGTACATACGTTTCAATATAGCTGCTCCATGCGCTTATTAGGAGCAATCGATTCAACTAGCTCTGATTTATGTGGCTCAGCACACGAAATAGGTATTTATCTCTGAACCAGATTTAATATGTTTGCTTCGTTTACAGATCGAAGAGCGACAATTATCATATCATCATCTGGCTCTTTGGTAGTCAGATGCTGGAGCCCTAAACCTGGCATTGCAATTATTTTCATAATTTTTAAGTTGCTGTATCTGCTACAAAATCTCAGAATCTCATAGGATACAGCGCTAATAATTGGGACGAAGATCACTCTAGTTACCAATCTCATAAAAAAAGTCGAGTTTGATAAAATTGAGAACAGTAAGATACTCACTACTAAAAGAATAACAATGAAAGATGTCCCACACCTTAGATGAAATCTTGAGTACCTTTTTATATCAGTTAGGTTCTACGAAGCCCCCGCTTCATATGCATTAATGGCTTTATGCTCAGCACCATGATACTGTAACACCCGTTCATATTCGCTCCAGAACGAAACTACTTTCAAAAACATCAGAAAAAAGATAAGCCGTACAACCCCTTCAACGAGGTTAAATATCAATCCCGTAGCCGTGAACAAGGCTGCGAGCGAAAGGGGGATTACTATGAAAAAAGATGATACTGCTAAAATCATACCTATTGTTAGCACTATCTCTTTATAAGAGAGTTTTACACCCTCCTCTTCCAAGGCAATATTGGCGGAATGAAAAAGGCTCTTAAAACCCAAGAATAACGTTTCAAACATAGCTAAGATTCCTCGTATAAAAGGTAGTTGGAGTAATCGATATTTTTCAGAAATCGGATCTATTTTCTCAGATATTGTATGTATCACCCCATTTGGCTTTCTTACACTGATGATCATATGCGAACGTGATCGAATCATAACGCCTTCGATTACTGCTTGTCCGCCAAGAACTAACGATTTGTCTTTATCTTCCATAAAGCTCAGTAATATTTTGCATTCTCAAATTCGTATAGAATTTATGAAGTTCAAACCTATATGATAAATTAGCGCGCACAAGCATTCTCCTTAGGCATTTCGCACTTTTCTGAATTAACAAGTCACAATAGTCAATAGCTATTACTCTCATATATGGGCGATAATTATTCCCCCATCTCTAGAAGAAACCATTATTTGAACCGATTTTTTTGGAATTAATTAGACAAAGGTTCTTGTGTACACACGTTAGTGTGCGATAATACATAAAAACTCGAAAATTAAATTCGCTGCAAGGAGGGATGTAATACCCTTTGAATCGTAAGGTGGGGAAACTTCTACAAGATCGAAGCCTACAAACTCTAATCCTTGTAGCGCACGTATTAATTGGAGCGCCTGAAAACTTGTTAGTCCACCTACTTGCGGCGTGCCAGTACCTGGCGCGAAGGCAGGGTCCAACGCGTCTATATCAAATGATAGGTAAAGCTTATCTCCTTGGAGGTTGCGAATCTTATCATCTACGAAAGAAACACCGTGCTCGAAAACATCTTCAATGGTAATCATTGTTACTCCATGTTTCTTATTGAAATCAAAATCCGTTGCGTTGTAGAGCTGTCCTCGTATTCCAATCTGGATGATTTTGTTTGGATTGAGTAGTTTTTCTTCTATTGCTCGACGAAAAGGTGTTCCATGGGACAGTTTCATTCCAAAATATTCGTCCCATGTGTCAATGTGAGAATCGAAGTGAATCATTCCTAGTTGTCGATATCCATGTTTTTTAGTTAACGCTCTTAGAATTGGTAGAGAAATTGAATGATCTCCTCCTATTGAAAAAGGAAGTGCATCAGCTTCTACAATAGTTTCAATTTCTTGCTGAATTTTTTGAAAGGTATTCTCTATCGAAAGAGGATTTACATCAATGTCGCCATAATCTGCTATTCGTAATTTTTCAAAGGGCGATATTTTTAATACTGGATTATAGTTTCGGATCAGTGCCGATTGAACTCGAATTTCACGAGGCCCAAAACGTGCTCCATCTCTATAAGTGGTTCCACCGTCAAAAGGCACACCCATTAGAGCAACATCAAGTTTATAAGGATCAGTTACAATAGGCAGCCGCATGAATGTTGGGATACCCGCAAAACGAGGAGAAACAGACGCATCTTTTGGACGTAATCTATTCATCATAATCCATCCATATCACTCATATGTTTCTACGATCATTATTACGATGTAATAATAAGTTTATTTTTAAAACTATTAATTGTATATAGGCTATTTTATTTACTTCTTTCACCCTTTACTCGCATACTATTTCTCTTTTAATACGCGTGCGCGACGCTATCATTATATGTGACTT
>CP070659.1:1466029-1479494 GCA_020355125.1 Candidatus Bathyarchaeota archaeon
GAGACGATTCGAAATTTTTATGTAGATATCTTAGATAAAAAAGGCGAGTCATTCCTTAGAGTATGTCAAGTTATTGGTCCCTCTGGATCTGGAAAAACCTGTACTCTTAGATTCTTCGGTGATAATTTTTCAAAAGATGGAGAAAAAAAGGGAATAAACCTAGACCACATCTACTTCAATCTTAAATTGGAAGGCGGGAGAAAAGTTGTACTTTATAGAAATCTACTAAATAAGGTTGAACCGGCTTTAGTTTCAGCAAGCTTTAGTGCCGCTGAAATGCTACGATGTTTAGTTCATTACCTCCAGAAAAAAAGAAGACACATTATTCTCACAATAGATGAGATAGATTACTCTGTCAAACATTTTAAAAACGAAGGAATAGTCTACGATCTGACAAGGTTGAACGAATTGACCCCTCAAAGCCCATGTGGTATAGTTGGAGTAACTTTCTTAGCTCGAAACAAGAAATTTCATGATTTTTTAGAACGTGCGGAGTTAAGCACATTAGGTAGAAACTACATTGAGTTTGAATCATACTCATCTATCGAGATTTTAGATATTTTAGAAAAAAGAGCTAGAGAGGCTCTTAATTTTGGTGCTTACTCCTACGAAGTTCTGGAATTCATTGCAGATGTAACCTCTCGTCCGCCTATTAATGGAGATCTTAGATATGCTTTAGACCTGCTAATTTTTTCTGGAAATCTAGCCGAAATACAGGGAAGCTCATTGATCCTTCCTGAACATGTTAGAATGGTTCATAGTAAGACTTATCATAATATAACTACAGAAGACATCCTTAGTCTTTCAAACAAAGGCAAACTGATATTAGTAGGGATTGTTCGGGCTCTCAAAAGAAAGAGATCGCCTTACGCCTCGTTGAACGAGATTAGATCTATGGTCGGAGTGGTTTGTGAAGAATTTGAATTTAAACCCATAAAAAACATTGAGGAAAACATTCAAGATTTAATTGACCGCAATATAGTTGACCTAAAATCTTTAATCCAGATAGGAATTAGTGGTGTTACCTTAGAAAACTTGGATGACTATTTAAATAACCTCCTCGAAAAAATAAGAAGGATATAAATGAATTCAGATCCTGAGAAGGCTGCAATAGAAATTGAAACAGCCTTATCTAGTAGAGGTAAATTAAAAATACTCCGTCTTCTCATGAAAAAGCATAACCACGCTTTCACTCGCTATGAAATCAAAAAAAAAACACCTTTAAGCTCAAGAGATATTAAAAGCGACCTCCAAATCTTAGTGAAAGTAGGGTGGATTAACCAACTCAATGTTCAACATATTCAAAAATATTCAATCAATTTAAATAACAATGTAACAAATGAATTTTTCAATTTTTTTAAAAAAATACGATATGTATAGACAGCTATCAAACGGAACACGCATTGTCACAAGCTGTCTACATCCTTTGCCACGAGTCCATACTTCTAAATATTGATTCTAAAGTCTTCTTTTACCACGTTTAACACATAATGGGTAACGGTTCTCTCTATATTTTCCATAACGCGAATTGATTTGACAAACTTGCTTAGTTCCTCTTTACGATGAAAACGAACGATAATTATGGCATCGCTTGTTCCAGTTACATCATAAACCGCGTAAACATTTGGGTTTTTTGCTAAATTCTCTTCTACATCAATTAGTTTTCCCTTTGAAACGACGATCTCTATAATAGCGATAACTTCATACCCAACTTTTTCTGGATCTAAAATGGTTGTATAATGTTTTATCACTTCATTTTTTTCCAAATTTTCGACTCTAGATTTTACGGTTGCAGCCGCGAGTTTTACTCTTCGCGCTATTTCTCTATACGAAAGTCTCGAATCCGCAACTAGTTCCTGCAAGATTTTACTATCTTTTTCATCCATTCAATCGTATTCCTTTTCAAGACTACATTGACCATTTGTTAATTATTATATAAAAATATTTCATTATAATGAAATAATAGGCGAGTATTACTGTAAAAAAGTAAAGGAGTGCATGCGCTAGTTATATTTATTCATCAGTATTGAAAACTTCTTAGCGCGGGCGTACATTATGTTCCATGCACGCGCCGATCACAATAGCTTTCAAGAACTCTTAATTAAGAAGGCGATCAGAGAGCGCGCTTTAAGAATTTATATTGACACGTTTATAGAGTTTCTCAGTGAAGCGGATTCGTTGATTGTATACCGGTGTCTTCTCTTTAATTCCTCTCTTTTTCCAGCATTCCATCCACTCACTTCTTGGTAATAACCAGTTACACGGCTCCAATGCTCCAGACTTATTCCTATTGCACCGCAATTGGGGCATTTAGCTAAAAGGCCGTAATGAACGCTTTTACAGGCTTTACAAATGGTAGTGTCTTTAGTATAAGCAAAGTAGCCAGCTAATGTCTTGGTTGCGATGTTTTTTGTCAGGCTCCAAAGAGCTTCTGGATCAGGATAAGCCTCGCCGAGAAATAGATGAAGTATCGTTCCTCCATTAAATAATGGGTGAAAACTTGCTTCTGTCATTATTCTCTTACCAAGAGAGATTGAGGATGCTACGTTTACATGTGTTGAATTTGAATAATATACTGAAGGATAGCCATTTTCTAAAGCCTTTGCGTTTCCTTGAACCACTGCTCTATCTTTATATCGTTTGAGATCGATTTGGGCTAATCGAACAGCGGATGATTCAGCTGGAGATTGAACTAAGCCAAAGTATGTATCGGTTTCCTCTGTATATTCGTCTACAATCCGTCTCATTTTTTCTATTATTTTTATTCCGAATTTCCAAGCTTCTAAGCTATCATGGATTTCTTCACCTAAATGGGCTTTCAAAGCTTCATTGAGGCCTAGAGCTCCTATTGTTACGCTCTGCTTATCAGGATCTAAGTAGGGTGTCCCTTGAAGGGTGTGAGTGTGTGTTGTTTTCGGGTAAAGTTTACCATCGTGGTAGTCATAATCACACCAAGAAATTTTCTTTAATTCATCATCAACGGGTTGGGATAAAAAGGGTAGAAAACCTGATACTAGTCGCGCTTTTATTTCACTTATCTTGATGAAGGAAATGTTTTTTGCTGCGTCCATTCGTATTCGGATTTCCTCAAAGAGCTTCTCGTCATTTCCGTTAGCTTCATAGGCGCATTGAGGTATGTTTATTGTTGTGTTCTGAATTACTCCACCACGTAACAAGCCATTCAATAGGTCTCTTTCATCATTCCAATTAGAGTGTTGCATATAAAATCTACAACATTGAGTACAAACCATTTCACCAGGCATATATGGGGCTTCAGCATTAAAATAATAAGGGCTTCCATATTTGGCTGCTAGTTTTGCTGATAGCATATATTCCTTCTCATATTCCTCGAACAATTTTCTGGTTAGGCGTATTTCTAGTTTGGGCCAGTTGAAAGGTTTTCCCATGAAATCGCCTTCCAAGGCTACGTTCATTATTGCATTAAAGTAGCGCGTGGCTTCTTCTTCATAGTCACCGTATACGCCGCTGACTTTTCCTGTAGGGCCTATTGCTGGAATATTTTGATAGGTTTTTGGTATGCCTGGTTCTAAGGAAACGCTAGAAAAAACTGTTTGACCTCCTCGTGCGACATACATTTCGCCTAGCTCAAAGAACATGGTTTGTGCTAATTGCTCAAGGGTCTCTGAATTTAATCCTCTTAAGTATGGCGCCATAAACACATTAAAATTGTGAAGGCCTTGTCCTCCTCCACAATTTACTTGACTGGCTTGCAGCACCTTCAAGGCATGCAGTAAGGCTACTTCGGCACGCTTTGCGGGACCAGCTACCGCTGTATGTGTACCTGTTCCATCTGCGAGAAAGCCGTTCTTAAAGAAGAATCTAGCGTCGTGTGATTGGCAGAAAGGGCGTGTGGGGAAATATTCAAGTTCATGGATGTGAATCGCTCCTTTTATATGCATATCGCCCAGCTCTAATGGAATTGTTCTAAGCATTGCATATTCCCGGAGGACGCTATCGGCTACTAGTTTATGGATGGTTTCAGGGTTCTGTTGTAGGTTTGCATTTTCCTTTGAGTACCAATGGCTCCCAGAAATCATATGTTCAACGTCCATTACTGGTAGGCCAATTCTCGTGTAGACTTTTCGTGCATCTTCAAGTTTATGTTCAAGGAGTTTTACGTTTACAATCTCTCTGATTAAAGAAGAGCTTATAAATTCTAGATCCATGTGCCGAAGTTCTACTTCAACCTCAAAAGCAATTCTCTCGGCGATTTTTGGGTTGATTGTAGCTTCAGTCACAAGACTTGTTATAATTCGTTCGCGTTTAAAGGGTTCCATCATCCCTTTTGTGGTGCGAACGATAATGCTTTGGCTATTTGTATAGTACAACTTTTTCTACTAGTCTCCACATGAAATTTTTTTGCACACTACTTTGATTTGTCTAGTTGTTTTGAAGACCTTTTACTTGCTTCTAGCGCGCAGATTATTAAAATACACGTCACTTGCTTCTTTAATTTTTTTAAACAATTTGATTTAAATTTTTAAATCAATATCGACACTAAATTGCGCTAATAAAGTTTTAGAGGTGTTACCCTGTAATTACGCTCCCAATTTTTTTCATGAACTTGGTGGAAAATCAACTTAAAAGCTTATTTTATCGTTTTTGGGTTCTAAGTAGAAATATAGTGAACTCGCTTGTTTACCACTTCTTTTTTTGATAGAGGCCACCTTTCTAGAGGAACATACTTAGAAGATAGTCGACTGAATGGTGTGAATGCTCTCACAGATTTGCATGCTGGGCATTTCCTCGTAAGTTTGCTGAAGATTCTCTGACAATTTGCACAATAGCTGTAACTCTTAGTAAAGGCATATGCACCTATTTTATAGGAGTGAATTATGTGTTTTGTCATTTTGAACAGTCTCTCTCGGTTGTCTTCTGATTCCTTTAATTCGATTAACGATAAATGTCCTCCATTTAATAATGAGTGAAAAGCTCCTTCTATTTTCAAACGTTTTTTCAGAGAAGAATTAACTTCGAGGGGCATAGCTGTTAAATCAGTGTAATATGGGGCATCCCTTGTTCCTTGGGCAAATACGGTTCCCCAGCCGTATCTTTCAATGTCCAACATTGCAAGACGATGAGGTGCTTCGTTGCCAACCTCATGAGAGAGTGTAATACGAAAATCTGATTTTCGTGAAAATTTTTTAGTTATGGATCGTATGTGTCCCATTATTTTCAAAGCAAAATTTAATGTGTTATTATTTTCGTGAAGTTGATTCCCAGTATGAATTTTTACTGCTTCATTCAAACCAATTAAACTGATTGTAAGGGGAGCATTCAGAATCCTGAAATAGTGTTCTCCGGCAATAGGTTGCGATAAAAAAGGTAGAAGAGTCCATTTTATCCGTTCTTTTATCGAATTGTATTTTATTTTTAAGGCTTCGAAAATTATTTCTATATGATCGTTCAATCCTTCTAAAAGTTTATTGTCATTTCCTCTGGCTTCGTAGGCTAATCTTGGAAAATTAATTACTATGTTTCCTAAGCTTCCGGTTCTTATAGTGTCAAGTTCCCAATCTTTTGTCCAATTGGAATCAAGACGAGATCCTGTTGCAAAATAAGCTGGAGATTTTTGCCAATCCAGTAAAGAATTTACAAAATAGGGGGTTCCATATTTTACAGCGAGTTCGTGACTCTTCAATAATGATTGCTCAAGATCTTTACTTTTAAGATCTCTTGATGTTATGTTATTTATTAAGTAAGGGCTAAAAAGTGGATGACGCGCATTAACTTCAATCATTATATCAAGTAATATTCGAAGAATAGTTGAAGCTTCATCAGAGTAGTCCCCATAACAGCCAGATTTTTTACCATTAACACCAATCGCTTCTATACTTTCAATATTTCTGGGAACTGAGAAATCAATGCCCAAAGAAACATTATTGGGCGCGTTATCACTAAAAGTGCTTAGATTTAAATTAGAGAGGAAACGACGCAGTGAATCTCTTACATCATTTTCGTCTAAATCCTTTATATAGGGTGCCAAAAAGAAGTTGAAATGTTTTATTCCTTGTTCCCCAGCCAACTCTTTTTTTGAAGCCTGTATTATGGCTGAAGTCATGGTAAGTGCTGTTTCAAAAGATTTTGGAGGATTAAGGCCCATAAACATGGGATTTATTATACTTGATTTCAATCCATTTTGAAAAAAAAATCTTAAATCATGTTGAAATTCTTCTGGTTTGAGTATCCAGGAATCAGCATTGTTTACATGCAAGAAACCAGCAAAATGTGCGTCAGAAACCTTTCTTGGAAGAACGTTAAGAAGAACATATTCCGTCATTACGTTTTTTCCTGTCAATTGACTAACGCTTTCAACATTTGCTGAAGAGGTTTCAGCTTTTTTAATTAGCTGAGTAACATCATCGACTGGTATGCCCAGGCGAGAAAGGCTATGTCTATATTCATGAAGCCCTTTTTCAACAAGTATAGAGTTTACAAATTCTCTTATCAAGGAAGCTGTAAGATACAATGTGCCTAATTTCAGTAGTCGTTCCTCGGTTTCCTCTGCTATCTTTTGGGCCAGATCTAGTGGAACACCCGCCTCTCTATTCAAGGCGTTTACAATCTTGTTTCTATCAAATTCTTCCATAGAAAAATGAGAGGTTCGGACAAGGAGTTTATTCTTCCTTAAGGTATGATTTTCTAAATTTTTCGCGAAATCAATAACCGTATTGCCCAAGGATGCCAATTCGTATTTTTTTGTCTTCTTGTTTACATCGATGAGATCCGCTCGTAAAAGTTTTCTTAGGTGATAAGCAAATTTGCCGGCATCTCGGCTTGGGTTAAGGTTTAGCTGAGACATGATTTCACTATAATTTAATGGGCCCTCATAATGGAGAAGTCTTAGAATCTGCGCACGTAGAGGAGCTGAAGCTGCATCAAAAACTTTAGAGCTTTTTCGGTGTTGTGACTCTGCCATTTATCTTTCCTCAAGGGCGGACATAATTTACTATTTGATATAGCAACATTAAAATAAAAATCAGACGGATTAAATTAGTAAATATGCGGAGAATTTGAGATGACAAATGTACTTATTATTTATGATAGTAAAACTGGCAATACGGAAACGATGGCAAAAGCTATAAAAAAAGGTGCTGACTCGATTAACAATATCATCGTACAAATGATTAAGTTAGGTACGCCTTTCCCCATATCTATGCTTAACGAAGTTGACGCTATCATCCTTGGTTCACCTACACATTACGCGAATGTAACAGTTGAAATGAGAAACTTTCTTGGGGCAATAAAAGATTTAACAGAATCTGAAAAATTAAAGCTGAAGAACAAAATAGGAGCTGTATTCGGTTCGTATGGATGGGACGGTGGTTGGAATCTACAGAAACTTGAATTTGAACTGAAGGATCTTGGATTAATTATAGAACACCCAATTGTTGAATCAGTCGATGCTCCAAACGAACGTGTGTTAATGGATTGTACAAATCTAGGAAAAAATATTGCACAAAAAGTTCTTGAGCAACATTAAATGATTTTTGATTGGTTTAACTTGTGTTTCTGACAGCGCACACGAGAACATTCAAAATAATAGAGGATACTTTTCTTTTTTTCAGATTGTAACTGTATTCCTCAATGTCCCGATTCCTTCTATTGAAGCTTCCACGATGTCTCCTGGCTTTAGAAATAATGGAGGATTGCGTGTGTAGCCAACGCCTGCTGGAGTTCCTGTGGCAACTATATCTCCTGCTTCGACGGTCATATCCATTGAAATAGCGCTAATTATTGTAGGAATATTAAAGATAAGATTCTTCGTGTTAGATTTTTGCATTATTTTTCCGTTTATCTTCATTACGATATCAAGGTTGTGGGGGTCGACAACCTCATCTCTTGTTACGAGATACGGTCCAATTGGAGCGAAAGTGTCCAAGCTTTTTCCTTTAAACCACTGTATGTGTTTCTTTTGAAGGTCTCTGGCGGTTATATCTATAAGGATTGTGTAACCTGCTATGTAGTCATATGCGTCCTCTTCTTTTATGTTTCTCCCCGTTCTCCCGAAAACGAAGGCGAGTTCAACTTCATAATCAATTTTGTTTGAGCATTTAGGAAGGACAATAGAATCGTTCATGCCAATTACTGAAGTCGGTGGTTTGGTAAAAAAAATTGGGTTTGACGGTATCGGTGAATTGGTTTCGATTGCGTGGTCAATATAATTTAATCCCAAACATATAATGTTCTTTCTTAATCGTGGGATAGGGGAAAGAATTTCTACTCTATTGAAATCATAAAGTAATGTATGAGTAGATGTGTTTTCCCTTTTTTCTCGACATTTTTCTAAATACTTCTCAATCCGCTTTATCTTTTTTAAGCCAACATCGCCACTTTCTAATAGTGAAAGCATGTCTGAAGGGAAATCCGCATTCGCCATGAGAGAGTAGGTTGCTTGTAAATCAACGATTTTTCCTTGACTTACCAAGCCCACTTTCAAATTATTGTCGATTTTAAAACTAGTTAGTTTCATTGATAGATACTCCTTTCGATTAATTGGGTGCGAAATTATTTCTTAACATTATAGATTGTTGGTAATAACATAGACATAAATATTAAATTCGATACAAAAATGTTCTTTATAGATGCGGTTTAAAATATTTATTTTAAAATGTTATCTACAATTTTTTAGTGGAGATACGGGCTATGTATGAAATCAGATGGAATGGTAGAGCTGGACAAGGAATAATTACTGTTAGTCGACTACTGGGTTATGCTGCTATTTTAGAGGGAAAATATGCTCAAGCGTTTCCTCAATTTGGACCTGAGAGAATAGGTGCTCCCATCGTTGGTTACACAAGAATTTCAGACGAGCCGATCGAGATCCACAGTGCTGTCTATAAACCTGATGCGGTTGTTGTTTTAGACGATACTGTTCCTAGAATAGTAAAGGTTACGGATGGACTTAAACGAAATGGAAAGCTTCTAATAAATTCGATACGCAATCCAAGAGAATTAAAGAAAGAACTAGATGTGAAAGACGCAAAATGTTATAGTGTTGATGCAACTCAAATATCTTTAGATATCTTAGGCAATAGCCGAGCTATTAACACCGCTATGCTTGGAGCTCTTGTAAAGTCTGAATCTTTAGTATCAATAGATGCGTTGAATAGAGTATTGAAAAAACGTTTTGGAAAAACCATTGCAGAGAAAAATATTGCGGTATTATTGCAAGCGTACAAAGAGGTGATTGAAGTATGAGTAGAAAACAAAATTTGGCTGATAGAATGAAATTGCCGTGGAAACGTATGCCGTTTGGGGGAATAATGCTAGAAGCGGGATCATCAGTAGAATATCGTACCGGTGATTGGAGGATTACTGAGAAACCTGTAATTGATCAAAAGAAGTGCGTTCATTGCCTACTTTGCTGGATCTTCTGCCCGGATGTTGCCATTGTTAGAAGCGAAAAGCAGCTAAATGTTGACTATACGTACTGTAAAGGTTGTGGGATCTGTGCTGTTGAATGCCCGGTTCATGCGATAATTATGGTGGAAGAAAAAAAATGACGCTTCATATCGTAAAGAAAGAATATATTCGTTCTGAAACGCCTTCCTTATCTCATGTAAAAGACTCTAGCACGCGCGTTCAGAATGGAAGTGTTACTATGAAAAATCAAGAGGTTGTTGGCTTCAATGGAGATGAAGCAGTAGCTTACGCTGTTAAACAGAGTGATGTAAATGTTATAGCGGCTTATCCGATTACCCCTCAAACAATTATTGTTGAGAGGCTAAGTGAATATGTAGCTGATGGAGATATTGATTCCGAATTCGTTTGTGTTGAATCCGAGCATTCTGCACTATCAGCATGCATCGGAGCAAGTTTAACAGGGGCCAGAGTATTTACAGCGACTGCTAGTCAAGGCTTAGCATTGATGCACGAAGTACTCTATGCGACATCGGGACTCCGCTGTCCAATTGTGATGGCGGTGGTAAATAGAGCGCTTTCGGCTCCAATTAATATTCACAATGATAGATCTGATATGATGGGATCAAGAGACTGTGGGTGGGTTCAAATATATGCTGAAAATTCTCAAGAAGTGTATGATTGGATTATTCAAGCGTTTAGGATTTCTGAGCATCAAAACATTCAATTACCCATCGCTGTCAATCTAGATGGGTTTGTGATTTCTCATTCGATGGAAAACGTATATGTTTTACCTAATAAGGATGTGAAGAAATTCCTTCCTCCGAGAAAGACACGCTACAAAATCGATCCAACGCACCCCATATCTTTCGGAGGACTCTTTCTTCAAGATTACTATTATGAATTGAAAAGACAACAGGAGGAGGCCCTGAGACAGACATCTAAAATACTTGATCAAGTTGGAAAAGAATACTACAAAATAAGTGGCCGAGAATATGGCAGTCTCGAAGTATGTGGTATGGAGGATGCCGATGTAGCCATACTTTGTATGGGGAGTACCGCTGGAACAGTTCGATCAGTGTTACGAAAGTTACGTGCAGACGGAAAAAAGGTTGGGCTCATAAAACTTTGGTTATATAGACCTTTCCCTATCGACGAACTTTTTTCTGTTATAGAAAATTTGAAGGCTCTTGTAGTCATGGATATGGCACTCAGCTTTGGAGCCCCCTTTGGAGCATTATGTAGCGATGTAGCCTCTATTCTGCAGATTAAGAAAAAAGATCTGAAAATTTTTAATGTGATTTATGGTCTTGGAGGTCGAGATATAACTCCTAGTGAAATAGAGGATATATTTAATGATGCGCTCGAAATTGCTAAGACAGGCATCGTTAAAGACTACGTAAAATTTGTAGGTGTGAGAGAATAGTATGGTAATTAGCTTAAAAGAACTTACAACAAAGGAGTTATTAGCACCAGGTCATCGATTATGCGCTGGATGTGGTCCATCTATAGCAACGAGGATGGCTTTAAAAGCTGCGAGAGGACCACTAGTTGTGACAAACGCTACAGGGTGTGTTGAAGTTTCTACAACAATTTTTCCATATACTGCTTGGCGTATACCGTGGATTCATAGTCTTTTTGAAAACGCTGCTGCGACAGCAGCTGGTATTGAAGCTGGTTTTAAGGCGCTTGGGAAAAGAAAGAACACAAAAAATCATATTGATATAATTGCTCTAGGAGGAGATGGTGGCACTTTTGACATAGGTATCCAAGCTCTCTCTGGCGCACTAGAAAGAGGCCATGATTTCGTATACATATGCTATGATAATGAAGCCTATATGAATACGGGGATACAAAGGTCAGGAGCCACTCCTAGAGGTGCTTCTACAACGACTAGTCCTGCGGGTGAAATTATTCCTGGGAAGCGGGGGCTCAAAAAAGATTTTATTGGTATCTGTGTGGCTCACCAAATTGAGTATGCTGCTACCGCTTCCATTGGGTTTCCAAACGACTATATAACAAAGGTTCGTAAGGCTCTCGAAGTAAATGGCCCCGCTGTAATACATGTTTTGGCTCCGTGTCCACTGGGGTGGCGTGCAGATCCAATTAATACTGTAAAACTAGCTAAACTGGCAGTACAAACAACCGTTTTTCCAATTTATGAGGTCGAAGATGGAAAATATAAATTAAATATACGAATAAAGAAGCCAATTGAGGTCGAAGAATATTTAAAATTGCAGGGAAGATTCCGCCACATTTTCAACCCTAAGTTCAGAGATGTCCTGGAAGCAATAAAACAAGATATTACCACAAATTGGGAGAGAATCCTTAGACTCTGTAATGTAAATCCATAAATCTCTTTTTGCCGTTGTCTCTATAAAATAGATTTAATCAAATGTTGTAAATATGTATGATTAGCGTGAACGATGAAAACTTTATAACAGAAAAACTATAATGTTTTGAAGGCAACGTTAATATGCAGAGGATTTTAAGTAGCAGTGTATACATGTGCGCTACTTTTATAGGCAATTGAGGGTTCATGAGTGAGTAGAAAGAAACAAAGGAGAGAGGCACCTATGCCCGCCACTTCTGCTGGTTTACTTAGATTTTATGAGGAAAAAACGGATACGTTTATCAAGATACGTCCTGAATTTGTGATTATTTTGACAGCAACCTTAATCGTATCCATTATTTTAGCCCATATTTTAATTAGTTAAAAATTTACATCATGTTGAAAAAATATGCGACTTCGGGCTTAAATGGTTAAAGGATCAAAAAAAATTCGTAGATTGGTAATAATGCCTGTAGTTCTATCTGTCAATCCAGAAAGCCCTGATATAGAAGCAATCAACAGGGCTGTTAAAGTTATCCAAGCGGGCGGAGTAATTGTCTACCCTACCGATACAGTTTATGGCCTTGGAGCAAACGCGTTAAACCCTCTATCGGTGCTTAAAGTCTATAAAGCTAAAAACCGTCAACTAGATCGTGCTTTACCATTAATCGTTACTGGTTTAAAGATGGCCGAATTGTTAGCTGTCGTTACTAAGAAAGCCAGAAAACTAATCCAAGTATTTTGGCCTGGGGCTTTGACGATTATTTTGAAAAAGAAGCCTTTAGTGCCCCCAATAGTTGCTGGAGGTAAATTTAGTATAGGAATAAGGACGCCAAACCATTCTGTACCGTTGATGATTTGTAAAAGATTAGGGTTACCTCTAACAGCAACTAGTGCAAATAAACATGGCGGCCAAAATCCAATTGATGTAAAAGACGTTTTAATTCAGCTTAAAGAAGGAATCGATTTAGTTCTTGATGGAGGAAGAACAAAGATAGGGATCGGTTCGACTGTAATTGATTTAACAAGAAATCCGCCTCTGATCCTGCGAGAAGGCTCTATCATTAAGGAAACAATAGAACAAACTATTGGTCGTGTAGATAATTAGACGTTTTAAATAACTAATTGTCGAGAATTTTCTCAAAGTCTTCCTTTAGTATCCTGACCTTATTCACTTTCTTTTCAAGTTGTTCCTTAAGTCGATCTATAATTTTAACAGGAGTAGGATCAATACTGTATAAGAAAGCGAGATAAATGCTTACAAAATCTCCGATAAAGATTGTAGATAATATTTTTGCTAACTTACTTCTTCCTTTAGAGAAAATTTCAATAACGTTTTTCGCTCTTGTGTCAAAAACCAGTTTTTTAGTGACATCAATTCTCGTCGCGATTTCTAATGGTTCATCTTTATCACGAATGAGGAGAACAACAAATCTATCTGCTAAACCGCTTTTTCCAGTCCATCCAACAGTTTCATTGTGATTGAGTTCTGGAAAACAAGCATAGAAGCTAAGGCATTTAGCGTTTTCATTAAACTGTGTCTTAATTCTTTGAACAACGCCCTTATAAATTCCAAAGCCGTAAATAACTGGAATATTACCATATATCTTTAGCGCTATATACTTAGCAAAATTATTTGCTGTTGTTTTTTCGAGTTTAATATCCTCTCTAACCTGTTTTAAAACGTTTATTGCTTCATTTAATTCCTCTGGGAGGAGTTCCAAAACTTTAATCTTTTTTAGGGAAACA
>CP070659.1:1479594-1482885 GCA_020355125.1 Candidatus Bathyarchaeota archaeon
GAGAAAAACCCTTGGAATTCATAAAAGCCTTTGAAAATAAACAGGAGATGCTTAGGCAGGAAATAATTCAAGCAAGAAGAAAGCTCGATCGAGTAGTAATACCTGACAAAATGTTGGAAATTGTTGTGCGAGCATGTATAGCTTTAAATGTAGATGGTCATAGGCCAGACATAGTTAACATAAGAGCAGCCAAAACTTTAACTGCTTTAGAAGGCAAAAGCCAGGTCACGATCGAAGATGTGGTTCGGGTGTCTGGAATGGCAATGGGATTTAGAACACGTAGAGGTGGCTTTGAAGAACCAGCAACCCTTGAAGAGATAGATGACGTCTTTAAAATAATTATCGATCAAATCAAAGAAACTGGATAAAATCATTAATGATTAAAAGTTGATGAAACCATCAATGATCTCGAAGAATCACGATTTACAACGAAGACCAATATACCCATTTACAGCTATAGTTGCACAAGATCAATTTAAAACGGCTCTAATTCTTAACGCAATAGACCCGCTAATCGGTGGCGTTCTCCTCACTGGACCAAAAGGCAGCGGAAAATCTTCAATAGTTAGAAGCCTAGCTGAAATTTTTCCTGAACTAAATGTTGTTGAAGACTGTGTTTTTGGATGCAACCCTTTCGACCCAATAATGATGTGTAATGACTGTCGTTCAAAGTTTAATAAAACTAATGTTTTACCTTCACGGAAAAAGCCAATGAAAGTAGTAACCTTACCTCTAAGCGCGACGGAAGATCGGGTAATTGGAAGTATCGATGTTGAAACCGCTATTCGCCACGGAACGAAGGCGTTACTACCAGGGATATTAGCTGAAGCGAACCAGAACATTCTTTATATTGACGAGGTCAACCTGCTTCCAGATCACTTAGTGGATCTGATTCTAGACACTTCAGCGTCAGGATGGAACATAATTGAGAGGGAAGGTATATCGATAACCCATCCTTCTCGCTTTATTTTAACGGGTAGTATGAATCCTGAAGAGGGAGAGTTAAGGCCACAAATCCTCGACCGTTTTGGGCTCCACGTTAATGCCCAAAAGTTAACCAGTTCAAAAGAAAGGATAGATGTTATACGAAGAAATCAAGATTTTTTAAAGGATCCATTAGCTTTTCGTCGCAGATATGAAGGCGAACAAAAGGAGCTTAGAACGAGAATAGAAGTTGCTCGAAAAATCCTTCCTGAGGTACAAATACCTCCCTCAGCACTGGAAAGCATCGCAAAGATTTGCACGAAGCTCCAAATTGATGGTTATCGACCGGATATAGTTATCGTAAGAGCCGCCAAAGCTTTAGCAGCATTTAACAACCGAAAAATAGTAACACCTAACGATATTCTGGAAGCTTCAAATTTATCCCTCAGTCATAGAACAAGAAAATCGGGGCAAAAATCTCCTCCCACTTTCAGAGAAATTCAGAAGGAATTGAAAAACACGCCAATTGGAAAAGGAATAATATTCCCGACAAAGAGTCGTATAGAAGCGCTGTATAATCGGCTAACACGCGTCCACGCTGACCTTAACAAACGAATTACCCTGTTGCTGCTATTTATGGCCCTAGCTATTTTATTTGCCCTATTTTACTTATCATCTTTTTCTATTCCTATTGTGGTTGATCTTTTTGTCCAAACAATCATGTCTTCGGATCTGTTAATAAAAATAATTTTAGTATCAATAGTAATTCTTACTGTTCTTTTATTCTTTCCAAGAAAGCCTAAACGGAAGATTCGTCCGCAAATTATTGACCTTGCAAGGATTACAGCGGGACAAATGACTGATGAAAGAGGCGTTATCGTGGGCGCTCAAGACTCTCAATATTCAGTTAAGAGGTCTGCTATAACAAAAACTATCGAAAAACAAGAAGTAAAAATTGAGAATGGAACCAAAATTTTTAAGACTATTCCCCCATCTTCAACACCTCCTAAGAACATTAAGCTCACCCAATCTCAGAGTGGAAAAAGACTTCATAGTGGAAGGTATCTTGTTGGAAAACATGCACAGGTTGTAACTTCTCTCTCTCGTGGAAGATATGTTTGGCATCAGTTTCCAAAAGAGAAACCATGGAGTATCGCTCTAGTCCCTACAATTCGCGCAGCAGCCCCCTATCAACAAACTAGGAAGATTATTAATGACACAGATCTAAGCATGATCATAAAACAGGAAGATATTCGAATCAAAATGAGAGAGTATCGAGCGCCTTTCTCCATAATTGTTCTTGTAGATATGAGTCTATCCATGATTAGCTCCATTATGAATCTAGGCAAAGCAATATACTCGCTTCATAAAAACGTATATAGACGAAGAGACCGAGTTGGTTTAATTGTGTTCAAAGGAAAAGATGCTTTTGTGCTTCAAGAACCAACTACAAATATTGACTTAGCGGTTAAAAAACTTTGGAAAGTAGGAGCAAGTAATCTAACTCCTATGGCGGCAGGTATGTATAAAGCTTGGAAAATACTACGACTTGAAAAACAACGGAATAAAGACGCTATCCTCATGCTCATCATAGTTTCGGATGGTATTACCAATATTCCATTAAAACATCCGCTTTCGAGGCGTATTCGTGGAAGTGTAAAAAGCGAAGCTCAATCTGATTGTATAGACGTAGCACGGTATCTAGCTAGAGACAACATTAGAACCATTATCATTAACACCTCTCACAGCATTGTTAAGGAAGATTTGCAAGAACAAACTTCATACATTTATCAAGACAGAATTTCTCCAACTGAATTCCTTATTGACGTTGCTAAAATTGCCAAAGGCAGTTATTACGGACTACTCTTACATGAAGAAGATGAAATATCTCTTAAATCAGATAAGAGAAAACTGGATGATTGGTTATATTTCGAGGAAGACATGTCCTAGCCTAAAAACAAATGTGTTTTTATCTCTGAATATGTTTCTACACGGATTAAACTAACATGTGGACTATTTTCGGGTGAATTTACATTAGCGCGCGCGCGCGCGGCTATCTAGCTTATATTCTAATGTTTGAATGTAGTAAGCTATAAGAAACAAAAGCATTAAAATATAAGAACAATTTAAATAGACGAGTTATATACGAAAATAGGTGAACAAATATGTTGTCGTCAATTATACAAACAAATGGTACCGATTTGATCTCAATGATTTTACCTCTTCTTTTGTGTTGTATGATACCATTCCTGTTCCGTCAGCCAAGTCAACCTCAAGCGATGAGCGAATCTGATACATGGTTTGTAATCTCTGGAACTGAAGCAACCTATAATGTTATTGTTGAAGAAATAGATAACTGGAGAGAAA
>CP070659.1:1482985-1487732 GCA_020355125.1 Candidatus Bathyarchaeota archaeon
GAGGGCGACGAGAAAGATCGCGTAGGGGCTGACGGTTTCCCAGAGTAGTCCTCCAACAGTTGAGGCGATCATACGGGATACGCCACTAATCATGCCTTGGATTCCACTGTAGCTTCCTCTTAGATGTCCTGGGATCAACTCCATGGTGATGGTGCGCCAGATGGGGAAGTTGGCCGTCCAAGCGCCCTCGAGCACGCCCACGAGGATCAGCCATTCTGGAGAAGGACAAAGGATTAGAAGCAAGATAAATGCGAAGGTGGGAATCAGTCCGAAGTATAATGCGGGTTTTCGTCCGATTTTATCAGCCAGTCTTCCAAAGGGAACAGTGAGGAGAATACTTGCTAAGGTACTTGCCACTCCCATCAACGCGAGGATGGAGGGCGTGGCGCCTTTCACCTCGACCGCAAAGACTGCCTGAAACATGAAGGCGAGCATGCCAAACGCATCCAAAGCATACGCCAGAATCCACGTTCTTGGCCCCTTCTCTACGATGAGAAACTTCTTCAAACTCTCCAACAATCCTAGTCTCTGTTTTGACGTACTACTCTCTGGTTCTCTGAGTTTCCAGTAGACCCAGAGCGATGCAGGAACCAGAAAAAGAAACTGGAGGTAGTAGAGAGGCCGGATCCCTTCCACCGTGATGCCGCCGAACGACGAAACAATATAGGCCGATAGAAAGGGGATTAAGATGCCAGGAATCGCACTGATGGTTTGAAATAGACTGAATCCTACGGCTCGATTCGTGTCATCGAGCGAATTGGCGAGGAAAATACTGCGGACCGTGCCTCTGATCGGCCATGATGAAGCAACTAATAGAACCGCTGGAATCACCATGTACCAGTTAAAGGCGAAGGCAAAGAATAGAACGGAGAGGAACTCCAGTATCATGCCTACAAACAGCATCTTTTTGAGACGGATCCGGTCAATAACTTGTCCAAGCGGAGCCGATAATATAAGTCGCGTAGCTTGTTGAACGCTTTGAATCAGCCCAAATTGAATCTTTGTCGCCCCTAACGCGATGATATACAGGCTTCGATATTGACGTGTGAGTGAATGGGCGACCCCTTGTCGTCCACCGCCCACAAAAATACCATGGATAAGGAGGATTTTGAAATTTCGAGGCAAATGCTTAAAGAAACTTAGTATCGTATCAAACATAAACCATCACCAGACTCGCTTTATTCGTGTAATGCTGCTTTCAAGCTCCTGCTAAATTCCTCGAAAACAACGCTAGCGATCCAAATTAGGACTATCGATCAAACAAATTTTTTTGAACAGCTATAAGAAGACATCATTCCTTAAAAATATTTGCATGCACGCCACCAAATAACTTCAACCTTTTTTTCTTTCAGCAAACTAATTGTTTAGCACGCACGCGCTGAAATGATGAATTGAATATTCTTTATTTATGGCATTGGAGATTAATGACGCCCTAAAAAGGGCAGCTTGGATCTGTTGCCATCCAGTCTCCTGTAGTTCCGAATGAGGTTAAACGACAGCCACCGCAGAAAGATTTAGAACCGCAGTGCCCACATTGGCCTTTGATCTTGTTTCTTTTTCTGAGATTATTAAAAATTGGATGATTTGACCAAATGTCTTCAAGATTATTTTTCAATAGATTTCCCATTTTTATATTTGTAGCAGGAGCGCAGGGAAGGACTTCCCCTTCAGGGGATAATCCACAATAGTATAGACCAGTAGCACACCCACTAAAGAGTTCACCTTTACTTAGTTGAATAATCGCGTATGGCAAGTTACTTCCAAGATTCTCTTGGTGGAATTTCTCGAAGCCGGTCAATATCTCACAAACTAGGAAAATGCTGCCATGAGATTCCTCGTGACATACACGGGCGAAATAAGTCATACCCCTTGCCAAAACGGGAATATCGCCCGTGCCGTTGATTGAGTCCTTGAACTTTTCATACATAAACGTTAGAATCTTTATCTTCTCTTCTGAACTAACATCGAACCTTGAGAAGGCTTTTCCTCTCCCCGTAGGTAGAATTCTGGAGACATAGTACTTGTCTACCCCAAAGCGTTTGACTAATTCATAGGTTTTAGGTATTTCATCGATTGTGAACTTAGTTAGAGTTGTGTTGACGATAACTTCGGAAAAGTTTCCATACTTAACAGAGTTCGTTATTCCATTAATAGCTAGGTCAAAGCATCCTTCAAGGTTTCGTATTCTCTCGTGGGTTTCAGGCAACGCCCCGTCAAGGCTGATGTTTATACTCGAAACTCCTATCTCATTCAGCTTCGAAACACAATTTTTAGTCAGGAGAATTCCGTTGCTGGCGAGGCTAACTTGCAGTTCTTGTTCCCTAGCATATCGAGCGACTTCAAAAAAATCTTCTCTAACGAGAGGTTCACCTCCCGAAAAGTTCAATGTCGCAACATTTGCCTCAACCAGTCTATTTATGACCTCGAAACAATCTTTGGTCGATAATTCTGGGTTGTTGGGAAGACTGGGAGCGCTGGTGTAGCAGTGACTGCATCTCAGGTTGCAATGATTCGTGAAATTCCAGACGACAGCAATCGGGGCTCCCGCTATTAGAGGTTTTGTGATCCCGAACTTCGCAATTCCCTTCACAATGTTCGTTGCAACCCTTCTATACAGCGTTTTTTTAAAGAAGGAATTCGCTCCCTCTTTTTCAAATCCCAGAGTAGAAAAGAGTGAGTCAACGAGTAGAACAAAGATTTTTGCGTGTAACAGACAGTCCTTACATAACTTGATAGTACGGTCTTCGTAGTACTTAATCAAGAGATCAAGCCTGTTGTGATAGCACCTATTACAAAACGTGGTAATGTAATTCGCAAACAATTTTGGGAGATATGAAAAAGGAGCGTTCGCCAAGAAGTAAAGTGCCCTAGATATAACTCTAAGCATGTTTGACTCCTTCACTTTTGGCTTCTATGTGAATATAGCATGTGTTAATTAGCTCGTAAAGAATTCATGGATCAAGGTATTAACGGTTTCTGGTTGTTCAGCACTCATCAGATGCGCGCTCACACTTTGTAAACGTATGATTAAATTATCGAGGCAAATGAAAGAGTACTAAAATTAGAAAAAGGAACATCGTTGTCGTTTATGTTCATCTCATGGCCAGCTTGAAAAAATCAGAACGATGCGGATATTAGATTGGCGCGCTATCTTTCTATTTAAACCCACTTCCATGCGTACCAAACAGTCAGTACATTGAATCCCATGCTTACCAGTAACAAAATTTTTTCATAGGTTGGGTATCCACGCAAGCTAAGTAGATTAAAACCAAACCAGAATATGGCTGCAATGATGTTAGCCCAGCGATTCAGAGGATAATTCAACGTTAGGGATAGGACAATCATAACAATAGGTATCAACATTAATATTGCGATTGCCACCCACATTGACTGAGTCATTTGCACTTGCTCGCCAAACATTTTTTTTACGTCGCCAGCAATAATGCTTAACACATCCCCCCAAAGAAACGTTAACATTGTCGCTACCCATAATGCTGAAAGGATTATCTGCACATCTTCCAAAATTCAGCCACCTACACGCACTAGTTATGTTCAACGGTTATTACTACTTTTCCATGAGGATATCCTTCTTTATAATAGATAGCTAGCTAATACTTGTAAAACCGAACAAAGCGATGAAGATCTTCCGTGTAGGCCTAGCAATTTTAATATTTGAAGCAGTCTTAGGAGGATGGCTATTATTCTCTCTACTTATTTAAAGAAAAAGGATATGTGCATCTTAAAATGAAAGCGATTGTCTATGAACAATACGGACCACCAGAAGCTGTTCTTGAATTAAGAGAAGTTGAAGCACCTACTCCCAAGGACAATGAGGTTCTGGTCAAAGTCTATGCGACATCCGTAAATGTCGAGGACGTGGATTTCCTAAGAGGCAGGGGATGGTCTATTCGCATCTTAGGAGCTTTAAAACCTAAATACAAGATACTTGGTTTTGACGTAGCAGGGCGCGTTGAAGCAGTTGGTAGAAACGTACAGCAGTTTCAGCCGGGTGAGGAGGTAATCGGGAACTTATTCAGTTATGGCTTTGGTGCTTTCGCTGAGTATGTATGTGCTAGCGCGCGCATTAATAAAGGATGAAAGTACGTTGAAGGAAACAGAAACAGCCGAAAATTGGTTTTCTAGAGGTAAGGCCGAAGCGGATAAAGGTATCCCAAAAAACGAGCGTATCGCAGGCATCGGATTTTTTTTTGCAGGTAGCGTTTTGATGTTATTGTATTTGGCTGCCCACCAGATGTTGTCAACAGGTTTTTTCACCACAACATTCGGCACAATAGAAGTGATTATGCTTTATGGTTCTTGGATTGCATGGATTATTACATCCGGGTTAGAAGGGGTACTAGGTCAAAGACTCCTTTCTCGCCTCTTTGATACTTTTGGCGGAATCATCTTTATCACTGTGGCTACTGCTTGGCTCTTCGTGGTCTTTCCCTTTGAATTCGCCTATTTTGCAAACGTGTTACCAGTATCCCTCAGATTCCTGGTACAGTGGATTTCCAACAATATCGCTCGAGTTCTGATGGTGCTACTTTTCATCATGCATGGCAGTGTCCCGAAAGTGGTGGAAAAAGGAATCGGCATATCCTACCCTATAGAAAAGCCAACTAACAGAAAGGGAGGACATGCCGATGGAGAAAGGATACCACAAGGGGCAGGAACAATCTATGTCGGAACTGGGGTTATCGCTGGAAGAGCTTGCCGGCCAACCGCTGGAGCTATTCGCCCGGGA
>CP070659.1:1487832-1490811 GCA_020355125.1 Candidatus Bathyarchaeota archaeon
GCTATTCTCCATCCTAATATTTTTTATCCCAATAACATACCAATTATTAAGGAACCCATTACATAAGACGGATTTAAAAATGCGGACAGGCACACGCTAAATCGTTTAATATTCGGGGTTTAGCAGGTGCCTTATTAGGGTGATTAGATGAATAAATTAAAGAAGGTAGTAATTGTCAGCGGAGCCAGGACTGCAATAGGTAATTATGG
Source organism: Candidatus Bathyarchaeota archaeon (assembly GCA_020355125.1). Lineage (GTDB taxonomy): Archaea > Thermoproteota > Bathyarchaeia > RBG-16-48-13. The sequence goes on from CP070659.1 coordinate 1,488,042, forward strand.
AGGAGCACTCGAAGATGTGCCCGCTGTTACACTTGGCAGCATTACTATTACAGAAGCGTTGAAAAAAGCTTGTTTAAGGCCAGTTCCTGATGAGAAATTACTCAAATATCTTCCAGATCGTCTTAAAAACCATGAAGTAGCCGAGTTAAAGAAATACTATCAGTTTGAATCCGCGCATAAACCAGTACATGTTGACCAAGTAATTATGGGAAATGTTCTACAAGGAGGTCAAGGCCTGAATCCCGCTCGTCAATCGGCAATATATAGTGTAGTTCCTAAAGAAACTCCAGCTTTCACTGTCAATAAAGCGTGTGCATCAGGGTTACACGCGATAGTTTTGGGAATGCAAGCGATACAACTAGGTGAGGCAGACATTATTATTGCGGGCGGGATGGAGAGCATGAGTCATGCTCCGTATATTTTACCAAACGCGAGATGGGGATATGGATTAAAAATCAACGCATGGGGAAAATTAATTGATCTCATGGTTTATGATGGGTTATGGGAAATGTTTTATGGCAATCATATAGGAATCACAGCTGAAAATATTGCTGAAAGATTTAAGGTATCAAGAAAAGAACAGGATCAATTTGCTTTACTCAGCCATAATCGCGCCAGAAAAGCAATAGTCGACGGGGTGTTTGACAAAGAAATTGTTCCTGTACCTATTCAGAAAAAGAAAGGCCAACGTTCTCTTTTATCCATAGATGAACGCCCTCGAAAAACAAGTTTAGAAAAATTAGCTTTACTTCCACCTGTGTTTAAGAAAAACGGGACGGTGACTGCTGGAAACGCTTCGGGAATAAATGATGGTGCGGCGGCAGTAATATTGATGAGCGAAGACGCGGCAAAGGAAATCAAAGTTGAACCATGGGTAACCATAAAATCCTACGCTTCCTGTGGACTAGATCCGGCTTTTATGGGAGTGGGCCCTGTTCCAGCTATTAGAATGTTGCTTGACAAGTTAGATTTAGATTTAGATGATGTGGACATAATTGAGTTAAACGAAGCGTTTGCTGCCCAATTCATAGCATGTAAAAGAGAATTAGATCTCAATTTAGAGGATACGAATATACATGGGGGCAGTCTTGCACTTGGCCATCCTATTGGATGTACTGGGGCAAGACTTGTTGTTACCATTATGCATGAAATGAAAAGAAGTGATTTAGAACGGGGATTAGTGTCTTTATGTATAGGTGGTGGCCAAGGAATGGCAATGCTTGTGGAAAAATATCATTAAAACACAAATCTATATGCGATTATCCAAAACATCATTTTACTTTGGACGTTTTTTAGACGCGGGAGTGCGTGCTTGGCATATTTCATGTAATGTTGTCAAGAATTTAGCCACTTCTTCTAGAGTATTGTAGTGAACGAGACTAATTCGGATCATGGTTTGTTGGTTGTATGTTTTTAAGGCGCGTGAGTAATAATCTTCTGCCCGTGCAGCAATGCCTCCTCGAGTCCAAAGATTCATCGCGACTTCATGGTCAGGCATGTTGTTTACTTTAAAGGCAAAGGTGGGATCTCTCTCTTTCAAACGACTCAAATCTGTTAGTCCATAAACTTTTACCATAGGCATATCCTTCAAGCCTTTAATGCCATTTAAGCCATGTAGTATTGCCTTGGATAATTCCTCCTCATATTTTTCGATTGAGGACAATGCAACTTTTAGCGATCGTCGTCGCCAAGATCCCTCAGGATAACGCTCTTTATAATCGCTTTGAACGTGGTCGGAGATCCAGACTAAATGATCAATGACGCCTTCGATGGCTGCGAAAATGGACTGGTTCCTAGTTCCCCGTTCCCATTTCCAAGGAATATGGTCTGATGCTGGAGCGACTTTATATGGATTAAGTGTTTCAAGGTGGTCTTTTTTTCCATACAGAAAGCTTCCATGGGATGAAAAGAGTTTATATCCTGAAAACACCAAGAAATCGCAATTTAAAGCTTTAACGTCTATTGGACCGTGGGCGATGTGGTGAACCGCATCCACCACGAAGTATGCATCAACCTCTTTAGCCATTTTTCCGATCTTTTCAAGAGGGCTTTTAGTGCCTAGGACATTTGAAGCCGCAGTAACAGATATGATCTTTGTGTTGGAGTCGATTAAACTTTGAAGGTGATCCATGTTGAGAGTACCATCATCTTTGTTTAAGCTAGCAAATTTGACTTTCTGAATTTTCCGTCTTTCCATTAGTTCAATCCAAGGACTGATGTTCGCATAGTGTTCAAATTCAGTTGTTACAACGTTTTCTGTTCCAGTAAGTTCTTTACCAATCGCATAGCTTAAATTAAACAGCAAGGCGGTAGCTGATTCTCCAGTAACAATAGTTTCAGATGACGCCGCATTTAATAAATCAGCAACTGCTTTTCTTCCTTTGTGAATAACCTCTTCTGCTTTGACAGATTCGTCGAAACCGGCTCCTATATTAGCGCTACAATCGATGCGGACTTCGGTTTCAGCTTTAGCGGCTTTTCCTACAACGAGGGTTCCTGTGCCATTATCAAAAAAAATCCTAGGTTGTCCATTTAAGTCAATTGCTGCTCGGGGAAATTTTGTCCGAATCTTTTCTAACAAATTTCCTTTAAACATAATCTACACTAACCTTTCCCGTATAGTTAGAAGGCGATTTTTATTTATCATTTCCTATACTGAACAGGTGTAAAGTTCCAAACTATAATGGGTAAGAGTTGTATTGAATCAAAAATCCCTAATGCTTGTTTTAGCTACCCTAACTACAACAGTATTATCAGGCATTATTCTCTA
>CP070659.1:1490911-1495732 GCA_020355125.1 Candidatus Bathyarchaeota archaeon
CCGCGATCCTATCCGGATATCTGAACTTAAAGTTGTTGAAGAAGGATCGTGTAACTAGATCAAAATCATCGGGTATCGTGTTTCGAAATCCCCCTAAACTCTCGCAGGCCTTCCTCCTTATAGCGAAAGCAGCGCCATTCAACCCAAGCGATTTGCCAATCCTCTTGGAAAAAAACCAACTGACGAGACTAGATCCCAAATACTCATAGTGGATTAGTTTATCTAGAAAAGATCGTCTAACAACGCTTTTCTTTAAATCGAGTATGTCAACGCCCTCCATCTCTTTTTCCAAGATTCCAAAGAAACTAACATCAGACGATTGTAATCGGACATCACTGTCAAGGAAGAGCAGAATGTTCCCAGTTGTACGTTTATACGCTTCATTCAACGCGTTTACTTTGCCAACTCTTTCGTTATTTAGAACGAATGAAGCCTTGTCCTGAAACTTCTTTACTGTGTCAAGACTCATTTCGGTGGGACTATCAATGACGACTAATACTTCTTTACAGGGGTACGAGTCTCCTAACACATCAGTTAGAAGCCCTTCAAGAAAGCTGGATTCGCGATAAACCGGAATCAGGACACTCATCTTACACAACGTTAACAGCGCCTTCCAAACTTATAATAGCAATTGATTAATCAACATTTAACCTTTCAAAAAGCAAACACGAATCTCAAGTGACAAATTATCTTTTCAGTGTTATTGGTTGGTAGGGAAATGTAATAACGAAATTATAAGTGTAATTCTCGATAGTCCACTGAACTACATTTTCTACGGAATCTGATTCAAAAATAACCTTGTTGTCTACTGTAACATAATACTTAGGAGTGCGATTTTTGTCATAACGAACGACTATTTGTCCCTTCTCTCCTTCTTTTATCGTCGCCAATACAACCACATCCTCCACTACTAATAGATGAAACAATCATCTATTTCTACTTTTTACATCTATAAATAATATAACTTTCCATAATCCATTTTATAAATTTTAAATCCAAATCTGATAACTCTTTTATTAAGTCAAAGCGGTCTTTTTTACTGCTACATATGTCAGTATGTGTAGTAAAGGAAGAATCTTATCTTCCAGAAAAACGATCGTTTTTCCAGACGTCAGCCGTATAACTGTATTTCCTTTTTTCCCAATAGCCGAAAGATATTTGTTTAGTGAAAGTTATCCGTTCAATCCACATTGCACTTTTATAAGCGTATTTATTTGGGACGACCAATCTCAATGGTCCACCCAGCGACGCTTCAAGCCATTTCCCATTCAGTTTATACGATAAGAGGACATTCTCTTCAAAAAGTGCTCGGAGATCCAAGAACGTAGTATATCCATCTGAACACCTAAACAAGACATGTTTTGCACTTTTTTTTGGCTTTACCATATGAACTAACGTGTTAAATTTGACTCCTAACCACCTAAGCTTTCTAACGCTCCATCCTTCGACACAGTGGAAATCACTTTTTACTTCGATAGAAGGAAGCTGAAGAAAATCATGCCACGATAACGTAATTGGCTTTTCCACTTCGCCATCAACCATTATGGTCCAATTTTCCAGATCAATTTCTGGATTTTCAGGGATGATTCCAGGATGATCTATGTTCCATCGAAGAATAGCGGGAATTTCATGCTGCCCAGGAGGTAATTTTTCATTCATTTTATCAGCCAATCATTCCATTTATGTGATTAGTTCAAATATTTTACTTACTAAAACGATTCCACTTCTAATAGTTTGGTACAATCAACATTTTTTTAAATTTATCTATCATACACAAGGAGCAAGGAAACCTATATTCCACCACTTATCCAAACGCTCCCCGCCAAAAAGATGCAAAAGGAAATCTGTAATAATTTCATGTGGCTAGCCTTCTACTAATTTTATCTAACATTGAGCGGGGTTCGCTTTCATAATATGTTCAAAAGCGTGAGCGCTCCAAAACGAAAAACAAACATAGGATTAGCGCGTGCGCTTCATCTTATAAAAATCCTAACGAATAATGATAACCGCGAGATTGCTAGCTTCACGAAGTGGCTGTATACCCGGCGGCAATTACATCTCGAACTTACCGATAATTTCTTCTTTCTTCTCATCTGTTATTATGGCAGTAACATGGATATACTTCTCTAAGTTTGAGTTTTTGATACTGTTTCTTAATAGTTGATCGATCTGAAATACGCCCGCTGAGCTAGTCATGGAAATTCTTATGACGATCGGTTTTTCCGTTCCTTCTTCAATTTTCACATTCTCAATGGATAATGCAGAGACCGAGTGAATGTCGATCTTTCCGGCTTCAAAAGGAATTCTGGCTCGACCTTGTTCCATATCAAGTGCGTCGGCTATTCTTGTAACTCCTGCCTCAATAGTTAGCGGTTTTCTTTGGTGATGATGAGTAGCAAGGGCGTGGAGAATTTCGGAGGATAGTATAGTTGCTTGTTCATCATTGTAAATGTCACCTAAGTATTCTTTTAAAAATCCTAACGATAGAAAAAGGCTGTATTCTTCATGGTTTTCTCTACACACGACCATGCCAAGATCGTGGAGTATTGATGCGAGAACGACAACGATTTCCGCATCTTCATTTGTCATAGCGTAATCCTTTACGATGTTGGGGACAACGTCATGATCTATTAAAATACGGAGAATCTTTAACGCGGAATTGGCGACGATCTTAACATGTATTGGCCCATGATCCGTATATCCCATACGGTTAATAGCCATAATGTTAGAGCATTTCCAATAGGTTTGTAGCTTTACATCTTCACTTATCTTTTGCGATAAAACTTTAAGCTTCCAATTCTTTCTTAATGGTAGTTTTAACATATTACTGGACAAGATCTCTCATCTTTCTTAGATTTTTAAGGCGAATAAATATGTACTACGTCTCGAATTGTGAGCACTGTAGTTAATTAGTTATATAACCTAATAGGAAAAGTTAGTATAATAATCTATATTCGGTGATTGAATGATTGGAGCCGCGATCTTTATCGTATTTTTCCTTGGTTTTCTCGCCATAACTCTCGGAATACCTAGCATCCCACCTGGTAGCATGATCCATGCACTGTTGAACTTACCTGAAACGGGTTATCTTGTGCTTGGCATTCCGGCGCGGCTACTTGTCAACGCAGTTGTTAACGGGGTCGTTTATGGCTTTATCATCTGGCTCATCTATACTTTGATGTCAAAACCTCCAAGTCGAGGCACGACGCAGAGTCCTCTTGTCCAACACGAGGTTGCGGTTCACGCTCAGGAAACGCGCGAAAAGAAAGTTACCGATTATATCAAAATGGCTGAGCGAACACGCCCGATCTACGAAATGAGGCTATTAAACGCCGGAATAAAAACAACAGATCATCTCCTTGACAGAGGCTCAACTCGGAGAGGACGAGAAGAACTAGCCAGAACGACCGGCATCCCATATAAGTTAATTCTGAAATGGGTCAACCTTTCTGACCTCTTTAGAATAACGGGAATAGGCAGAGAATATTCGGATCTGCTTGAGGAAGCGGGAGTTGATACCGTAGTAGAGCTTTCCCAACGGAATCCAGCGAACCTTCATGCTAAGATCTGTGAGGTCAACGAAGTGAAAGCATTAGTAAAGAGACCCCCCTCACTAAAAGAAATAACGAACTGGATTCAACAAGCAAAAAAACTCCCAAGGAAAGTAAACTATTAATAGAATGAACCCCCTGTCTTCGATTCATTATAGCGTAATTCGATTAGCAGAAAGCTAGTAACGCGACGATAATTCTCCCGAGGAATAGTAGGTTTTATGTTGTATGATTATCTTTTATTGAATCATTATGAAATGGATCGGAGGTGACAAGTATTGGGAAAAATGAAACTGCAATTCCTCTCGCGGAGCGATATTGAGCGGATTCACGCCGCATCCATCAACGTACTGGAGACGATTGGCGCCCAGTTCCTTAACGACAAAGCGTTAGACTACTTAGAGAATTATGGTTGTATCATCGACCGGAAGCGTATGATCGCGAAGATTCCAGAGGCGGTCGTCGACGAATTCATGAAGAAAGCGCTCCCCGAATATCCGTGGTTTAACCGAAATCTCAAACGAATCCAGAAAAGGGAGGTATATTTCCAAACTTTTGGACAAGGCACGTATATCACTGATCGAAATGGAGTAGCACACCCTTCTACTATCAAGGATGTAGAGAAAGTAGCAATTGTTGGAAACGAGTTAGAAAGTGTAGATCGACCACATCCTTGGGCGGTTTTTGCAAGAGATCTCAACCCGGTGACATCTAATCTGCACGCAGCCTTGGTGGTTTGGAACCGGGTCAATAATCCTAACAAAAGTATCCAAGTGAGGGGGAATGATCGCGAGACGCAACTGATTGCGGTAGAAATGGGCTCTATTCTCACTGGCGGAATTGAAGAACTGCGAAAGACGCCAATTGTAGCAGGGGGCGTTTGCCCTACTAGTCCTTTGGTGTGGCCTGGCCCTGGTCTTGACACTATGATGATAGCGGCTGAAAATGGGCTATACAATGAGACGATTGGGATGGCGACGTCCGGCTCGATGGCACCGATGTCCCTCGCTGGCACCATGGTCGTCCACAACGCGGAAATGCTGAGCTTTGAAGTGTTCTGTCAACTCGTCGCCTACGACGCGGGCTGGAATAGTATTGCGGCGCAAATGGGCTGCTCCTCGTCAATAATCGATGTGCGCAAGGGCTATTATCCAGTTGGGAATCCGGAGATGGCGTTGCTCAACGCGGCTGCACAAGAGTTAGCACAATATTATCGATGTCCGAGCCGTGTGGCGGGTGCCTAGACGGATGCCAAGGTCTTCGATGCTCA
>CP070659.1:1495832-1510263 GCA_020355125.1 Candidatus Bathyarchaeota archaeon
GACGCTGTGAGATCTTTTCAAAAAACCTATGGTTCTGACATAAAAGTTGCAATATATCCTTATGCATCAATGCAGATTTCAAAGCAGAATGCTGCGGCTAAGTAACCGAATAACGCAGAGCTGAAAAAAGAATGTAGCTGTCAACTGCATTAAAATCTCAAGTATGCACACGCATAAGGTGAAAATATTGGTTCTCGATTCTGGTTTTCCGCTAATATTTGCCGCCGGTGTAGTTGCACTTTTTTCTCCGTGTGGGTTTCCCATGTTGCCAGGTTATATTTCCTACTATATGGGTGTTGAAATTTCTTATAGAAAGGCGGTTCCACTTGGAATTGCATGTAGTTTCGGACTTATCATGATATTTTCGATTATATGATTTCTAGTAACTACCATAGGCGGATTCTTTTCATTATTCACGTCATTACTGGAACTCATAGCTGGTTTAATCATGATTTTTATGGGAGTCGGCATGATATTCGAGCTAAAAATTTCAAAACTTTGGATGCCTATAATATCATCAAAAAAGAAAGGGATTATTGGTATATTCCTTTATGGCATTACTTATGGGTTAGCTACGATAGGCTGTTCAGCTCCAATATTTCTGTCAATTCTATCGTATGCTATTGCTAACGGTGGCTTAATTCAAGGGCTACTCACCTTCATAGTTTATGCATGCGGTATGGGGCTCCCGATAATTGTTATCACCATTCTCATGGTTAAAGTCAAGAATTTGATGCTTAATAAGATCATAATGAGAACACAGCGACTCCATAAAATTAGTGGGACAGTACTCATTTCCATAGGGTTGTATCTCACATACTTTTACATAGCATCACAATTATTCTAAATAGCGTGACCTCGTGTGATAGTCTATGTGAAGTTGATAGTCAATACATTAATATTTGGGACAAACCTATTCATATGTTATATAAGTAATATAGTAATATAATGCGGGTATGATATGATGGAAACTAAAAAGAAAGAGAGAGGAAAATGGGTTTACGTGGGTCTCCCCAAAGAAATCGCCGATAGAATCGATAAAATTATTGAAAGTAGACAATGGGGTTTTCGGTCGCGTAATGGTTACGTCTTAGAAGCAGTGAAAACAGATCTTAAAGTAAGAGGATACTATCCCTAGTTCCTACACAATACATATTATAAACTACTCATTAGGTTAATTTGGAATCTACGAAATAGATCCAATGTCACTCTGCTATTTGTTCACGCTTTACTTTACTCAAATTAATAATCAAATTCCGAACATTTATGATATCTTCAAGATACACAAACTCGTCTACCCCGTGAAAGCGGGTGTCTGCTCTTATAGTCCCATAGCATAGAACTGGAATACCATTCTTAGCAAAAAAGCTTCCATCGTTTCCTCCTAATTCTCCTGCGAGGGAGAGGTTTCGGCCCACGATCTTCTTTATGTTTTCAGAAACTGTTTGAACGAAGACATGATCACTTTGAGTGTAGTAACCAGGAAGTTTGTGAATAATCTCAAGAGATGCCCTACACCCTATTTTCTTTACAGCCTCTTCGAAGAAGTCTCTTAATTCGTCTTCTGCTTCCTCTATAGATTCTTCGGGTAAAAGTCTACGGTCAAAACGAACTTCACAAATACCAGGTATTATATTCTCTTTCTCCCCGGCTTTGATCGTTGTTACATTAAATCTACCCCAAATATTTTGTTTTGGAGCTTCAAGTGGAGCGTGTAAAAAAGATTCTTTTTTTTCTACCCTTTTTTTGTAGACATCAAGTGCTGAAAGCAGGTTGATAGTTTCAACTATCGCATTTTTTGATTTATACGGGTATCCTGCATGTCCTTGTTTTCCTTTAACAGTAATTTTTCCCCAGATAAGACCACTAGCCCCAAGGTAGAGATTCTCGGGGCCCGCGTCTAGAACCAATGCAGCGTCACCTCTCAATCCATAATCACTTAATATATAGTCTACTCCGTATCTTCCTCCAATTTCTTCATCAACACTTGCAATTAGCTTGAGGTTTATATCCAAATTTTCCTTGTTAAGCAACCGCATGGCTCCTATTGCCGCTGCAATACCTGCTTTATTATCCGCGGTACCTCTTCCAAATGCTTTGCCATTCCTTAGGGTTAATTTATACGGAGGATAAGTCCAGTTAGGACCAGATGGGACAACATCAAAATGTGATTCAAGTAATAAAGTAACATCTGAGCCAGAGTTCAGGGTTATAATAATGTTTGGCCGATAAATGCCATCCTGAGCCCCTTTCTCTCCATCAATGACACTTACATCGAGAGAATTTTTTTGGGCTTCTTCGATTAATATCGAAGCACATTCATCATACCCCTCTTTTAAAACGGAATCGGTGTTGATTTCTACTAGTTTTCTAAGCAGATTAAGTTCGTAATCTAGGGTCAAAATATATCATCTTTTTCAGTGTTTCGATGATTCTTTTCTAGTTAAATACTTTATTCTTCAACGCGCGCTATCCTGTAAATTGTACCTTAATAGATCGGGTTAAGATTCAATGTTACTTTTTTCTTTGATATTGTTCGCATGATTGGATAAAACTTTGAACAAGTTTTTTATCGTATCCAAAATGCATATGCATGTAGGATGCTAATACATTATATTCTATCCAACCGTCATATTTTCCATTGATTCCTTTACCTAATTTCATTTTATATGCGAAACTTGCATCTCTAGGAATGTTTGTTATCGTAGAAAAATGGAATTCGTGACCCTTAAGTTTTGTACCTTTTCGGGGTATTATCGTATGCATAACTACATCTGCAAGAGTATAACACATAGCTTCCAACTTCTTTGTCATTATGGTTATGCCTGGAAATAACCCCACCATTTGAAATGCTTTTCCTGAAAAATTTATCACAGAATCGGTTAAATACATTAAACCACCACATTCCGCGTACAAGGGCATGCCTTCTTCAGCCCTTTTTTTTATTTTTTGCCGTATAGATTTATTTACCTCTAGTTTTGCGGCCAGAACTTCTGGAAAGCCGCCTCCAATATATATTCCATCGACGTCAGGAAGTTTCTCATTATGGATTGGACTGAAAAAAATAATCTCAGCTCCATATGCCTTTAGCATATCGACGTTGTCCCAGTAATAAAAGTTAAAAGCTTCGTCTAAAGCGATGCCAATTCTCACTTTCTTTTTTTTGTTTTTCTTCGGATATATCTTACTTTTTTGGATAGGTAACTTTGGTGCAGATTGAGCAATTTCTGAAATAGTGTCTAGATTAACATTCTCTTCAATAAAATCTGCTAGCGTTGAAAAATAACTATCTAATTCACCTCTCTCCAGCGTCGGAATGAGTCCTAGATGTCTTTCTGGCATTTTAATCTTATTTCTGATCGGTAATGTTCCTAACACTGGAATGTTAGTATGAGTTTCTATTGCATCTTTAACCCATTTAGCATGGGTTGTGCTTCCTAGTCCGTTAGCAATGACGCCCGCTAATCTCAAATTCGGATCAAATTTCTGATAACCTAAAACGAGAGCGCCTGCAGATCTCGCCATATCACTTGCGTCAATGACTAAAATCACTGGCGCATTTAGTATTCGAGCCATTTCCGCTGTGCTTCCGGTTTCGTCTACACCACTGGCTCCGTCATATAACCCCATTGCACCTTCGATTATAGCTATGTCTGCATCTTGAAAAGCTCTTACAAAAAGTTCCAGAATGCCTTCGTATGGTACCATCCAAGTATCTAAATTTCTTGCATATCTATTCGTAATCATTGTATGATAGCTTGTGTCGATATAATCTGGCCCAACTTTAAAGCCTTGAACCTTCATCTTTCTGTTCCGAAAAGCACCCATTAACCCAGTCGCGACAGTTGTTTTTCCAACACCGCTGTACGAGCCAGAAATTACAATTCTTGGGATTTTCCTCATGAAGAGCCTTCTCCAAACATAAGTTTACTTCCTTTCACATTTATCTATTGTTTCTTTAAAAAATCAATTGGCTCATACATGCTAACTAAACAAACAACCGCATCTGATATAAAACAACTACAAACAAGAAAATGAGTTATAATCGGCTTAAATAAAAGAAGGCATTGATCACATGTTTAGACAGAGCGCGCGCACGTTATATTACCTCTAAAATTATGGGGTTAGGATGTTCGAGTTATTAATCGGAACCGGTGGATGGGCTTATTTTCAGGTACCAGGGCTAAATCAACTTGAAGCATACTCTAGCGTTTTTAACTTTGTTGAGGTTAATTCAACATTTTATGAAATGCCAAATCTTCACAGAGTGAAGTCTTGGAGGCGACGAGTTCCTTTAGATTTCACCTTTTCAGTTCGTTGTCATAAAGATATGACGCACGTTCATCAATTAGAGCCAATTGAAGAAGTGTTTAATGCTTTTGATTCTATGAAGGAAATTTGCACCATTTTGGCTTCGAGGTTCCTCGTTATAGTAACTCCATCAGTATTGAATTTTAATAAAAGGAAAACTGAATCAATAAAAAATTTCTTTGAAAGCATTGACCTCAATAATATTACATTTGTATGGGAAATAAGACGTAGAAGAGGAGATCCGCTCCCCAATCATTGAATTTCTCTAATACAAGATTATAATATCGTTCACTGCGTTGATCTGTCAAAAGAAACCCCAGTTACCGATACTAACATCATATACTCAAGGATGTTCGGTAAAGGTGAAAAAAATATATGTCAATTTACAGATGAAGAATTGTTAGAAATTGACAAGAAAATAACAAGCGAAGCTACTACTGAAGCTATTATTTCTTTTCACAATGTTAAAATGTATAAAGATGCCGCTCGTTACAAAATATACAGGGCTACTCAAAATTTTCCTCCAATAACAGAATCTGTGGGTATACAATCCTTGAAAGAAGTCCTCATCGAAGATGCAGAGTTTCCAGCGACAAAAGCGGAACTCATACATGATCAAGGATGGAAGGTAATCGATTTAACCAATGGAATAACTATTCATGCCTGCCGATTGCTAAATAAACTTCCTAATAGACGCTTTCTGAGCATCGACGAAGTCTTAACAAGTCTTCCATAACATGATCACGCGTAAGGCTTACATTGATACTTGTTCTTGAAGTAATTTCACAAGTTGTTTGTTGATTTCGTTTACCGTTCCTTTACCATTTATTTGAAAAAAATATTTCCTTTTTTTATAATATTCAACTAACATATTTGTTTGATTCCAATAAACCTCTATACGCTTGTTAATGGTTTCTATTTTATCGTCTTCTCTTTGAATGAGCATTTCTCCACAAACATCGCAGATCCCTGGCTCTCTAGGAGGGAGATAGTATAAATTGTAGTCTTTTCCACAGTTCTCGCAAATTCTGCGACCAGTTAACCGTTTCACTACCTCCTGTTTTTCTACTGTAATAAACAACACCGCGGTGGGTCTTCCATTTTTGGCTAATAATTTATCTAAGAATTTGGCTTGTTGGATGGTTCTGGGATAGCCGTCTAGAATAAATCCCTTTTTACAATCGTCTCTTGCTAATCTCTCTAAAATTACTTCATTAACAATTCCGTTGGGAATGAGCTTTCCTTCTTCCATGAAGCCTTTTACCTTGAGACCTACTTTTGTCTTCTTTGATGCTGCTTCTCTAAAAAGCTCACCTGTTGAAATGTGGGGAATTGCATGTTTCTCCTTTAAAAACTTCGCCTGTGTTCCTTTGCCAGTTCCAGGCATTCCAAGAAGGATTATATTAGAATTGATCATAGTAACCATATAACTTACATGATGATACTTTTTTATAAGATATATTCTCTTGCTATTTCTAGAACACATCTACTAGCGTGTGTGAGCACGCGTTTTGAATTTAAAAAAAGAATGAGCTAAGACTAACTAGCGCGCGATAGAACTGGCTCTTGGTCTACTCAAATGAAGGTTGAATATAAATATAATGAATAAAATAGCCTTATTTGAAGAATTATGAAGAAAAGTCAGCACGCAATAATTACGGATTTGGTACAGACTCATATAAAGAAGATTTTAGCAACAGTAAGCCTCCTAGAAAAAGCCATTTTAGCTTTCTCAGACAATAAAGTATTGGAAACAGAGGAGTTTCTTGAACAATTATTCAAAATAGAAATAGAGGTTGATAAGCTTCGTAGAGAGATTTTCACAGAATTAACGAAAAAGGATCTTCCTATAAATCATCGAGAAGATCTGAAGGCTCTTGTTGAACGATTAGATCGGTTTGCAGACTGTATCAAAGATGCTGCAAGGGACATAAAGATTTTTATATCCGCCAAAAAAGTTGCTTTGGGACAAGTACTTAACATCTCAGTTAAAACGGTGAAGCAATTAGTTGAGAGCGTAGAGTTATTAGATAAAAGTATTGGGGAAGTGTGGGGAAACCCTAATCAAGCCATAAATATTGCTACCAAAGTATATGAAGCGGAAGAAAAAGCAGACGCTTCCCATTTAAAAGGAAAGATGACCATTATTGAGAACCTGCCAAATGACGATTTCCCAATGCTTATGATCTTAAAAGATTTTATTGATTCGTTAGAAAGAGCAGCAGATATGTGCGCAGACACCGCTGACTTTCTTATTGTTTTAGCAGGAGGATGATAGCGTACTCGAGCTATTAATCTATATCTAATTAATAGTATTAATACGCGCTAAACAGGATACGAAGGATTCATACCTACCGCATATCTATTGGAAAAATTTGTTTTAAAATAGATTTAGATTAATGATAGCAAATCCTACTAAAAAAGTAACTCCAGTAAAACTATGTATAACGTTTCCTTTTAAAAATATTCGAGAAATCATTGAGGACACTTAAGAATGGTCCGAACACTTATACTAATACCTAAGATGTTTAGTAGGGAAGAATTCAAGAAGCTGACTGGTGTCATTCCAGAGGATTTTAATGATGTATCAAAAGAATTTTGGGACTATGTTAAACAGAAATTAAAACCCCTTGTACAAAAAGTTAAAAAAGTGTATTATGAAGAGTCTCTAATGAAGGTTGAAAAGCGATTAAAACAAAAAAGCGAATATTCAATTATTAAAATGTTGCTTGAAAATAACGGATCTCTAATATGCGAAGACTCTTCTCTTGTTGCCGAAACTGAAGCCTGGCTTGAAATGTTGAATAAACAACGTGATAATGGAGCTATAGAACTATATGAAGAAACTGTAAAAGAAAGAAAAGAGTACATAGCAAAAAAAATTAATCAAACCCTAAAGGAAGGAGAAATTGGAGTTTTCCTAACAAATCTGAATAGCAATATGCCTTTTTCTGAAGATATTAGAATCATTAAGATGTGTAGATTCGATCCAACTGATTACCTAAAAAGATGGCAGAAAAAACTTGAATTAGCACGCGCTGACCCAATCTGAAAAAAGGATACCTGCAAACTAAACCTCCGAAAAAACTTCCATTTTAAGTAATAAATAGCTTAGGCGAAATCTTTGAGCAATGGTTTCAAACAAATAATCTTAAACCAAAATACACCCATCGCATTGGATCATACTTTAAATTGTGGCCAAGTCTTTCGCTGGAGAAAGAAAGGTAATTATTGGTATGGCGTAGTAAAAGATACAGTCGTAAAACTTCGACAAGATCAAAATAAGTTAATCTTTAAAACCTACCCAGAAGATATTACCGCTGATTTTTTAATAAAATATCTTCGATTAGAAGATAATCTGCCCTTGATACTATCCAAGATAGATAAAGATCCAATAATAAAAAGTGCAATAAAGCATAGTTATGGCCTCCGAATAATCCGCCAAGATCCTTGGGAGTGTCTTATCTCGTATATCTGTGCCACCTTCTCAAATCTTATTCGAATAAAGCAAATGATACAATATCTCTCGAAAAAGTTTGGAAAAGAACTCATTTATGATGGCTATAAATTCTACTCCTTCCCTAAAATTGAAGATTTAGTTGAAGCCGAACTAAAAGATCTATTAAACTGTAAGTTAGGCTTCAGAGCAAAATATATACAAAAAACTTCCATGTATGTGAATACATACAAAATACATTTAAATAGCTTATATCGCCTGCCTTATAATAAAGCTAAAAAAGAACTCCTAGATATTCCTTGAGTTGGTCACAAAGTTGCAGATTGCGTACTCCTCTTTTCATTAGATAAACTCGAAGCTTTTCCAATAGACGTTTGGATAAATCGAATTATATCTAAACATTATTATCGATACCTGCCACATATGAAGTGCAGGCAAAAATATCTTACAACAAAGCGTTATAAACAAATTAGTAGCTTTGGAAGAGACTATTTTGGTAAATTCTCTGGCTATGCACAGGAATATCTCTTCTACTACTATCGCTCCCTTTAGATAGATACCATAACTAACGGGTTAGCTGGCTAGCGTTGATGGCTGTAAAAAATGAATATTTAACTAAAACTAATAAAACGCGTGCTAATTGCAGTCACATTTTTTTAGTTTGTATAAGGGAGCTATTTAACTCAATCATTTATTATCATTCTTACTAATACGTTAACGAGCTGCAAGGGTTCATAAATTGGGATCTTTTGGTAATGTTGTAACTCAGAATTTTTCGATATTGCGCCTGTAATGGCGAAAACTCTATGCACTTCATTCATCAATTTTTTTACGTCAGAAATCGTTTTAGCAACAATAATCTTTGGATAAGGTGCTTTTTTGAATCCTTCTACAAAAACAATATCCACATGATCTCCTAATTCTGCAATAGCCGTATCTAACACTGGTGAATTAATGTTTTGGATACAAACTAATTCGTTCCGGCTAATAGCAATTACTTTTTTTGCTCCTGCTTTAAGGTGTCTCCACGTATCTTTTTGGGTTGTGTCGAATGAGCCCTTAGAAATGTGCTTTATGGTCGACACATGGTACTTCATTTGAGTAAGTTCTTTTATCAAAACTTCTATTAATTTTGTTTTTCCTCTCTTACGCCCAACTCCAATAATGTTAACAATTAACATAATCAAAATTCACTACTATTTTGGTTTAAAAATTAAAATTATTTAAGGGCTTCTCATCATTGTTGTTGTAGGTCTAAAATGGGAGAGAAAGACGTAGATCATGTATTAAAATTATTTGTTTATCGAATGAACCAAGATGATCCGAAGAAATGTACATCCAATAAACTTTGCCGCTTACGTTTAGTTAAACCGCTCTTTCGAATCTCAAGACTGCCAAAGAAAAGAGTGTTACTTAACCCGTATGCTGAAGAACTGCTCCTCGCTAAAGATAGAGATTTAATTCTCCGAGGAGGATTGGCGATTATTGATTGTTCTTGGAAGAAGGCGGAGGAGACGTTCGTAAAAACGATTAGAGGAACACATCGTAAACTTCCAACTATGATTGCAGCGAATCCTATTAACTATGGTCACGCACATTATCTTAGTTCAGCAGAAGCCTTGGCAGCAGCATTATATAGAGTAAATCTAAAAAAAGAAGCGAAGAGATTACTGAACGCGTTCAAGTGGGGACCCGCTTTCCTTTCTTTGAATAAAAATCTTCTCGAAGATTATGGCGTAGCTGATACTGAAGCAGATATCCGAGAAATAGAAAAATCCTATTTTTCCCCTAAAAGGGAATGAGCATAATATAAAACACTTGTATGCCGGAGATAGTAGGATAGCTTTCTTTAGAGTGTTAACTTATAATCTGGATCACTTCGTTTATTCTTAAGCATAAAGCGCCATTTGTTTTATACAACTCCCCTGCAGCAGCAAATGTCGAATTCTTTTTAATGAGATTTCTTGGACCATTATATTCTTGAGATAACAATCTTGCCCTCCACTTGTCATTTATTCGAACAACAGCTTGTCCTTGATATATTTTCTCAACAGTAATCTTGTAGATCTTTCCACGTGATGCCTTTAAAGCTGAAGAGATAACGAATTTCTCTACACCTATTTCAGTCACTAGTTCACTTTTGATCAATTTATTAATCGCAGCTTTTAAAATAGCTGTCGATGGTTCGTCATAGTCTATATCTAATATTATTTGCCCTAAAGAAGCTCCTTTAGGGCCTCTCTCAAGCAATTTCATATATATACTTTGCGAGATTCTATCAATCGTTTTATTGAATTCTTTAAGATTCGCTGACTCTGACTGCATGTTTTCCAGCTCATCTTTTACATGTTTCGCTTCTTTCTCAAGCGTTTTCAACTCTGTTCCAGTTAGAGGTTTTGAGTTGGGTTTTTCATGGACCCGAATTATGGGCTGAAGCCTACTCTTCAGATTTTTAGCTATTTTTTTCATCTTCGCTGTTCTTTTTGTGCTCGCATAAAGATACGTCATGTCTAGACTGTTATTTGTAGCTAAAATGGTCACCTTTCCAGGTGCCTTTCTTCCTGTTCTTCCCCGTCTCTGAATATATCGTATTTCACTAGGGATAGGCTCATAGAATATAACTTGGTCAACTGCAGGAATATCTAATCCTTCTTCGGCTATTGATGTGGCCACTAGAATATTTGTTAACCCGTCTTCCAATCTTTTAATTCTCTCTGCTTGTTCCTCCTGAGTTAGCCCCCTATCCCTGTTTTTTGATGCTTGTCCGACAAATCTCTCCGCTCTCACATTCCTGATGGTGTTTAATTCAGCAACTAGGTGACTTGCAGTATCTCTATATTGGGTGAATACCAGCATTCTAGACGAAACATTATTCTCCATATGATCGCTGACAATCTGCTTCAACAACCCAAGTTTGGGATGATGCGTCTTCGACGTATCTGTCCAGCCTCTTAAGCTCTTATATTCAGTTTCATTCACAAGTATAGCATAGCTTTTCTTCCCATTTTTCTCTAGATCGACCTTATTTAGAAAAGCTTTAAGGCTCCATAGTCCCTGGGTTTCAAGAAGTTCCAGCATATGGAATAATGTTAAACTTGAGGATTGATTTATTATTGCCCAGAAGATTTTCCCTTTTTCTTGGTCTGTACTCGTTTCTAGCATGGATCGAAGTTCGTCGCCTATTTCGATTAATTTCCTTCTCGTAGTGTATGCAGGTTTACTTTGAAGGAGGCCTACGCTACGAAGCCAGATGAGTCTTTTATCTAACATGGTTCTTATCAACGACTTCATTTTCACATATTCAGCGGGTAAATCAGTCCTCATCCATTCTATGCTAACTGATTGAATGTACGGCTTAACATCAAGATCTTCTTCGCTTCGATGTTCAACTCGTTCTATGTACAAGTTTCTACATACTTCAAGCACTCGGCTCAGATTTGAGCCAGGTGAGGCTGTCATCCCTAATATAAGTGGATACTGAGCTTGAGACATATAGGACTTAGCGACATAAGTATATGCATATTCTTTTACGGCTCTATGACACTCATCAAAGAAAAGTAAGCCATAATTTTCTAGTGATAGTCTTCGTTTTAATAGATCGTTCCGAACCACCTGCGTCGTCGAAAAAAAGACTTTTGCTCCGCCTTCCCATATAGCTCTCCTACTGTGCGGCGGAGTTTTACCAGTTAATAGAACAGTATCCTTATCTCGAAGCTTTAGCATTTTTATGAAACTAGTACGATGCTGCATTATTAGGGGTCTTGTAGGCGCCATTACCATTACTTTAAAATCCCGATAGTTGTAGAGTAAGTTAGCGGTAACTATCGCCGCTATAACTGTTTTACCTAACGCAGTAGGAAGAATTACGAGGGTATTCTTTTCAGAAGCTACAATAGCTATGTTTTTCTGATACAACCTGTACTCTACAGTGTTCGGCCATATGAGGGGGTGTTCTATGTAATTTGTTTGACCATACGTTTCCAGCATAAGAATACCGCTCAACAACTTGGCAAGGGTTACAGGAATATTTGATGTAAAGATACCAGCGTATAAATCTTCTCAAATCGTTTTGACGATTGAACTAATCCTTGCTTGTCAATTGTCGCGTGTACTAAATCAAGATAATCTATGAAGCCTTGCATGCGCTAGCGCAACAATTTGCAGGAGCAATAACCTATGCTTATTTCATTTTGTGAATAAGATCGTTTTCTATTAATCTTTTTACAAATTTTTGGATATCTTTCGAGCATTTTTCTTTGTCGAGATAGTATTTTTTGCTGATTTTTAAAGCGATGTCATTAATGCTATTTTGTCCATTACATAATGCAATGATAGTAAATTCGATGGCGTTCACAAGCCATGAAGCTCCGTTACAAGGATCGTATATGAATATTGCTGGTTTATTGTTAGGCGTCTCCCAGATTAATTGATTTCGAATCTGAGGCTTAATCGTCTGGTATTCCTCATTCATGATGCGAGATTGAAGTTTTCGACGCCTCGCTCTCATTTGACGCATTTGTCTTTGTGAATTATGGTGCCATTTATTCTCGAGATAGATCAACATATGTTCACGGTCGATGTAATGCCAGAACTCAAAATCTTCGTATTGCTGTTTTAGCCTTTGGATAAATGTACTTAGGATCATGAGTCGCTCTTTTGGATGCATGCCTCGTTTAACTTTATACTCATACCACAGGGCTAAAGGCTGATCTTTTTTCATAACAATTTTGGACACTTCGTATTTTGTTGGATTATAATATACATTTGAATCGCGGTATAACCTAAATTCGCCAGCACCCACTGATTGAATGATGTCATTATTCTGGAGAACGAAATCGATGGTTTTTTGTGCCTCTTCTCTGGTTTCAGTGGGAAAACCAAAAAATAGAAAAGTGGAATTCCATATCCCTGCCTGGGTGCTAGCTTCAAAGACTGGTTTAATTGTCTCTAGCTTTGTACCTCGTTCCATAAAGTTCAGTACTCTTTGACAATACGATTCAAGTCCCCAACAGATAATCCTGCAACCTGCCTGAAACATCGTTTGGAGTTTATCCTTTGTAAAACCCTCTTCAGGCCTAGCATTCATATGCCACGCAATGTCCAAATTCTCTTTTATTATCTCCTTAGATAATCTGTCTGCTCTTTTGGGCGAAATCATTTCATCATTAAATGAAAAGTATCGCGTGTTATATCTGCTCATTTGGTGGGAAAGCTCTTCAACCACTTTAGTTATCTTTCTCTGACGATATAGGTTCCCGTAGCTGAATTTATGTATACAATAAGCGCATTTTCCCCAGTAGCAGCCTCGCGAGGAGAGAATTGGGAGGATTGTAGCTGGTGAAAAATAAAAATCCATCGGAAAACCATCAAAAACTGGAAATGGCAGTACGTCGATGTCTCTTACAAACTGAATTTTACTTTCTTTTATACGCCCATTGTTCTCTTTATAAATAATATTCGGTACATCGTCAACACGCTTAGATTGTTCTAACGTTAGTGCGAGATCACGTAAAGCTACTTCCCCATCGAACTTAATAATAAAGTCGATCAAATCAAATAGCTTCTTTATCTGGGGCGAATCCGCAGCTAAATGAGAAAACAGGCTTCCACCTATCACTATTTTAATGTATTCCGCCTCTTTCTTTATCAAATTTGCAAGGGTAAAGGCAGGAATGATTTGGGTGAAATCTACAACGGAGATCCCAATTAAGGTTGGACGACCGTCCATGATGTCGTGGAGCAGGTTTGTTTGAAATAGCTGGATAAAAGGATTTTCTTTCTCGTCTTTGACCGCTTTCATGATATCGTTGATCGACGCCCAAGAATATTTCATACTAAGGCTATTAAGGGTGATCTTTGTGGGATAGAAGGGTGCTGAAACAACTCTAAGCGCCCTCTCAAGGTCACGATAGGCCCTTAAAAAAACATCATAACTTGAAAACTTCTCCAGGTTTCTTCTGAGGATTTCCTTTGCTTCGTCTACGCTTGATAACAAGTTTTCTGTTTGAAGAGCCGCAAGCCTTAATGTCTGAAGATACTGTCTTTCATTCTTTGTGTGATATGATTTATTTTCAAACTTTCGTTTTCTTTCCAAAACATGGTCAATCGCTTTTTTGATCATTTCTGCACTGAGTAATAAATTATAAGTGATAGCGTTTACATCGATCTGCTTCACTTTAAATCCATTTTCCCTGAGAAAGGCAGTGAGATACGGTAATGATAGATAAGGTTGAGTTGGTCTCCATTGAGGAGGAAACAATACTAGAATATCGTTCACTTTAGTATCCCTCCTCATACTCTGCAAGAACGCGCGCGCTAATATGCTCTTACTAAGGTTATGCATCCTTTCATTTTAGGTTTTTGAGGCTTTTGTTTGATATATAGGAAACATACAGTAATAATACTTGGACGATTTCTTTCTTTGCCCAATATATACTCTTTAAGCAGCTTCGGAGAAGGCGGTAACCGGCTTCCAGCTAAAGTTAGCGCGCTAAAGAGGATTTATGGCAAGTGTTATATAGTGTATTGATAAAGACAAATTCCATAAAAACGGTGATTTTATGGCATTTCTAGTTGAAGGAACGTTAATAGAATTCTTAGTTGTCATTAGTATATCTGCTGTAATGCTTTGGGCAGCGACTCGAAAAACCCTGGAACCTCTAC
>CP070659.1:1510363-1512991 GCA_020355125.1 Candidatus Bathyarchaeota archaeon
AATACAATCCCTCCCTAAAACTCGCCTATGACGTCGCCAAAGCCTTAAGAACTACTCTCGATGACTTGTTTATTTTCAGCGATGACGAAAGTGACGAAAAGCAACATAATATGGAGCGAAATGAATGAAAGTCATAATCCGCACGGAAGCGTTGTCCAAGCATTATGGTAAAGGAAACGCGATAAAAGCTGTGGATCACCTCGATTTCGAAGTCTATGAGGGTGAAACCTTTGGGCTCCTCGGCCCAAACGGAGCCGGGAAAACTACCACGGTTCGCTTGCTCAACTGCATTATTAAACCAACCCATGGCACAGCCTCCGTCAATGGCTACGACATTCTGAAGAACGAAATCGAGGTGAAGCGTGTCACAGGCTTACTCGCCGAGTCGCCAGGATTGTACGAGAAGCTGAGCGCCTACGAGTTTCTCGAATTCATGGGAGCGCCCTACGATGTCCCTAGCGAAATCTTATCTGAGAGGATCGATGACCTGCTGACGCTGTTCAGCCTTTATGATCGGCGTCACTACCTCCTTGAGGGATACAGCCGGGGTATGAAGCAGAAGGTCTTGATCGCCGCCGCCATGATCCATGACCCCCCCATTTTGTTCTTTGACGAGCCCACCTCGATGCTCGATCCCCGCGCGGCCCTCATGGTCAAAGATTTGATCAAGAAGTTAGCCGACGAAGCAGGGAAAACCATCTTCATCTGCAGCCACATCCTGCCCATTGTGGAGGAGTTATGCGGCCGAGTAGGCATCATCAACCAGGGCAAGCTCATCGCCGTCGGTACCATAGAAGAGATCATCGCCCAAACAGGAACGAAGACATTGGAAAAAGCGTTCATTGCCATAACTGGAGGTGTGGAAGAGAAGGAGCTTTTGGCATGGAGGGAGCAGAAGCGTGCCAACTCCTAAGTGGCTCGTGGTAGCGAGGAACGAGTACCGCATCCACATCAACCGTCTACGGAAAATCAGATCGTACTTTCCTATGCTGGTTATTGGATTGCTCGTGATCTATGTGGCATTCATTGCACCCGCCATCGTCAGCCTCTTCATCGACGACTTTATCGCGTTCATCCTATCCCAAGTGGCTCTCGTAATGATTCCGATCATCATGTTCTTGTTCTTTTTCTACCTCATACTCCTCCCTGTCACCTACACGTTGCAGGGGATGCAAGCCGGGCAAGTGGAGATCTTCCTCGCTGCCCCTATCAAGCCCAGTGATATCCTGCTTGGCGAGTTTCTTGGCGAAGTGCCCTTCTACGCCATTGCCATCGCGGTCATTGCTGGGTTTTTCACAGCGGCTCTCCATCCACTGGGGCTGGACTTGCTGCAGATAGGGCTCACCGTCATCATTTTCGTGGTCACGCTTCTTTCAGCGCTCTGGATCGGCACGGTGATTGCGGCTGTAATACGTACACGATTTGCTACGTCCGCCCGTGGAAGAGACATTGGAAGAGCCCTCTCCCTTGTCTTGCCTTTACCCATAGTCGGAGTAATGTACGCCATCATGGGCGGAGGCTTGCTGGAAGCCCTTGCCGATCCTGGAGCAAGCGGAACTGTAAAAGCCGTTCTCGGTCTGCTGCCGAGTTCCTGGGGCGCAGAACTTATTCTCAGCTTCGCGTCGAATCCTGGCAACATTGGTGCGGTTGGTTTTGAGACGCTAATCCGATTTGTCGGGCTTCTCGTCTTCTTTGGAGGGGTGCTGTGGTTAGGTACAAAAGTGGCTGGTCGCGCGTACAGCATTGAGCCTACCACCTTCACAGCTTCGATAGCGAAACCCGATGGGATCTTCTATCGGAGCGTGAAATATTTAGGGGGCGGAAAATCCTTTGGCGCTTTACTCGTGGCTCTTTTCAAAGAGTATGGACGAAGGCTGGAAAACCTGTCACGAATCGCCTATATCGTAGCCATTTTCGTGATGGTGAACGTGTTTCTTGTGCCCGGGGCTTCTGATCCCGAATTTCCTCTTGTCATGGCTCAGTTTCTGTTTCCTTTTCTGGCCGTGTTTATGATAGGTCAAGTCGCCATGCATGGAAAAGAAAGTCTCTTTCTCTATAAGAAATCCCCATCTGGTGTCACACGGTTTGTGATGGCGAAGTTGATACAAGGCTGGCTGATCGCGGTTCCGATAGCAGCTGGCATCACAATTGTTTCGTTGATCCTGGTCTCCTCCGTCTCGTTCGGGTCGTTTTTGGCGTACATTGGGCTCATTACGTCGTTGGTTGCAGTGAACGTGGCGTTAGCACTGGGTTTAGCGCTCGTAAAGCCCCAGTTCTCAGATAATGCCCGGGCTCAGATGGGCAGTTTAATGTTGAATGCCAATATTGCAATGTTTGCTTCGATTGGAGTGTTTATTGGCTCCATGGTTATCCTCGACTGGGGCATCTTTAACACCCTATTGCTCCAAAATACTGTGATTGGGCTGTTAGGTCTCATCTTCCTTTCCTTCGGACAAATGAAACTGAGTAGAATCGAATAATGTGCGCGCGCGCTTAGTGGTTATGCATTATATCTTCTTATCAGAGGATTGGGAAATGTATGTAACGTGGCATATAACGATACCTCCACACGATTGGACACGAATATATCTCAGGCATCGATTCACTGAATCGCGTCCAGCGTACGCT
>CP070659.1:1513091-1518631 GCA_020355125.1 Candidatus Bathyarchaeota archaeon
AGACGAACGTTGGATTAGGCTATAAGTCAAGCCTTCGAGTGAGGTGATTGAAACGACTCATACTCTTCATAGACAGGGTGACTCGCTCAAGGAAGATTATGTTGTATTGACCATGTCCGCGAAAGGTGTAAATGAGGAAGGCGCGTCTCCTAAACTGGCTCGATCACTGAAGATTATGCTAAAGGCTGGGGCTGTCAACCTTGGTGATATGAAGACTGGAAACATTTACCGCGTGAACCTCGAACAAATGATTAATCATGTAGATAATAGATCGATAGTCCACGGAGTCTTCGTGAATAAAAACGACCTAATCAAGGTTCTCTGTTTCCTTAAGGACGCGGATCTCGGTATGTCCGTGGTGGTTAGTGGAGTGTTTGACGAAGTTTTTGGCGCAGTTAAGAAAACGGGTCTCAAACCTCACTCAGTTAACATTTCGTTAGGCGTATGGGGCAAGAGAGAATTGTTGCCAAGGGAAGAGTATCTTAAGATTTCCACCATGTGTGGCCACGGGATGATTTCGCCATTTCTAATTGAAAAATTGGTTTTGGATGTGAAAAAGGAAAGAGTCACATTGGATAAGGCCAGCAGAAAACTTGCAGAATGTTGCGTCTGTGGCGTCTTTAATTCAGAGAGGGCTGCCAAATTAATTAGAAACTTAACAGGGCGCGTTCCCTAGTAATTTGATCCGCGCGCGCGCATCGAGAAGATCGTCCCGGGTCATGGCCCTGTCTGCGATTTAAATGAAATTCAGACGTATCTCGACTTTTTTGTGCCAGTAGCAAAGATAATGAAAGAATTGATTATAGGTGGTCATAGTCTCGAAGAAGTCGTCAGTTTCGATGGTTACCCAAAATTTTATGTTTCAGAGAATCCTGAGAGGCGAAGAGACACGCTAGCTCGGTGGTATCAGGTTTTTAAAGCAAAGCTTGTACAATGATCGACATGATAACTTAGCTGGTTAGTGTGGAGCCATTAATTGCCTAGGTTTAGCTAACTAGTACTAGAATCTAGTGCGCTCTAGTCAGATAAATTAAAGCAGAAAAATTAATTACAGTGCATGTGCGCGATATAAAAAATAAAAAAAAGTTTGGTGGTTTAGTTATCACATCTTTTTTGAAAGTGAATGTGTGCGCATGCTATATCCTTTGTTAATGTTGTGCTTGGACGTAGAAGCATTAGAGGTTAGAAGCACATGCATACTCCTTTAACTTACTAACTAGCTACAGTCTCTAATTTATACAAGACTTTGAGTCCCTTGAGTGTCTCATGGATAGTGTTTCCTAATTGTAATATTTTATCAAGATCGACGTCTTCAACCCATTCATATACATGGTCATATGGTCCTCTCATTGGTTTGAACCCTATTCCTTGGAGTTTTTGGACGACTATTTGAGGTTCGGCTCCTTCACTATTGAACCAAATCATTAGGTATGTTTTCAAATCCATTCACCTACTTTTCAATATCTCGAACTATGTTAATAAAATATTTTAATTACTATAATCTTGGAAGCTCTTCAGTTATTATTTTAGTTTTATTCATTTGTAGAGGGAATGCATATCGAAGTCCAGTTATAGAAACATTACTTAAGAAGCGCAGTGGCTACTGTTGATAATACCTTTTATAAAGCAGAGGTTTTGAGAGGGTCATTATTGGCAGTAAACGTATTGATTCTTCAATAGCTTGATATTCTAGGTTTACTGTGAAGCTTGTTTGTTCCTCTTCCACTTCTTTTATTACATACCCTAATGGAGATGTTGCCATGCTATGACCTATGAAGAAAGGACGTGTTTGGCCTACTGCAATGAGATATGAGTTATTTTCATGCGATCTTGCTAATGTTAAAGCTTGCCATTGCGATATTTTGTGTTTTCCCTTATACCATGCCGAAGGAACTATGAATAAATTGACTCCTCTTTGAGCCATGATGCGAAAAAGTTCTGGAAACCTGAGGTCAAAGCATACCGCTAATCCTATTTTGAATCCTTTAAGATCTGCTATCGCAAGTTCCCTTCCCCACGTGAACACTTCTGATTCGTAATACCCGAAGGCGTCAAAAAGGTGAATCTTCCTATAAACCGTTTTAATCTTGCCTTTTTCTGCCAAGATAGCAGCGTTATACACCTTACCATCCTCCTGCAGATATGCTGAAAAGACGATAGCGGACCCTCTCTCAACGGTCTTCTCTATCATTCTATGTATAAACTGGCCGTCGATGGTTTCTGCGTTTTTATATACAAATTTTTTATCGAGGCCAGTCGGGGGGATACCCATGGAATATTCTGGAAACACATCAATATAGGCATCTGATTCTTCTATGAGATGAAGCATTTTATTCATATTCTCTTTTTTATATGCCGAAAAGGATGTTTGATGAAGTCGTAGCGTTATACTCATTAGTTTTCAACCTATTTTCTATTAACTAGAACCATTTTTTACCCTTTCGCTAGCGGAGCAAGCACTAAACTTTATGAGTTCCAATGATAAGGCGCGCACTAAACGTTAGCTAGTTAGAGGGAGAGAAGAAGAACAGTATACAATTGTAATATAGCGCGCTAGAGCGTTTTGCCTAAAAATAATTTGGCTCTTCTTTCCCCCAAATAATATTGTTGAACAATTTGACTATGTTTAATTTTTGGTGAATAGTTCTAAATACTAGATGAATTTTCTAGCTAATTTCACCAATACTAGCGCACGCCACTATCCCGGATGAAAGCAGAAACTCTTTCCAACGAGTATGACGTACCTGCTTTTGTTTATAGTTCAGTAATCCTGCTAACATCAATCTTATTATGATTTAGGGGGCGCTACATCAATTTATTTTTAGCTAACTAAGCACGCGCCTATTACTGAATCCATAAAAAGGAGTTCTTTATTTTTTCTTGTGTCTTTTGAGCTATTATGTTTAGAAACGGATGTGAAAAGATGAAATACTGTAATCTTTGTGGAAGAGAATTAATGTTAAAAACTCTTCTTGACGATAGTGAGGAAATGTATTGTGAAAAGTGTGACTATGTATATTTTGATTCGCCATCTCCAGCAATTATTCTTTTGGTACATGAAGATGGAAGAGTGTTATTAACTAGAAGTGTTGGTTGGAAACACACTTATTGGGGTCTTATTGCTGGCCATGTGAAAACTGGCGAAACGGCCGAAGAAGCAGCTGTTAGAGAGGCTAGAGAAGAGGTAGGCATCGACATCTATAACCTTACAATTCTTGGAACTTATCTACACAAAGCTCGAAATACTTTAATGATAGCATTTATGGCGGAAACAAACGTGTCTCAACTTAGTTTATCTAAAGAATTGGAGAACGCTGCTTGGTTTCAACTATATGATCCACTCCCTTTACGTCCACATTCAATAGCGGCTCAAGTTGTAAAACAAGCTAGTACGCGTGCACGTTAATACATGAGCCAATAATGACGGGCGCTGGTTAGCTAACTACAGTGTGCGATAAACTTCTTAGTTAGCTAGCGCGTACAGGCTAACTAAACGAAAAATAAGAAAAATATTATTAGCCCTTTATGGCGCCTTATTTTATGAGATTAATGGAGCTAAATCATGGATAAAAGTAATATTGTTCTTATAGGGATGCCGGGCTCAGGAAAATCGACGATAGGAAAGTTTCTTTCTAAAATTATGCATTTAGGTTACCTTGACTGCGATAATTATATTGAACAAAAGGAAGATTCGACTTTGCAGCAAATAATTGATGAAAAAGGAGTTGAGGAATTTAAAAGGATAGAGGAAGCCAAAATAATGGAGTTAGACTTGAAAAACCATGTAATCGCTCCAGGAGGCAGCATAATCTATTACCCGAACGCTATTGAACATTTAAAACAAACCTCATTCTTCGTTTTTTTAAACGTTTCATTTAACGAAATAAAGTCTAGGCTAAAAAATGCTGCTACAAGAGGGATTGTAGGTCTTAACACAAAAACTCTCTATCAACTATATAATGAACGCCATCCTCTCTATTTGAAATACGCAGATATTGTAATAGACTGCTCAGGAAAGTCAAAAAATGAGATAGTTAGCCGCATATATCTTAAAGTTAACTCTATGCGTTAACGCACGACGCTACAGAATGAGAAAGCAATGCTGAACACATGCATGTGAGACATCTCCAGCGGAAAAATACCCTTCACTCTTATTAAATATCTGAAATCATCCAGTAATACACACGTTGACCAGGAGTAATCCAATCTATTATTTAGCGAAAAAGTCATAAACTTGTAGACTGTATGCTATAATGAATTGTAAATGTTATCAAGTCGAGAAAGTGAAATAATGAGAGCTACAAGAATCTTTAACGCATTAGGCAACGAAATACGAGTTAAAATCATCCTTTTAGTCAATGAAACCAAAAGACCTTTACACATTAAGGGAATAGCTCAAGCGTTAACTATGGATTATGCCGCGCTTTATCGCCATGTTCAGGTATTAGAGCGAAATGGGCTAGTAGAAATTTATAACGTTGGACGATCTCGGGTTTTATCTTTAAAGAACGCAGATTTATTAATAGATTTAATTGACATCGCTAAGAAAATGCTGCACTAATATTGTATTATTTTGTTAGAGAACTAAAGCTAACTAGTTACCTTTAAGTCACTCGGCATGTAGCTCTCCATAAACAGGCAAAATATCGAGTTGGTAAAAATAGTTGAGAATTAGGACATATTCCACTTCATTTATTATGGTCAAAAACATCATTTTTTTAGCGCAATTTTATTGCACATAAGTAGGTAATGAAACATGAGGATTTTAGCGATAGATATTGGTGCAGGTACCCAAGACATTCTATTATATGACGATACAAAGAACATTGAAAACTGTATCAAAATGGTGCTGCCATCTCCTCACCTAATTTTTGCTCAAAAAATTAGGGCAGCAACTTTGCGGAAACAAGATGTCTTTGTTGACGGAGATATCATTGGTGGGGGCGATTTTGCTGCAGCCCTAAGAACCCACGTAGGAAAGGGTTTTCGAGCGTTTATGACGGAGACGGCAGCATACACTATAAGGAATAATCTAGATCAGGTAAGAAGCATGGGGATCGAAATAACGAATACACTACCCCAAAATTTTCATGGTCAAAGTTTAACTATTAAAGAACTTGACCTCAAATGGCTCGAGTTACTCTTGTTGTCTTTTAATGAGCGCCTCGTAGATATCGATGTAATTTCCGTTGCGGTCCAAGATCATGGCGTTTCCCCTATAAACGTAAGCGATAGACAATTCCGTATCCAGAAAATGCGAGAACGTTTAGAGAATGATGCTCGACCCGAAAATTTAGCCTTCACAGAATGTGAGATCCCATCATATTTTCTCAGGATGAAGTCTGCAGCTCAAACCCTAAAGAAACAGCTGCCAAAATGTGAAGTCTTAGTGATGGATACATCTCCTGCCGCCATCCTCGGCTGTTTAGAAGACCAGATGGTCAAAGAAACTGATCTAGTTCTAGGTGCCAATGTTGGTAACGGTCACACAATGGTTGCAATTATTAACGAAAATAAAATCATTGGAATAGTCGAACACC
>CP070659.1:1518731-1527339 GCA_020355125.1 Candidatus Bathyarchaeota archaeon
ATTGTGGTGATCAGGCAATAGATGACTAGTTTCGCCTTGACCACGCGATCAACGGTCACTGGCATGACGTTCAGGTACTCATTGTGCTCGATGCTCGTAAGCACACTGTACGTCATCACTCCCATGAAGCCCACGAAACCGCTGAAGAAGACCACGTTAAAGTAGAGCGGTGCCCCGAATCCGGTTTGGAAAACCCAGGTCACAAAATAGATCACTAGTAAAGGTCCCGCGAATCCCGTCACAGCTGGGAACAGGCTGCCGCTTCGTCGGAGCTCAAGCCACTCTTTCGCAACCATCAAGCGTAAGGAACCAATGGAACCGAGTTTCGCCTCCGCTCCCAACAAGGACGCTGAATATCGGTGCCGACG
Organism: Candidatus Bathyarchaeota archaeon; assembly: GCA_020355125.1. Classification (GTDB taxonomy): domain Archaea; phylum Thermoproteota; class Bathyarchaeia; order RBG-16-48-13. Next base: position 1,519,100 of record CP070659.1, read on the forward strand.
GACCGTATACTGCTCCCGCGTCAACAGGATACCGGCTCCAACAAAACAGACAGATACCAGCACTGAGGCTATTAAGGAGAGGATACTATGCGTCTCCCAGTATCCAAGTGGAGGTAGAACCATGCCCAGCGGGATAGTTTGGAACGGATATACTAATAGGATCGCCCCGGCTAGGAAACACAACGTCACGAGCATCATAGCACGTGATCTGGAACCAAGTGTTGATAGTAGAAAGCTGAGGCCCATTCCCATCATGAAGACGAGCGCCAACGTCACACCGAGAACTCCGATACCCGTATAACTGACTCCTGCATACGGGGCGGCGATGCCAAGCCCTAACACCAGGGGCACCAAACTATAGAGAAGATAGTATACTGCATCTTTAAGGTAGAAGAGGCCCATCAGCTGCTTGAAGCTCACGGGATAGAGCTGGGGGAGCTGAAGCAACATGGTGACTTGGCCTAATCGTTTCGTCATCACCTGTTCCCCGATCCCGCCAAAGCCGCCAACGAAAAAGCCGTAGAACAACGCTGCGAAATGCAGCAGCATGAGGATTGAATGCCCCGAAATGTTCCCAACATAGAATGGAGCAGCGATAGCTCCCAGTGCGGTGAAGATGAAGATCACGAGGGGAAATAATCCGGATCCGACACCTCCCATAAGCGTTTTGTGAAGCCGCCATTCTTCCCGGATCATCGACGTGAACAAATACCAGTTAATGGACGACAGGCTGCTCTACCACCCGCATGAATATGTCTTCGAGGCGCTCCTCCGTTCCATCACGGAGTTCTTCAAGGGTGCCATGGCTGATGATCTGCCCCCTATTGATGATCGCGATCTGGGTGCAGAGTCGCTCAGCGATCTCTAAAATATGGGTGCACATAAAGACAGTGCGACCTGCCACCACGATCTCACGGAGATATTGCCGTACTTTTCGCTGATAGATAGGGTCCAAGTTGATGAAGGGCTCATCCAACAGCAAGACTAGCGGCTCATGGATGAACGCTGCGGCAAGCATGACCTTCTGCCGCTGGCCTTTAGAAAGATCCTTACAGAGAATATCGTGTTCTTCCTCAAGATCAAACCAAGTCAACCACCAATCGACGCGATCAAGGTCATCGACCCCTCGAATCCTGCACGTGAGTTCCAGCGTTTCTCTCGCGGGTAGAAAGGTAGGGGGCGTTTCCGCCTCTGGCACGATGCCAACCAGGAATTTCACTGCTACGGCGTCATGGTGCGGGACACCGAGCGTCCATGCCTGTCCGCTGTCAGGCGGTATTTGACCAGTGATGATCTTGAGGAGGGTAGTTTTTCCCGACCCATTTGGCCCGAATAACCCGAAAAAGTTTCCTTTCTCGACTGAGAAGCAGACATCCTCTAAAACTTTGAGTTCCCCAAACTGTTTGGATATGTGGTTAACCGTGATCACTGACATCTAATCCACTGCCATGTCAGTGGTCCATCGTCTAGCATAAAATAGATTATGAACGGCGAATCCGTGTTCCATATCCATTTACTACGCTGAAGCTGAACTTCAGAGCGAGCTTTACCCTGTCAGGACCGAACCGAAACATCTCTTTTTACACTATTTTCGAGATGTCAGTAACAAGCAGAAACGCTGCGAAATGCACAACGAATCCTTCCTGATCAGAAGCTTTTACTCCAATGTTTGATGGAGACTGTAGGCTCGAATTAGCATTCTTAACTGATTTGCTACTCGATACTTGAGGGTCATAAGCATTATGTGTGTGGCGCACAAAATGTATATTGCCTAAATAGTCGTCGCCGACACTCGCGCGAGATCCTGGTTTTTTCACCATTTTTTTCCAGGGTCTTCAACAACGGTTAATCCTCAATCCTTCGAAAGGCGTGATGAACAATAGTTAATAGGCTTCGGGCATCTTTCAATAGTATAGATTAAGATGCAGAGACGGAAAGACGAAACGTAGTGCTGGGGAATACGGGCGATGGCGCAATTAGTGTTTGGTACGAGTGGCTGGTCATATAAAGAGTGGATTGGCCCCTTTTATGAGAAAGCAGCGAAAAAGTTCAGTTATTATACACGGTTTTTCAATACGGCGGAAATCAATTCCACCTTTTACAGTTATCCGTCCCGGGCAATGCTGTATGGATTGTATCGCGCCTCGCCGTCGAATTTTCTGTTTTCCGCGAAGCTCCCTCGCGTCATCACGCATCAGAATCGGTTGAACCCGGAACAAAAGGTGAAGAATCATCTCCTCCGGTTTTTAGAGCTGCTACACCCGCTGAAAGCCGGTGGGAAATTGGGCTGCCTGCTCATCCAGTTACCCCCCAGCTTCACCTATGAACGGGATCTAGAAAACTTGAAGGCGTTCTTCGAAATGCTTCCCGACGAATATGAGTTTGCGGTCGAGTTTCGAAATCACTCATGGCTGAAGCCGTCGATCCGGAAGCTGCTGAAGACCTATAACGTCGCCTATTGCATCGTGGATGAGCCCCTGCTTCCCCCTGAGGTGTATGTGACCGCTGATTTCGCCTATTTCCGCTGGCATGGCAGAGGCACACAGCCCTGGTACGATTACCATTACAGTGAGGAGGAGCTTGAAGAATGGGTGCCCCGCATCGAAAAGACACGGGATCAGGTTCGCAAGGTCTATGGCTACTTCAACAACCATTACCATGGCTACGCGGTTGAGAACTGTATTCAAATATTAGAGATGTTACAGAAAGTGACGTCAGAACAGGAACGGATCAAAGAGAAAATCATCCAATACAACCTGCACAAAAGGCCGCAGCAATATGGGAGGCGACTTGAAGAGTTCCAACCCACGGTTCACCAATTGAGCGTAACCCAGCTGCTTCAAGAGTTAACGGATCCAACGCGACTAGACCGGGGACAAAAGATCGGCGATGAAGAATGCAAGGTAGAAGACAGCTCCGAGGAGACGATCCGATCTACAATACGTAACTATTCAATCGAATTGAATCTGAAAGATAAGGTGTTGACACATGACTGTGATGATTGGGTGAAAGGAGTGGGAATCAAGCGCCTCTGCAAACATGTGGTCAAACTGTTCCTATTGCTGCCTCGAGATCGATCCGAGACCGTGCTCAGGAATATGCTCATTACGAAGGCCGATTGGCAGTTTCAATCCTAAGGGAACACCATACAGCCAGTTATTTGAAATTTGATTAGTACAGGCAAGCGAAGCATGCGTGAGAGCAGTATCAAAGCTTGGTTTATGCTTTCGGTAAATCAGCGATCGCGAATTCGATGCCTAGCTTCTTTAATGTTTGGGGAAGCGGGATGCCTTCCGAGTTCCAGCCCATTTGCCGATAGTATCGCTGTAACATGGAATCCCAATGTTCCTTGATGCCGATGCCTTTATAGGGTCCATCCTTAGGCGTCGAACCATATCGCTCCGACGGATAATCTTTACCTCTGATCCCACATTGGATATTATAGACCCGCATAAGGTTGACCGCTCGGAGCCCCACGGTTTTCGCCTCTTCCGGCGTGAAATCCCAGCCAGTCGCCGCTTTCACGGCACCCGACAATAAGGTCATATTGGTTCGAGTGTTAAATCGACAGGTAACCAGCGAGTCTTCAAATACCATGTTTCCCTGCAAATAAGTCAGATTATCAACGACTTCCGTGGGGTATCCTGGCCGCATCACCTTGGGGTCCTGCATGTATCCACCGACTTCGAGCGTACCTGTGTTCGAGACACAGGTTTCAAACAGTTCAGTCCATCGTGTTCGATGGTCATGACCCCGGGGCGTATTGCCTTTAACCGTGTAGATGGCACACTTCGCGGCTTCGCCGCCTATTTTCTGCGAAGCCCGCATAACGCCTTCAGCAAGCCAATCGCCACAGCCTTGCCTATTCGCGATCATATAGAGCAATTGTCTCGTCGCGTCCGCATCCCCCCATTTCATCTCCAAACCATTGAGATCTGCCTTCGTCAGATAGCCCTTATCGTAGCATTCCATGACCCATCCTATGAGCCATCCTGCTTCATTGTTCTCCAGTCCGACACGATCGGTTTCTCCGGACAGCATCGATGCACTGTAAATATTTTGTGTGTCGATCGCGGATCCCCACGCCGAAAGCTGTTCGTATTCGGGCTCCTCGACAACCATTCCTTTATAGGGACCCGCTGGAATCGTCATCATTGTGGCATGGGTGAGACGGCACGCCCAACACGGATGGGGTTTGGGATCGAATGAGCTGCGGATCTTTGCTTCGCTGAAGCTTTCTAGGTTTTCATCCGAGATCTTCCAAACATTCGTTGAATAGTTTCGAACCGGCAGCATGGGGATGTCCTGCGTCTGCCATCGATAGACCCCGTTTATCGTCCCCGTGAACTCTTTGACATTGTCATAAAGCTGATGCGCGATACGTTCCAAGGTTTTTTCTGCGTTCACTAGAACCTTGTTGGCGCCTCGCATGGTGATGATCGCTTTCAGCCGTTTAGTCCCCATAATAGCGCCAGAGCCATTATGTCCCGCGACGTGGCCTTTGTCTACAAAGATCGCGGCGAACCGGACCCCATGTTCGCCAGCCGGTCCGATCGATAGCACGCTGGCTTGATACTCCTTCTTTCCATGTTCTGTTTTCAGTTTATCAGCGATCGCATAGGTATCTGCTCCAAGAAGATAGGATGCCTCCTTCAATTCTGCTTTACCATTTTCGATTTGGAGATATTGCCATCGTGACGCGCTACCCTGAATGATAAGCCCATCATAGCCAGAAAATTTTAAATATGCCCCAAAGACGCCATTGGCTTGAACCGCTGTAACCCCGCCTGTGAGTGCACCCTTGGTAACGATAGAGATAGTGCCAGAGCCTCCAATACGAGTGCCGCCAAGCGGACCAGACGCAATAATCAACCGGTTATCCGGGTCAGCCCAGTTATTCTGTGGAGCCATTTCATCATAAAGAATTTTAACACCGAGGGCAGATCCTCCGAGATAGCTCCGTAAAACGGCTTCATCAAACGTTTCATCAACAAGGGTTCCGTTAGATAAATCTACTCGAAGAAACTTTCCTGCGTATCCATTACATGACGCAGACATTTTTTATCATAGATGTAATTATTGACACGCCTTTATTTGCTTGTCTGTTCCCCTATAGCAACCGTGCAGGTAACGGTTCGCTAGCCTCGTTGCAATAAGAATGTTTCAAGACCTGCCCCGATTAGAAGGAGACCCAAACAAATCGTTAGAGAAATGACGACGTTTCGTAGTTCCATCCGCCATTTGCCTCTAAAAAGTGTGTATAGGAACAGCATGCCTTGGGCGGAGGCGATGCTGAAGGCAGCGAACTCAAACCATGTCCATGGAACACCGAGAAGAGTCAGAAAAAGCTCCATAGATGTGTCACCAGATAGTTGAGCGAGGGCTGCTATAAATATACCGGTGTTATGGCTGGCTAACGCTAGAATATAGGTCCCATACAAGGGTATACATAAGAGAAGGCTGATGAAAGCGTTGTTGAAGAGGATGTCAAGCCACGAAGGATTATGTCCAAAAGCTTGCATTGTGTCATTTATGATTTTTTGGGCGTTCTCTGGAGGCACCGAGCTTAGACTTCCGATAAAGGTGGATACCATCAGAATGATCAAACTGAGTAGAACCAGGATGGAACGCCGTCGATTCATGAATTTTTCAACAAAACGTTGGATGCTCAGTTCTTTACGGGGAGCTTGCAACGCAGGTTTTAGCTCTATATTGGTTCCACATTGTGGACAAAAGTGTGATTCAAAAGGAATGGTACTACCACAATATTGGCAAAATTTTAATTGAGCGGGTTTACCTTCCCCCTCACCTGCAGTATCTTTCCCTTCATCGGTGGAGTCGCCGATAAAAGCCAAGGCGAGATAACGCACTATCCTCATGATTTAAACAACAACTTCCTTACTCTTAATTGTTCCTACGACAAATACAACCGATACGCATTCTTATTTACGTTTCTTTCATATATGTGCTAACGATGGTTAACTAGCTATTTAAAAACATCAGTGGTCTTAAATAGCTTCAACAGCATCTATGTAACGTTAGAATGGTGAGATAAATGTTGATTTTAGGGATAGTTTGTAGCCCCCGCCTCGGCGGCAATACCGAAATCTTGGTACGAGAAGCCTTAGAAGGCGCAGCGAGTAAAGGTGCCGAAGTGAATATTGTCACGCTCGCCCATAAACAGCTTAATCCCTGTGATCATTGTGGTGCTTGCTACGATGGAGGCATATGTCATTTTGAAGATGATATGAAAGACATCTATCGCCAACTGATCGAAGCAGATGGCATAATTCTTGGAAGCCCCGTCTATTTTTGGTCGGTAACCGCCCAAGCCAAAATAGTTATGGATCGAACCTACGCGCTGCGACATCCGATAAAACGATTAACGGGGAAAATTGGCGGCGCTGTCGCTGTTGCAGGACGAAGAGGACAATTAGAGGCCTTAACCCTCATCAACAACTTCTATCTAGGGCAAGGCATACTCCCTGTACACTTAGGTGTCGATGGACGCGGATCAAAAAAAGGCGAAGTTCGAGAAGATGCCCAAGCCATGGCAGGAGCGAAGCTACTCGGGGAAAGAATGGTGGACCTCATCGCAGAAAAAAAGGTCGATTGAAAGAGAGCCCAGAGGAGACCCCCCAATTCAAACCGGCGTTCTCTGCACGGTACATTTATTACTTTTGAACATTAAACTCTATTAAACAAGGCGGTATTGATGAGTCAAGTGCTTGTGTTAGATCCAGTGGAGTGTAGTGGCTGTCGAACCTGTGAAATAGCGTGCTCTCTCCATCACAATAACGAGTGCAATCCTGAGAAGGCGAGAATTAGAGTTATCAAATATGAGTCACGGGGCGTTTTTACTCCAGTGACCTGTATCCATTGTGAAACAGCGCTCTGCGAAAACGTTTGTCCGATGCGAGCGCTCCAAAAGAATCCGACCACGGGCACGGTCGAATTAAATGAAGAAATCTGTATTGGATGTAAATTATGTATCTATGTCTGCCCATTAGCCGCACCCCATTTTGATGCAGATAGAAACGTCGTCGTTAAATGTGATCTCTGCGACGGCGACCCCCAATGCGTAAAGCTGTGTACTACGAAAGCCTTACAATACGTTTCAGTAAACCGACTACCGATTCTATTGAAGAGAAAAGGCGCTAACAAATTAATGGAATTTCAAACCCTCATGACCACAGAACGATCAAAATAAACACCGCTTCCCCCCAGCACAACCCGACAGTGAATCGAAATTCTTTCGCCTAAACGCATGATCCCGTAAAAGAGGCCGCTAATTGAAGAAGTCCGTTCTGGTAATTGGAGCAGGAATAGCGGGAATCCAGACATCGTTAGATCTTGCAGAAATGGGGATACAGGTCCATTTAGTCGAAAAGCGTCCTACCCTCGGAGGCTATATGGCGAAATTAGCTCGAATATTTCCAACAAATGACTGCGCCATGTGTATCCTCGGACCAAAAATGGCCGAACTGGGGAAACATAGAAACATTACCTTGTTCGCTTACTCAGAAGTACAGGAAGTACATAAAGACCAAGATGGCTTTGCCGTCACTATTATGAAGAAACCACGATATGTCGATGAAAAGAAATGCATAAGCTGCGGCGAATGCGCAGAGGTATGTATTCTGAACAAACGCATTCCGGATGCATATGATCCCCGATTCGAGCAGCGTTCTGCCATATACACGGTTCCTCAAGCCTTCCCCCTAACCTATACGATTGATGAAGAACACTGCCTATTCCTAAAGACCGGTGTGTGTGGAAAAGAGCCCGCGTGTCAAAAGGCATGTCCCTCAGAGGCCATACTCTTTTCACAAAAACCTGTTGCATGCACGATCAACGTCAATGCCATCGTTGTCGCTGTAGGCTTATCCGTGTACGACCCTTCACCCATCACCGAATATGGATACAAACGATACAGAAACGTTATCACTGCCTTTGAGTTAGAGCGGCTGCTTGCTGCTTCAGGTCCAACAGGCGGACAGATTACGATGGCCGACGGAAACAAGCCAAGCCGAGTAGCGTTTATCCAATGCGTCGGATCCAGAGACGTTGCACACAATCTCTATTGCAGCAGCATATGTTGCATGTTCGCAACAAAGCAAGCCATGCTACTAAAAGAACGATGTCCAGAAATCGAAGTCTACCTGTTTTTTACCGATCTGAGGACGAGTGGAAAACAATCCCATGAATATGTAGAACGCGCACGACACGAGCATAACATC
>CP070659.1:1527439-1531240 GCA_020355125.1 Candidatus Bathyarchaeota archaeon
TAAGCACGAGTTATGAACAATACGTATATTCACTTTGTAGATTAATCGACTTCCCTATCCAGAATGTTTACTGTACAAAACTTGATTTAGATAAGTACATCATTCAAAAAACAGAGATTAACAGACTTAAGCAGTTGGAAAAGGAGATTATATCTCTCTCAATGATTGATATACCTAAAGATGCTCAGTCGATAAGTCAATTTTCTTCGAAGAGTCAACTTACTATTAAAAAGCTTGATAATATTTTTTTTGAAGAAATCCCTAAAATGACGATAGGTAAAAAGATGGATCAGATAAAACCAATTGGTGGCGAAGAAAAAGCGGAATCAATTAGAAATATAACTAAGAGAATGGATTGTAAAATAAGTAGCATTATGTATGTTGGAGATAGCATTACTGATATCAAAGCATTAAAGCTAGTAAAAAACGGAAGTGGATTGACAGTTTCTTTCAATGGCAACGAGTATGCTGTTAGAAATGCTGAGGTAGCTGTGCTCTCAAATAACTCCATTATTATTACAGTGTTAGCAGACATTTTCTATCATCTTGGAAAGAAAAGTGTATTAGAGCTTGTTCAAGAGTGGAGTTATGCTGCGTTAAAGAAATATTGCACTAACCCATCAATAATACAATCAGTTATCAACGTATTTCCTGTAACGCTTCCAAAAGTTGAACTAGTTACTCAAGACAATCTAGATAAACTAGTAGAAGAGAGTAGCAGCTTTCGAAGAACGGTGAGAGGAAAGGCCATAGGATTATTAGGATAATAGCCAACATTTTATTTAGATCAAAATGATGAATGTGGAAATTGAAGATACATATGCCGAGGCGTTCGATGGGTTATTTACTCGGTTGATTATAACTGCAAAAGATCAGAGAAGGCTAAAAAAAGCAGCGTATAATTCCACAGCGTTGCCATCCGTTGTAATTAATCGAACTGAAGGCGGAGTAGAGAAATGGCTGAATGGAAAAGAAACGCCGGATGGCCGTATAGGCTCTATAGTCCAATTTTGGGGAAAATACGATAAAAACAATTTAAAAAAATCGTTAGACCAATTTTATCAAGAAATTTCCTATCGAATTCGGCAAGGTATTCTTGTTGTTCCGACTACAGCTGTTTTTAATGCTTACGATTCTCAATACAAGATCGATACCATGGATAAGATTGGTCACTGTGGTGATGGATATGAGAAAGAAACCCTCTTTAAAGATCAGCTTATGATAAAGATTCCGCTGATGATGGGCGACTTTACAATTGAGCGATACATTGGTTATGGAATAGGTGTAATGGGTGGAAACGTTTGGTTTCTGTGTGAGTCTGATGACGTGGCTCTTGAAGCTGGTGATAAGGCTATTAAAGCTATAGAAAAAATTGAAGGCGCAATTACCCCCTTTGATATCTGCTCAGCTGGATCGAAGCCCGAAACGAAGTACCCTGAAATAGGCCCTACAACAAATCATCTCTATTGTCCAACATTAAAGCCTTATATCGCTGACTCTAAAGTTCCGGAAAGTGTTGGTAGCATCCCTGAAATAGTTATTAATGGCATAACGCTCGAGATAGCGAAATCCGCTATGAAGGCTGCTATTTTCAGTGTTCAAGAGGTGAAGGGAGTTTTAAAAATCTCTGCGGGTAATTATGGTGGTAAACTGGGTAACTATAAAATATACTTGAAGGAGCTGCTACCTTGAGGCTTGAAACTGTTGGCTTTGGCGCTTTAAACATGGATAAATTGTTTAGAGTTCGTAAAATCGCCCGACAGGGGGAAGAAAGCTACATAATGGGATATTCTGAGGCTCCAGGAGGTTCAGCTGCGAACACTATTGTTGGATTAGCCAGGTTAGGGCATCAAGTTGGCTACGTTGGTAAAATTGGAAATGATCTAGAGGGAATAAATCTACTCAAAAGTTTCACTGATGAGAAAGTAGATGTTAAAGGAGTCATTATATCGAAGAAGGGAAAAAGTGGAATTGCATTAGTATTTGTGGACGAGAGAGGAGAGAGAAGTATCTATGTGGATCCTGGCGTTAATGACACTTTAGATCTAAAAGAGATGGATCTAGCGTATGCAAACAACACGGAGATTTTGCATTTAACCTCCTTTATAGGAGAACAATCATTTAAAGCTCAGAGAGATCTCGTTAAGACCTTGTCAGACGTAATAATAAGTCTTGATCCTGGGGAACTCTATGCTCAAAAAGGGATTGGTCCGTTAAAACCAATATTGAAGCGCTGTTTTATCATATTTCCAAATGAAAGAGAAATAAAAATTCTTACAAAAAAAGAATACAGAAGTGGCGCAAAGACTCTAATTAAAGAAGGGGTAAAAAACGTTGCTGTAAAGCTGGGTGAGAGAGGATGTTATATAACTAATGGGAAAGAAGCGTTTCTAATTGACGCCTTCAAGGCTAGAGTTATAGATACTACAGGCGCTGGAGATGCATTCTGCGCTGGTTTCCTACATGGCTATCTAAGAGGAAAAGATTTATACACCTGTGGAAAACTTGCGAACCTTATAGCAAGTCGGAAAATAGAGAAGACTGGCGCAAGAAATGGACTTCCAAGACAGATTGATCTCCCATCAATCTAAGCAGTTTTTCCCCTATTATATCATTCATATATTCTACCAATTTCTTCAACGCTTTCTTTGTACTGTCTTCTTTTTTCATCTACAATGCGTTGTGCTAAAGGGGTGGAATAATTACCGGTGATGCAGGCGAGGCATAGTTCAGTTTCTTTTAAGCCTATTGCTTTAATAAAATCGTCAAACGACTGATACTGTACACTATCAGCGCCAATAATAGTTGCGATCTCTGAAGGATCATGCTTCGCGCCTATTAGTTCGCCGAAAGTTGCCATGTCTATTCCATAGGGGCAAGGGCTTATTATTTTTGGAAAGGTTATATAGATATGGATTGCCTTAACCCCCGCATCTCGTATCTTCTTTACGACATTCGTAGTCATATCGCCTCTAACGATACTGTCATCGATTAAGGCGATTTTTTTTCCAGAAATCATTGATTTAACTACATTGATCTTTTTATCAAGAATAGCACTTCTATCTTTTTTAGTAGTAATGAAAGCACGGTCAGTGACATATCTATGTCTCCGCAAAGCAGCTTCAAGGGGAATCTTAGTTTCTTCATGGAAGCCATATCCTGCGTCATTAGCGCTTTCAGGCAACGGAATAATCACATCAGGTTTAACACTGTTCCCTTTCTGTAAACACGTTTTTCCTAAATTCCTTCCAAATTTTTGTCGTATTTTGTATACATACTCGGATGCGCCATTAAGAATTGAATCTGGCCTCGCAAAATACGCGAATTCGAAACTACATAGAGCTTTTCTATCGAGTTGTACAATACGTTTTCTACTTACTCCTTCATCTGAAACGATGACCAATTCACCGGGTTCAACGTCGCTGTGAAAATAATTTAGATCGTTTATATCTAGACCTATGCTTTCTGAGGAAATAGCGATAACATCTTTATCTTGACTATAGCCGACGGATAGGGGTTTAATACCGATAGAGTCTCTAAAGGCGAATAGTTCTCCGCTATCAGTAATTCCTATAGTTGAATAGGCGCCTTCAATATCTCTCAAACATTTCTCTACCGCTCGATTGAGGTCTCGATCGCTTTCCTCATACTCTAAACCTAGTTTTTTGCAGAGAATTTCTGTATCTGAGGAGATTCCTATGCTTGAGCTTTTTTTCATAATTTCCTTGCGGAGTTGTCGTACATTCACAATGTTACCATTAAATGAGATAGCAATCTTCGTTTTTCCTATTTCAGCGATAA
>CP070659.1:1531340-1534142 GCA_020355125.1 Candidatus Bathyarchaeota archaeon
AAATCACTGCAAACAACATAATAGCTCAAACGAATAGAGCTTTGGAAAATATCAAAGTAATCCTTGAAGCCGAAGCCTATGACCTTAGGGATGTTGTACAGTCAAATGTCTTTCTCTCATCAGTCGAACTGTTCAGTGATTTTAATCGTGAATATGAAAAATTCTTTCCAAAAGAACCACCAGCTAGAGTGACAGTCGGGGCAATGTTAGGACTTGGTGCTTTGGTAGAAATTTCAGTAATCGCATATAAAGAATGAAATATGAAAGTGTGCATGGGAGCTAGCGTGCGTGCGCCTCGATGTAACGGCGTCGAATCATCTCATACTGATCCAGCAGGAGAAGAATATCGTGCGCTCTCGCATAATGCTCCGCAGATGCTATATGTTTACGCTCTAGTTTCTTCACTCGACGAGTACGCGCGCTAGCTAGCTAGAAACTTTATCGCCGATAATTATAAGTTAACAAGCTATTTTAAGTAATAATTATTGTGGTGAAAATAATGAAAGAGTTGGCACAGCTCACTAAAGCAATTATTGAGTGTACTGAACTTAAAAAAATTCAAGATATCGTAAGGGATGCCTTGGATAGGGGGGCAAAGCCCATGGAGATAGTGGACGCCGTTACCAAAGGGCTAGACAGGGTTGGAGACCTCTATGAAAGGGGCGAGTATTTCTTGATGGAACTGACCATCGCGGGCAGCACCGCTTCTGACATTATGGCGATGATAAAGCCAGTTTTAGAAAGCTCGGCCATTCCGGTGAGGGGTAAGGTTGTTATTGGAACGGTATTGGGTGATTTTCATAACATAGGCAAGGACATTGTAATAGCGATGCTAGAGTCGGCTGGCTTTGATGTGATCAATTTAGGCGTGGACGTTTCAACGGAAAGGTTCCTTTCAGCCGTTAAGGAGACGAAACCACATGTGTTAGCTATGTCAGGCCTCCTTACAATCGTGGTAGATGAGATGAAAAAGGTGATCGACGCCCTTAAAAGGGATGGACTTAGGGACGCCGTTAAGGTTATGATAGGTGGAAGAGCCGTGTCGTATAAATTCGCGAATGAGATAGGAGCGGACGGCTTCGGGGTAACAGCGGTTGATGCGGTTAGGCTAGTTAAGAAATGGGTTGAAGGTAAATAAGATGGTAACAAGAAGAGATAATGTTCTAGATGCGATGGATCTCAAGGAGCCCTAAGAGTTTCCTATGACCGAATTGCGCATTGACACACCGCATACTGAGATGTTAATGTTCCCAGAAAAATATTGGGCTCCAGAGGATAGACCTGCAGTAGAGCGAATAGATCTCCTCAAACACAATGCGGATGTACGAGTCAGATGCTGGGACAGACTTGGATTTTCTATCGTTAGAGCTAATGTTGCGTTGACACCGCCGGTTGGATGGTCTGCAAAGGTCCTTTCAAGTATGGAAGCAAAGACGCTTAGCGAGAAAATGGGGCTGAAGTATATGCCTGGTACTTTTGTTGATGAGTGGGGAAGGGGAACGGTTTATGATCCCAGATGTGGAAGATGGGTACATCAATACGGTACACTTACATCGATTGAAGATTGGAATAAGTGGGCAGCGAATTTTCCAGATCCTTTTGCTGAAGGGAGAGATGCATCGGCAAGAATTACCATAAAATTAGCTCAGGAACGTGGAATGGCGGTATTTGGATATATAAGATCCCCCTTTGGTCAACTCTTCGACGCTTTCCCAATCAAGACGTATTACCGTCTACAACTTGAGCATCCGAATTTCATTAGGAGGGCTGTTCAGGCTTACACCGATTATAATTGTGACGTGATCAAAAGATACGGTGAACTCGGGTGTGATTTGGTCATATGTATAGGAGATCTAGCTCACAGAGATGGGCCTTACATGAGTCCGAGGATTTTCAATGAGTTTTACTTTCCCGAAAAACGTCGACGGGTAGAGGCGGCCCATAAGGTTGGGATAAAATACGTAAAGCACACAGACGGAGATATAAGGTCCTTGCTTAACGGTTTAGTGAATATAGCTAGGGTGGATGGGATTCATTCTCTGGACCCGAGCGCAGGAGTAGATATAGGTATAGTCAAGGAGAAATATGGAGATAAGATTTTCCTAATGGGCAATGTCGCCGTAGATAGCCTCGCACTCAAGAGTGAAGAAGAGGTTATTTCGGAAACAAAAGAGTGTATAAAGAAGGCGGCCCATCGTGGAGGATTCATATTGGGCAGTAGCAACAGTTGGTACGCCCACTGCAAGCTTAGAAATTGTCTCGCCATGGTAAGAACAGGCAAAAAGTATGGTAAGTATCCTATTCAATTTAGCTAGCTAGTAAATTAGTTAAGCGCGAGCCATCAAACTATTTTATGGGAGATGAGAGGGATTGGTGAATCTTTGGCGAGACATTCCATCGGGTGATGATTCACCCCGAGTTGTTAATGCGGTTATTGAAGTCGTAAGTCACTCTCGAGACAAGTAAGAGTATAATGAGGAATGGGAAGCGTTAGCGCGCGCGAAAGAAACTGAAGAAGCGAAGAACATTATTTTATACGCCATGAACCTCTACAAAGATAAATGTATATAAAATGCCTACATTCCTCAAGTGCCCTTAGCTTCATACTTGGGCTATCATATAGCGTGTTTTCAAGGGATATATAGCTAGCTTTAAGGAATATTGTTGTAGAACCTACACATAGGACAACGAATAATAATGTTCCTTACTTCACCCTCATTTATACTCTCGACTAGAATTTCATTACATTTAACACATAAATAATCCATATCGCCTTTCCCTTTAATAACAGGTAAGATCGCT
>CP070659.1:1534242-1536969 GCA_020355125.1 Candidatus Bathyarchaeota archaeon
AAGGGATAATTGTTTATCACATTGTTTATTTCTGCTTCTGCACCTTCAAAGTAATCGACTTCTGCACCAACTTGATTTTTCGCCTAAATTGTTTTCTTGCCTCTTCTATATCTTTAAAGTATGTGGGTATCTGATCTATCTTCATTGATGCTAGTTTTATTGTATTCATTGGGACATTTTCAAATCCTGGAAAAGTCAGATGGTCAGTGATAGCGATCTCTTTTAGTCCTGATTTTACTGCTCCTTCACAACAATCTTTTATGGTTCCAACAGCATGTGGCGTATAATTTGTATGAATATGATAATCTACAGGGAACATGTTTTCATTCCTTTAATTTTACCATTAGAAATTTAAAGTAGATGGATTCAAATTTCCCATTCTAGCGCGCGCGCGCTACCCAATTATAAAAGAATTGATTGTTATGACTTTAATGCTAGTGTGCTAGGATACGGGGTTTGAATGAAAGCTTAAGATGTACTATTGATATTATCACTGTGATTGAGGCTAATTCCGAATGGCAAAGAAATCCTTACAAGTATCGCTTGAACGCAACGTTGACGTGTTTACAGCACATGCGATCCTGAAAGGTATCTATATTCACATTCATCAAGTTATTTATCAGCCGTTCCTTCTCAGTCTCAATCCGTCCATGACGCTGCTAGGCCTCTTGGAAGGCTTCGGTGGGTATCAAGGTCTCCTTGGTGCATTTGTTAGACCGTTCTTTGGCTGGTTGTCTGATCGGGTGAGGAGGAAACCCTTTATTATCCTTGGGAGCCTCTTGACAATGCTCTCTATCAGTTTCTTTCTCGTCTCGGGCATTACAACCATATATGGGTTCATCATTCCCGCCATTATTTTGTTAGGAGTGTCTTCTCTTGATATGCCGATTGTGGATTCGTTAATAGCCGAGTCGGTTGAGCCTGCGAAACGAGGAAGCGCCTATAGCCGAGTCATGTTAGCTTGGATGGTACCAGGGATCTTTGCATCCTTCATTGGAGGATTTGTTGCCGATCTCTTTGGGTTTCCCGTGGTGTTTGGTGTAGGCATCGCCATAGAATGTATGGTTATTTATATTCTACTGCGCTATCTGAAGGAAACTTTTCGTCTACATAGGGTTATTAGTTTTTCAAAGCTCGCTTTGTTTTTGAAGCGAAATCTCACTCCCCCACGGTCTCTTCGGAACATCTATTTGTTGAATATGTTTGATGCCATTGCTTATGGATTGGGACCAGTACTTAAATTTGGTATTTTCAGAGCTCACTTCAACTTCTCAATTGTGCAGTTAGGGATTATTAGCCTCTTTGGATCGGTTGTCATGACGGGTACTCAACTATTCATCGGGCGTATGATAGGGAGATATGGCTGTAAAACCGTTTTACTTATTTCGTATATAATGTGGGTTGTACATCTTGGGGGAATTGCGATCTCGAAAAATTTTGCATCAGTTCTCTTTTTTGAAATATTTTTGGGGATAGCAATCGCATCCTTTATCACGCCTCATCAAACCCTGATGGCGCATAGTACTACATCAATGGAACGGGCAGAAGCGATGGGACGCATCTCGCTCTATAGAGGGGTTGCTGGTTTCGTTGCTCCGTTTCTAGGAGGTTTCCTCTATGAGCAGTATGGATACTCAGCGCCGTTATGGGCCAGCTTCATTGGGGGCATGGTTATAACCTTCTTCATCCGTTTTCAGATCCGCGTACAAAATGATAAACTGATTTAGCTAGCTACCCTACGTTGATAATGGTATTTTAGCGCGCGCGCTTTGAGCTTGATTTTTGGACGGGGCATCGTGAATCATGAATATCGAGTGTTTGATCAGAGTTCAGAGGAAATAATCAATTTTAAGTTTCAGAGCAGATCTAACAAACTATAAAATCCACATGTATATACTTCAGATCTTGCTATCAAATAGTTAATACAGAGCCAGTTAGGTTTTTTGAGATTATTTTTCATCGATGAGGGTGGACGTGCTTATGTATGGTTTATATTTTGATTGAAAAACTCATCATTAATTAATATGTATACAAATTTTACCGAATTTTACCACTTTCATGTATAAACTTTCAATAGTTGTTAATTTTCTATTTAAATATTAAACATCAGCTAGTAAAGTTCTTATATCCATGAGTGATTTTGAAATAAGTATTAATGTTCTATAAACGAATAGTCACCATCAAGTTAATTCATATTGAAATATAATTCTACAAAGCAGATTTCGAGTCCAGACAAAAACACGGCGCGCTAGCTCATGTCACTTAGTTGGTTCAAATAATTATCTAAAATTGAGAGACCCGCTACAAATTCATATCTAATCCCTTCGGGCCCGCCATATATTTATAACGAAACTAGCCAGCTATCACTCAAGCTACGCGCGCGCTATTTTATTTTCTTGGTTTTGTCCTTTAAAATTCTTGTAAGCTTTCTTGATTATAGCTAATACATCTTCATTACTATCAACTAGATATAGAAAATTAATATCTTCCTGTTCCAAAAATTTATTCTTTAAAGGCCATTTTTTTATCCAACCCAAAAAGTCTGGCCACATATCTCCAAGCAAAATAATCGGAATATGACTTATCATTTTTACCTGCATCAACTGCCACGTATAAAAAAGCTCCAACAATGTTCCAACTCCACCTGGAGCAACAACAACCGCATTAGCGAGTTCCATAAAGTTATCAAGACGTGTGGATAAGCGAGAAAAATCTTTTTTGATATCT
>CP070659.1:1537069-1544068 GCA_020355125.1 Candidatus Bathyarchaeota archaeon
CAAGCTTAGCAGGCATCGAAATGTTGATTAACGGCGGTAACGCTGCAGACGCCTCCATTGCTACGCTTTGTGCCCTCACAGTAGTTGAGCCAATGATGGTGAGCATATTTGGATGCGGATTCATCGTCATTAGGATCGGTGAAACTGGCGAAACATTCACTATAGATAATATGGGTGTAGCACCAGAAGCGGCTTCAAACGATATGTATCGGTCAAAAAGTTGGGCTCCAGGGCAAGAGCTGTATGAAACAGTGGATAAAAAGAACATGGTTGGATATCTTAGCATTGCTGTTCCCGGTTCTATGAAGGCGTGGGAATATGCGGTTCAGCAATACGGAACATTAACTCTATCGGACGTTATGCAACCTGCTATCCGTTATGCCAGAGAAGGATTTAAAGTAAGCCCCTATCTGGCATGGTGTATCAATAGCTCAGTTCAAGACCTCTCAAAGTTTCATGCCTCTGCCGACACCTTTCTTCCTAATGGAAGGCCGCCAAAACCTGGCCAAAGAATGGTAAGAAGGGACTACGCAAAAACCTTAGAGAAAATAGCAGCCGAAGGCTCAGATACTCTCTATAAAGGCGATGTAGCCAAAGCCGTGATCAAAGATATTCAAGAGAACGGCGGCATTATGACTTTAGCTGATCTCGCTCGATACGAGATAAAGCCTAGGGCACCTGTACGGGGAACCTACCGCGATCAATACGAAATCATAACAATGGGACCACCCAGTAGCGGACCGCACCTTATCCAAATGCTTAACATGCTAGAAACCTTTGACATACCCAGTTTTGGTTTTGGAACCCCTCAATACATACATATCCTTGCGGAAATCCTCAAAATTGTATTTGCGGATAGACAGAAATTCATGGGAGACCCAGATACGATGTATATACCCGTTATAGAGATAATCGACAAAAGATATGCAGCGGAAAGAGCTAAAAAGATAAATCATAGTAAAGCCCAAACATACGCTCCTGCCAACTCCAAGCTGTTGATGAACGAGTCTCAAAATACCACGCACGTATGCGTCATTGATGAAGAGGGCAATATAGTTACCGCAACCCAAAGCCTAAATCATCTATTTGGATCAAAGATTACGACTCCAGGAACCGGCATGCTCCTCAATAATTATATGGCCTTATTCAACCCTAGTCCGGGCTTTAATAACTCTGTTAAGGGAGGAAAACGCGTGCTCAGTTCTAATGCTCCAACAATTGTTTTAAAGAACCACAACTCCTTTATGTGCTTAGGCACTCCTGGAGGAACTCGGATCTTCCCTTCGATATGCCAAGCGATAGTAAACGTTATCGATTTTGGCATGACTCTCCAAGAAGCGGTTGAAGCGCCACGAATCTGGACAATGGGTATATGCAATACACCGGGTGAAACACTTAATTTGGAATCCAGCTTCACGAGTAGAATAAGCGCCGCGTTGAGACGATTAGGCCACAAGATATTAATTGTACCCAGAATAGGAGGCGGCATGAATGGCATTATGCTCGATCAGAAAACCGGTATGTTGCGGGGCGCGGCCTGTTGGAGAGCCGACGGCGTTCCTATAGGCTTATCTGGGGGACTTGCCCATCCAAAGGCGATGAACGAAAATACATAAGTTTGTAGTTTGTAGAGAAAGCTTTAAATGAGTTCGAAATCCCATTTTGACTCATTAGGGGCCCGTAGCTCAGTAAGGATAGAGCATCGGAAAGGGAAGCATAAACAAGGCTTCTCTTGGTGAAGCTTTTAACCCGGTGGTCGTGGGTTCGAATCCCATCGGGCCCGTCACAATTTACGTGAATGATAATCAACTCTGACTTGATAAACTTCTTCGACCTTTGCAAACTCGCCTTCTCAACTGATACCACGCATTACCCTTAACCTCGCGCGCGCTTGAATTGAACCCCTCTGTGTATACCGCTCTGGCATGTTTCGAAAAGACTTGAAAAAGAGCATGATGGATACAAAGATGGATACAAAGAAAGCTTGTATTAGATTTTGATCTAAAGGTATTGGGAATGCCCGCCATCAACCTTAAGCTACCTGCTAAAGTAAAGGGCACAGTCATCAATATTTTACGCAGCCAATGAAGCGAAGGTTCATTAGAAACTGTGCCACGAAGCGCACGTGCGAGCACAACAAAAATGCGCTTGCTAATTATCTATCACAAATGTGTCCGAAAAGATCGGTAATATGTGTTGGTTTCGGATTTAAGGTTGCGCTCGAAGAGAAAAATCCATACAGAGAATGCGTTTTGGTTTGAAGGTCAAATCCATGGTCTGAAATGATTAATATGTCCCAATCATTCAACATGTGTTTCAAGACACCCACGAAACTATCCATATCCACATACATCTTATGAATTCGATAAAGATTTCTGTACGCAAAATGTTGGAGTTGGTCGAGACAATTGTGGAAGAAAAAGACGACATCGTATTCGTCAACATCTTCGAGTTCGTTGACCAGTTGTATCTTTCGCTCTCTCCACAGATCTTCTATCCTACACACAACTTCTTCCGTATCGATCTCGTCTTTCCGAAGCAATTTAATTGAACGTTCCATCAAATAAAACTCTTTATAATCGTAATTGTAAAATGGGACGTTGATGGCTTTCGAGTTTGTTTCATCTAAGAAGGTTCGTTCTGCCAAATAATCAGGATAAAACATCCCAACATGCATCGATAGCGCGCGTCTTCTCAGTTTTCGAGGAATATAAGGTTTAAGAAATAGTAAAGTAGTGATTACTTTGTTTTTTAACCCATGTTTTAATGTTGGCGCCTTCTTATAATTTCTAAAAAACCACTTGTCCGTACGGGCTTTTCCTGTCAGAAAACTGGCCCATACCGGGCCCGAAATAGGTTTACCTATTTTTTCATCAATGGGAACGCCAATTTTACTACATTGGTTTTGGAGCAGATTTGTCAGATTCCATTTTACGACGAAATCGTATTCGAGAGCATCGAAACCAAGTACTAACAATTTTCCCATGTTTTACCGTTCCCGTTTAAGCTAGATTTAGAATAGCCATTTCCTATCAGGATTCTCCACCATGGTCGTTCAATGTAGTTATGTGTTAACCAGCCAACGCGCACTCCGGAGTCTCCCGTCTTCTGACGAGAATTGTTAATAATGGCACGCGTGAAAGAAGTTTAACTTTTCAACGTTTAAATCTTTCTCTCTTGGCTCGCGTTTATTCTTTTGATAAAAGGAACGATTCTAGCTATCTAGCTATATATTAATAACTCGCTCTGTTATGGAAGGATTTTATTATCTATCGGTCTGCTAGAATGTGAGAGTAACTAGCTTTATATGCTTTGAAAAAAAGGAAGATTTATTTGACAAAGCGGTTTGGCTGTTTGTCAAATACTTGTTTGCAACGTTCTGCACAGAAATAGTAGGTTTTACCCTTGTATTCGCTTTTCCACTGAGCCGTTGCCTCATCTACATACATGCCACAGATAGGATCTTTAGCCACACGTTCACCTCTGTTTACAAATATTTGGAGTGCAGATCCTAATTAAGGTTGAGACCATGTTAATTCGTAGTAGAGCGCGCGCTTGAGTCAAGTATATTATAAATTACGACATAAGGTAGGTCAGAGAATAGTACGAGCGAAGAGAAACGAGATACCGTGCGCGCTTGTTTGAAGATGATAAGCTAGTTAGCTTCATTCGATATTCGTATAGTATCCAATTTACCATCATAAGATAGCCAATTTTTATTGTTCCCTGCTCCGATGTAGAGGTTCGCCTTGGTTTCGTTTATTTTGTATGTTTCTTGTGTAGGCTCGCGTACAGGAGTAACTCCTCTTTCTACGTTCTTTATGAACACCCTAACATTGCTGCCGTCATAGACGCCTTTTATAGGAGTCCATACGCCCTCATTTATAGAAATGCTAGACGTTGCAGTGGTGGTTTTTCCATTAATCCACACGGTAAATCTAACTTTTCCTGTAGTTGTCAATGCGAGTGCGAACACTCCGTTTTTTCGAACAATAGCACTATTATGCCCTACCGTGTAATCACTACAATTGATGTTCGCTGCAACCGAAATCTGATCTATCGGATTCAAGGAATCGTGATTGTCAACTTCAATGTAATCATCAATTCCATCGAATTCTATGCAGGTATTTGAACCACCGTATCCTGGATAGTAACTAGTAGCCCCCCTTATGGTTCCGTGGTTAGAAAAGGCCGAAGTATCGAAACACTTGTCGTCTATAATGTTCTCAAACTTGTGTTCCATTACCATAGAGGACATCGAATCAGCGATTTCCCTCGCAGATAACGCACGATTCCAAATCTTCGCTTCATCTATACATCCGTCAAAAGCATAGAATCTGATAGGGTTTTGAATTCCACCAACGAATTCCACTTGTGTACCAATGTGTAAATATGCACCACCTGTCTCTACAGGATTATGGTCATATGTATCACTGCTGACGCATACACCATTGACATATATGTCTATAGTTTTTTCTGTAGCGTCTCTAACAACAGTTAGTCTCTGCCAGACATTCGGTGACCATGCATTACTGTCAGATGTAACAAATTCGGTAGTTCCTTCAATGGACTGGTGTACATATCTGATTTTACGCTCATTATAGATCAAATAAACTAAATAAAGCCTGTCTGCGCGACTTGATATACTATGATAATCAATTAATCCAGCTCTATTTTGTTTTTGATCTGTTTTGAACCACATTTGTATCGTGAGATTTTTTGTAATTCTAAGAGGGTCTGAAGCGCTATAATCACTTAACGCCCATGACAGCCCTCCAGAGTTGTTGAGATAAAGGCAGTTATCGATTTTCCCGCTTACGTATTTATAATCGACACCAGTCAGTTTTAAGTGGTTACTGCCTACATCATCTTTGGCCCTATTTCCACTTGGTTTGTCAAACTTCCAGTAAGCCCTTAAGCCTTTATCCAGTTCCGCATAAACAGGCGTCATTGAAATAGTTAGTATTGTTGCAACAGAAAATATTAGAACAAAAAACAATGCGAATATCGGTTTTCTCATTTTCATCTCTTCACGTTTCTGCGTTCCCTCTTTTTTCGTGATGTTTTATCTTCAGAAAAAGGTTTAGTGAAAAAATAAGTAAAAAAAGGTAAATGAATATGAACTGGATTTTCCCCCTTTATGTAAACTTTAGGATCCAAAAATATGGTTAGAATATGGAAAAAGCAGTTTAAAATGTTTTTCGGCAATCTTGATAAAACTAGCAACGTTTACGGCGTATTAAGATGCTCCTCCAACTTTTTCGCTAATCTATTATTCTGTTTGTGTTTTTTCATCTTTTTCTGCCAATGATTCCTGAAGATGCTTCATTTTTTGGGCAGCTCGAATGAGTAGCGCGCGCTACTATTATCTCATTCTTCTTCTTCGTGCCTTCCGTTTGATTTTTCTCTTCCAAGATTTCCTTCTAGTTCGACTATTTTTTTGTTTCAAGCTCAAAAATCATTCTATATGAGTTGTCGTGGGTTTTATAAATGTATTCCGTATTGAATACATAACGTCGCTTTTTTACTTTCTGTACTTTATGGGGCATTTGGGTTGAAGCAATTGATCCGACTTCCTGATGGGTTTGATAGGGATTTAAAGCTGTTGCTCTGCTCCATGTCTCTGAGGCGTATAGCGATGGGATCTCTTCAGGTGGTGAGGGCTATTTACTTTGCTTTGTTAGGATATGGCCCTATCGAAATTGGGTTGCTTCTTTCCATAGCTACATTTGTGAGCGCGATCCATCATATTACATTCGGCATGCTTTCGGATAAATTCGGTAGGAAGCTCTTCTTTATATTTGGTGGAGTCTTTGCAACAATGCGGATGATCATCTTTGCAGCAAGCTCCGATTTTTGGATGCTGGCCATAGGACAGGGCATTGGGGCTATGGGTGAGGGAGCTGGTGCTGGTCAGCCTGTTGTTTCCGGCTATATTGCGGACAAGACAAATATCGAAAAGCGTTCATCCATCTTCAGCACCCTTGCGGTTACAAATGGATTGGCGTCAACTGCCGGATCTCTTATGGCGGGTTTACCGACATACTTCCAAAGTCATCTAGGTATAAATTTGGTCAGGGCACATTCACTTCTATTCTGGATTGATGCCGCATGCTCGGCTGTCGCCCTTCTATTTATTTTGTTGTTGAGAGACATAAAGCCGGTAAAGAGTAAAGTAGCGTTACAAGAGCGAACATCGTTGAAAGCGAGTTCTCGAGGCGTTATTGCTCGTTTCGCCTTAGTCCGTTCAACCAGTGGCCTCGGTTGGGGTTTTATCGATTCTCTACTCTCTCTATATTTTTTCATTCAGTTTGGCGTTGGAGGCGAGGTTCTTGGACCTATATATGCGGGGGCTCGGTTTCTTTCAGTTTTTAGTTATATGTTTATACCTCGGGTAGTCAACCTGTTTGGAGAAATATCCTCTCTGGTGGCTTCCCGTTTAATAACTGCGGGTCTTACGGTAATGTTCTCTCTGGCAAAATGGTATCCACTTGCTGTGTTCCTCATGGTTACGCTGAGAGTCGTTATTATGTTTACCATGCCCATTCGTCAATCTTTCGCCACAGGGATCGTAGAAAAAGACGAAACCGCTACTGCTATTGGAGTGAGCAACTTCGCTAGAATGAGTCTTAGAACGGTCGCGCCAACTATGGCTGGGTATATGTTTGAGGCCGTGAGCCTCTCTATGCCATTCCTCACTGGCGCGTTGCTCTTAGCTATCAATGGATTGCTCTACAGAACTTTTTTTCAGCCTAAAAAAGAACCTGCTTCAGGCTCTAATTATGGTGGATGAAGCATAAAAACACTAAAAAGAGGTTTTTTGGTGGAAAACTAAGTGGTTTACATCTCCAGCGCGCGCTGACTTGCTTAGCAACTGTGCACGAGGATTCTATTGTTTTTTGTCGAATGGAATTTTGAATGATTGTGATTTAAAACTCTTGTGGATGTTGTTTTTAATTGGTGAGATATCAGTTTTGCGCTCGTCTCTAAATGGTTTAG
>CP070659.1:1544168-1549952 GCA_020355125.1 Candidatus Bathyarchaeota archaeon
AGAAGATACTAGGAAATATAGTCAACACTATCTTAATGTAGCCATAGCCTATGGGGGAAGAGCTGAAATAATTGATGCCGCGAAGAAAATTGCGGAAAAAGCTAAAGTGGGCACATTAAGTATTGAAGATATCAATGAGAAAGTTATGGAGGATCATTTATATACTGCTCATTTACCACAATCCGATCCAGATCTGGTCATAAGAACTTCTGGTGAAGAGCGGCTAAGCGGCTTTCTTCTCTGGCAAAGTGCTTATAGCGAATTATATTTTTCAGATTATTATTTGCCAGAGCTCAGGCGAATAGATTTATGGAGAGCTATTAGAACATATCAAAAGCGAGAACGTAGACATGGCAAATAATCATTAGAATTAGTGATATGTCGCTTTGGTTAAATTTTCGCCACAATTTTTATGAATTAAAACCGTATCTTCGATTCTAACTCCTCCAAATCCCTGAATGTATATTCCCGGTTCATTGGAGACTACGTTTCTTACTTCCAAAGTCTCATTACTCCTCGATGAAAGTGTAGGAGCTTCATGAATCTCAAGACCAATGCCGTGTCCAAGTCCATGAATAAAAAACTTATCTAATTTCTCTTTCGCTAAGACTGTTCGAGCTACAGCGTCAACATCTCTTGTTTTTATTCCGGCGCGAAGAGTTTTAAACGCCTCTTCGTGTGCTTTTTTGACAGCATTAAACATTCTTAATTGCTTAGACGAAGGGTTTCCCACAATCTTCGTTCTGGTAATATCACAACAATATCCCGAATATATGGCACCTAAATCCAGTATAACTAAATCGCCTTTGCGGATTATTCTATCCGAGCACACACCATGAGGATACGCGGACCTAGGGCCTGAAGCCACAACAGTTTCAAACGCCGTTCCTTTAGAACCCCGTATTCTCATAGCGTATTCAATTTCTGCAGCTATCTCATACTCATGAATTCCCGGTTTTACCGCTTCCAATCCTGCTTCTACGCCTTTATCAGTTAAAGCCGCTGCTTTTCGAATATATCCCAGTTCTTTGTTATCTTTCTTTCTTCTGAGCTTCGCAACAATACTTGGATCATAATTAAAATGTGTATTTTTCATTTCTTTAACAAGCTTAAGATATAACGACATGGTCAAGGCATCAAATACGATTTTTTTCATTTTAAGTTCCCTGATTTCTTTAACTATGTTTTCGAAAAACTTTCCTTGAGCGCCAATATTTTTTATATGGCACTCTTTAGCATCTTCGCTGGCTGCCACATAGCTTAGAGGCGGAGTTAGCAGAATAGGTGAGTTATCAACTGGGATAATTAAGTTCAAATGAGCATTTGAGATATCCATGTATTCAGTGAAATAATAAATATTTTTTACATTCATTGTTAAATATCCATCTATTTCCCCTTTTTCCAACACTGTTTTTAGCTTATTTATTCTCTTCAAATTACATCTCTCCTGATTAGTGATGAAAAATCTGGCTTACCCCATTATTCTTTTAAGCTGAGTTCGCTATTTGATAGAGTGCATGCGTATAAATTATTTTTATATAAATCAAATTTCCACATATCTTTATTTACAGATAAATCTTTTTTACGGCTTTGAGGAGTAACGGCCTTGGCATACATTAAACGTGTTGAAATACGTGGTTTTAAAACATTTGGCTCCAAAAAAATTTCTGTCCCTTTGGATAGAGGATTCACTGTTATCACAGGTCCGAATGGAAGTGGCAAAAGCAACATTCTTGACGCAATCCGTTTTGTACTCGGAGATTTAAGCGCTCGGTCACTTCGTGCCGACAAAATGTCTGAAGTCATTTTTGATGGCGGCAGACTGGGGTCAAGCGAAGCTGCTAAAACTGCACAAATAAGCATATTATTAGACAATAAAAAACGTCAAATTCCCGTTGACACCGGCACGGTGCATATTTCTAGAAAAGTTAATAGACGAGGTATAAGTCAATATCTTTTAAATGGGAAGAATGTCTCAAGGAGTCATTTAATTGATATTTTAAGCATTGCTGGGCTCTCATCAGCTGGTCATAATATTGTAATGCAAGGCACGATCACAAGATTAACTGATATAACGCCTGTAGAACGAAGAAAATTAATTGAAGATCTTATTGGAATAAGTGAATATGATGTTAAAAAAGCACAAGCTCAAAACCAATTACGACAAGCAGAAACAAACCTCAGAATTGCGTCAGCTAGAATTGGTGACGTTCGATCTAGGTTAGAGCATCTTGAAGAGGAGCGGAACGACGCTATTCGCCATAACTTTATTCAAGGAGAAATCAAGAAGTTACAAGCTATAATTGCATCATTCAAGATGAAAAATCTTGAAGCCGTGCGTGCCAAACTTCTAACTAAGCTTCAAGAGCAGAAAACGGCACTTCACAATCTTAAAGAGCAGCAAAAAAAACTTCTGCTCGATAGAGATAACATAGAGTTAAGACGAAGGGAGTTTGATGAAGAAGTAGCAGATAGAGGGAACATAAAACTCGTTAACGTGCAAAGTGCTTTAGGAGACGTAATGAATAATATTGCGAAAATGAAGATGACAATTGATTCTGGCACAACAAGTCTAAAGGGCTTTAAAAAAATTCGAGAAGAGCGCCTTCGACACCTTAAAGTTTTACATAGTTCAATTCGCGAAACAAAGAAAAACCTATCTGAACTTATAGTTGCTAGAGAACAACTGAAAAACGAACTGAACACAAAAACTACTAAACACCAAACACTATCTTCCGAGTTATTAAACATTAAGGAGAACATTGACGTCAACTCCCAGAAAATCAAAAAAATCGAAGAGGAGATGTATAAACTAGGTAATGAGGCGCATAAACTCGACGCAAAGATAAAAGTGAGTACTACTCGACAAAAGATTGTAACAGACAATTTAAAGACTCTCGAAGACCGGCAGCTTATTTTTGAATCCACTATCAAAGGACTTCAAACACAATTCAAAGAACTTCAAAGGTTACGAGTAAAGGAACAGGAAAGCCTAGTGAATGTCTCCGAATATATAGCTAACGATCTAAACTTGAAAAGCAATTTAATTGCTGATATAGACGAAGCTGAAAACACGAGGAAGACAGCCGAAGAAGCGGTGGCTGAATATGAAATACATAGAAATTTAGCAGAAAAAATAGGCACAACAGATGCTGCTCTTATGAAAATTGAAGAGTTGAGTGAAACGGGGGCTATCGATGGATTATTTGGTAGATTAGAAAATTTAATCAAAGTAAATCCGAGGTATCAAAAAGCTATAGACGTAGCTTCTTCTGGTTGGATTAAGGCTATTGTAGTTAAAGATATGGAAGTGGCTCTTAAATGTGTAGAACGTCTCAAAAAGATGAAAATTGGAAGAATAAAGCTCATTCCATTAAGTGATGTTCAAAACTATACTGCTGTTGCACCTCCGGATATTGATGGAGTGATCGATATAGCTCCGGCTTTCATCAAATGTGACGACGCATATTCTTCTGTTGTAAACTTTGCTCTTGGGGACACGGTTATAACTAGTAGTGAAAAAGCCGCATTTCTGGCCTCTAAAGCTGGCTATAGAGCGGTCGATTTGAATGGAGATCTTTATGAAGCGGGTGGAGGAATAGAGGGGGGATACTATCGTTCTTCTATCCCAATATCTTCTTTAATTCCAAGTGAAAATACAATTGACGTACTTCATAAAAGTGTGAAATCGCTGGAAAATTTAATTGGAAAGAGAAAAAACGACATAAATAGCCTTGATACAGGTATATTAAGCTTAAACGAGGATAAAATAAAGCGATCAGAAACAATCAAAGCAATTGAAAGAAATCTCGATCTTGTTAGTCAAAACATGGCTCGTGCTAAACAAAACATTCTTGCTGTCAATAAAAAAATCCGAAAGTATCAGAAAGCCTTTGGAAGAGAGGATTATAACAGATTACAAAATCAATCTAACGAGGATAATCTTAGAAAAAAAATTGTTAAACTTAAATCTCAAAGAAAAAGCTTAGAGAAGAAAACTACACCCTCAAATATAGCGAAATACGAGACGGAGGAGTATCAACTCAAAACGGAAATTGACAAATTAAATAGACGCCTCAATAAAATTGAAAGCGACACTAATCTCTTAGAAATCAACCTTGGAACAACCTTGAAGCCAGAGATAAAAAGGGCGAATATCGGTATTAAAACTTTAGAAAGACAAATATCTACGCTACAAGAAGAAACTGACCATGCGCGAACAGATTTCAGAGAAGCGAATCAACAGCTTTCCGAACTAGAAGAGTCGAAAAGAAAGATATCCGAATCCTTATCTTCTGTAAAGGATAGAAGAAAAGAATTTGAAGAACTGTTGGACAACGCTAATATTCAACTGAGAACACTGTCCCAAAACTACAATTCCTTAGCTAATGAGGCTCACGTGTTAGAGTTGGAGGTTCAATCAAAAGCTTCCGCTATTAATCATCTAAAAGAAGAATTGCAAGGTCTTGGATATACGGGTTCTCTATCTGTAACTTCTGAAGAAACGAAAACAGCTGAATCTTCCCTTAGTTTACTTCAATTTGAATTGGAAAAACTTGGATCTGTGAATCAATTAGCTATCACGCAATACAGTGAACAGCAAATTAATTACAAGCATCTTTCACGCAGATTATATCAACTAGAGGCTGAAAAGAAATCTATTGTAGATTTTATGGAAGAAATCGAAAGAGAAAAGAAGGAAGTTTTCGTTGAGGCATACAATGAAATTAAAGAAAGCTTTGTAGAATTCTTCGCAAAACTAACAGGGGGTGGTATTGGATATTTGAGTCAACAAAATCAAGAAGACCCCTTCGCAGCCGGTATAGACATCTTTGTTCAATTTCCAGGAAAAAATTCAAGATTAATTGCTAGTGCTAGCGGTGGAGAAAAATCTGTTACAGCAGTTTCTTTTATATTTGCGATACAAAGTATGTCACCAGCGCCGTTTTATTTATTGGATGAAATTGACGCGCACTTAGATGCGTATAATTCAGAACGTTTAGCAGATTTATTAAAGCAACAGTCAGCAACTTCTCAATTAATTGCTATCACATTGAGGGATGTTATTATGGATAGAGCGGATAGGTTGTTTGGTGTATATATTCAGAACGGGATATCGAAGCTAGTTTCAACAAAAATTGAAGAGGTAACATCTTAGTTGTCTAATAAGAAAGTCGTTACAAAAGAGTTAGAGAAGCCTTATTGGCTGAAACCGCCGTGGATGATTCTTTTTGATCTTGTTAAGATCCAGAAAGTTAGACCATGGGAGGTCAATCTTTCCTATATTTTAGCAACTCTCATAAGAGAAATGGAAAAAAGTGGCTATTTAGATTTAAAAGCTTCTGGTGTTGCGGTTCTTTCCGCATCAACAATTTATAGAATGAAGTCTGATTTGATTTTAGAGCTTCAAGAGCCTCCTAAGCCGCCTATAGAGAAACCTCAAGAGTTTGTTCCACCCCCCATTCAAATACCTTATCGATTTGAATACACCTCAACAACAATTGACAATCTTATCAAATCTCTTGAGGAAGCCATAAAAACCGAAGCCTTTGTAGAACTAGAGCAAAAGCTAACACCTGTTTTACCGGCGCCTCAAATTATTCATGAATTTGATCAGTTCATGATTGATATCGAAAACCGAATCGAAGAGCTATATCAAAAAATACTTGGATATGTAAAAAAAGAAAAAAGGATCACCCTATCAAAATTAACTTCGGGATTAAAGAAATTTGAAGCAATACGAATATTTCTATTAGTCTTGTTTATTGCATCCAAAGAGAAAAT
>CP070659.1:1550052-1566922 GCA_020355125.1 Candidatus Bathyarchaeota archaeon
TTGAATAGTCATATAATCTGAAACAATATAAGTGCCAAAAACATATAATTTATTCTTTGCGTTGGTAGGAAACCTGTTATAAAACAATCTTACACAATTTTATCGAGCTGGGATATTAATACCTTGGGTATAGCCATTTTATATGAACATCCTGAAACCGATGAACTAGGCATACGAATGACCGCTAAAGAAATGGGCCTAGATTTAACATATATTCCTTTTCACAAAATAGCCGTGTCTATTAGCAACGGCGGCTATAGCTTTAGAAGCCAGAAAAAAAATTATTTTAAAACCATTGATAGCGTAAACGCGGTATTGAATCGAACACAAAGCAAAAATCGGAGATTATATGCTGCTAGTTTTTTAGAAGCAATCGGAAAATATGTAATTAACCCATTACAAGTCGAATCACTTTGTTTCAGCAAGTTTAGAACTCTAGTTGAATTTTGGAAGCAAGGAATCAAAATACCGAAAACAATATTCATTCCCTGTGATTCACATTACACAACAAGCAAAGGCCGAACTATTCATAACGAAGAAAAAATTGCAGATTTAATTACAAATAATCTTGGAGAAAGAAACATTGTCCTAAAGCCCGATGCAGGAACCCACGGATACAACATTATGCTTGTAAACGACCGAAACGAATTGGTCAAAATATTAGATGAAACAGAACCTTCCATAATAAACCCAGTTGGCTTTGTCGCTCAAGAATTTGTTAAAAAATGGTTCTATGATCTAAGAATTATAGTGTTCAAAGAGCGGGGAACCCCGCCCCATTGTCATCCGAAGGCTTTAGCTAGAGCTGGTTTCAAAGATTTTAGAACGAATACCTATTTGGGAAACATGGTCTTCGGAATTAACCTACCCCTTGAGGTGCAAAAAGCTGCAATTCAGTCTAGCAAAGCGATAGGAGGTAACAGCGAAACTTGGCTTCTAGCTTTAGATGCCATGTTCAATATAGGCGAAGAAGAATCTGTCGACGACATCTACATCAAAGATCAATTAGAGAAACTCGTCATACCCTTCGACGCTGTAAAAAAAGTTAAGAAAGATGATAAGAAATATGAGAATTTTGCTGTTTGGAATGAAAACCTGGAATCAGCTTACCAGCACTATAAGGACACAGAAGCCTATGAAAACGTTCGAACCATTATTGAGGAAAGTACGGAAAAAGAAAAAAACAGCATTTTATTTCATGAAGCAAATTCGTGCCCTGAATTTTGGGAACAGACAAGAATATTTACTGAAATGAATTTAGCGATCCAACTATTAAAATGTGCAAAGAGCGTAGAAGGATGGAGTATTTATCAGAGAGTCAGAGAAAACAAATACGAGTAACAATAGTTTTGATATGAATTAAATAATTTTTTAAGTGAACACTAATTGTTGATTGTTGTAAAAAGTGGGGGAACAATTATCGAGAAGCGGCTCCCAGACGATGTAATCCTAGACATAAAGAAGACACTAACCTCAAACAGCATTATTTTTGTACACGGGGGAGGTGTTGAGGTTACTAAAATAGCTTCCAAGTTAGGGAAAGAGCAAAAGTTCATTGTATCTCCGAATGGCTTTAGAAGCAGATATACCGATAAAGAGACCGCAAAAATATACACAATGGTAATGACGGGAAAACTGAATAAACAAATAATTTTAGCACTTCAAAGCCACGGAATCCCAGCAATTGGAATTTCAGGTTTAGATGGTTCATTATTGAAAGCAGAGCGTAAAAAGAGACTAATTATAATTGATAAAAGAGGAAGAAAAAGAATTATTAACGGCGGCTATACAGGGAAAATCCATGACGTCAATACAAAGCTGCTCAACCTTCTTATAGATAGTGGCTATGTTCCAGTTTTAGCTCCAGTAGCGATTAGTGAAGAGTTCGAACCATTGAACGTCGATGGCGACCGAACTGCTGCGTATGTCGCTGGCTATGTTAAAGCGGATAAACTCATTCTACTTACGGACGTCGAAGGCTTAATGTTGAATGGAGAATTGGTCCCTAAGCTGACTGCTAAAGAGGCAAAAGAACAGCTTCATAAAATTGGACATGGAATGATCACTAAAATCTATGCTGCTATTGAAGCATTAAATATGGGCGTCCGTGAAGTTATAATAACCTCTGGCTTCATTAAACAACCGATATCCTCTTCAATAACCCATAAACGTGGAACAGTGATAAGCAATGAATGAAAACGAAATAATTCATATTCAAGACAAATATATGGCAAATATTTACTCAAAAAAGCCGATAGTACTTTCAAAAGGAAAAAAAGCTCTTGTTTGGGATCTAAATGGAAACGAATATATTGATTGTATGGGGGCCTATGGAGTCTGCATTATAGGCCACTGTCATCCAAAAGTTGTTGACTCTATTAGAAAACAATCAGAAACCCTTCTCTCATGTCATGGCTCCTTATATAATCCAATTCGATCCCAACTTCTAAAAAAAATTGTAGCGATTACTCCCAAAAAACTCGATAAAGTCTTTCTATCGAATAGTGGCACCGAAGCTGTAGAAGCAGCTATCAAGCTAGCTCGCAAATATACTGGGAAATCAGAAATCATCGCTTTTATGGGAGCCTACCATGGTAAAACGATGGGCGCACTTTCAGCGACATGGAATAAAAAATACCGTGATCCCTATAAACCACTGGTTCCAAGCTTTAAACATGTTCCTTATGGAAACTATGAAAGAGTCAGAGGAGCAATATCAAATAATACTGCAGCAATTATAGTGGAACCAATTCAAGGGGAAGGAGGAATAAAGGTTCCTCCAAAAGAATTTCTCAGCGCATTAAGAGAACTATGTGACGATAAAAACATTCTTCTCATTTGTGATGAAGTCCAAACTGGTTTCGGTAGAACAGGAAAATTATTTGCATTCGAGCATTACGGCATCATCCCTGATATATTATGTCTCGCCAAGTCTATCGCTGGCGGTGTCCCTATGGGAGCGACTGTTGCTCGGAATGATGTAATGTCATCCTTTAAAATCGGAGACCACTCAAGCACGTTTGGAGGCAATCCCTTAGCTTGTGCCGCCGCTTGTGCCACTATAGAAGTCATAATTGAGGAAAAACTTTCTGAAAGAGCTGAAATCAATGGAAATTATTTTATTGGCAAGTTAGAAGCTCTTCGAGAGAAATATAAACTAATCCGTGAAGTGCGAGGACTCGGGTTGATGATCGGAATGGAATTTCGTTTCGATGTTTTAAATCTGATTTTAGGATCGATGAAACAGGGAATACTTGTTCTCGATGCTGGTAGAAACATACTACGTTTTCTCCCACCATTAGTAATTACAAAAGAACAAATTGATACCGTAGTAAACGTTCTCGACACTGTAATTATGGAAGATGAAAATGAAAAACTATGCCGTCAATCTTCTAACTAAACTTCTAGAAATTTACAGCCCTTCTGGAAAAGAGGAAGAAATTTCAACATTTTTAGTTAACGAGATGAAAAACCTTGGATTTTCTTCATGGAGAGATGAGGTAGGGAATGCTTTCGGAACAGCAGGAACGAGTAGATCCATAATCTTACTATGTGGCCACATAGACACTGTTCCTGGATATATTCCTGTTAGGCTCGAAAAGGGAGAAATCTATGGTAGAGGCGCAGTAGATGCTAAAGCCTCATTGGCAGCTATGTTAGTTGCTTCTTCTCTTCTCGTTAAGGAAGGTTTTCCTGGAGAAATAATTATCGCTGGACTTATAGATGAGGAAGGAAAAGGAAAGGGTGTAAAACACCTCATATCCCAAGGAATTACAGCGGATTATGCAATTTTTGGAGAGCCTAGTGGATTAGACAATATTACCATCGCATATAAAGGAAGCCTTCAACTAAAGACCACCTGCAAAACCAAAACAGGCCACTCATCAGCGCCTTGGCTTTTTGACAACGCTATTGAAAAAGCTTACGAAGTTTGGAACCTAATCCACAACATTCATTTTACTGAAGAACAGCCCGAAAGCAAGTTCTATTCTCTAACATCCTGTATAACGGGGATCAGAAGCAGGAGTAACTCGTCTATTGTACCCTCTAACTGTGAATTTAACTCCAACTTCAGGATCCCGCCCCAACTATCGCCTCAAAAGGTTGTTGAAGCAATAAAAAAAGTGATAGAAGAATATCATACACATAATGAAGGCGTAAACATTGATTTATTAGTTGAAGATGTTTGCCCTCCTTATGAAGCAGATAAGAACTCACTACTTGTGAAGGCAATGAGGTTTGCGATTCGAAAAAACAGAAAAAAGCCTGTCGTTTTATATAAAAAGACAGGTACTGGAGACATGAACCTTTTTGGTAGCGAGATAAAAATACCTGTAATAACTTATGGCCCTGGAGACTCACATTTAGATCATACTCCCCACGAAAGAATCGGTATAAAAGAATTTTTAAACAGTATACAAATTATCTACGAGGGTATAAAACGATTATATTATTTGGACTCACATAGACGTTAGTTATACCTAAGCCTCGCACGCGCGCGCGAGGAATATCTTTTATAAGCACGTCTAGTTTTCAAGTTGAATTTTAGCTAGTTCTATTTTACAGAAGAATGTTGCACAACACTTAAAGAAAAAGCGATAATAATTATGAAGAGTCTGAGGCGTTCTCCTAGTTGAATGTGGTCTTCTGCAAAAGGAAATCAAATGATAAGGGATTACCCGTATACGTTGATGTAACTTATTGCTATAATATATGTTCCTTGACACAATGTCATAAAAAACCCCATAGAAAAGAAAGGGTAACCCCGCTCCTTCTTCATAAGTGATAGCCCATCTGTGGTTAACGCGCGCAGTTTTTTGAAGCTCTTTTTACGCATATGTACTAAGTTGTGAACACATGCGCTATCAAACAAAGTAGCATCTCAGAAAAAAATTATTATAGTGAAGAAATCTCTTTTGTAAAAATTGAGGATGAAATAAACTCACAAAAGATGTTGAAGTTAATTGTCATTAGAAATAATATTAAATTCTTTTCAAGATGAGCTAAAATAAAAGACTCAAAAATATGAAGATGTTGGAAAAATAGCAAAAAAAGTCATTCACTATTCAAAACACAGCATAATGGCACTTCATCGAGGAGAACTAAGCGATGCGAAGTCAAAAATTGCGCAAATGGATACAAAGCTAGAAGAATTGAAGCAGATCTTAAACGCTCACCCAGATCTATCCTCCAACTTAGTGAAAGTAGCATACCAAGAATACACAGAGGCCCATATTTATCATTCTCTTGTACTCAAAGGAAACTTTCCGAATCCTGAAAAATTGATGGTGTCATCGTTACACTTTATCCTTGGACTCGCAGATACTATTGGGGAGTTAAGAAGACGTAGCTTAGATTGTCTATTAGATGGACAGTTGAAACAAGCTAAACGTTGGCTAACGTTTATGGAAGAAATTTATAGACAACTCATCACACTTGAAGACGCCTATGTTTTAGCTCCAGAACTTAGGAGAAAGTGTGATATCGGTCGAAGAGTGATCGAATCTACACTAAGTGACATTGTGCTAGCTTCTCGACGACATTCTCTTCAAAACACTATAGAACGTTTAGATAAACGGCTAGCTAGACACCCCATTTAGCGCGCGCAAAAGGAAAATTGTTTTCTTTAACAAATCAGTCAAATAAACCAAGCGTACCCGCTAGAGTCTATTATTGAAGCTAAAGAATAAGGGAAGTGGAATAGTCCACAATTTAGATCCAAGAGAGCCAGAACTAACCTATTTTAAGAAAATTGTATATAGCTAATCTATCGCGCGCAACTACAAAAAATTACACGTTTTCGGGCACGGTTTTAATATAGCTGTTCATGAACTCAGCATAGTGTTCATTACACAGGTTGACGTTGATGTCGAATTTGCCATAGATGGAGTCTATAATCCCGATGGAAATGTATTGGTTCAATGGTGCTTCCTTCCTGCAGCCCCGCTTAGCACAATATATTATTTGCTCGCGAGGATCGCTTGGCGCATCTAGGTCTGGGAGTTTTATTGTTATTTTTTTGTCTGGTTTCATTATACTCTCCGTGTGTTAGTTTTACAATATCTATTTATAGATATCTATTGAGAGAAATTGTTAATCAACGGGATATTTTTAGCTGAAAACAGTATCGCGTGTGGTTAATACGAAAAACAGAAAAAGAGCGGACTCATGGACCCCTCTAGACATTGGCTGCTGCTCTCACTATAAAAAACATTAGGGGTTTCAAAGGGGTAGCTGGTTGACCATCGCTCATCTTTTACTTTCAGCGTGCGTGTGTTATTCGTTCTATTATCATGTGATCGTGTTTCCTCTATCTTCACTGAAAGCACGTATTAGTTAAAAAACTAAATTAATTTATAGATGATTAGAGTAATGAGTATTGCTTATCTTCTTTGACATAATGAGGAGATAATGACCGAGAATTGTCTAAAATAAGAAAAAGGATTAAGGAAATCCGGGTTCCACGTATCCCTCTAGCAAAGCCTCCAACTATTTTATTAATGTTTCTAATGGTTTCAATATCGATCTTCATATTGGGGGGAGGGATATACGATATAATGTTAACTCCGATAAACATCTTGCCAACCCCCACTCAACCCATCTTTTATTATCCTGGTATGACAGAACAAACTATGACGGAGAGCATCAATTTCGTATTCTATTTAATCATAGGTGTTCTAGGGGGATATATTACCTTCCAAAGCACAAGATTTGTCTATAGACCAAGAGAGGCTCGGATGTATCTTGTAATCGGCATTGTAATGATGATTTTTGCATTTATTGGCTGTGAAACACTGCTGGCTGCTAAAGGTGTTTAAACCTATCAAATTTATTCTTTTAAAGGAGTAATCCCATTTTTATCGAGCGTGTAGTAGCTGTAATTATTTCTCCAGTAAGGATTAGCGCTCTTTTCTACTTGGGCTTTTCTAACTAAATGTCGTGAAGTATTTCTTAAATTTATTATGTTTTGAGACCAAAACTTTAACAACCGTGAAGCCACGGGTTCTATCATACCATGATGGTGTTTTCCTTGTACAACTTGGCGTACTTGGCTTATAATTAAAACTGCTATTTCATGGGATCTCGCTATTTCACATAGATAGGCAAGCTGTCTATTTAATTCACGATTTAAAGCAAAAATTTTCTCCATTGATTCTAATTCTACTCGATAGAGAGAGTTAATTGTATCAACTGCTACTAAACCAGTATCTTTGGAGATATAATCGCAAAGAGTTTCAAATAAAATAGATTGTTCATGAAAACTATAAGGTTTAGAAATAAAAATCAGAGGTGAGATGGAATTGATGTTAACATTCGCCAGTTGTGAAAGCCGTGTTATTGAGAACGTGTTATCCGAGTCGATAAATATAGCTTTAAATCCTTTTATTGCAGAATTAACAGCGCATTGCATCGCTAACGTGGTTTTTCCAGTATTTGGTTCGCCATAAATTAAGGTAATTTGTCCTCGTGGAATTCCGTCTCCAAAAAGATGATCAAAACACTGAGAACCTGTAGGAAAAGAAGCCGCGGCTGCATCATTCAATTTGTGTCTAAATAAGATAAAAAACAAATTTGTGTTAATAAGAATACTGGAAAATGAAAAAATGTCTTGAAGCACGCGTGCTAGCAGTAAAATCTTCAGAGACTCATCAACTTATCTACCGCGCGCGCTGCTGTAGATATCAATTGCACGTTCATAGCGCGCGCGCTGGTAGAGGCTAACTCGTTTTGATTTTGGTCCATGGTTTTTCGGTATTTGGCACATGAGACTATATGTTCTTCGAGCACTAGATGTCAAGTAAAGAGTGAAAAGAGAGGCAGACATAGATAGTATATACTGGAAAATCAGTAACAACCGATTAGACATGGATAGTTTGGTAACACGAAGACACGGGTAGCATGGATAGCACTTTCAATAGTGTTCGTGCTCCCACAAAAGAAATCTATAAGTATGAAGGATCCCCTGATAAATTTCGTGGAACTCAATGATCTTAATAACTACTTCACGTCGACCCACTCGAAAAATGAGAACACTAACAAAGGATCTGAACAGAGTTATTCCAGAGTCTATTCGAATGAATCGAGGCAAGCTTAACATACAAGGAGTTGCGGAAAAGGCTATTGAATACAAGGCAGATAGAGTTCTGATAATAGAACGTTATAAAGGCGGACCAGGGAGAATTCTTTTTTACGCCATAATAGCTGAAAAATTAAAAAAGCTATTAGCGAGCGCGCTACATTTAAAAGGAATTAAAACTCAAAGCGAAGTAGGAAAGAGAACCGCTATAAAAGAAGGTTTAGTCATAACAGCGTCTACAAATCTGAATACGAAAATCAAAAAATTAGTTGCGGTTTTCTCTAACTTTTTCAGAATTCCATATTTGGAATATAATTATTGCCAAAAAGCAAAAGCTTCTATGCATTTTTCTCTGATTACAAAAAATGAAGTGAAAATCTCGTTTACAATGCCAACAATAATTAAAGAAGTCGGCCCAACACTAATAATAAAACTTTAATTATCTGGTAGAGAAAAATAGATTCGACTTTGAGCGTGTTAAAATATAGAGCTAAGATAGCTATTGACGTGCAGTCACGAAAATTTGCAGATACTATTTTCAAAGTCTTAAAACCTGAAACCAATATTGATAATAGTAAAAGATATAAAATTCAAATTGAATGTACAGAAGAAATCCTCACTGTAATTTTCGAAGCTATAAGTATCTCTAAATTAAGGGCATTGATTAATAGTTATCTTCGCTGGATCATCACAACAAAAAATACAATAAAAGTAATTGTAGAAGCTGAATACAAAAACCTATGCTAATTGGCATGCGTGTTGTTTTTCTACCTGAAAACATATATAACACCTATTAATATTCTTCGATAATTATTCAAAACTAAAGTATGTTTTATAATTAGATTGAGGAACAGATTATGAGCGAAGCTTCTTCACTTCCACCACAGCTCCAAGAACAGCTTCTACGGCTTCAACAACTCCAACAAACATTACAAGTCGTTGTATCTCAGAGACAACAATTAGAACTAGAACATTCAGAAGTAAATAGAGCTCTAAGCGAACTCGAAAAGATAACAGATGATTCAACTATCTATAAAACAGTAGGGTCTATATTAATAAAATCTGAAAGAAAAAAAGTTATAGATGAGCTCCGTGAAAAAAGAGAATTGACCGAGACACGAATAAAAGTATTAACGAGACAACAAACTAGAGCAGAAGCGAGAGTAAAGGAGTTACAACAAATTATTCAAGCAAAACTCAAGACTTCTGTCTGAAGCTCTCCTAAAAAGAGATTCAACAGAATAGAACTCTTTATTTAGGAATAGTTTATGACATAATGCGTAGTCCTTTAGCCGCTTCAAAGAGTTATTAGAGAGAGAGTACGCAGAAAAATAACGCTCCAACTAATATGCAATATAATTAAAAGATTGGAGAGCAAATCATTGTCTCCTGCCATTGAAGTCCGTAACTTGTTCTATTCGTATCCAGGCGCCGAGAAACATACACTTGAAAACATTAACTTGGTTATTGAACGAGGCGATTTTGTTGTTTTAACTGGGCCTAGTGGTTGTGGTAAAACTACTCTTTGTAGATGTTTGAACGGTTTAATTCCTCATTTTTATGGTGGAAAATTTAATGGAACCGTGATTGTTGACGGATTATCTGTTAAAGATCATCCGATAAGCGCACTAGCACAACATGTAGGTTTCGTTTTTCAGAACCCTGAAAACCAACTTTTCGCTTTATCGGTTGAAAAAGATATTGCTTTTGGCCTTGAAAATCTAGCTTTGCCAAGAGCTGAAATTATCAAGAGAGTAAAATGGGCTATGAAGATAACGGGAGTGACAGAGTTAAGGGAAAACGCTCCACATGAACTTTCAGGAGGGCAACAACAGCGCGTCGCTATTGCCAGCGTTTTAGCAATGAATCCTCATGTCATGGTTCTAGATGAGCCCACCTCTTTTTTAGATCCAATGAGCTCGAAACAACTCTTTGAAGTCATTCAAACGCTAAATAAAGAAACTAGGCTAACTATAATTCTTGTTGAACATAGACTTGACTTGTTAAGCCCATATGCAAAGCGAATAATCGTTATGGATGAGGGAAAAATAATAGCCGATGGCTCTCCACGAAGTATACTAAGCTCAAAGAAAGTTTTTTCATTGGGAGTAGGAATCCCTAAAGTGACTCGGCTGTATCAGCTACTTTTAGAAAATGGTGTGAGTCTAGATAGCCCTCCAATTTCTGTAAAAGAATTAGAAAGGGAGTTAAGGAGGCGAATAATATAATGATTAAAGTGGAGAACGCCTTTTTCACATATCCTTCCGGTGTGAAAGCATTAGAGGGATTAAACCTAGAGATTCAAGATGGAGAATTTATTGGAATCATGGGTGAAAATGGTGCTGGAAAAACAACTCTGGTGAAGCATTTTAACGGTCTCCTCAAACCAACAAATGGAAGTATCTATATCAACGGTAAAAATACGCGAGAAACTACTGTTGCCGAACTTTCAAAAAATGTTGGGCTTGTCTTTCAAAATCCTGATCATCAACTCTTCTGTGAAACAGTCGAAGAAGAGGTTACATTTGGTTTAAAGAACTTTGGTTTTGCAGAGGAGAAAATAGTAGAAAGAACCGATTGGGTCTTAAATTTTTTAGAACTGGAGAGATATAGAAAATCATCTCCATTCATACTCAGTGGTGGAGAGAGAAAGCGAGTTGCTTTAGCTGCTGTCTTAGCATGGGATCCAAACATTCTTGTCCTTGACGAACCCACTATTGGGCAAGATTATTTACAAAAAGAAAGGCTTCGCCAATATATTGAACAATTAAATGGTCAAGGAAGAACCGTCATTATTGTCACCCACGATATCGAATTTATTGCAGAATGTAAGCCAAGAATAATAGTTTTATCAAAGGGTAAAATAATAAACTATGCTACAGCTAAAGAAGCTTTAACCAATTCTGAAAATCTTTCTAAAGCTTCAATCTTCCCTCCCCAAATTGCCCAATTGTTTACCCAAATTGCCGATTTGGGCTTACCCAAGGATGTTATAGATGTTTATGAAGCTAAAGTTCTTATTGAAAATTTGTTGAAAGGAGGAAAAAGGAATGAAGGTGTTTGAGGGCTTAAAATTTAGTCGAAAAACATCTATCATACATTTTCTAGATCCAAGAACTAAGTTTCTGGTTTCATGTGTGATCTTTCTAATCTCCCTGATTTTTTCAGAACTCATCATTTTAAGTATTTTATTTGTAGCACAAATTCCACTAATATTGTTAGCAAAAATTCAGAGAGAATGGTCACATTCTATCAGAGGAGGCGCCTTCTTAATAATAATCATATTGTCTACAAACTTAATCTTTGGCTACATATCTAACAATTTCCAGTTAACCAGCCGCCTATTAATCCATTCTATAGCCATGGCATTTCGCTTTATTATAATAACATCATCTTTCTCAATCTTTTTTCTCACAACATCCCCTGATAACCTAAGTCTAGCCCTCGAACAAAGCCATATACCTTATGAATTCTGCTTTGCGTTTACAACCGCAGTACGTTTTGTTCCGGTTTTAGCTAACGAAGCACAAACAATAATAGATGCGCAGAGATCTAGAGGATTAGAAGTAGAAAAAGGAAATTTCCTTAAGAGAGTAAGAAAATATATACCCTTATTGATCCCTTTGATTGTTAATGCAATTAGAAGAAGCTTGGAATTAGCAGAAGCCATGGAATCCCGCGCTTTTGGAGCTAAAAAACAGAGAACAAATATTTACAGCTTAAAAATTAAAAAGGCTGATTCCATCATAATCATTTCTTCTCTCATAATCATATTTCTTGCGATTTATAGTAAATTTAACCTTCAGATCCCGATTATACAAATCCCCCTTCTTCCACCCTGACGTTTGTATGATACAAGGTTACTATTGTGATAGCGCTGGAGTCAGCTAGCTGCAGGAATTATCAACGTACGCACTATAGAGATAAAAATTGGAAGAAAAAAGCCTAAAGTGACCCGTTTTTAACATTTTTCATGATGGTTGCTGGTCTGTGAAACGAACAAGTATTCGCTGAAGTGCATTGATATCTTTGTTAAAAAGTTTTAGTCTATTTGGTATTATTACAGATTTTACAGACTGTCCTTCTACTTCAATGAAGTTCTTTTCTTTATTTACGTTCAATTTTTTAATAGGATAGGAAAGAATAAAGGAGTTGCCATAATGCTCAAAGATTATTCCTTTCTCACTAATATAGTATGTATTAGGAGAAGCAATTGGACCCCCCGAAGGAGTTATTCCTGCTTTAACTGTAATGATTGTGCTAGCGGGTAACGAGAATAAGACCCCTATTAAA
The DNA here is from genome assembly GCA_020355125.1 of Candidatus Bathyarchaeota archaeon. Lineage (GTDB taxonomy): Archaea > Thermoproteota > Bathyarchaeia > RBG-16-48-13. The sequence continues at coordinate 1,562,423 of CP070659.1, forward strand.
TAAGATTGCCATCTGGGAATTGTTGGAGCCACAATACCTAATGCATAGCTCGTAGCAAAAAAAATTATCAGGGGAATGAACATCAAAAAAAGAGTTTTCGAACTCATACCCATACTACCGGCGCCGCCTGATTCGCTTTTTATTTTTAACACATCGTTTTTTGTAGCTGTATAGAGCAGCTTTCCCTTTTTAGCCTTATTGGCTTCAATCATATTGGCGTTAAGCATTGGAGCTGAACGGATGCTTTTAAAAATTTGATAAACAATTTGCCCAATTATGATTAGAAAAATTGAGCCATATTGGAGCCATGGATTTCCTGTGGCCATTCCCAATGCTACAAGTAGCATAAATGTTATGGAAAAAAGCATCCTTTTAAGATATTTAATTACATCCTTAACATTCATGAATTAATACCACATTAACATTTTTAGGATAAATAAAAGAGTTTAATTTAATAGATTTTTCTCTCCGAAGAAGCTTTTGAAAAAGAGGCTAAATATCATAACAGAATATAATCATACCATGATGCGCGCACGCGCGCTTTTAAGTTTTATGGAGGTAGATAAATACTGGAGATCGAAGCAATATGTGATCTACATAGTTTCCGAAGATTCATGATCTTGAGCACATGCAAATCTTTCATCCCCAGATATTTACATGAAAATAAACAAATTTTTCCAGAAAGATCCAGCTGTAATGGAGCCATGTATGTAGAGGCAGAAGATAAACAAACTATAAAAAAAATAAAAGATATAACGTTTGTTAGCGTCTCAGAAATTTTGGGAATAATTTATAATTCTAAGAGCGGAGAAACAAGATTAAAATGGAGAAATATGAAGGAAAACCTTGGCAAGCTTACAGGAAATATAAGCTCTAATACTCTTGTAAATCTCTTCGCCTCAGGAGTTTTGGACGAGTCTTTTATTAATAAACCGAGTACTGAGCGATAATAACCAAATATTTTTTTAATCTTTTTTTCCATTCTCATACTGCAAAGCGATCGAAAATTAGTGTAGGATTTTAAAGCATGATTCTGAGGTAAGGGCTATGCCTAATGTTATGGAAATGTCTCCTGAAGAAATCGAATTAGCTATTACAAAGGGGAAGTTAGTGTTTAGTATTTATGGCTTAGGTTGGATGGGGCTACCGACAGCTTGTCTCTACGCAGAGAAGGGTGCAAGAGTAATTGGAGTGGATATCAACTCCAGAGTAATTGAGCGCATACGTAGTGGAGAAAGCCATATTGAAGAACCAAATCTTCAAGTTTTGATTAAAAATACAATTAATAAAAATTTTAGAGTAGCAAGTGATATAAAAGAAGCTGCTTCGATAAGCGATATAATGATAATTGTTGTTCCAACGTTAATAAATGAGAAAAGGAAACCAGACTATTCAGCCATTGAGAAGGTGTCCCGAGAAATTGGATTAAAGATGAATCAGGGCTGCATTATTATTGTTGAAAGCACAGTAGGGCCAGGAATTACTGATAGTATAGTGAAAAACGCTTTAGAATCCTCCTCAGGATTTAAAGCTGGAGCCGATTTTGGCTTAGCATATAGCCCAATCAGAGCCATGGCAGGAAGAGCGTTACATGATATTCGTAAATATCCTAGAATTGTGGGTGGAATAAACAGGAAAAGCGCTGAAGTAGCTAGCATTATCCTTAAAGCCATAGTTAGTGGCGAAATAATATATACAAAAAACATAATATCAGCAGAAACTACAAAACTTTTTGAAAATATATATCGGGACGCAAACATTGCGTTAGCAAATGAACTATCAATTTTCTGTGAAAAATCCAGAATAGACTTTAAGGAAATAAAGGAAGCAGCTAACACTCAACCTTATTGCCACTTACATGAACCTGGTATCGGTGTTGGTGGACATTGTATTCCTTATAACCCATATTTTCTAATTGATGTAGCCGAAGAAATTGGAGTTGAATTAAAACTTACTAAAAATGCACGGAAGATCAATGACAGGATGCCAAACCATATTGTAAAAATGATAAAGAGAGCTCTACGATATTGCAGAAAGAGTTTGAAAAGATCAAAGATAGCTGTTCTTGGAATTTCTTATAGGGCTAATGTTAAAGAAATTAAAAATTCTCCAGCATATAAAATTGTAAATATGTTATTGGCAAAAGGCGCAAAAGTGCTTGTTTATGACCCTTATTTTCGAGCACAAGAAATGAAGGAGATGCATATTCCCTTTACAGAAAGCCTTGAAAAGTGTATAGACGGAGCGGATTGTGTAGTTTTCACTGTAAGCCACGATTTCTTTAAAAATCTCAACCCGAAAAACATTGTCAGGGTTCTTAGAAAACCAGCTTGTGTCATTGATGGATGCCGCATATTTAATCCAGAAGACGTAAAAAGAAAGGATGTTATTTATTATGGCACTGGTTTGGGACTGCAATCTTAAGCTCGATAACTGTCTGTATGGTGAGTTTTATGTCAATCAAAATGAAGTGTAAAGTTGTAACGTTTGAAGAAGTGTATAGAATGATAAGGAAAGTCGCAAATGATGTAAAAGCTTCAGCCTATAGAGCTACAACTGTAGTTGGACTCGCACGTGGTGGATGGATTCCTGCGAGAATAATGTGCGACTTTCTTGGAATAACTGATTTAGTTAGTTTGAAAGTGGAGCATTGGCTCCAAACTGGAAAGACAAAAGATGAAGCCACCATCAAATACCCATTAAACACTGATTTTTCTGGAAAGAGAGTATTGGTGGTTGATGATATTACAGACACGGGTAAAAGTTTAATCACATCTACAAATTATTTAAGACGATTGAATCCCAGTAAAATGAAGGTGGCTACTATGCAGTATATCCCGATGTCGCAATTCAAGCCAGATTTTTTTGCGGAGAAAGTGAAAGTTTGGACATGGTTTATATATCCTTGGAATTGGATTGAAGACACTTCAACTTTAATAGTGAGGCTGATGAACACCAAAAAAGATAATGAATGGCGTTTCAGAGCGATAGATATGGGATTAAATGATCTTTTCGAAATAAAATGGAATCAAGCCATGCTTAGAGACATATTAAATATCATGGTTGACCGAGATCAAATTATTAAAGAATTAAGTGAAGTCGAGGTAGTCTATAAACTAAAAAAGGTCAAGGTAATTCAGTTATAAGATTTGGATTTTCTTTTTCAGCACATGTCCTAGGAATAACGAATAGTAAATGTTAATACTGTTTTGGAATAATTCCTTTAAGTCTTTTTAAAGCTAATAGTTTCTCTTTGTCTCGTATTTTAGAGTGCTCCACTGCTTCTCTTAAAAACTGAATTGACGTATCCATGCTTTTTTTGTTGATTGGAAAGGGTACGCCGTCCATTCCACCGTAGGCAAAAGAGTATTTAACAGGATCCTTCCAACTCGGAGATTGACCATAAATTACCTCAGAGATTAAAGCAAGACCTCTAATTGTTGCGGAGCCTATTCCTTTAACGTTCAACAACGCTTCATAATTATTTGGTTGAAAGTTGTAAGCTCTTTCTAAGCTTTTCCAACTAATATTTTGTGGCAAGTTTATGAAGTCGACATTAGAGATCGGTTCATTTTTATCGTGTTTAATCCATTTGTTAAGGGTTGTTTGACGCTTGAGTGTAGAGCGATGGAATCTAATAGACTTAAGAAGTCTCCTAATTCGTTTTGGTCCTTCATTGACGAGATCCACAGAAGCTTTTCAACTATCACCACTCTCTTTAGCTATCATATTTAGAACCTTTTTTTCCATAACATCGCACACGATAGCTTCATGAGGCTCAACTACGAATTTTTTAACATGTGAAGAAAGCCAATGAAAGCGTCGAGCTCTTCGATTGACAATGTTCATCCCCTGTTGAATAACCGTCCACATGCCAGTTCTACTTAGAAAAAAAACATGATGATAAAGGGGATAACCTGATTGTATTGCTGCGTTATCTACTTTAGCACTTATCCGGCTTGCGTATTGTAGCTTGTGAACATAGTCTTCAGTAAATTTAAAAGTTTTCCCAATAGTCTCTATCTCGGTGTGAACATATCTTGAAAGTTTTCCTTTACCTCCTGCAACCGCTATACCGTTTTTTCAGGATCTATAATAGATTTTAGAACTCCTGTGACTACAGTTGTTACGCCAGATGAATGCCAATCGTAGCCTAAGATGCAGCCAAGCGCTTGAAACCAAAACGTGTTAGAGAGCCTCCGCAATAACTCTTCTTCTCCATATTCATCAATAATTATCGCAATTATTTCTTTAGCTAAACTCTTCATACGCTTGACGAGCCAAGATGGCGCTTGACCATAGTGTAAAGGGAGCGAAGCTATGCCTGTTTTATACAGTGTTCCCGCACTCAGCTCTTAGTTCGTTTTGAAATTTTATTTGTTCCTTTATACAGAATTATAGGATTTAGGTAATAAATAGTATAAATTCCACTGAATTAACTCTCTCTAGCGCGCGCTGCTTTGTGAAAAAAGTCAAGTATCTGATCCCGATCGCATGATA
>CP070659.1:1567022-1582147 GCA_020355125.1 Candidatus Bathyarchaeota archaeon
AAAGAGGGATCTTAACAATTGCCACTGGTGATAACGGTAATGAATGTGGGTTTGGCACAATTGAAGCTATTTTAAAGAACCATCACGAATTCTGCGCTGAATGTGGATGCCCATGTGGCGAAGGTATAGTTTCTGCCTCAAAAGCTGATATTGTGATTCCCGCTAACTCATCCAACTGGGCGTGCTACGGAATCGAGGCGTGTCTTGCAAGAATTCTTCGTAACCCTAAAGTTATGCATAACGAATATACTGAAAATAGAATTCTCCTCAATTGTGCTAATGCCGGAATACCAGATGGAGCCACTGCCATGTGCACACCTACACTTGATGGAGCTTCACATGAGACTTGCATATATACTATAGGTCAACTAAGACAGACGGTACTCATGAGTTTCATTGAACTGGTCAGAGAAAGCCGATAACTTTTTTCGCCACTTTCGTTTTTTTTTAGCGCGTGCGCACAGCAATTGTGTGTACCCGGTATCTTTGACCACGATTATCATGAAGAATGGGCACTAAGCTGTATTAAGCGGTTTTATATAATCTTGGCCACGGGCTTCTGGAGAGCCAATAAGTATTCGATAGGAGTTTTCGCCAGTTTTTTTGCTGAAAACTCTTTCTAGCTTTCCTTTAACCTCGATTCTATCTCCAGCATTGAAGACGCCACTGTAAAAACCATCATAAGAAACGACGTGGTTAATTTCTTTTATTGTTGTTTGTTTGCTTTCAAATTCTTCAACCATATATTTGCATGGTAAAAAGAGTGATTCAGATACATCTGTTATTCGTGTAGTTCCTTTTACTATGTTCTCTGGAAAAAAGAGATTCATCCCATATTTGTCCTTGATTTCTTTTCGTGTTTTAACAGGATGTATTGAGAAAGCGGTATTGTCGATGTACCCAAAATTCCAACGTCTATTATAGAATTGTTTTGCCTCCGCTAATGATATTGAATAAGCCCTAGACCACCGTTTTTGAAGCCTCACTCGCTCTTCCTCGGATCTCGTTTTTAACAGAAACCTCGTGCATTTAAATTCGTTAATCAGGGTTTCCTTAACCTTTATACTGTTTTTATAGCCATAAATTACGAGATCTATATCAGAAAAAGCTTGTTGATGGATATTGAGTAAGATCGATCCCGTGACTCCAAAAGACGTTGTAGCAACACATGATTTTTCTGATAAATAGGAAACTAGGTTGTTGGCTTGCTCTTGGAGTGTATCTGGTCTCTCTGACGTCATAAGCTCTTGAAGCTTTTGTTCAGGAAGATAATGTTCTTTAACATGTTTTCGAGGAACTGCAGACATTTTAATGCGATATACCCTAGAGTTAAAAACATAATGGGGATAATTATTCGCCAAGATTTCAATATTCTTTAACAGACTTGGAATAGTATACGTCTGCATTGTTCTCGCGTATCTATCCTCGCCGTTTCCCCATCTTCCTTCCAAGCTAGGAACATATTTTAAATAGGATATTACTCTGTTTCTGGAGTGGACGCCTCCAATTACACAGAAAAGTAGGTTCTCTGTCGTTCTTATAAAATCTCGATCTAAGAACCCTCGCATAAACATCCCTACCGTGTTTCATCTATCTATTTGTAGATTTCGACACCATGAAATCGGTTGTGTAGTTTCCTAACAGCAGTCTATTATGACAATGGCCTTTCGTCGCTACGCGTTCTATTTTGCCTTGAGCGATAATCTCTTCATCTTCCTTAGCTTGTTCACTAAATCTTCCTCTTAGAGAAACGATTTCCTCTATAGGTCCATAGTCTTTACCGCTGATCGTTTCCGCCTTTCTTAGCATATACTTGCAGGGAGTAAAGATGGCGTCGGAATCGTCGGTTATTAACCCTTTAATTTTCGCATATCCGAGGGTTGTATAACGTGTTTCGCCATAAACTGTTTTAATTTCATCATAATCTCGAACATATCTCATGAAGAATTCTCGACCCATGAAATATCCTTGAAAAGATTTTCGAACTTCGTGAAAAACATACTGATCAAACGAAACGTCAGTGCCCTTACATCGTTTCTTATAGCGAGTTACGATTGCATCGTTTGGAAGACGCTGTATAACTTTTCCTTTCAGTAAAAAGCATTTCAATGCGGTATGAACATTCCGGCAATTTTTTGTACCGTATACAATGACATCGATATCTGAAGACCGTGATGACAATCCAACAAGTATTGAGCCGGTTACGCCGATTTTATCTATACTAACGTTAGCTGATTCTTGAAGAGTTTTGATGAACTTGAAAGTTTGATCTTCTTCCTCTTTAAGACACGTTTTACCACTAAGTTCAATCGTTTTTTGAACGGGTTTATAATGGAAGAAGAGTTTGTGAAGGGGAACCATACTTAAAACTTCGTCAAAAACTTCATCGTATTGGAGATATTCTGGATAGTTCTTTCGTAGAAATTCATATCGTTCAGAGAGAGCATATATTTTTCGATATTTTTGCTTATTCTTCTGTCTATCACCACTGGGATCAGAGATATACCGGATGAAGGCGATAGCTTTTTCAGGAGGATGCACTGTTCCTTTAACATCAAAAATCATTCCTTCCGTGGTTTCGATAAAATCTCCTTCTATAAAAGGCATGTATTCCGCACCAGCTAACGTCCACAATTCTTTGCTTAAACGTCTTTCTTCTTTAACTTATCTTCTTCATAAGATTTAAATTCTAGAGATAAAAATAGATGACGTAGTGAAAAAAGCATGCCGGAAATGTCGACTCATAGCCAGTTAAGCGAATATGTGAAACAAGTGGCTGAACATGTTAATCTAATTTATAAAAGGCTAGAAGAAATTGAGGAAAACATAAATACGACGTTAAACGATGTCGAAAAGCTTAAGGAGATGATAGAGGCAAATCGGGCAGAATTGAGCACCCTTAACGAAAAATTCATCAGTAAATCTGAATTTGACGAATTTATTAAAAGATTAACACAAAGCATGAAAGAAATTCTCTTACCGTACCCAGAGGAAAGGGAAGAAGAGAAAGACGACGAATAAGCGCGCGCTATAGATAAAAGCTCCCTTATTCGTCTACGAAAGTATCGTCATAAAGAAGCTGGATTACTTTTCCAGTTTTTGCAGAAATTAAAGCCGCTTCAGAGATTTGAAGGGCTCTCAATCCATCTAAACCAGATACCTCAGGGCATTTATCATTACTCACGCAATTTGCAAAGTGTTCGAGTTCCAGCTTTAGTGGCTCATCCCACTCTCTTTTAGGCTTGACTGCTTTATCTATGTCTTCGATAGTGATTTCTTGGGTAATGTAATCAACATTCACTATTGCTTTGCTTCCCGTCAAAGTCATTATCCTCACTTTATGAGGGGTGAACCAATTTGCTTCAACAAAAGCAGTTTTTATGCCACTGAAGCTCAATACTATTTGAGCATAATCTTCATATTGATGATGGAGACTCCCAGCTCTTGCATAAACCGATAGGGGATCTTCTTCGAAAAGGAATCGCATAATATCCAAGTCATGGATTGCGGAATCTTTAACAACACCCATATCGCCTATTCTTTCAGGCCATTTTCCAACCCTTCTAGAGAACGCTAGCACGATTTCGCCGAGGACGCCCGATTCGATTAATTTTTTCACCCTCATTAAGCCTGGATTAAACCGTTCAATAAAGCCAACCATTAAGTAGAGTTGATTTTTTCTGATTTCTTCAATAATTTTTTTTGCTTGTACCGCAGTATTTGCCATAGGTTTCTCGATCAGTAAATGTTTTCCATATTCTATTGTTTTGAGCGCGATCTTCGAATGAGTGGTCGTGGGGGTGCATATGCATACGGCTTCAATATCTTCTCTCTTTAACAAGTCATCGTTCCGGGTATACCAATTAACATTGTATCTTTTCGCAATAGATTGTGCTTTATCAGCATCGGTGTCACAGACTGCGATAAGATTTGTCTCCTTCAATTCGGATAGAACTCGTGCATGGTTTTTTCCCCAAAAGCCTGTGCCTATAACACCAAAACCTACTTTTTTTTTCATATGTGCCCCCACATTATAATGCAATACCTAGCTAGCTATAAACTCTAAAAGGTGTGTTAATCTAATAAATATCCTCGTCTAATAAATTAAAAGCAATTTTTGGTCGATGAATTGTGTGCGGAATATTCGGCTGTGTCTTACAAAAAGGGGCAGTAGCACCTCTTATCCATTCTGGATTAAAACGCCTTGAATATAGAGGCTATGACTCGGTTGGGATAGCAACCGTTTTCAAAGGACGTATTTATTTAAAAAAAGATCGTGGAAAAATAGATGAAGTGCATGCAAGATGGAATCTCAATGATTTACCCGGCAAAATGGGGATAGGCCATACTCGATGGGCAACCCACGGTGCCCCCCTACAGATTAATGCCCATCCCCAAGTTGACTGTTCTGGGAAGGTGGCTGTAATTCATAATGGCATAATTGAAAATTTTGCCGAATTGAGGGACGAGTTAATAAATAAAAACCATGGCTTTGTTTCTAAAACCGATACCGAAGTCATTCCGCACTTAATTGAAGAAAACCTAAAGACGGGACTAGATTTTAAAGAGGCTGTACGAGAGGCCGTTACTAAGCTTGAAGGATCGTATGCAATCTGTGTTGTTTATTCTGGGGCCCCAAATAAAATCATTTCTGCCCGTAAAGCAAGTCCGCTTGTAATAGGTATATCGGATAAGGGTGTTTGTGCCTCGTCGGACATCCCAACGGTTCTTCCTTTAACAAACAAGATTATTGAAGTAAACAATGGAGAGATAGCGGTTCTCTCTGAAAAAGAAGTTGAAATAAGACGAATAGAGAGCTGGGAACGCATCAGCAGGAAACCCTGTGAAATCACATGGACGCTTGAGATGGCGCAGAAACAAGGCTACCCCCATTTTATGCTTAAAGAAATTCATGAACAGCCAAGCAGACTCCAAGACGGGCTACGTCTTCAAGAAAATTATCTCAATCTGTTGACAACCTTTCTTGATCGGTCTAAGGAAATATACCTTATCGCGTGTGGAACATCCTACAATGCTTGTGTCGCAGCTTCATACATGTTCTCGAACCTTTGTAATCTGATAACGCATCCTGTTTTAGCCTCCGAATTTGTGGAACAATATGGTAACGCGGTAAACATTGACAGCACGATCCTTGCTGTAAGCCAGTCAGGTGAAACGGCTGATGTCTTGAACGCTATTGAATATGCACGGTTCAGGGCCGCAACCATACTTGGGATAACAAACAGCATTGGCTCGACATTAACAAGAGTTGCTAGAGCCTACATTTCTCAACAATCAGGACCAGAAATAGGAGTTGCGGCCACAAAGACTTTTACATCGCAACTGATGGTTTTCGCACAGCTCGCGTTGCATCTAGCAAAAATTAGAGGAAAAGTATCCCAGAATCAAATGGACTATCTAACAGAGAAAATACAAGAGATTCCCGCCCTTGTTGAAGAGATCATACAGATACAAGAGAAGAAAATTAGGAAGATTGCAAAAAAGTATAAAGAAAAAGCCTGTTTCTACTTTTTAGGCAGAGGGATCAGCACTGCTACCGCTATCGAAGGGCGACTGAAACTTCTGGAAATTGCATATATTCCTTCAATAGCATATCCAGCAGGCGAAAGCAAACATGGCCCAATCAGCCTTATAGAACAGGGATTCCCGATAATATTTGTATGTCCAAAAGATTCTACTCAAAAGGCGTTAATAGGGAACATCATGGAGATGAAGGCAAGAGGAGGCACAATCATAGCCGTAGTTGACGAGAGCAACGATGAAATCAAAAAGTTAGCAGATGATTACATTGAAATACCTGCTGATATCCCAGAACTTTGGACTCCTATACCTTATGTGATTCCTCTCCAACTCTTTGCATACTATATGGCTATTGAAAAAGGACTCAATCCAGACATGCCTCGCAACCTTGCCAAATCAGTGACGGTACTGTAAAAAAGGGGTTATCATTTACTCTACAATCGTCTTATTTTTATAGTTCTTCCAGCGGTCTTACCCCTTCTGATGTTATTAGAACCAACGGTGTTTCCATGATTTGTTGATAATCTTTAGCGCCCTCGTCTAGATCGCTGGATACAATGTGCCAATGATACCTAGCTGAACTATATTTATCGCTTAAGAGCGCGAAATCAGTGTCAAAAATTTTTTTGCCAATGCTGATTAACCGTATAATCGCTTCATTAAGGAGCTCCCCTGAATGGCGGACGCCGTGTTTCTTTGTTATTACCATTATACGCTCTTTATGGCCTTTCTTGTCTTTCGTATCCAATATAAGAATTCCCTTTCGATTGTAGTGAATTCGCTCATTTGCTAGGTCTAAGTTACATAGTGGACACGATGCTTCACTTATGGGATGATGGGGCAGTTGGAACGATGTGAAGAATTCTTCGAGCTGGGATGATTTTAGTATGGATTTTTTTTTGTGATCAATTAAAATGAACTCGTTCAAAAAGGTTCAATCCTTTTATGGCCACTTGGACTAATATTGTTGGAGACATATCTGAAAAGAGTTACTAAGATCTATCTGAAAAAAGTGACATATAGGAACCTTGTGCGTAGCTTACGTATCAAACAGAGGAGCTTAATGAAGTTGGAACGTGCGCACGTTAACATTCAAGTCTTCATCTGTCTTGCGAGCATAGGCGGATAAGACCGCTTGTGTTTCGATGTTTCGAATCGCTTAATTATCTTGTTGATCGCGTCCATGGAAATGGTCGTAATTTCGTGTACTCTTTTTGGCGAAAGTTTGTAATCAAATAGTCCTATTAGTGCTTTATCTAGTTGATCATAGTCTATTGGTATTTCGTCAATTGCTTTGTGGCCGGGATATAATTGTGGGCTACTTGGCTTGTTAGATATTTTTTCAGGTATGCCTATATATTTTGCCAGTTTTCTAACCTCTGTTTTGTACAAGTGAGCGATGGGTAGGAAGTCAGCGCCGCCATCGCCATATTTCGTGAAAAAGCCGATCAGTTCTTCACTGCGGTCCCCAGTACCAACAACAAGGTAGTTACTGATATTTGCATAGTAGTATAGAATTATCATACGTACTCGAGCGTATATATTCCCGATGGCAGTTCTATATTTGAGATCTGTAGCATTACATTTCAGGCTGGAAACAAATTCTTCGCTAATGTTTTGTATATTGATTAGTAGAGTTCTTATTCCCCATTTTTTTGCGAGGAGAGAAGCGTCTTCCACATCTTGTTTTGGAGTGAAAAGTGTAGGCATTGAGATGCCTAGGATTCTTTCTTTGCCAAGAGCTTTCACGCAAAGGGCTCCTGCGAGACTGCTATCTACTCCTCCGCTAAGGCCGATTACTACTCCTTGTGCTTTAGCGTCAGTAACTACTTTTTTGATAAAACGAATGATTTCGTCAACCGTTCCCTGAAAATTTAGCCTTGGAACATCTAACCTTTCGGGCTCCATATATGCCACCACTTAATAAATTGAAGAGTGAATTTATGAATCTATGTACAATCAGATCATGTGTCCATTAAGTATATACAACTGGGTACGTTGGAGCTAGTGAAAAATGGGCTTAACACTCTAATCCAAGTGGCTCGCCAATAGCTACTGCTCTCCTCAGCGACTTGGCGCTGGCGATAACAATTTCAGTGAGATCCTCTTTGGAAAGAGAGAGGGTGAGATAGCGTTTAAAATCTTCTTCCGAGATCAGCCCTTGAACAAAGCGTCTGTATTTTCTTTGATACTCACGAATGTTTATCATTCTTTCTCGTTCCTAAAGAATAAAGAATGTTTTTACCATCATCCATGTGTTTAATCATTAATTAGTCTTTTGAAGTTATTGCATTCATTCTTCTTCCGCCATCTTTTATTTCGCTTGATCTAGGACAAGATTGGTTTCCTCGCATCCTAATAGGTTCAAATCTGGCTATTCCATAGAAAAAGTTTAGTAATTTACTCTTCAAAATTAAGTATGAGGCGTAGACATGGTTGAAGATGTAAAGCATATTGGGAAAAATGTAGTTATAGGGAAAAACGTAAAGATGTGGCATTTCACGTATATCGGAGATAATACGATCATTGGAGATGACACGAAGATTGGATCACTCGTCCATATAGACTATGATGTGAAGATCGGGAAAGAGTGCCGAATCGAGGGGATGGCATATATTCCCCCACTGACCGTTATCGAAAACCGTGTCTTCATTGGTCCTGGAGTAGTTTTTACAAATGATCCCTTTCCGATGTCGCCGAAACTAGTAGGAGTAAAGGTTGAATCGGATGCAATAATATGTGCTGGAGCAGTTTTAAAGGCTGGCATCTGTGTTGGAGCTCGATCCGTAATAGGCATGGGTTCCGTTGTTACACAAGATGTTCCACCAAATACGGTTGTTTATGGTAATCCCGCCCGGTTCAAATATCCGCGTTCAACATATTTAGAGAAAAAAAGGAAGTGGAATGGAACTAGGACTGAAACGTAATTATTGTAAGCTCACCCAGACTTATCAAAGGCTCATCGTTTTTTAATCGGTTTGATGATTCCTTCTTGAAGAGAAGACAGTGAATAGGTTCCCCGGTTTCGAGATAGTTTTTATTGAGGACAAGTGCGAAAGGATTCATCGATTCCATCGCAATGTTATCATTGTTGTATGTTACTCGAACGTAGGTCGATTATGAAGTCGACATCTGAGATGTTACAACAATTTTCTTGTTATTAATCCATTCAGCTCTGCCCGTGCTATGAGTTCTGGTAATTTATTCCGAATCCTCTTTTTTATATCCAATCGGTTGTTAAGCATGGATTCAACCATATCAATAAGCAATTTGGAATTTAGGTTTTTATCAGAAATTGTCCATTTCCCTAAATCTGCTTCTTCCATGATAGAAGTGGTTTTAAGACTATAATCTATGCCGATAGCAGGGGTTAAAGCGCAGAGCGCGGAGATTAACGCGTGCATTCTGCATGAAATGAAGATGTCACATTTCTTCAATATCCTTCTAACATCGTTTATAGATAACTTGTCTTCAATTAACTCAAGGTTGGAGGTATTTAAACAAAGTTGACGCAATTCTTTTAAAGACGCTCTATCGTCATTTGTGCCAGGGCCAAAAACATGGGGTATTAGAATTATTTTCGCGTGATGTTTTCTAATTAAATGCTTTACTAATACAGTGAAGGCTTCTCGGTTTCGTTTCCTCATACTCTCGTTTTGAAGATTCCATATTATGGGGCTAACATTTAAACCCACAATTGGAGTCGAGGATATTTGGTTAAATTCCTGTTTTTCTTCTAGTTGGCCGCGTATATCGTTTTTAGCCAGTAAAAAAGCGATATCGGCGGTAAGAAAAACCTTGTTGGGATCAACGCCAATGTCTATTAAGTATTTCAAAGATGTTCTTTCCCTGACGGTTATCAGTTTGACTTTATTCAAAGCTTTGAAACACATGAATTCGGTGAATCGATTATTAAAGGGACCAATGGTATGACCTAAAACCACTATTTTCTTCTTTAGAAGAATAGCTACCGTGATGTCGACTAGATTTGAAAGAAAAGAGGGAAATCCATACACGTCGCTGAGGGTATCGCTGCCACGAACAACAACTATGTCTGCAGAGATATATGCTTGTAATGTAGCATGTTTTAGCCCATAAGCTAAATACATTGCGAACTTGGGAATAAAAGAACCAGTAATTGGCCAAAATAATGACAAGAGTAAAAAGGAAACCAACACAACAATATTTTGAAATAATGATATAGCTGTCATAAATTTTGGCAAAAACACGCACTCAGTGATTGTCGAACTATCAAGTTCAGGATGTATGCTTAAGACAATGAATTTGGCTTTCATAAAGATTCGACGAAGTGATGAAATCGTTGCAGTTAAAATGGATAGATCGCCCCTATTCAAAGTTGTAACATGATTTGTAATCAAAATTTTTATTGGTGTTACCAACCTTGAACACCTACGTGTTTAACGTGTGCACACAATATCGCGCGCGCGATTACACATTAGAGTGAACTATGGAAATAACAATCTTTTTTTTATTTAAACTTCACATATGGTAGTCGATAGGTTTTGAAATAAGAATCACAAAAATGTTGGAGTAACTTGTCAAATCCGGAGAAAAAAAGGAACATTGACCAAGAATATTCTTCAAGAATATGGTGTTAATCCCATTCTTTGCTGTGGCTGTGGGCTATGTGAATATATATGCCCCACCCAAGCCATAACCATGAAGCTGACAGCAACTGGCGTCTTCACGCCTAATATTGTTGTGTCTAAATGTAACGATTGTTCATTATGCATTCAGGTATGTCCCAGTGTCAGCTTTGATCAAATGAGGCTAGACAAGACAATCTTTCGAAAAGAGAGGACGCCAACAGAAATATTGCTTGGAATATATGAGCGGGCCTACATTGGTTATTCCGTGGATAAGGAGATAAGATCCCATGCTGCTGCTGGTGGTGTAGTGACTGGATTACTTATCTCTGCCCTAGACGAGGGAATGATTGAGGGCGCGTTGATAACTAAGTTTAATGTAAGGATGATGAGAGCCGAATCATTCATTGCCCGATCCCCAAATGAATTAATCTCTGGAGCGTCTTCAAAGTATGCCCCTGTTTCGATTGGGAACGCTTTAAGAAAAATACGTCAAGAAGAAGGTTGTTTTGCTGTTGTGGGGCTCCCTTGTCATATACAAGGAATAAGAAAAGCAGAGGCCCTCGAAAAAAACCTGAGAGAGAAGATACTATTACATTTTGGGCTGATGTGTGGCGGGACACCTACAATACATGGAACACGGTTTCTGCTAAGACTTTTGGATTGTACAAGCCAAGACCTCAAAGATCTTAGCTATCGTGAAGGCGAATGGCCGGGCAATTTTTCTGTAACAACAAAACAGAACGAGAGGAAACGTATTCCCCTTCACCGCTATAGCCCAATCATAAAAGCCTTTCTCCATCCAAGATGTTTAATATGCTGGGATTTCACAAACGAGTACTCGGATCTATCTTTTAGCGATGCCTTTTGGATCACAAACGCAAAAAAATTAGGAACCACCGCAATCATATCCAGAACAAAAACAGGCTCAAAATTACTTATACACGCGGAGCAAAACGATATGATACGATTGATGGATATGGAAATCACTGATTTTCTCAAAGAGAAGAAGGGAAACCTAGATCTTAAAAAAACTAATTTGGGATTGAAAATGATGCTGTTTAAACTCGTTGGTGGCAAGCCACCGAAATTATATAATTACCCCTCATTAACGAAGTTCAAAGCTTTGTCAGCGCTTGAATTAGGCCTACGCTTTTTAGGTTATAGCATTATCAACAATAAATATGTCTTGAGAACGCTGTTGTCAAGTCTTATCAAACTTTAGCAAAGCTATTAGACGCTAAAACTGCCTTATGTGCGTTTAGCGCGCTCCGTTATCTTAGATGTTCTGTAAAGCTTTCTATATTGTCGAATGCTTTATCCAAGTGTTTGGTTGGTAGTTTCAGAATAAATGGGGTACCTCCATAAATTGTGGTTGAACTGATCGTTATGACCCTCTTACAGTGTTCTATGTGAGCCTTGTCTTTTGCTTTTCTGGGCTGATGGCTTCTAATTATTCTCTTCACATCTAACCTCAAGCAGACGTTTTTGCTTATGTCTCGTCCAAACAGCACCCCGATTCCCCGACTATTTGGATACTCGCCATAGCCTTCAAAGGGATCACTCCATAAAACATCGATTTCAGTCTGTTTTGACGGTTGCCTTAAATCCTTGAGGTATCGGATCCTACGGGAGATTCCTCCATGAAGAAAAAGGGCTGTTTCTGGAATCACTGCAGCCAAGTATAATTGATTTATAAAAGATTTTAATTCGTTATTATAATATTCTATCCAGCCATTTTTTTTAGCATTCGCCTCGTGGATCAGATCACAGGGGGTAAATGTAGGTTGTCCATCTTTGTATGCTTCATGATTTCCTTTTAACGCTATTACGTTTGAAAATTTCCTGATAAGATATTGGACACCAGATATTACCTCAACGCCCCTATCTCCTCTATCAGCATAATCGCCGAGAAATATAAGGTAGCTTTTTTCTGGATTAAATTGGCTACGGATCTTTTGAAAACTTTCATAATCTCCGTGAATGTCTCCCACAACAATTAACTGATCGAAGTCAGTTAATACAGACGGATTTATTTCACAAAGATAATTGCTCAACATCTTTTAATCGTTACATAGATTATTAATACATAAAATATAACTTAGATAGCAAAGGAGCATTGGTAAAACGTATTATGATAGCGCGCGCTAGCTAGTTCTTCTACTATCAGAAAGGTGAAGAATAGGCAAAAAATAAAAAACACGTTACACGTTCATTGATATGTTGGAGTTCGTAATGAAGAAGGAATATGTGGTTACTGAGATAAGTGCTTCACCGGATGGATCCCCATACGTGTTCATAACTTTGAAAAGCCCAGAGGAAGTTGGAGGACCGCAGAAAAGGGATATGTCCACAGTAACGTCTTTTCATTCTATGGATGATATGTTCAAAAACCTCGGTCGCGTCATCTCTAGGCAAATGGTAGGTGGTTTTGCAACCGTGTTAAAACTTAGTTTAAGCGAATATGAGAAACTTGACATCAAAGTTGGCGACCGCGTTTCCTTGGAAATAGACAAAATTCAAGTCGGCGTCCCATAAGTCTCGTGCGACATGAGAAAAATTTTGCTTTTCCCTTATAATCGGCATGAATCACTGGCTCTCACATAAGCCGTGTCTACTAAGTGTGGAAAAAAAGGGGAAAATTAAGTACATGGGCATACCGGGCATTCCACCAGGCGGCATCCCGCCTCCTGGACCTCCTGGCGGCATTGGTGGCATTTTGGTTTTTGCGCTAGCTATCATGTCGTCTATTCTTAGGATCATACATGATGACTCGCTAGCCGATTTGATAATCTGCTCCTTTACAGCAAGGGGTTCATAAACATCCAGTTCGCTCATATCCGTCACTTTGCCACTGAAGACATCTACGCCCGTCCATTTCTCGCCCTTCTCGTGACGAGATCTCAGTTCGACCAATATGTCAATGGGGTCCAATCCGGCGTTTTCAGCGAGTGTTTTAGGAATCACTTCAAGGGCTTCCGCGAAACCGAGTGCTGCCAACTGCTCTCTACCAGATAGTTGCTCAGCCCATTCTTTAAGACGTGACGCAATATCCATCTCAGGTGCTCCGCCGCCAGCAACTATCTTAGGCCGTAGAACCGCGTCTCTAACTACGGACAATGCGTCATGAATAGATCGTTCCGCTTCGTCGACGATTTTTTCTGTACCACCTCTAACTAATATTGTGACGGCCTTGGGGTTCTTGCATTGTTCCACGAATACCCATTTGTCATCTCCAACTCTTCTTTCTTCCACCAATCCTGCGCGTCCAAGGGATTCCTCAGTGAGGTCATCGAGACTGGTTACCACTCTACCACCCGTAGCTTTGGCGAGCTTTTCCATGCTTGACTGCTTCGCTCTTCTGATGGCTAAAACGCCATTCCGTGCTAAGAAGTGCTGAACCACCTCGTCAATTCCTTTTTGACAGATGGCTACGTTGGCTCCTGCATTTACGATCTTATTCGCCATCTCCTTCATCATTTGCTCTTCTTTATCCATAAAGACCTTCATCATTGCAGGGCTTTCGATATGGATTTTAGTATCGAATTCTGGTTTCTCAACCTCTAAAGCGGAGTCTATAAGTGCAACTTTCGCATTATCGATTCTCTTCGGCATTCCCGGGTGGACTACTTCTTTTTCAAGGATCATTCCCTCGATTAACTTCGTTCCTGTTAATGATTCGCCATCTTTCTTCAATTGTTCTATATCATCTATGTCGATTTTGTATTCTCCGTTCTCTTTTTCAGCTATTTTTAGGACGGCGTCCACTGCTAGATCAGCTAGGTGACCGCGATATTCCCGTACGATCTTGCTGGCCATGGCTGTCATAGCGATCTTTTTTAACGCTTCCTGATCGGTAGCCGAAATGTTAATGGCGATTTCGTCGTAAAGCTCCAAAGACTTCGCTGCAGCTTTTTTGTATCCATCTACAATAATTGTTGGATGGATCTTATTGTCTAAAAGCGCCTCGGCTTTGATCAGCAACTCTCCTGCTAAAATGACGACGGATGTTGTTCCATCTCCGACCTCATCGTCGGTAGTTTTGGCGGTTTCAACCATTATCTTAGCTGCAGGATGTTGGATATCCATTTCGTCTAGGATTGTAGCGCCATCACTTGTTATAGTGATGTCTCCTAAGCTATCAACAAGCATCTTATCCATACCTTTCGGTCCAAACGCCGATTTGATGGTTTCAGCTACGATTTTGGCAGCTGTTATATTCGCTCTCTGCGCTTCTTTTCCTCTGCTTCTAGTGCTTCCTTCTTTTAGTACTAATACCGGTATCCCACTTAACTGGGTGGGTACTACTCCTGCCATGTTATTATCTCCTATCAATTAATCCATATTAGAACTCTTTTAAATCTTATTTATACTCATTCTCTTTCATATATTTTAGATGCTGACAAGTGTCAACGTATAATAGGTTTTTTATTCGTCTTTTACCTCTATGGCCTCTTCGGAACAGGTAGTTACGCAAACTTCACATATAATGCATTCGTCTTCGTTTACCACACGTGCTTTTTGTTCATCACTGACATTAACCAGTTCAAAGACGTCCACTGGACAATTGTCAACACAGGTGCCACATCCTGTGCATTGTTCTAAATCTACATTGACTTTTACCATTTTCATCAATTCGCTATTTTTCAAGAGAAGGTTTATACGACCTCACGACTAATAAATTTAACACTTTTCAGATTGGAACGAGCCAGCTCTATTTGTACAGGGATACGAATTTCTTTATGGATCGATCATAAGTCTTCTCTACTTCTGGAGGGAAGTAGCACGCTGGAAGTTCGTTATGCGCTCTATGATTTTGTAGACACTCACAGCATCGACTTTTTAAGCGACAGGGGTATGTACATGGACAGTTTGCCAAGTTTATTTCCGAATTTTGACATTCATTCATTTCAACAGCCCCTCATCTACGTAAACCTACTAATTCTTATCGGAATAAAGCCATACCTTTATAACCCT
>CP070659.1:1582247-1591380 GCA_020355125.1 Candidatus Bathyarchaeota archaeon
ACCAAGTGTTAAGGCTTTGGAAACTACAAAAAAAATATTTGATCTGTCAACCCAATTAGGGATACCACAATTGCTTATTGTAGGAAACAAAGTTACTAGTTTCTCTGATGAAGCTATTATAAAACAATATTGTAAACGAAACGATCTCTCGTTGCTTGAGTTGATACCTTACGATGAAAACATAAAAAAAGCAGATGCTTTAGGAAAATCAATAATGAATTTTTCACAAAAATCTAAAGGAATGTTAGCCGTTAAAAAGATATGTAAAAAAATTGTAAACCTAAGTCACTGTTAGCATACATTAGCGCGCGCTTCCGTGATTATTGTTAAACAAATATCTGGAGGGTATAGATGGGAAACTACTTGAGGAAACTTGAAAAGGAAAATAAGAGCCTTATTATTGTTAAGAATGGAAATATTATCTTCACAAGTAAAACGCATGGCATGGCTCCTTTATTAGAAGCTATTGAAAAAATTGGCGTTTCACAACTGGTTGGATCCATTGTTGTGGATAAAGCCCTTGGAAAAGCAGCGGCTTTACTAATCTGTTACATAAAAGCAAAAGAAGTTTATGCAAAAATAATGAGTGGTAATGCAAGGAAACTGTTATCGATTTTTAAAATGAAATATACTGCTGAAACGATTATTCCCGAAATAATGAACAAATCAGGCACTGATATATGCCCGTTTGAAAAAGCTGTTTTAGATATAAATGATCCTGAAGAGGGTTATAAAAAACTAAAAATAATGTCTATGAGGATAAAAAGGAATTAAAGAAGAAACTAATATAGCATTTTTTCTTTTGTCCAGATTACTCATGTTCCGTTTGATGGGGCGTTTCCATCAGGCTTAAGACATCCGTGCCGAGGTGTATTTTCGATACTCATATAACTGTTCATCTTTTGTTTCGACGACGCTCTGTGCGCATTTAAGTAAGGGCACTGCAAGGTTTACACCCGCAATTAGCCTTGTTTGTTCCCAAAATTCAGGGCAAGAATTTGCTTCGTGAAATAACACATTGTATCTATTTCTTTCTAAACTTTCCTCAACTAACGTTTGTATTTTTTTGTATGCCCTTTGATTTTTATAATGTTCAAAGGCATTTTCCAGCCTCTTGTTCCAATCAACAAAATTTTTCTCTTTACTTTTTTCACTTTTTATCTTTTTTATTGCGTTAAACGAAGGTCGCAGCTTATCCAGTTCTTTTTTAACATACTGGTCATCCGCTATTTTGTCGTTCCCAATATCTGGCATTGCATCCAATGCAATGATCCAAGCTTTACTGTTTCCACCAATTGTATTGCAGCATTTAATGGCGTTTTCCATTACACACGTTGGTAAGGTGACTCCAAAAGCCAGATTGCCCAAATAAGTGTTGGTTCTGAAATCTTTATATCCCGCCCTAGCCAACGCTTTTTGATAACAGTAGGGGGGTCTTCCGCTTTCTTTAGCAACTATTATTCTCAAATCATAAAACCATTTCTGAACAAATGTTTGAGCAAGAATGCCAATAGGATTTATTATCGAAGTTTCAGATTCACGTAGTATTGGTATAAGCTCTTCTTGTTTTTTTGCGAGCAACACTTTATTGCCGTGGCTTCCACTATCCGGTTTTACGACTATGCCTCCACTCATTAGATCTTGTTGTATCAAATCGCAAATGTCTTTCTCATTATTGATTTTACTACCATCTGTTTTAAACTCTTTCACATTGCATGGGATATAAACTGTTTTTGGAGTTTTTATTCCCTCCTTCCAAAAACGAAGCACCGTCTTAAATTTGCTGAAGCAAACCGCTTCAATGGATAGAGGGTTAATAACGTATTTGCCAAAAGCTTCGAGTATAGTGGCAGCGTAAAGTCTCCGGTTTTTACTTTGAGCTCTATTTAACACCACTTCACAATCATCAATAACTTTGGAAAAGTTTTTTCCTCTTGTTCTGAAACTGTACCCTGTTTCGTTTAAACAAATAGCGACTTTACGAAAAGGGATGAAAGATAGATCTATTCCTAATTGTTCTGCGGTTGATTTTATTCCTAGCTCTTCGGTCTTGGAGTTTTCAAATAATATCGCTATCTTCATGCTTTCAGACGCTTCCTATTTCACACTTATAATTACATAGATCGATTTGGTAGTCCCGCTCTCAAAGAGCATAAACTTCCGTAACTATAATCGAACTTATTAATAATTATTTCGAAAAATATTTAATGAATTATTACATATTTCAGAAAAAAAAACATATAAATCGTAAACTCACTTATATTTTAAGTTTTTATATTATTAACATGTTAGAAACATTTGTACGTTGAGAGACAAAAAGTAAGGGATGAAAAAGAAATTGGATGAGATAGACAATCAGATTATTCAACTGTTAAAAAATAATGGACGAGCCACTTATATTGAGATCGGAAAAAATGTTGGTCTATCAGAAGGAGCAATTAGAAAAAGGATTAAAATGCTGATTGATACAGGGATAATAAAAAGATTTACAATAAAAGTTGGGCATACAGCAGGAGCAGAGGCAGTTACCCTTCTTTCAGTGAATCCTACTCTTCCAACTTCTACTGTTTCCAAACTGGTTAAAAACATACCTTTCGTTGAAACCGTTTACGAAATTACAGGCCAATATGATATTGCTGTTATAATTTCTGCATCAAATATTATAGAAGTCAATGACTGTGTTGAAAAAATTCGTCGTGTAAACGGCGTCATAAACACAAATACGATGATAATTCTACGAAGCTTGTAAGGGAAATGCACATAAAAAGACTAATGATAGGGATTCTAGAGCAACTTATCCTCAGTTTAAGTTTAAGGTACTTTTATGAAATATGGTTTTCTATTACTAATGGCTTCCAAAAAAAGATTTTTTAAAACTTCGTCTGAATCTTCTTTTCTTAATAGTTTGAGAAAATCAACTAGATTGTCGTTTCTAAAAAGACAAGGTTTAAATTTTCCATCTGAAGAAATGCGCATTTTATTGCAGCTTCGACAAAAT
Organism: Candidatus Bathyarchaeota archaeon; assembly: GCA_020355125.1. Lineage (GTDB taxonomy): Archaea > Thermoproteota > Bathyarchaeia > RBG-16-48-13. The sequence goes on from CP070659.1 coordinate 1,585,246, forward strand.
TCTGTATTATGCATTGGCTTGACAATTTCAACTTCAACTCCATTGGTTAAATAAAATTTTTTTCTGTTTTGCATTTTTCGTACAAATATTTTATTAGCTATTTTCGTAAGCTCCGTTTCTATTTTTGTTAGATCGGTATGGTATTTTACATAGTAAAAATCTTTATCGGTAGGTGACTCAAACTCAATCAATTGAAGAATCAATCCATTTTTTCTAGCGAAATCTATCATATCCCATATTTGTTCTTCGTTTACTCCTTTCAGAACAACCATGTTAACTTTAATTGGAGATAAGCCAGCCTTTCCAGCTTCTTTTATTCCATCTAATACTAACTCTATTTGATTCGTTCCAGTGATAGTTTTATATATAGTTGGCTTTAATGTGCATAAATTGACGTTTACCCTCTTTAGGCCACTATCTTTCAAAGGCTTTGCAAGCTGATCCAAGTGAAGTCCATTTGTAGTCATCGCAATTTCTCTAATCAGGGGAATGCTGCTTATTTTTTTAATTATTTCTAAAATATCGTTCCTAAGTAGTGGTTCTCCCCCAGTAAGTTTCACATTATTGATGCCAAAAGGTGCGATTGCTTTTACTATTCGTTCTATTTCCAGTGGCGTCATTTCTATTGAAGTATTATAGTTCACTCCTTCTCTATGGCAAAAAAAGCAGTTAAAATTACATTTCTGGGTAACAGATACTCGTAGACTGTTTACTGGCCTTCCAAAAGCATCTCTAATCATTTAGGCTGTCACGTATCCGCAGAAGATGGTTTTAGTGTGTATGGTTTTATTTCCTCTTTTTCTTATAATCATCAGCGCAATGTTTGCAACAGAAAACATATTCGCTGCCATCAATTACAGCTTTATAGCCTGCAAGTTCGCATGCTTCTTCTGAGATGTCGATGAAACACATTTTACATCTTAAAAAATCTTTCATTTTTTTTCCACCTTTTTCTGGTAATCTTCTATAGCCTTATGTAGTCCTTCAGCAGCTAGATTTGAGCAATGCATTTTTACTGGTGGTAATCCACCAAGTTGGTTCGCTACATCTTTTCTAGTTATTTTCATCGCTTCTTCAATCGTTTTGCCTTTAGCCAATACTGTAGTCATACTGCTTGTAGCAATAGCTGCCCCGCATCCAAAGGTTTTGAATTTTATGTCGTCGATTCGATTATCTTTTATTTTTATGTATATCGTCATTAAATCTCCGCATACAGGATTTCCGACGGTACCGACTCCGTCAGCATTAGGGATTTCTCCCATATTTTGGGGATTCCTAAAATGTTCTAAAACCTTATCACTATACAAGTTTTATGTATCCTCCAATAAGGATTTAGGTGTTAAAGGAGATATTTTTCTAAGTTTTTTTACTATTCTTGGTAGAATTGATAACACATAATTTATATCTTCTTCCTCATTTCCGCTTCCTAAGGTGAACAGTAGGGAGCCATGTGCGTCTTCGTGGGGTAATCCTATGGCTCTGAGAACATGGGAGGGTTCCAAGGTTTTAGATGTACATGCAGATCCTGAAGATGCTGAAACGCCTTCCATATCTAGGCTGAGGATGAGTGATTCACCTTCTATGTATTTAAATCTGATATTAACGTTGTTAGGGAGCCTCATAGTTGGATGGCCATTTAAGTATGATTCTTTTATTGTATCTAGGATTCCAGTTATAAGATTATCTCGTAGAGCTCTTAATCTACGGCTTTCATTATTCATGTTTCTGCTAGAAATTTCTGCTGCTTTTGCCATACCCACTATTCCTGGTATGTTTTCAGATCCTGATCTTAAGCCTTTCTCTTGGCCTCCTCCATATATGATAGGCTGTATCCTTGTTCCTTCTTTTATGTATAATGCGCCTACTCCTTTTGGTCCATATAGATCGTTTGATGAAAGTGATAAAAGGTCAATGTTGTCCTTCTTCACATCTATTGGAATTTGTCCTGCAGCAGCAACAGCATCAACATGTAAATATGCGTTTTTCGAATGAACAATCTCGCTTATCTCCCGAATAGGCTCTATAGTGCCAATCTCTCCATTAGCGTAAATTACTGATGCTAAAATGGTGTTATTGTCTATTGTCTTTTTTACAACCTCCAAATCGATCGTTCCATACCTATCTACGGGTATATAGGATGTTTTGAATCCCTTCTTTCCTAAATACTTTAAAGGATTAATAACGGACATGTGTTCTATTGTGGATGAAATTAGGTGGTCTCCTTTTGTACGATTTCGATAGGAAACTCCCCTAATAGCTAGGTTATTGCTCTCGGTAGCTCCTGAAGTGAAAATTATTTCGTTACTTTTTGCGCCTATTAGAGAAGCTACGCCTTCTCTGGCGTCTTCTATTGCTTCTTTAGCTTCATGACCTTGAGAATATATTGTAGATGGATTGCCATGCTTTTGGGAGAAATATGGCATCATAATTTTAATTACTTGTGGATGTATCGATTTAGATGAACTATGATCCAAATGGATTCTTTGCAAAATAATTCCCCTATTACTAGTTTACTGCTTACGATATATCTATCCTCTCATTTTTTAATTAAAAAATGAATAATATCTCCATCTTTTTTTATTTCTAATATTTGCATTTTAAGCCGGCTAATAAAGCTCGAAAGATCTCCTTCAGCTGCTGGATCATCTGTAATGACTTCTAAGATTTCACCTTCTGATAAATCATCCAACGCTTGTCTTGTTCTATAAACAGGTTCAGGACAGAGTAGCCCAATACACTCTAAACTTTTATCTGGTCTACTTCTTCGGTTTGTTTTTGGGTTCAATAGTATTCTCCCCAGATCCTTAAATATTATAACGATGTTATAAAAGTTTCTCCTCTAAACATTATCTCATAGCCTTTCGTTATTTATTCATTAAGTAATGAGCCAACAAAGAAGAAACGTTGTCTGAAAAAGGGATTGTACCCGTATCGAAATTGAGCAGATTTTAGGAATTAAGAAAATTGTAGACGCTTTCGCTAGCTTCTCTGAGTTAAGAGTAGTATTGCTTGGGCTAAATCTCCTTTAGTTTCCAGTAAAGCTTTTCGCGCTTCTGTTATGCTAACTTTTGATTGTTGAGCGACTAATTGAGCATCCTCATCAGATATGACTATTTCTTTCCTCCCAATGTCACGTTCTGAAATTATTCCGCCCGCAATTTGAAATATTTTTTGGCCTTGCATATTTGTGATTGTAACTTCCGGTTCATCTATGACAATTTCTTTATTAACCGTTTTTATTATTACTTGCTTTGTTTCTGGAACCTCATCAATTTTTACACCCATTTTTTCCATGAGCCTTCTCGCTTGACGCGGGTTTATTCTCCGCAATCTTCATCTTCCTCCATTACACCTTTTCTAACTTTCACTGCTACTCCTCTATTAAATGCTAACATTTCTTTTCCACTCATCAACGCTTTTCCTATAGCCATGAGTTTATCCTCTTTATCCGTTACTATAGCCTCTTCTCCAACTCTTATTTCTTTATCTGTTGCCACCACATGTTTAGCAAATACATTTCTTCCCTTAAGAATAAATTCCTTTATTTCATCTTGTATGACAACCCTAGCTCTAGGTTTTTCTAATATCGATAAAAGTTTATGTGCTCCAAAAATCGTTAGAGAAAACAGACCATTTTTAGGCCGTAATATCGCAATCAATTTTCCATCTGAGAAAACATATCTAATCCTTCCTGTTTTCTTAGAATGGATTATCTTTACATCGTCGCAAAATAGTGTATGACCAACATTTTGTCTAAACTGATAATTCACTATTCCTCTAATCTTATTTAGTTCAAGATCTTTAATCACTAAACAAAAACCCCGTTCAGAAATCTTCAAGTATTAATATACTGTATAATAAATTAAATATGCCTTAATCATAGGGGGCTTATACATGGAATGCGAAATCTGCGGCAAAAAAATTTTTGGTAAGGCACACAGATCAATCGTAGATAGCGCAAAACTTTTCTTATGCTCCGAATGCTCTCTATTTGCTTCATCCAGCTGGAAACCTCAATCCCCAAAATACGCAAATCCCCAGGTCAAAACTTATGATAAAACTACCCATTTCTCTAACACACGACGCCAAAGGATAATGAAAGAAGATCTAGAACTCGTTAAAAACTATAGTCAACGCATTAGAAAAGGGAGAGAGCAATATAACTTCTCACATGAAGAATTTAGTAGAAAAATTGGTGAAAAGATATCTGTGCTTCAAAAACTAGAAACAGGTAAAATGATTCCAGACCATAAATTAGCGAAAAAACTTGAGAACTTCCTGAAAATAAAGCTGCTTGAACAACCTCCTAAACTCGATGACATAGAGGAAGCTTATTTTAAGAATAATCATGTTGTAACACTAGGCGACATAGCAATAATTCAAAAACCGAAAAAGACCAATATAAATGAAAAAAAACGCAGTTAATACTTATCCCAGCTAGCTAATTAAAACTCTAATATAACTTACACGTCGCGCGCATTACAGAGGACTTTCTTTCCATTTGGCTGAGGAATTATTACAAGGTGTGCGCTTTGGAACTTCTTTGAAAGCTCTCTCCCTTCAAAAAAGAAGTGAAGAAAAATACTTAACGCAGCAATTTCCGAATGAGGCTGAGAAGTTATCGCTACATTCCAGGTAGCTAATTTGTAGACAACTCCAGACACCTTTTTACCTCCAACTACAATTAATTTATCTCCTTTAGAACTTTTAATTTGACTAATCACATCTTGAATTGGAAGGCCATACATTGTCAAGTGGATAACATCTCCCCCCTTTTCTTTCCATTTCCTAATATAGTTTACCCCATTCTCTATATACTCAACTTTAAAAGAGCCTCCCCAGTTATCCGAAACTTTTTTTAAACTATCTTCAATCTTTTGGCTTCGCTGTCCTGTATACAATACGCGGTTAGCACAAAATGCTCTAGCTGTTAAAAAAAGATGAGAAGTAGCCCTTTTATCTCTCTCAGACCTATGCCCTATTCTAAGTACAGCTATATCCAATTTTAATTAACACCCATCCAACACGTTAAATTTATCTAACAAACAAATTTTTTATATTCATATTCTGTTATTAATTACTTCATTCAACTACGGATTTTAGAAGAGTATACAATTGACTATTCCAATAGATGAAGATCTGTTAAAAAAGGTTGCCTATATCATCGGTGGAGAAGAAGCCGTTAAAGTAGTCATGACTCTGAAAGATTTAGGAGAAGCTACTGATGACCAAATACTGGCAAACAATAACATAAAATTAAACGAAGTCCGCAAGATTCTTTTTAAATTATACAATTACTCAATTGTACAATGCGATCGACATCGAGATGAACAGACAGGTTGGTTTATTTTCCGATGGAGACTCCAACCAGACCAGCTAATCGGCTTTGTTAAAAATCAAAAGAAGCGAATACGTAAAATCATAGAGACACGACTTAATTACGAGAAAAACCATGATTTTTACTATTGCAACAATCCAAACTGTGATAGAATTACCTTTGAAGAAGCTATGGAACTCATCTTTCGTTGCCCTAATTGTGGCCAACCCCTCAAACATTTCGATAATAAGAAAATTGTAAGCGCTTTAGAAGAAAGAATTGAAATATTGGATAAAGATTCAAAATAATGCGGGCACTATCAAATTTGGATTGATCGACAATTGTCTACTTTTCCTTCATATAATGGTGCAATCCAAATATTAAGAATAGTAGGTTGTTCAAATCGCGTAATCACACATTGTAAAGCTGTTTCGAAACTCGCTGTTAAGATCGCGACAAAGATAAAGAAAAAAGGAATTCAAGTAGACATCAAATTAGTCACAATTGGAAGCCTCCTCCATGATATAGGAAGATCTAAAACCCATAATGTAGATCATGCAATAACGGGCTCTGAAATAGCTCGCTCCTTAAGCTTACCCGAGTCGATTGTAAACATAATTGAAAGACATATAGGTTCAGGAATACCCGCTGCAGAAGCAGTACAAATGGGACTTCCTCAAAAAGATCTTATACCCCAGTCTCTCGAAGAAAAAATCGTGTCTTATGCTGACAAATTAATTACTGGCAATAACGAAATGAATTTTAATGAAGCTCTCAAAAAATTTGCCCAGGATTTAGGGACAAACCATCCAGCGGTA
>CP070659.1:1591480-1602088 GCA_020355125.1 Candidatus Bathyarchaeota archaeon
ATTGACGATTTCCAAAGAAGATTTCAGACTAACTAAATGACCTGGAGAAATAAAAATTGGCTTACAATTTTTATTTGATTTAAAAATCCAGCCAATCGGCCTATTATTGTAATACATGGGCTCATAATGCTCAACTATATGAGGTTCACTAACATAATTTCCACATAGATTAGTACTTGCAACACCTATTGTCGGTTTTTGAGTTAAAACTCCCACGTAAGACGCGCAGCCACAAAAACGAGGATGCGCTATTCCATGAGCGTTTATTAAGAAAATGTTTGATTCATAATCTATTGAATTTATAAGTTCTATTATGGGAGGCCCTTCTCTAAAACCTAAGTATGTTGATATATAAGGGATACTCAATTCCCTAACTATTGTTTTGTTATTTACTATTTCTAACGAAGAGAAAAAACAGGTTACACAAGATGCTATCGATAAATCTTCAATAAATGAGAGATCGATTCCACTAACCATATTTATAGGCTGTTTAAATCCATCATGAAGGCGAATATGCATCGAAATATTCCTCTGAAGTTCCTCCATCACCTTACGTTTTCTCATAAGATTGATAGCCTTCAAGCGTATTCCCATCTTATTTATAATCCTCAAAAAAGATGAGCGCGCGCGCGCTGTATACAATCATTTCCCTTGAGCCAGCTTTAGAATTTTACGACGAATTTTTGAGGAACTATCTAAATCTAAGGATCCAAACCTTCCAATATGCACGATTTGAATATCAGCTCTCATGTCTTGAACCGCTTTTTTAACTTCTTTCCCTATCTTTTTTTGATCATAGCCAATTGCTATTACGTTGGGTTTAATGCTCTTTATAGTCTCTTTAAAGCTTAGATCTTCAAAACCGAGAACAGCTTCATCGACCGGTTTTAAAGCTTCAATAACTGCTCTCCTATGGTCTTCTGGCATAACTGGTTTCCTTTTTTTCATTTTCAAAACTGTTTTATCACTAGCAACTATTACTATAAATTTGGCGTTTTTACCACCAGCTTTTTTCGCTTCCTCTAAAAATCGTACGTGCCCATAATGTACTAAATCAAAAACTCCAGAAGCAATTACTATCCTTCTTTTATAGTCCTCCAAGATTTTTTCTCCTATCACCCAATCGATAAAAAGTAATTTTTGATATTGATTTTACATTACCACGATTATGTATAGTTTGTGTCTTTGTTACGCGCACTAAAGAGATAGAAAATCCAAATCAAGAAACTTTTCGATGATTACAAATGATACTTTTTCTAATTATTTAGCTATTTTCCTTTTATAATCAGCATTGAATAAGCTAAAAATGGCGCCGGGAAAGGGATTCGAACCCTTGAGACCATGAATAGGTCACAGACTTACTTTCTTTCAACTCAAGGCCTGCGCTTTAATCCTCTCAGCCATCCCGGCTATACCGTTTATTATTATAACGAATATTTGATATAGAGCTATCTATAAGACCTTTGGATATTCAACTACACTTTTATGCAGTTATAAAGTAGCATAACGCCAAGATTTGTACCCTACGATTAATTTTCAGGCTAAATTAACCCAATTATCCTGACTTGCGACTTCAATTTTCAGAATAATTTTAAAAAAGAATGTTTTAAACATAACTAATAGAATAACACGAGTACTAATTGTTACATTAAAGTAATCTCTATGTGAACATTCTCAGGGACTTTAATTCTCATTATTCGACGCATACATCTCTCATTTGCATCAATATCAATTAATCGTTTATGAATTCGCATTTCATAACGATCCCAAGAATGAGTCCCTTCGCCACAGGGAGATTTTCTAGTCGGAACAACAAGCCGTTTAGTAGGTAAAGGAATTGGTCCAGTCATTTTTACTCCTGTTTTCTCAGCAATTCCCTTCAATTCAGCGCATACTTCCTCTAGCCTATTTTTGTCAACACTTGCCAAATGAATTCTTGCTTTTTGGACCATGATAGAGGGCTCCTATTATACGAATACCTATATACACATTAACGGTAGATCCTTATAGAAAAACGTATATTTTAACTTTCACAAATACTCTACGAAACAAGAAAAGAAAGATTGGCGCTTTTCTAAGTCTTTTCTGTTATTTTTCTAACCACGCCAGCCGCTATTGTTGTACCCATATCTCGAATAGCAAACCGTCCAAGCTGTGGAAAATCAGCATACGTTTCTAAACATATTGGCCGTATTGGCCTAAATTTCACGAGGGCACTATCTCCTGTTTTTAAGAAAGACGGGTTTTCCTCTACAACTTGTCCAGTTCTCGGATCGATTTTTTGAATTAATTCTTCGAAAGTTGTTGCGACATAAGCGGTATTAGCATGAAGCACGGGAGTGTATCCCTTTGCAATCGCTGTTGGATGATGAATTATAATAATTTGACCTATGAATTCTTTAACGACTGTGGCAGGGTTATTAACATCGGAAATGATATCTCCAGTTCGAATATCCTTCTTGCTGATTCCTTTGATGCTCATACCGACATTATCTCCAGGCTCAGCTTTTGGTATCTTAACAAAGTGCGTTTCTATATCTCTTACTTCACCTTTTGCTCCAGATGGCATAACTATAACAGGAGCATCTTTCGTTATAGTTCCTGTCTCAACTCTTCCTACCGGAACGGTTCCAACGCCAGTAATGGTATACACCTTTTCTACTGGCATCCTAAAGGGCTTATCCACTGGTTTAGTAGGAACTCCAAACGTATCTAGGGCCTGTACCATAGTAGGTCCTTTATACCAAGGCATGTTTTTACTAGGTTCCAGAATGTTATCTCCCGTCCAACCCGAAATAGGCACGAAATTGATTTTATCCACTTTGAAGCCAGTAATTTTCAAAAGATCAGTGACACCATTTTTCACTTCTTCATATCTTTCTTGACTCCATTTAACTGTTGGATCATCCATCTTTGTGATGCCTACAACGAGTTGACCGACTCCCAGCGTGAAAGCTAAGAAGACGTGCTCTCGAGTTTGTCCCCCAGGGCCTGTACCTGCTTCGTAATCTCCTTTCTTCGCTGAAACTATTAGCACTGCTCCATCGGCTTGGCTGGCTCCAGAAATCATGTTCTTTACAAAGTCTCTATGCCCAGGGGCGTCAATAACTGTAAAGAAGTATTTATCGGTCTCAAATTTCCAGAAGGATAAGTCAATAGTCATACCTCTTTCTCTTTCTTCCTTGAGTCTATCAAGAACCCATGCAAACTTGACCTCTTCAAGCCTCATGCCAAACTTTTGAGCTTCAATTTCGTGTTCTTTGATAGCCCTCTCACTTATGTACCCCTTTAGGAGGAGTAAATGGCCTACAAAAGTACTTTTGCCATGGTCAACATGTCCAATCACCACAAGATTCAAGTGTGGTTTGCTACTGCTCAAATATTTATCACATCCAATTCAAAGTAGTTAATTATACGTTTAGAGTCACTCTTAAATAAGGATTAAGTCTAAATTAACATTCTTATATTAATAATTTTCTAATTACAGCATCCTTTATATTTATTATTCCCAAATCCCCCATTATAAAGCGCCCAACAATCATTACACCGTATTAAACAAAGTTTATATGGGATAATTTTACTGTAATCCATTCAACACGGAGTCGAACACATTGACACAAATGACTGCCAAAGATAGTGTATAAGATATAAAATTATTCAATAAATGGGATTACAATGGATTTGAAGTACAAGATTTAGGGCTTAAGAATTATATATCCCTCAATCCTCTATATCTCCCTCATTCAAGTGGAAAACAGGAGCACCAACGATTCGAAAAATCAAAAGTCAATATTGTTGAAAGATTGACAAACAACATGATGCGGGGATTATCAGGAGGAAAGAAGGCAAAAGCTATAAACATTATAAAAATTGCTTTTGAGATAATTAATTTAAAAACTGACCGCAACCCTATTGAAGTCTTAGTAAGAGCTATAGAAAATTCAGCTCCATGTGAAGACACTACACGAATTAGTTATGGAGGAATAGTATACCATAAAGCTGTCGATGTATCCCCACAAAGAAGAGTCGATTTAGCATTAAGATTTCTGGTAGATGGCGCCAGAAAAGCAGCCTTCAGAAATACAAAAACCATAGAAGAGTGTTTAGCAGACGAACTTATTAACGCGTCAGAGAGAAATAATCGAAGCTATGGTATACAAAAGAGAGATGAAATGGAAAGAATCGCTTTATCTTCTCGTTAAGTGAAGGAGTTATCTAACTCGCTTCTCCGCTTTTCCTATAATTAGAGACTTCAAAGAGCCTGTATTTACACTAGTTACCATATATCTAACACCTGGTATGTCCCCCATAGATCTACCTCTACTACCCCCAATACCACATACTAGTACCTCATCGTGTTCATCAACATAATTGAGAGCTCCGTCACCAGGCAAGAAAGCTGTTACTTGACGACCATTTTTTATTAATTGTATTCTTACACATTTCCTTATTGCACTATTTGGCTGCTTACTTTCAACACCAACTTTTTCCAGAACTATTCCCCGCGCCATGGGTGCGCCCTCAAGAGGGTCGGATTTAGCGTCCAGATTTAGCGTTCTTCTTTTATAATATCTATCTTTCCACCTACAGTGCTTACGTTTTTTCTTAAGTTTAGAGGCAGCGTATAAACCTCGGGGCATTTTTAACACTCTTCAAATAATTTCTTAACTATATGATTACATGAATGCTTATATGGTTTATGCTATGGAGAAAACAAATTCAAAATATTGTAAAGAATCTGAATGCACGCTAGCACACTATTCAAGATAAAGATAAGGTTGCTATCAGAATTGGGGTTTTTTCATAGAAAAAGAAATCAATTCATAGTTCAAAATTATTTGTATTCAATAACTGTTCTAGAATAAGTTTTACGTGTTCACACATTTTTTTAGCAGGGTGGAGAGATGGTGATGAAGGTAATTTTACTATCAGAGCATGTCGGTTACTTATGGTTAAACAGATAAAACAATATCCGTCTTTTCTATTTATTTTAAAAATATCTACTTCTTTTAAATCTCCGTACTGAAGTTTGAATAGATTACCCAAGGAGCCTATGTTTTCCATCAGATCTAACACATCTGTATACTCTGGATAGACATATATTGGATCCATATTGCGAGTATCTATAATTGAAGCCCATCTTATGTTCATGTAAGCTGGAAGGATCGATAAAGCATTTTCAAATGCCTTATTCAAATTAGTTCTTGACGATTCAGCGCGCGTACGTGCCGCGTTTATTTTGCTCATGCTATCACAGTCAGTTTATATTTATTTAATTTTTGACGTTGAATTATGTTTTTGACATAAACAAATCAAAAAACGATTATCAAAAATGAAAAATTTAACGAGAAAATATTACAAAAAAGTGAAAGGCACAATCTAGGTAATACAAAGAAATACATTTGAGAAGTAACAATAATAATTTTTCAATTTACCTACATAGCACGAGCGCACTAATATTTTAGATTCCTGAATACGCTCTTTAAAAGCTTTAAACGTATTTTTTTGTATAACGCATTATACAATAATTACATTATCGATTTGAAAATATCGTTTTGCAAGGAAACGTGTTCTCTCAGCAGTTCGACCATTCTTCCCTATAGCAATCCCTCTATCTCGATCTTCAACGTTTACTACAGCTACTTTTTTATTATTAAGTCTCGTAGTAATGCGAATTTCCTTTATTCTTGCTGGTGCAAAGGAATTCTTGATAAAGTCGATTGGATTGTCAGCATTTTCAATTAGCTCGATGTTTTTTTTAATCATGCGTTTCAGTATCTTAATGCGTGAGCCTCGTTTCCCAATAGCTAGTCCAGTATCGCCGGGCTTAACTATAATTATTATTCGATCTCTTTTATCGTCGATTATACAATCGTTTGCTACAGCACCTGTGATATTTTCGAATAGAGCAATGTAACGCATTTCATCGCTTGTCAATCGTATTTTTTGCGTCATATTTTTCTCCACATCATATGAATTCGCCAAACACATTAGCCATCTTATTTATTCAAATTATGATTTCCTTGTTTAAAGGATTGTTTAATTACTCTAATTAGCTCTTTATCTGAAAGATTTTTAATAGTCAATATTGAAACCATAAAAGGTTTTCCACAGATCAAGCCTAAATCCTGAGCAGATCCAGGATAAGTGTAGACGGGAATTTTTGATAAATTTGAATAATATTGGATTTCTTCTTTTATTTTTTTAGATGCATTTAATGCCTGTATAATAGCGATTGCTTTTCCAGTTTTAGCAGCATTCATTGATTGCATAGATCCAAAATAGACTTTTCCCGATGTAATTGCTGATTTTATGATTTTATCAAAATCCATTACTACCCATACATCCTTTTTGCTGTACATTATCGTTTTTGTTATGTAGTTTTTAGGCCCATATATAATTCGATAAGACCTGTTCCAACAGGAATGTTTTGACCAACAATGACTGATTCTGTTGCGCCTTTAAATACATCTACGGTTCCTTTAGAAGCAGCTTCAATTATAGTTGGAATAGTTATTTCAAATGCGGCTTTAGCGAGTACACTTGACTTCTTACCACTAACTCCATGTCTTCCAACCTGATAAATTTGTCCTCTTGAAGTCATTATATCTGCCACTAACATAACGTGTCTAACATCCACATCGAGTCCCTGTTCTTCTAGAACACTTCTTGCTTCTTCAATCAGCGAGTTTCTGGCAGCTTCTATACCAAGAACTGCAGAAATTTCATGTATATCATTTGTAATCGTTCTTGTAGTATCTACGCCTTGCACCTTGAGAATCTTTGAGAGATTAGAGCCATCAGTATTTATTAACCATTCCCCTCTTTCTTTAGTTACAAGAGCTCGTCGAATTCCTGAAACGCCTTTAATAGGAGTTGAAGCAACTTTTCCATGAAGCTTTGTAAGATCAGTAATTGCTGTTGGAGTTAAAATTATATGATCATCGCTGATGTTTATGTCACAGTTGGCGATATTAATCGCTTCTTCAAAATTTTCTTTTAAAACATCTCGATCTTCCAATCTGCTAGCATCTAATTGAACTATTATTGAGGCCTTTAACATATCGATATATATTGTTGCTAAATCTTCAACGGTTGTAAAGACAATTTCTTTAGCGACTTTTGTAGCTGATTCTTTAGTTTTTCTGTGTTCTTCATCAAGAAATATTTTCATAGTAGGTGTCGATGGCTTTCGTCGAGCATCAACTATTTCAATTAAGCGTGGGAGGCCTAGAGTAACATTCATTTCTTTCACTCCTGCGTAGTGAAAGGTTCGCAGAGTCATTTGTGTACCCGGTTCTCCAATAGACTGCGCTGCTATAATTCCAACAGCCTCGCCAGGCTCTACCAAAGCATCATTATAGCTTTCAACGATCTTAGGAATAATTTCATCAACAGCTTTTTTCGTTAATTTTGTTTTCAATATCTGATTTGTGAGTTCTGTAGCCAGAAAGGGATTTAATCCTTTTTCAACGCTCTTAATATATTTTTTAATGTACGCTTCTGACGCTTCATCGCCTTCATTAAACATAATCTTCATCATTTCTATAAGTTGTTTTATGTTCACTGCTTTACCATGATCGCTTTTTGCAGGATCAATACCATCTTCACCATATTGGAACTCTATAACATTTCCCTCAGAATCTCTAACAGTGCTATCATTTTCTACCCTTAAATATTCAAGTGCGTTGATGAGTCGTCTCTGCATATACCCACTTTGTTGAGTTCGAACAGCTGTATCTACCAGTCCTTCTCTGCCGCCCATAGCGTGGAAAAAGAATTCGATGGGATCAAGTCCATCTCGATAGCAAGAATCGATGAAGCCTTTTGCATGTCTCTGGAGATCGCCTGTTTGGAAATGAGGAAGAGTTCTGTCCTTATACCCTCTTGCGATTCTTCTACCTCTAACAGCTTGTTGTCCTAAGCAAGCTGTCATCTGCCCAATATTTAAACTCGATCCACGAGCTCCAGTCTTTGTCATAATTATACCATGATTCTCGATCCCAAAAGATTCATCAGCAATATTTCCAGCCTCGTCTCTAACCTTCGAAAGTTCGTTCATAACGTATATTTCTAAGGATTCTTTTGATGTTTGTCCTGGAAGTCTTGTAAGTATTCCTTGTTGATAATCAGAAATCAAATCACTAACTTTTAAAGCCCCTTTATTTATAATCTTATCAATTTTTTTTAATACTTTTTTTGAAAGATCAAGCTCATCAAGAGAATATGTGAATCCTTTCATTGTTATGAATTCCGTAAGGAGTTTACACATGGAGTTTAGAAATTTTCTACCAGATTCTGTTCCATAATCTTTCACAATTCTATGATAGAGGCTCTCAGATTTTTCTGCGCCGATAGAGCTTTTATCAATGACGCCTCGTTCTAAAACGCCATTTTTCACTACTACATAGGCATCATTCGGGCAATTCGTATATTCACATTCAGCACATTGTTGACACAAATTTGACTTTGAAACATAATTTAATCCATCTGGGATGAATAGGCTGAATATCTGTTTTCCAGACCACAATTGTTCAGGTTCTTTGACAATGGGTTCAGGAATGAATTTTTCACTATAATTAGCTGCTGATAAGAGCCTACACATTTCCATTCTATTAAGCTTTGTTGATTTTTTTGTGAGAACATAAGCTGCAGTGATATAGTCTCGAATCGGACCTATTATTGGGCCGCCATATCTTGGAGTAAGGATTTGATCTTGAACCATCATTAAGAGGCGTGCTTCTGTTTGCGACTCCACGCTTTGTGGAACATGAAGATTCATCTCATCTCCATCAAAATCTGCGTTATAAGGTGGACAAGTACATAAATGAAGCCTAAATGTTTTGTATGGGAGAACTTTAACCTTATGAGCCATTATAGACATTCGATGAAGTGACGGTTGCCTATTAAATATGACAATATCTTCATTTCCTATATGACGTTCGATAATAAATCCTGGTTGGAGCGCTTCTGCAATTTTCTCTCTTTCTGTAACAAATTCTAGTCTTAGACGTTTACCATCGTGTCTAACAATGTATAAAGCTCCTGGATAGTTGTTAGGGCCATTTATTACATAATTCTTCATCTTCTCGATATTCCACTGCGTCACTCTTTCGGGAACAGTCAATCGTTTCGCAATTTCTATAGGAACACCAACTTCATTTATATCGAGATTTGAATCAGGTGAAATAACCGTTCTTGCAGAAAAATCTACCCTCTTTCCAGAAAGATTACTTCTGAATCGGCCTTCTTTTCCCTTTAATCTTTGTGATAGAGTTTTTAATGCTCTTCCCGATCTATGACGTGCGGGTGGAATACCTGATACTTCGTTATCGAAATATGTTGTAATATGGTATTGAAGTAATTCAGATAAATCTTGAACAATGAGAGCAGGCGCGCCTGCTTCTATGTTCTCTCTTAATCTCTGATTAATTCGAAGAATATCTACAAGTTTATGTGTTAGATCATCTTCTGATCTTATGCCTGTTTCTAAGGTAATTGAAGGACGCACATATACAGGTGGTACTGGAAGTACTCGCAGTATCATCCATTCAGGGCGAGCAACATCAGGATCTAATCCACAGACTTTAAGATCGTCGTTCGATATTCGTTCAAGCCGCTCTCGAATCATACTGGGCGTAAGCCTATTTATTCCGCCTTCTTCTAATTCTTCCTGAAAGGTAGTTGGCTTACTAAATTTGGTTTTTAACTGTTTTGTGGCACAATGAGGACAAGTCTGGCTTTTAATCGCTTTTTTCTCGACTTCTTTAAAGATTTGATTAGATAACGTCCCAAGCATTTGTTCTTGAATGGCCATTTTTTCTTTATATTCAATAATTATATTTTCTGCGAGTAATAGTCTTCCACAGTTCCTACAGGTCACACGTAAGAGTTTGTAGATTAGTTTGGAAAAACCAACATGAACAACAGGAACAGATAATTCTATATGACCAAAATGTCCAGGACATCGAGCCGCGGTATTACCACAAGTTTTACATCTTTGTCTTGGTTCAAGTGTTCCAAAACGACCATCCATCAAGCCTGAAGTTATTGGTACCCCGTCTTCATCATAGGTATCAGCCATTTGGACCTCTACAACCGATAGTTTTCTAAAATCGTTAGGCGACAATATGCCAAATTTTATGCCATCAATAATTTTAAAGGGTTCTTCCTCAAGTAGAGACATTTTTAACTAACCTCCTTCAATAATAATTTTGGCGAAATTGATAATGCCATTAACTCTTGAAGCAAGAGTTTGAACGCATAAGATATGGTAATAGGAGTGACTATAGCATTATCCTCACAAATTTTACACACGTATCTACGTTGTCTAAAATTATAATAGGCAAAGTATCCGCATTTCTCACAGATGTATAACGTGCTTTTATCGGATTCTTCTAAAAGCCTGTCCTTTAGAAGTAGGGCTGCGCCATGGCCTATCAAACAATCCCTTTCCATCTCTCCAAATCTTAAACCGCCACCTCTGGCTCTTCCTTCGGTTGGTTGCCTAGTAAGCATTTGAACTTGGCCTCTTGCTCTTGCATGAATCTTATCAGCTACCATATGATGAAGTTTTTGATAATAAACTACACCAATAAAAATTTCTGA
>CP070659.1:1602188-1609803 GCA_020355125.1 Candidatus Bathyarchaeota archaeon
GGAACTTGTGGACTACTGATAATATTATATTTTGTAGTTCGAAAGATGTTTTTGACACAGGATCGATATTAAAAAAGCACGCTTAATTCCAACCAAAGCGTCCATTAGTTCCACTCTAATTAAACCACATGTGAGAGTTAAGAAGTGTTAAATATAAACTGACCTGTATTTTGAAAGAGAAGGAAAAAAATGTTGTATCAACCTAGGACCGCATGCGCTATTCAGCTCCCGAGAAAAGAAAAAACAGCTTACACGTGATGATTAGATGAAAAAAGGATGTGAGAGTTGATACTAGAATGAGTCGAAATGATTTTGTTATTGGAGCCTTAGGCTTCCCTACAGCCGAACCCGAGAAAGTTGGAATGTCGTCTAAACGGCTATCAAGAATCCGCCCCACGATGCAACGTTATATTGATCGTCATCTAGTGCCTGGCGTCGTGACGCTAGTCGCCCGTCAGGGATGTGTAATTCACCTGGACGCCATTGGATTTCAAGATGTTGAGGCAAAGACCCCCATGAAGACTGATACCATATTTCGTATCGCCTCTATGACTAAACCGATCACTTCTGTGGCCTTGATGATGCTGTATGAAGAAGGCCATTTTCTATTATCGGATCCCGTTAGTAATTGGATTTCAGAGTTTTCAGATCCAATAGTGGCGTTACCTATACCACCAAGAGAATATACGGGTATACCTTGGAAACTAATCCCAGCCAGTAGGTCCATTACCATCCGACACTTACTCACTCATACTGCAGGATTACAATCTCAATATTCACCACTTCATGGAATAACGCCCGAAGAATTCGCGAAGATCTCAGAACGTCAAAAATCTGATGAAACAGTAGGTGATTTCATTAAGCGTTTTGCAAAGGTGCCCTTAAAATACCATCCAGGTGAGGCGTGGGAATATTCTCGAGCCACTTGTGTGATAGGTCATTTGGTCGAAATCATCTCTGGTATGACATTGAATGAATTCTTCCATGAACGTATTTTTAAACCTCTTAAAATGTCTGATACTCATTTCTATCTTCCTATAGAAAAACTTGATCGATTTACGGCCTGCTATACTCCGGATAAGGATAATCACATTAAACTATCTGATCCAGCAACAGCTGAAAGCAAATTTGTTAAGGAGCCGCACTGTTATTTCATGGGTTCAGGTGGACTTGTATCAACAATTGCGGACTATTTCCGTTTTGACCAGATGCTCCTCAACGGAGGACAATTAGATGGAGAACAGATACTAGGCCGTAAAACAGTAGAGATGATGACAAGGAATCACGTAGGAGATCTTCCCATCTGGCTACGAGGGCCTTGGACAGGCTTCGGTTTGGGTTTCGGAATAGTCATGAACACTGATCACAAAAATACACTTACAAGTCTTCACAAAGGACCTCTCCTTTGGTCAGAAGGAACATATCTATGGGGAGGGGCTTACTGTACTCTTGCTTGGGTTGACCCCGTAGAACAACTCATCGGTATTTTAATGACGCAGGTAGCACCCTATACACACTTAAGTATACGACAAGATATCGTGAATATGATCTATCAAGCCATCGTGAACTAGCAACGAGAAATTATCATCTTGAGCATTTTTACAATAAACGTACATATTCCTTGAACTAAAAAACTGAGACAGGCTCGTGTATTGTACATTTCATCAACGAATAGCACTTTATTGTGAGTTTATTCCTTTAAAGAATAAATATATATGGTTGGGGTCCAGTTATCCTTTGAACCCTTTCCACAAATAGAGCAACCTCGTCTAACACCACGTACATAAAATGAATTACTGTCAACATTTATTAAAACAATTTTTCCTTTGTGGCCACAATCTAGCTCGAAACGATCACCTTTTTTCAATTCAATAACTCTCCAAGTAAACTGAATAGTATATGCTAATAGTAACACCTAGTATATTTCCTTCAGTGTTTTAATTCTTTCTGTACTCTATATAGCTAGAGAGCACGTTTATTAAATGAAAACATTTAGATCCCCTGATAAGGGATGCCTCCATCAGCTCGCGTGCATACTCGTTAAAGCAGTACTATTCTGATGAGTGGATTGACTAGCCAAACTCCAGTATAACCGCTATGACGCTAAACATCATCAGTGGTTAAGCGAATATAGTGTACCAACTACTAGTTAACACATATAAGGAATAAATTCTTATTTTACAAAAAATTCAAATCATGAATGGTAGTAGATGTGAAGAGTGCGCTATTATGTGACTTTGATGGAACAATAGTGACTTTTGATACATCTGAATTCCTTTTAGATAAATTTGTCAAAGAGGATTGGAGAATTTTAGACACATATCTTGAGAGAGGTATTATTACTCTTGAAGAATGCCTTCAAAAGCAATATATTCTATTAAGGGCTTCAGAAGAACAGATGCTGAGGGTATTAGAGAAAGTCTTTTCTTTCCGTCAGAACTTTGAGAAACTAGTAAGGTATTGTGATCGGAAGGGAATACATTTTATTGTTGTGAGTGCTGGTCTTGACTTCGTAATGAATCATTTTTTAAGTTGTACCGCCTTGGAAAAAAGTGTGGAAATATATGCCGCGGAGACGAGATTCACTCTTAACGGTATTAAACTCACTTTTCCGAAGTTTTACGATCGTAGTTCTCTTGATTTTAAAGAAGACTTCGTGAAACATTGTAAGAAACAAGGATTCAAAACATTCTATATAGGTGATGGGTTAACGGATTTTAATGCGGTTCGAAAGGCTGATTTTACATTTGCGATCACAAATTCAAAACTAGCAGAATTCTGTAAAAAGGAAAGAATTCCACACCTCGAAATAAACGATTTTCAAGAAGTAATTGACGCAATTGATAATTAATGTGCAAATAGTAATTAACACACATGTTGTCAAATGCGTAAAAAACGCACTTTCCTAATCTTGCGAGGTTTTTCAACGGCTTTCGAGGCTGGAGCTTCTCCACCAACCTTACGAGATGTTTCAACGGCTTTCGAGGCTGGAGCTTCTCCACCAACCTTGCGGATGGTTTCAACGGTTTCGTATATTGGGATTCCCCGTTTATTTAATTCTTCAAAAAATGATTGAGGCTTGATGCAGACTTCTGGAGGTACAACTCCTTTCATTTTGACGTCTCCCTTTGCAAGCATTTGACAGGCTATTGAAGCTGCGACGCCGGTTGCATACCCTACACCAGCCACTCCCCACGCCTCATGGTACTCGGAAATAATGTAGATCTGAACACGTGTTTTAACCCCAGATTTCTCACCGATTACTTCCGTGCTCCAGATTCTATCCCCTCTCCTATCCATATGTTTAGTTAGGCACAGAGTTAAAACCTCATATGGAGCTACTGAGAAGCCCCGCACTTGTATGGGCTCTTCACTGGTAAGTCCACAATCAACGAAAAGGTTGAACACTTTTATTAACTCCGGACTATAAATAAGGCGCATATCCACGTCCTTAACGCCTTCTATGGTGTGCGGGAGAGTCGCTAATTCTGAGTGGAGTGTATAATACATTTCAACATCTTGATTGAAGGGGGGAGGAAGCCTCAAATACTCTCTTCCCGATCTTGGAGGAAGGGTTTTATATTCGCCATTTTGAAAGATTATTGCTTCCTTCGTAAATTGTGCTAGATAGGTATGAGGTGAATACAGAAATTTCATCTCGAAATCTTTCAGCGGGGGAGAACCTCCGATTATATGAATCTCGTGAACTTTATCCAGTTTATTTGCCCCATGCCTTGCCATAATGTTAGTTATTCCAGGAGCCAACCCGCAACCAAGCATATAGGTTACTCCTGTTCGCTTAGCTAGATCGTTGAACTCGAGTTTTTTCAAGGTATCGAAGTATGTGCCACCAAGATCCACACAAGGTACTTTTGACTCTATCGCTGCTTTCATAACATCCATAACATAGGCATACCAAATACAATTCGTGACAGCGTCAGTCCCTTTCAGCGCTTTTACTAAGTTACCGCGATCCGTTATATTGACACGTCTTACTGATATTTTATCACTTTTTATTCGACTAGCAATTTGTTCGGCATTTTTTTGATTCGGATCAGCAATAACGATCTCCGTTACCTTAGGACTTAATGCCAAGTCTCTAGCTGTCACATACGCCATATATCCCGCGCCTAACACCAACACTTTCATTTAGACTACACTAGCCCCCGACATATTTAGCTCATACATAGGTATTTTTGATTACAGAAATCGTTTAGCGCGCACGCTCTCTCGAAGCATGTAGATAGCTCAAATAAGACATTGAGAAAGGTAATTAATTGCTTAAACAACGTCTCCACCAGAAAGCACGTAACCTCTTTATCCACCTCTGAGCCATTATTTAGCCCTTAGGAAGTTAATGATTTATGAATCCCAAATCTATCTCATTTAAGATTCGTATCGTGTACCTAAAAAATACCGGGAACTATACAAACTTGTTATAAAGCATAGAGGAAATAGAAAACGTTAGAACGAGATTTCAAATTTAATATAGAGGTCATCGAAAAAGCAAGGAAAACAAGATAATTTTTTGATAAAACGCGCTAATTACCGCGTTCGTACTATCCGCCTTCGAGGAGGCCTACTTGAAAGGAAATCGTTAAAATAACAGCCTGAACAAATTGGATCTTTATATTTTTTTAAACATCTCCATCCCCGGATAGATACGGATTCATCTATGCGAAGACAATGTACAGGTTGTCTCGGGAATGTATTTTTTGGATTTCGCGTTCCCATCCACTCCTATACGCTCATTCTCATTCTTCCTTAAAGAAAGAAGCTTATTTGATTTCTTACCTCTATTCATAAATCTTGGATTAATTTAAAGACATCTATTTGAAGTTAGCATACACTACCAAAGCTAACTAATATACAATGTTTATCCTTTAAAAAAGGTTATAAAAAATGGACAGGCTATATCTTCATACTTAGAAATATTTATAGAGTAATACCTTTTCTCGTAAAATTGGATGAATTGATTTGTGAACTGAGGGTTCTGCTGCACTTTGGGCACTTGCCTTCAAAATGCGTGATAATGTCTTTGTAGCCTGCTCCTATTCTTGGATTTTTTCGAACATACCAGTCCGTTGGAAACTCGTAATTACATTTTTTGCAGATATAAGGCACGGTTTTCATGCCTTCGGTATATGTGGGTATATATTATATAATTCTTTCTCTCTCAGAACAAGATCACTAGAACTAATCCTAACAATACTCGAGCTTCTATAATGGCTTGGAATGAAGCATGGATATAGTTAATGTTACAGGCAAACTAGTTAAGCGCGCGCTTAACCCACTTTTTATCGACCTTCAAATATTGCTCCTAAGCGTTTTGACCTAAAGAAATGCGCACGATATTGTGTTAGAGAAAAGGCTCTCTTTGAGAGGAACGTAGTATTCTGAATAAGAATTTTATCGCGCAGGCAATCACCAGATAATTTGATGATCCATCATCCATTAAACTAAAAGCCTTAAACAGAACGTATGCTCATAATCAAACGAGTATCTTCTCAAGATAACTAACACTCTTGCGCTTTAACACGTGAAAACTAAATTCACATATTTCTAGTGTAAACTTCTCTATTTTAGAATAATTATTCAAAAAACTTAGAAAGCGTGCATAATTAAAGTAACTGTTGAATTCGATGAAGCTCTTTATAATATTTCACGTGTTAGCTATGATTGTCGACTTACATCAACGCATTAAAGGCTCCAGATTCGACGTTTTCCAACTCTTTGATACGCAGCTTCATCATGAACAACTCATTATCTCATTAGTTAGCATCGCATGGCTATATTTTATAGTAAAATACGCAAAAACACGCAACAGCAAGAGGACATAAAAGCATGCCCAGATCTCAACGGTTCTCTTAACAGCTTAGCGTGCATTTGATATCCCCCGTTTCAATGCCTACATCATCTTTTTATCTAAAAATATGTTCTAGTCTTAGTGCGCACCGTTTTACAGCTTAATGTGCTATATAAAAAACTAGCGCTATATCTCGATCTGCAGGTGAGAAGCCATCTATTAAAAAACATGATAGCCCGCAATAGTTGGAAAATATTGATTTAAACCATTGATCTTCACATCATAACTTTTTTTAAAAAAGGAATGTATCAAAGATGTTGAACCATGATAACCATAGTCGCTTTTTTAGCTATAGACATATCCTTAATCATCATTACATTAATCGTGGTTACAAGGACAGAAGATTAATTGTGCGTGCAAGAGATACTCACACAATTATAGTTATCTTCTTTTTCTCTATAAGCAGAACAATCATACGCAGGTAATATCCTAAGCAGAATATCAAAAGGCAAAAGAAATTAGTGTCGATAACACCGTAACCCTTTCATATTTGTATACTATCACTTGTTTCCTTGTTCGCTTCTGGATTATAGATCCAATCAGCTTTCGTTACATCATCCACAGTAAAAGTGCATGTTCCATCACGTGACGAGACTCCACTACTGATAAAGATTGCGTTCCCATCCGCTCCAGTGCTTTCAGAAGCCGACCCAGTCACCAATCCACTCCACGTACCTATTACAGTTGCTCCTTCAACAGGATCACCCGCGACGTCAAAAATGGTCACCACAGCCACAGCACGGACACGCTTCCAGGGTTTCCAAGACTCCTTAGACATCTCAATCTTTTCAACGTGCATCTCATAGAGATATACTGTTACTGTCGTTGTATCATAGTCTGTTCCACCATCGTCATCACTCACCCTTAAGGTCACAAAGTAAGTTCCAGGAGTTGAATAGCTGTAGAATACATTCTTTCCACTCGCATCGAATACTCCATTGTCGTCGAAATCCCATTCGTAGGTGAGTATATCCATTGTACCTGGATCTGTAGCACTTCCGGTAAAAGCTATGGAAGATGCCACAATACTTCTATAAGGGCCGCCTGCCTCTGCCGTAGGAGCAATATTGTAAATGGTTAATTCAGTAGCAGACGTAGCAGTTAATCCTGCACCATCTGTAACGCGGAGCATCACCATCCCGATGTAGTCATCGATCCACAGGCGCTCTATTGTCGGAGACATAGTGACCGCATCATAGGTTCCATCGTTGTCCCAGTCCCATTCGTAGGTGAGAGGGGTGCCTTCCGGATCAGACGAGGATGAGGCATCAAAAGTGATCGGCGTGCCTTCATAGCCACTATACGGACCCCCCGCATCCGCGAAGGGGAACAGGTTACGTCGATTGACGGTAACACTGGCGGTGGCGAGTTCACTGACACCGCCGTCATCATCTCGAACGCACAACGCTACGGTATACGTCCCCGCATCAGCATAGGTATACGATGGATGCGTTAGATCTACATCAGAAAGCTCCACGGAAAAGTTTGCGTCATCATACGTAAAATCCCATTCGTAGGTGAGTATATCCGTTGTACCTGGATCGGTAGCACTTCCGGTAAAAGCTATGGAAGATCCTTCAAAGCCACTGTAGGTTGTTCCAGCATAGGCAATAGGGGGAAAATTGTGTATGATGACGCTTGTTATGGCTGTTTGGTTCGATCCATCATTATCCGTAACGGTAAGAATAACTGTGTAAATCCCATCGTCTGCATAGACATGAGTAACTGTCTTGCCGAGATAAGCAAAGT
>CP070659.1:1609903-1616591 GCA_020355125.1 Candidatus Bathyarchaeota archaeon
ACGTGATCGTAGCATTAAATCCGATTAAGGTCTCATCTTGGATTTTAGAAACAAAAGGAACATTCAAACAAGAAGAAATTCGAACTCTTCTGAATGTGTAGACACGTGAGTAGCTTTAGCTGTGCACAGTGTATAAGTCTTCTCTTCTGTGGTCAAGTACAGGCAATTTTGTTCGTACATCTTTAATCCTCTTGAGGTCGATTTCTACGAACAGGAGTTTCTCTTCCTCACCGGCATCGGCAATCACCACTCCAAAAGGGTCCACAACTACACTGCGTCCAGTATACTCATTTCCTGTTTGTCCGACTGCAACGACAAAGATGGTGTTTTCAAGGGCCCTAGCTTTCACTAAAGTTAGCCAATGCTCCTCTTTCATTAATCCTTTCTTCCAAGCAGAGGGTACAACTAAAATCACGGTACCCATTTGAGTTAAGATTCGAGAGATCTCAGGGAATCGGATTTCATAACAAGTGATTATGCTGATCTTTCCAAACTCTGTATTGA
The DNA here is from genome assembly GCA_020355125.1 of Candidatus Bathyarchaeota archaeon. Classification (GTDB taxonomy): domain Archaea; phylum Thermoproteota; class Bathyarchaeia; order RBG-16-48-13. The sequence continues at coordinate 1,610,408 of CP070659.1, forward strand.
TGGGATGAGGCAGTTTATCGCCAGCAAGAACCTTATTTGATTCTTTTACATTAAAGGCGTTAAAAAGATGAGTTTTCCTATAAGTCCCTATAATGGATCCGTCTGCATTGATGAATACGATAGTATTGTAATATTTGTTTGGTAACCCGCTTTTTTCACCAATGCCTGCGATAACAGAAATTCCAAGATCTCTAGCTTTTTTAGAAATTGAGGAGATGAAGGGGCCATCAACGTCTTCAGAGGCGCCTTTCCCCATAAAATATTCTGGAAAAACAATAATTTGGGCGCCTATTATTGCTGCTTCTTTCATCCATTCGAGTGCTTTGTTGAGGTTATCTTGCTTTCTGGATGAAGTGCGAGAATCGGTCGTCTGTGCAAGAGCAATTTTTAATTTTAATATGTATACCTCCCGTTTTCGATATCTGCTGCTACTATTAAATATTTGAAACGTTAATATATTTTCAAACTCTTGTCAAAAGAAGGTGTTCTACGTTGGCGGAAATTGAAGTGTTAGTTCATTGTTTTTACATTCAGGTTGGTTTGAAAAATGGGCACCCCATCTTGAGTGTGAGATGGCCCTTAACTCCTATGCCTGAGCCTGAAATTGGGAATGTTTATGGAAAATTCGTCTTTAACCTTGGCTCTACCAATACAGTGTTAATAAAAGATCACGGAAAAAACATTATTGTTGATCCTGGAATAATCCAGCTTGGCCGTTATGGAGCATTAATAGCTCGCTTAAACGAAGTAGGATTAAGTCCAAAAGACATCGATGTTATTATCAACACTCATTGTCACTACGATCACATTGAAAGCAACTACTTATTTAAAGGCAAGGAGCTGCTTATCCACGAGAAGGAATTAGATTTTTGCAGAACTCGTTATTGGCCAGAATATGTAGATGCCTTCATGAATATCTTAAATGTTAAGCCAGTTGCCAATGATTTTGCTCTAACTGATAACATCCGTATAATCGAGACACCCGGACACACGCCCGGAAGTCTCTCTATTATCGTCGACACGCCAAAGGAAGTGGTGGCAATAGTAGGTGACGCAGTTATCGTTAAAGACGATCTGTTAGAACTCAAACCCCCATCAGTCGTAACATCAAACGCAAATCCCGAAGAAGCATTGAAAAGCTTGAAGAAAATCGCCCAATACCAACCCAGACTAGTAATACCTGGACACGACGCACCTTTCTCGTTTATACCCACAAATCCAGCGCGCGCGCGCTAAGAATGAGATCGATACTTAGCTACGCATACACGTTAAATGAGAAAACAATATATAGAAATACTCAGTAACTTTTGAAAAAGTAATCTATTTTCGATAGGATCAATGAATAAAATGGAAAAAGGTGAAAAGTTTTTTTCAGTAAATCCTGAGAAGTGTATTGGCTGTAACTTATGCGAATTCGCGTGTTCCTTAGAGAAGACAGGAGACTTTAATCCGCTACAATCTCGGATACGAATCGTCCGTATGAGCCCCTTAATTAATCAAGCCTTAACATGTAAACTCTGTGAAGACCCCCTCTGTGTAGATGTCTGTCTGAAGAAAGCATTATCTCAATCAAAAGAAACCCGCATAATACGGATCAATTCAGCGAAATGCGATGGCTGTGGCTTATGCATTGAGGCATGTCCTTATGGAGCCATCCGCCATGATGAGTCTGCCAAAGCAGTTGTCATTTGCGATCTCTGTGACGGCAAGCCAGAATGTAAGGAAATCTGTCCTGTAGAAGCTATCGAATTTTCAGCAACAGAAAAAGATTATAAAGCAAAATGGACAGGCGCTTATAAAAAATGGATTGATGAATCGAAAAAATTTATACGCATGACAGAAGGCGAAGACATCGATATATTCACCGAATCCATGGAAATTATGGAAAAATTAGAAGAGAAATTGAAACTACTTTTTGAAAAGAAATCTTCAAAACGAGGATACTAACATCCATACTACCTTAACGGAATGTACGCTAAAAAACATTTAAGAGCATCAATATTTTACAGAAATATATCTATTCCTCAATACTATTGGCTAATAGGCTTTCATATATTAGCCAAGGAGTTATAGGATCTTAGTGGCCTAACCAAACAACACTTAAAAAATGTTAAAGATAATGATTGTGATCGGCTATGGCTAATCCCTATTTTCCGAATGATACTAAAGAAATAAAACGAAAACTTTTAAAAACAATTAACATTGACTGCGTTGAGGAACTATTTGCCGATATTGATCCCGCAATTATGAAATCCTTATCAATGCCTGAAGCCCTCTCTGAGATCGAGGTTAAACAAGAAGTCGAATCCATTCTCGCGAAAAATTTGTCAACGAAAAAGATGATATCGTTTCTAGGTGGTGGAGTATGGCCTCACTATGTGCCCTCTGTGATCGACAGTATTGCGAATAGAGCTGAATTCCTAACGAGCTATACTCCATATCAGCCTGAAATAAATCAAGGAATACTCCAAGCCCTCTTTGAATATCAAAGCATGATATGTGAACTTGTTGAAATGGATGTTGCTAACAGTTCAATGTATGATTATGCTTCAGCCTTAGGGGAAGCAGCTCGAATGGCTATGAGAATTACAGGACGAGATGAATTTGTGGTCCCCCATTTCATCCATCCAGAAAGACTGGCAACGCTTCAATCGTATAGTCACCCTATAGGAATTAAAATAATTGAAGTTGATCAGTCAATAATTGATGGCCAATTCGATTTGGAGCTTCTCAAACAACACATTTCACAAGATACAGCAGCTATGTATCTTGAAAATCCATCATATCTTGGATATATTATCGAACATGTTGACGAAATAGGAGAAATCGTCCATGATGTAGGTGGCCTTTTAATAGTAGGCGTTGATCCCATCTCCCTTGGAGTGTTAAAGCCTCCTGGACACTATGGCGCTGACATAGTGATAGGTGAAGGACAACCCCTTGGAAACTATATGAATTATGGAGGCGCTTTGCTAGGCATCTTTGCATGTAAAGATGATCTACGCTTGATCCGCCAGCTCCCGGGTAGAATCGTTGGGATGACTACCACCATTGATGGAGAGGAGCGAGGCTTCTGCCTAACCCTACAAGCGCGAGAACAGCATATTCGCCGGGAGAAAGCTGTTTCCAATATTTGTACAAATGAAGCGCTGTGTGCCTTGAGGGCAACCATCTTTATGGCATTGATGGGTAGAAAACGGGTCTTAAAATTCTCGGAGAAAATATACTTGCCAAGTCCCATTATGCTGTAAAGCTCCTCGCGGAAATCCCAGAATTGACCGTGCCATTATTCAATGCCTCCCACTTTAAAGAATTTACCGTCAACTTTGATCAAGCAAACACAACAGTTGATGACGTTAATCGCCAATTATTGAATACAGGGATATTGGGCGGAAAAAGCCTGAAAAACGACTTTCCGGAACTTGGAAATACCGGATTATTTTGTATAACTGAACTCCATTCTGGAGCCAATATAACAGCACTTCAAAGGAGTATAAAGCAGATTCTCGAGGGATGAAGAATGACGAGTTATCGACAAGCAAAATGGTTTGAGCCCGTAATTTTTGAGATGGGAGCCAAGCAAAGAAGGGGTTATACGTTTACCCAATTGGATAAAGAAATTAAAGACAGTTTAGGATCGCAATTGAAGTGTATTCCCAACAAATTGAGGCGGAACTATTTGCCTGATCTGCCAGAATTGTCGGAAGTCGAAATTGTAAGGCATTACACGAAATTATCTCAAATGGCGTTTGGCGTTGATTTAGGCTCCTACCCCCTTGGAAGCTGTACAATGAAATATAACCCTAAATTGAATGAAGCAGTTGCTAGCTCTGATAACGTTCGTTGGATTCATCCCTACCAAGATGAATCAACAGTTCAAGGGGCATTAGAAATCATGTACAAGCTATCCAGACAGTTAGCAGAAATTACTGGAATGTATGCTGTTTCTCTGCAGCCAGCTGCGGGATCCCATGGAGAATTTGCCGGCAGTTTGATTATTAGAGCATGCCATAGATTTAGAAGAAATTCAAACAAGGATGAAATGCTAGTTCCCGACTCAGCTCATGGAACTAATCCGGCGAGTGCTGCTATGGCAGGATTTAAAGTTATAGTCGTTCCGTCAGGAGCTGATGGCTGTATTAATGTAGATGCATTAAAGAATGCGGTTTCAGCGAAAACTGCAGGGCTAATGCTAACGAATCCTAACACCTTAGGCATCTTTGAAAAAAATATTCTTGAAATATCGGATCTGATTCATGAGGTTGATGCAATATTATACTATGATGGAGCGAACTTGAATGGGATTTTGGGAAAGGCTAAGCCTAGAGATATGGGATTTGACATAGTTCATATCAATATTCATAAAACGTTTTCAACGCCTCATGGTGGTGGTGGTCCAGGAGCTGGCCCTATCGGCGTCACAAAAGAGTTAGAACCATTTTTACCAATTCCTCGAATCCTATGTGAAGAGGGAGCCTATCGATTGGACTACAACCGTCCAAATAGCATCGGTAAACTAAGATCGTTCTATGGGAGCTTTGATATCCTCGTGAGAGCCTACAGTTACATTCTGATGATGGGTGCAAAGGGACTTGAAACCTCTACAGAAATTGCGGTTTTAAATGCAAATTATTTAGCTACAAAAATATCTGTTATCAGGGGATTTGAACTCCCATACGACGCGAACAAGCTTCGAAAGCATGAATTTGTTGTAAGCTGCTCAAAATTGAAGAAAGAGACAGGAATAACTGCCAAACAGGTAGCAAAGAGACTGATGGATTATGGGATTCACCCACCTACAATCTACTTTCCCCTCATCATCGATGAAGCCTTAATGATAGAGCCTACCGAAACTGAGTCCCTCGAAGAGTTAGATCGCCTTGTAACAATATTCGCTCAAATCTCTACCGAATCATACGAGAACCCGAAGACGGTCCGAGATGCTCCTCATAATACATCGATTAGACAATTAGACGAAGCTAAAGCAGCGCATCCGAGAATGCTTCGCTTAAGCTGGAAGATGCATAAAAATCGATCAAAGCATGATAGTTAATTAACTAATCAGAATAATTCAAACTGTAAGCTTGCGCTTTTTAGCACGCGCTCATTAGCTCGAAAATAGTTTTTTAAGACTTGAACAGGCGCGCACGCAAATTCTTCAATATCGAAGCAGTATTAAAAACTGACCCAGATTTGATATGTTTCACGCATCACTTTTTGAAAATTGTTAATAAATTTGTAAACAATGTTTTGACAATTTTTCATGGATTTTTTAAAGGCTTAAAACCATAAAAATGTAGTTTAAGTATCAGATTTACTTCAGAGTTACATCATCAGATGGGAGGTGTACCAGCGTTCAGAATCAAGTAGCGCGCGCTCAAGTAGCTAGGTTCTTTGACGAAGCTGTGTCTGGCGAAAACAGAAAGACGAGCATGCGCATTATTTTAATATCAGCTCTTCAATGAACTGTACGTACTGTGTTGAAGATAATAAATTTTTGAAGTCAATATTCCAGTTATTTGTTTTAATCAACACCATCCAACCTTGTCCGTATGGATCCTTATTTACAAGTTCAGGATTCATTTGAAGGTCCTCGTTTACTTTTAAGATGTAGCCTGAAACGGGGCTAAACACTTCGGAGACAGCTTTTACAGATTCTACTGTGCCTAAAGGATTTGCCCGTTCAACTCTTGTTCCTTCATTTGAAAGATCAACAAAGACTATTTCGTGAAGACCCTTCTGAGCATAATCAGTTATCCCGACTTTGACAACGTTTCCATTTTCAAGAGATATCCATTCATGGTCCTTAGTATAGAATAGGTTCTTAGGTACATTGAACTCATTTACTTTCAATTTTTTATCCCTCGCACTAGTGTTTTCATTTAATTGCGCACGCGTTATGTGTCTATATTTGTTTATTGGGCTTTTAGTTAGGCAAATATATCTACAAATATTTATTAGCCTTTTCGAAACTCATGGCGCGCGCGCACTCTCGCTACATAGCATATTCAAATATCTTTTAATTCAAACACAAAAAAATAGCTACATGCATCATTGCCTTTTTTTCTCATAAGAGGCTAGGGTATTATGATAAAAAACATTCAATCGTTTATGGCTTCAAATAGCGATGAACCGATTGGCTGTGGTCTCATCGAGTCTAGCCAAGAGTTCAATGATTAGGGAC
>CP070659.1:1616691-1631350 GCA_020355125.1 Candidatus Bathyarchaeota archaeon
TATGAAGACTCCCAAGAGAAGTTCCTGCAAGACTTCGTAGCGGCGTGGAACAAGGTAATGAACCTTGACCGCTTCGACCTCGCCTGATCGTAGCAAGAACGTCGGCACGCGCGCATTAAGATGTCCACGATCATGTTTAGATTAGCGCGTGCTATTTCTTTTTTTTTAGCGCGCGCTAGAACTGATATTACTAGAATGCACGCTATGGATCTCTAATATATATTAATAATCCACAAGGCCTAATAGTGCCTTTAAGCAAAGATTGAAAACAGTTTTTGAGGTCTTGGTTTTGACACCGTTTTTTCCAAGATCTCAAAACAGAACTCTAAAAAAGTGATGAATCGCTTTATTATGATCGGCTTAAGCGATTGCGTTTGCTAATAGTTGGTTAATACGTTATTTTTCGTGGTAGTTTCTTTGCTTGTTGAATCCAGTCCATAACTTGGTTGAGAGAGGGAGGTCTTCTAACCAGTTTCTTCTCTTCGTTGACCTCACAGATCTTAGCATGAAGGTTCGCTGGATTCCGTCGGGAAAGCTCTACGACCGTGTCAACACCCGCTTCTTCAAGGAGATCTGAATACTCTTCTCCTACTCCCTTGATTCTGAAGAGATCGGCGAGGTTCACCCATTCAAGAATCAGCTTCTCCGTGATACCCGTCTGTTCCGCGAGATCTTCCCGCTTCTTCTTCGTTGAACCAGCTTCAAGCAAATCATTTGGCGTCCTAATTCCCGCAGCTGAGAGTTGCTGAGCATAGGCTGGTCCGATACCTTCAATCACACTGAGAGATTTAGCTACTTCGTGAGGCGTAACCACTTGTTCTTCTCGAGCGCGCGCGCTTTCTTGAACTTGGACAGACACGGTTTGTTGAATTGGAGTAGGTTTCTTGCCCCGGCTCATGGATTTTGATACTAGAGAGTAAACGAGCCATATGATAAAGCCAAAAACGACGCCGTTAACGATAGCGTTGATAAGAACCCCCGCTGGGATTCCAAGCACGAGATAGCCCGTTTCAGGTATCCCTAACAGTTCATGGATCATGCTGCCAGGTGGGAGTGTTGGCATTCCAAGAGTTATAGCGAGAAATACAAGGAAAAATATGACAAAGATAACAGCTCCGACCATTGAATCACCTCCCATACCAATCCTATTGATTAGTATATAAAGGCTTCACTCTTCATATACCAAGTTACATGTTTAAACCTCTCGTATAAGAACACATCCATCGTGCTTGAAATTAATTGATTTGACTATGCGGTCATGACGGAAAAAAGATTGGGAAAAAGAACGTGCCAGAGAAATTATTCGAGGCCCATTCTCTTGGCGATTTTTACAATTAGGAAAATCACTAATGCTACAATGAGGAACGTGATCACTGAGCCGATGAAGTGTCCAATGCGGAAGGGTCCTACGGTAATAAATTCCCATTCAATCCCAGGCATCGCGAGCTCGACGATCGGCATAATTAAGTCGTCAACAAGGGCATTAACTAAGGCTCCAAGATACAGGCCCAAAATGAACGCGACAGCCATTCCTAGTACCTTATACTGGGAAAGGAACGCCTTGAACTCGTTTAACATTCCCTGCGGTGGTTGTGGTTCTGGCGGAGCAGGCTTCGGTTCCAGAAGCTCTCGGATTTTCTTCAGTTCCTCTAACATTTCATTCTGTTGAGACATAAAGTACTATTTTCTGCGGCGAATATATAAAAAGAATACGTTCATTGGATGATTTGAATGTCGAGCCTAGCTTAAGCGCGCGCTAGTTAGCTGGCTATAAAACGCCGTAAACCTTACTAGCTAGCCAATGGTTCGCGCCTTCCACTTTGAATTTCTTTTCGTGCGTTTAAGGAATCTGCAGTTCAGTTACGAAGAGTGCCCGGTCCATCAATGTTGGACTACCAGTAGTTCGATAGAACTGTACGTCAATTGTGTGTTCCCCAGCCGACAAAGTGTCAGTTAGGATTTTTACTTGAACGGGTACATAGCTGGAGGTTATCCCCCGAACGTAGAACACAGAACTGACATATTGATTGTCTACCATAATCCTTAGTTGAACTCCACTCCAGAGCACGCCACCACCAAGATAAACGGAGGTCAAAAATTCAGCGCAGATTTTCGATTGATCGCTAGTAGTTATATTTAAATGCATTGAACTATCGAAAACTGACATGTTATACCACTCATCCTCATTGTAATCCGCTAAACTTGCTATAGTCGCATTCTGGCTCTGAATCATCTGCAGCACAGGACTTATACCTGGCTCACCTTGCGGACCAGTTTCACCCTGAATACCCTGCGGACCCTGCTCACCTTGCGGACCAGTTTCACCCTGAATACCCTGCGGACCCTGCTCACCTTGCGGACCAGTTTCACCCTGAATACCCTGCGGACCTGGCTCAGCGAAGATGTAAGCACCCATCAGTCCGCTGAGTAGACCCAAGATCAGCGCACTAACAACTACGAGTACTGTGACTTTCTTGGCCATTGGTATAGGATACGTTTTTAGGTTCGACATTGTTATTTTCGACTAAATCTGTATAATAAATGCAGATATGGGTTATGAATCTAAGATCAATATCGTCAATTCATCTTAAGCGTAGAACATATGAAGTGCGTGCTACGCTCTGAGAATGTTTTGTACGTTGAAAGCAACCACAAAAGCATAGAATTCTATCTGAAGAGTCGAAAATGCGAAGGGTAAAAACAGATAATTCTTCATTTCTTGCTTCTCTAGCATGTACGCACAGGCTAAGGGAATGAAACACGCGACAAATTTCAAAACAGTAAGCCAAACAGGAAAACCTGTGGCTAGAGGATTAAGTTCCATGAAGCCAAGAACGTTAATTGCATAAAACGTTGACAATACATCGAGAACGTTTAGAGAAACTAACATGATTGTCAATAAGCCAATATCTTGCCAACAAAAGGTAAGAGAAAAATCGTGTTTGATGCGTTGAACAGGCGACACGCTTCCCCGCTCCCCATCCACGTGTAGTTTTTCCAGCAAAAGAATTTGTTTTGCGTGCTATATAACTCTAGTCGGAAAAATGTGTTTACGTCCTATTAGCACGCGCTAGTTAAAATATCTTCAACATGTTGAGTAGGCGCCATACTATTATTGATTAACACGGAGGTTCGTTGAAAGCGAGTAGGTGAGAGAATGCATGGAATCACAATGGAGCAGGGACTCACCATTATCAATAGTCGAACATGTCGTCAAAATGAGAAGCTCGCTTGGAAGCAGTTCATCGCTTTTTGATGGCTCTGTTCGCGCGCGCTCCGTTTTTCACATTACGACATGTAACAGCGCTAGAAATAGATCTTGAGTTAGCTAGCCGAAGAAGAAGCTTTCAGAGATGGTAGTGTAAAGAGATGAATACTCACGACGACAGCGATAAGGAACAACAAGATTCTAAATAGAAGGGTATCAACAATATAATAAATGGCGAAGACGATCATCAACCACAGGAATACTAACGCAAAGACTTTTTGTTGAACTTCTAATCCTTTTTTCTCTAAATAATTTTTGATGAGCTTACCGAAGACGCGATTGTTCATCATCCAATCATGCAACCGCTCCGAACCGCGAACATAGCAAGCTGCAGCTAGCAACAGGAACGGAGTCGTCGGTAAAAGAGGGATAATAAGGCCTACGCAGCCTATACAAAGAAATATCGTACCAAGAAACACAAACAGTATCTGTTTAGCTTTATCTGAAACGGTGCCCTTCATATCACGTTATAAGTAAAAAAGAGGGCATGTAAGTCTTCTGTTCATTTCGATCGCTGCTTGACTCCTTCGATTTCAAGTCCAATTTTATTAGCTACTCTCACACCATAGTCTGTTTGGACTTTAGAGAAGAGTGTTGTCTTACGTAGCTGAATCGGCTTTTGCAAGCGCGCGGCTCATGATGTGCGTTATGCCATTGAATACGAAGTAAGATTGTATCTAGGGATTTGCTATTTACTTTTTTTGATAGCTCGCAGAGTAGTCCTATCTTTTTCGGAGCTTCCTCTCTGGAAAAAAGATAATAGCGTTATCGACAACAATAATAAGGCATCATAAGACGCCCTGAGGGAAGCGAAGGATGTTAAGTGAGGCGTTTCTTCTAAGTTTTGTTGCGGGTTCAGCGACTGGAATTGGGGGACTTATTGTTGTTCTCCTCGGAAAGATGGATGATCGGTTTATCGCTGGATCCATGGGGTTTGCTGCTGGCGTGATGCTTCTGGTTTCTTTCCTCAATTTGTTTGTAGAAGCTTTAGATTTGACATCGTACCTCAATGTGTCTATTGCTTTTACGGCTGGAGCCGTCATTATGATTTTAATCGATTCCTTTTTGCCACATTTTGAGCTGGGAAAAGAAGAAAATGGCATTATTGATTCGAAACTCCTCAAATCCGGTTTATTGATACTGATTGGGATCACCATACACAATATTCCAGAAGGTGTTATTGTGATCGCAGGCTATTCTCATATGCCACAGCTTGGAATCCTAATCGCTGTTGCGGTATTTTTCCATAATCTGCCAGAAGGGATTGCAACTGCTATTCCCTTAATATCCGCGGGAAGTACAAAAAGATTTGTTGTGCTGTCAACTTTTATCTCGGGATTGGCTGAGTCGATTGGCGCGCTCTTAGGTGGCTCTTTACTGATTAGTGCGCCAGATGAGACGATAGGTTTTACCCTTGCTTTTGCCGCGGGCGTAATGACCTATATTACTGCTGATGAGTTGATACCAATCGCGCACGAGCATGGGCATAAGCATGCCGTATCAATAGGTATTCTTCTCGGCATAGTGTTCATGATTATACTTAACAATCTATTAAGAACTTAGATGACGCGAACGCGTGAATCTGGAGTTGGCAGCCTAAGTATTCCAGCGATCTCCTGTCGAGAATGAGTTGTTTGATTACGCTTATTATTGAACCATGTTTCGACAGACGAGTCCCCTTCCACGAAAAGCGCGAGCGAATTGATAACGTCCTCAGGTCGGCGGGATCAGGGTTTTTCGTGTTGGAGTTGGAAGACGGGTCCATTGTATAAAGCTTTTTGAAGGTTTTTCAGCGTCATAGAGGTGGGTTCTCCTATATTCTAGCAAATTGTTGGGTTTGTGAAGAAATTCGGCAGCGGTTAGAATTTCGTGTTCAGATGTTTGAGCTTTTTTATACGCTTTTTGTGCATGTTGTTTCCAGTTCTCGGCGCGTAGCAGGTGATGGTCGAGAATAACGGTGGGTACGTTGTCTACAAGCTTGGTTAGGTTTTTCAAACCTCTTTTAATCACCTTGCGCTTCACCGTGTAGTCCATGAGGTAAAGGGGAGGGCCACTTACGTATACTAACTGTGGATGGTTGTCTAAAATGGTGTTGAGCGTCTCGTCTAGAATAGGGCCTTGAACGTCGGATGCATGTGTTACTCTCTCAGTTTCATATTCGATTGTCAGCATGAGAGTCCATCCCAGAGGCGTGTTGTGTTCGCCGTGAAAAACGGGTTTTGAAAATTGTAATTTCGTTTTTCCAAAGACGAATGTCTGGCCATCTGCGGTTCTAAATTGTTTGAAATGTTTTTCCATTGTTTTTTTAAAAATCCAGCCCCGTCGTCGCTGGCTCGGGTTAATAGACGCTCGTGTATCCTTGGCTAAAATGAGTTTGTCATTATAAATTTGCTTTGCAACTTTGACGTTCGAGAAGTTCCATATGTAATCGGTATAAGCAGGTGTCATATGGTCAAAGTGATAGTGGCTGATAGCGACGATCTCTGCTTTTGACGCAAAACAGCTAATGTTAGTTCTGCAGCGTTCGATTGCTTTATACTCTTTGGGGTGGGGAAGCAGTCTAAATCGCTTGCCCAAAGAGACCCCGGGATCGATGAGAACCTTGATGTCTGGTGTTTCAACGTATGTGCACATTGATCGAACGCCAAGGCTTTCCGCAGCTAAAGGAATAAAACGTATGTTCGTCACTTTAGTCATAATCCTCTCCTCCGTGAAGCACACGTGTACGAATTAATATAACGTTTCACGAGCCGGAAGGAAGATGTAATCAGGTGCAATATTGAGTCGATAGAGCATGTGTATGGCATATGATGTGTGTCCAATCTGGGATGCCTCGTGGGCGTCGCTCCCAATGGAGACCTTTACTCCTTGCTGTATTGATTCTTTGATAAACCTTTCATCTGGAACTTCCCATGCGCCACTTATCTCTATCGCAACGTTATTTGCGCTTGCTGATTTCACAACATCTTTGATCCAATCATCGGTTATCAGTTTTCTACTTTCGCCTCGAATAGCTTCAGGAAGCCATGTTACATGAGCTAGAACGTCGACGAAACGGCTTTCCATGCCTCTAATCAAGGCAACCCGAAGATCTTCAATGAAGTGTTTCGGATTCAATATGGGTCGAGGATCGTTCCAGAAGACCCTGTCATGTAATACGTGTAATCCGCCTAAAACAATATCAAGGGAATCCGCTGTTTTTTTAGAAATGGAAACAGTTCCATCACTCAAGATCTCGGCTTCAACCCCTTTTAAAAAGGAGAGGTTGGCTAACGCGTTGAGATAATATTTGAGTTGCCCTTTACCCATTCGTTTGGGCAGAGGCTGAAATTCACTGTAATGATCTGTAATCGCGATGGTTGTAAGCTGCCGCTTCTTAGCTATTTGATAGCATTCTTCGATACTGCATCGTCCGTCAGAAAAGGTTGTGTGAATATGCAGATCGATCTTGTTTAGAAATAGTTTAGGTTTCTTCAAGGAACCACGCCTTCTGGGATTCATGTATCTAGGGTTGTAGGAACAGTAGAGGACTCTCAGAGGAGAGAGTGAAGCATGAAGCGAAAATCACAAGCAGTAAAATTCCTCCGATTTTCCTTTTCGTTGAGAGGTCAGAAACATCATCTAATGTTCCAGGGTGATCTGCCCTCATAAAGAACGAAATAAATATGGCCATTGTCCACCATCCCGCTACAATCATAAAACCCGTCATGATAAAGGATAATCGTCTATGCCATTTAGGGCCGAGGATGGCTCGAGCAACATGGCCACCGTCGAATTGACCTATGGGAAAAACGTTCAAGAAGGTGATGAGAATACTTATCCAACCAGCAACAGCCAAAGGGTGAAGAAGATATTCGAAGCCAGTAGGAGCTGGAAAAACATAGGATTGAAACAGCAAGAATAATGCAGACGGAAAAACGGTATTTAAATGACCAATTTTTGACGCGACATAGAGGTATTCTGCTTGTGATACAGGAATTGACAAAGAATAACCGAGCGTAGACACGATCACAGATGCAATAAAGCCTATAAGAGGTCCCATTAGACCAATGTCAAAAAGTTGGTCCCGATTTAAGGCTGGTTCTTTCTGCATTATGATCGCTCCAAAAGTTCCTGGTATGGTTCCAGGGATTCCCGGTATGAAGGTGGGGAGGGACGCTTCAATATGATGAAGACGACATGCAATAGTGTGCCCCACTTCATGTAAGCCTATGGCGCCCATAATAGAGATGACATATAACGCGGTTAATTCTAAAAGGTAAACACTTTCATTAGGAACAGTGAACGGTCGACCATGATATTCTCCTAAAATTTTTAACAGGCGAAGGTAGCCTACATAAGTAAGATAACCTGATATCGTCACAGTTATGAGGGTGGCGATGAAAAGAATGAGTGAAACATTCCACTTGAAAAGCAGCCCCTTTTTAGCGGGATGTTTTTTGATGGAGATGACCTGTAAAAGGATGTCACCATTCCATTTTTTGAGGATGCCCTCGAGTTCTCTTTGTTTCAATTTGTTCCGAAGGCGATTATATTTGTCCTTTAAAGGAACAGTCTTCGATAAAACAAAGGTGGGTATACTATCTTTCAGAAATGAATCTTTAATATCGAACTCAGTGCTAACTAATTCTGAGACGTCAAAGAAGAAATCAACTGAATCCGCTGAAGACAAAAAATCCACCCTCACTTAGACTACAAAGTAAATAGACTTGTTCACTAGTACAAATATAAACGTTTGTTCATCGAGTGACATTTCGTTTTCCTTGCATGTGCTGTTTGTTGTCAAAAAACGAAAAACATATAACGTCGTAATATTGAACGTTTTTAATAACACGTACAAATTGGGTTGAAATCATGCCGCTTCCATGCGAATTCGCTGTAAAATCCATAATTCCAGCCTTTCGAGCTTTAATAGCGAAAGAATTAATCGAATATTATCGATTGAAACAGGAAAACGTTGCTGGCCTTCTAGGAGTTACCCAACCAGCTGTTAGCCAATATACCAGAAACATTCGAGGAAAAACATTAGATTTAGATAAAATTGAAAGCATACGGTTATTAGCCAAAGGGTTAGCAGCCAACCTTGTTAACAACTCTTTATCCCTAAAAGAAATCAACCAAAACTATTGTGCTGCCTGCACAACGGCGAGAAAAAAACGAATAATATGTGAACTTCACAAACAATTGGATCCATCCTTTAACACAGAAGACTGCGACGCTTGTCAAACCCTTAGCTGCTAACGTTTTTCAACTACTTTTTTTATGTCAGAACCCACAAATCCCGCCTAAAATCTGAACCCACATAGCATCGCAATCATCAAGGAGCCAGCAGTTAGATCAGCCGTGGTCCCAGGGTTATACATGCCACGGGCTTGTTGAAGCTTTCGATCAAAATCAAAAATTTTGGTTCGTCCTAATTCTGTGGTTAAGCCTCCGATCATCAAAATGTTTCTCGCAGTCTCGGTGATCCACGCAGTCTCCTTGAGTCCAATCTCCACAGCTTTACTAATATGTGGCGTTTTCATCGTTCCTACTTTTCTCGCAATAAACGTGTCCGGATGGCGGGACAGAATGGTTAAAAACGTATGTACAATCGCTGTGTTGATGTCGTGCGTTTCGTTATAAACGTTCATTAGGGTTGGGTAGCCTGTTTTAAAGCATATTTCCATGCCAGTAGCCCATTCCTTTGCTATGTTATCCCATTTCGAGGAAATTTGCATCGCTTCATAGAGCGTGATCTTTTCTATAGAAAGTTTGGTTGATGCGTTCTGATCTGACAAGTCTGGAGCTGACTCTCCATTAAACTGGCCAAGGGCGGCACTGGTTGCTAGGTTTATGGCATCATACGCAGCTATCGCGTCTTGTGAGGTGGCGGCTTCCATAATTTTCATCACGTGTTCTCGGAGCGGTAGGGATTCAACTTTGCCCCGTTTTCTGTGAGTCATCCCGGCAGCCGCTGCTAATGGTATGAAAAGGAGACTGATGCCCAAATGCGTGTTGCCACCGAGATGCGAGTTCCTGACCGCGCTGACCGCTTTCTTTACGTATTTTCCAATCCTGATTTCATGGATAGGAAGGGTTCCTTGAGCTGCACGTATTCCTCGAAGTGCTACGTCGCGTACGGATGGGCCAAGGGCTATAGCTCCTGCCATGAATTGTTCAAAGCGTGTGTCTTCAAAATCAGCAGTTCGATGCACATTTCCTGGCTTTGGCCAGCCAGCAACCTCCAACACCGCCGCTAATTGCGCGGCGCGCATAATAGTATATGCGATTTGATTTGCTCCTTGTCTCATTGCTCACCCTTCTTTCAAGTCGTAATTGAAAAGAGGCTCGTCTTGGATGAAGGTTTTCCCCGTTTTTAGCGCTATTTCAGCTTTGTACAATTCCTTTCCGACGTACGCTGCGTGGCTGAGTGATGAAATGAACCCCATATTGACGATCGTCATAATCATTTCTTCAGCAGTTTCTCCCATAATTATTTCTTCCTGGGTTTTCCCAACAAAACGTGTAGCAACTAGCCGTTTTTCCTTTCTGTCAACCAAGATTTTGAACACGCCTTTCGGATCATGATAATCTTCTTCAAACACTTTCGCACGAATCACTCTGGTACATTCATCCACTTGTCTGTCATACGGCTCGTCTCTCAGCCTTTTATCTTTTAAAAGCAAGAGATCTAGACCCAGATCTATGGGAGCAGAGTTCCTTTTTTTTGCGAGAAACATCAGTTTAGAGGCTGTTGCCAGCTCTTTAACGCTACCTCTGGCTTTATTACTGCCCTCCGTTGTCAGCAAAATGCTAACATCTAACTCTGAGGCTATCCCCGCTAATAAAGCGTTTGCGCCAACCGTATCAGCGTCCAGTAACTCTGTAACATTGCCAACGCCACAGAGAAGGGGGATCTCTGGATTTCGCTGAGAAAACTCTTTGTAGGCACATATGGACTCTACTATTCCTGGCATATTCACCGGGTCAAGAATGATGTCGCCTATAATATTCTTTATCCCGAGTTCAACAGATTGTTTAATATTCTCCTCTAAAGCTGTAACTCGTTCAGAAACTCCTTTTGGAAAGTAGCCCTCACGATGATTGGTTGGAACCACTACAACCATAATGTTTGACGAGAGCTTCGCGACTTCTTCAACGTTTCCCGCATCTACACTTAACAAGATGTCGGCGCCTCCTCGTATTGCTGCCTTTGCTTCAGACAGGTCAAAGGTATCAATACTTACAGGCAGATTCAGTGACTGCTTTACAACTCTGACGGCTCGTTCTGCGTCCTTTGGCCTTGACTGCCCTTGAATCATGCCTATATCGATGATTTGTGCTCCGCTCTCTCTATAATATGCTGCTTGTTTGAGGAGATCGTGATCTGAGAGTAAGGGGGCGTCAAGTATTTCCGCCATAACCCTCATCGGAAATGCTTTTCCAATCGCTACATTCCCTACGAGCACGTTACCCGGCTTTTTTAATAAGGTGTTCCGATTCTGTTCAACTCTTTCTAGCGCCTGTAACGCTTGCTGCTGCAATTCGTTTTTAAAAAGCTCGCAAGCGGGAACCGATTTAGATAACGTGATGTCGTTAATGTGTTTTAATACTAGCGGCAAATCCGCCACGTATTTTGGGCCTTTAAAGACAGGTATCGTTGAAAGCTCTTCTATTACGGAAAGGTTGCCTTTAACGAGTCCTGGGACAAGAATTAGATCGAAGCCCCGTACCTTTCTTTTTTGAATTTCTGCTGCTATTTGACTCGGTGTTAGAAGCGCTGCAACAGATACCGGTAAAGCTAAAACTTCCGTTTCGTTTGAGCTCGCAAAAGCGTGTTTTTCGACGCTTTGTTTAGCCAGTTGTCCAGTGACGATAAGAATTCGCATTCATTCTTTACCTCGTTTTAGATCGTTTGTTAACTCAATATTCCTTCCTTAGATAACGCATGCGTATTTCCAATAACTTTAATTATCTTATCTTCGTAAGAAGATAAAACAATTCAGTAGGCGTAAGCGATGAAAAATGGCGAAAACAAACGGAGTTCCCTCTTTTGAGTATAGTGAAGATCTTCAAGAAAGTCGACCAAAGATACAACTGAAGTTAACAAGAGTGGGAATAAAGAATCTAACTATTGAACTACGGGTTTCGGGCCAAGGTGGAACTATTTTGCTCTTCCCCACCATTGAGTTATACGTCGATCTGCCAAGCAATAAGAGAGGCGTCCATCTGTCTCGCGATCCTGAATCCCTCTATGAGGTGTTAGAGAAGATCGATGCGTTAAAGGTTTACCACGTTGAGGATTTTTGTGAAATGATGGTGAGAAATCTCTTGAGGAAGCATGAGTATGCTACCCAAGCGGAAATCAAGCTACAAAGTACCTACGTCGTTCACCGACAAGTGCCTGACCAAGAAACCGTAACTCAAGAGCCCTTCGAAATTCTCGCAACTGCCACAGCTTTAAGAAAAAACGGTGACATAGCGATTACCCGAGCTGTTGGCGTAAAAGTGATCGGATTCACCGCTTGCCCCTGTACTCAAGAATATCTTAAAAGGGCGACGAGAGCACGACTTAAAAAGATGGGCTATGATGAAGCAGAATTATCAAAAATTTTGAAAATATTGCCAATCGCCACCCATACTCAGAGAACCTCAGGCCTCGTTCTATTGACGGTTCCTGAAGACTACTATGTAGATGTAGAAGAGCTAGCTGAGTCCGTTGAGGAATCCATGAGTGGCCAAACGCATAGCATTTTGAAACGCCCTGCTGAAGCGTCGGTTGTTGAGCAAGCTCACAAAAAAACAATGTTCACAGAAGATGTTGTACGGGAAGTTTTACTACGATTGTCGAGAAAATATAAGCAACTTCCGGACAGTGTTGATGTCTTTGTTCAAATGCAGAGTAGTGAGAGTATCCACAAGCACGATGTTGTCGCAGAGCGGACAACGACGTTAGGAGAAATTCGGGAAGAAATGAAGCTCAGTGGGAGCTAGGAAATGAGGTTCAACAGATATTTTGCAGATACGTTTGTAAAGCCAACAATGTTTTCGCCATGAGATCTAAGGTTATAGAGCGGAATATTCGTTCTCGTGGACAGCCATTCAAGTAGCTGTCGCCCCCATTGTAGCTTCAATCGTTTCACATCAATCGACCATGTATTTGTTTTAGAGTATGGCCCAGCTTCATGGCCAAAATCCATGCCTGCCAAAACAACCGCTTTAGCCTCCATCTCTGATGCAAGGAAAGCCGCTCTATCTCCGTCAGTAAAGCCCCCAAAGTTGTAGACGTTGGGACGGGGCTTTCGTTGCGTTGTTCCGATCACGTTTCCAAATTTGGGAACATACTCCTTAAGTAAATGTATATTGTCTCCATGACCGTGGATGGCCATAAGTGCACCCGCCTCGTTGGCCTTTAATAAGTCGTCTATTCGTCCATCCAAATCAGTAACGACAATATCTGGGGCTTCCCCTGCTATATCTAAAAGAGCAGATGTAGCCCCATTGGCTGAAATCAATGTAAAATGGTTTAAAACCGCGTATTCTAAAAGTTGACGGAGAGTTGCTTCAAGCGAGGGTCCTGCACCGAAAACGAGGATTGTCTTATTAGATATAAGCTCCTTGAATCGGCTAAGGGACAGCGCGACTCCATCTAATAACGTACTCAACAAATCAGCTGCATATTGGTCGTGTTTTGGATCATAGCCAAAGGCGTGCACAATTTTACGGTACCATGGCCACCACGCTTTCAAGTCCAATTCTATCCGACCTCTTAACCATTATGGTATAGATCTATACCCGTCTGTAACCCTGTGTTTAAGACCCCCGTCAGGATTTACTCCCCTTCGTGATTCGCGTAAATAGTTTATCCATTATTGCGGTATAATCTGAAAGTGGAGAAACTCGTTCAATCAAACCCTGATAATACTTTACCTTTTCGATCAGCCGATTCGCCTCATCTTCTCTTCCTTTTGAGAGGAATTCCTCGATTCGTGTTGTATGAATAATTCCTTCTAACACAGCGAATAAGCCTCTGCAATAAAGCCTTAGATCATCGTTAATGATTTTTATGCGCTCAACCTTACAAGTAACGTTAGCTCTATTTTGGTCGTTTTCTTCAATTTTATCCACAGAAGCCTCGATGTACGCGTCAGCTCCGCGTAGCCTCGGAGCTCCGATCGTGGTTTCCACAAATAAAGTGGGTGGTAGGCTGTTTATTCTTCGTTTTTTAAACGCTGTTTTATAGAAGAGTTGGGGATCAGTGGTAATATTGATGGTTGCACACATGTTTGCTACAAGATTCGTATAGGTTTGGGTTGATTTATACGGTCGAATGATGATGTGCTCCATATCGTATGTTGTAACCCCCATTGGAGCTGCGTTGGGTACAGCATTATAAGACGTGGCTACTATGGCTTCAAAGATCCAGCCCTTTTTAAAGCCCAGTGTTGCAAGAGTTGGCATTTTTTCGTTTCTCCAAATAGTCTGAATATTAGCGTGTATAAAGTATCCTTCTCGAACATATTCAAAACTTTTTTGGACGAGATTCAGAAACACAGCAGTCGCATAGCCTCTTCGCAGTGTCTAGCTAGCCTGCGCGAGACTTGTGCCATAGGTGTTTAAAGCCTCAATACTAGCATCGTCGAGTTCTAACGTGTACTCGAGGCGCGATGTATCTTCAAATACAATCCACAGCACGCGTGAATGAAAAAAAGGATTTTCAGAGAATCTCCTGAGAGGCCGAGCATTCTTTAATGGCTGTAATGCTCGTATTCTTTAGGAAACTATTTAGGCATCCTCTGGTCAAATAGTGTGTGTTAAAACGGATGGGAGGTGAAAAATAATTGGGAAAAATGAAAATACAATTCCTCTCGCGTAGCGATATTGAGCGGATTCATACGGCATCGATTAAGGTGCTGGAGACGATTGGCGCCCAGTTCCTCAACGACAAAGCGTTGAACTACCTTGAGAAGTATGGCTGCACCATCGACCGAAAACACATGACCGCCAAAATTCCAGAAACAGTCGTAAGCGAATTCATGAAGAAATGCAAGCCAGAGCAGCCACATGTGAACCGAGACTTTAAACCGATTCCGAAGCGGGAAGTATACTTCCAAACCTTCGGTCAGGGAACGTATATAACGGATCGGTCTGGCGTAGCCCATCCGTCAACATCAAAGGATCAAGAGAAAGTACTTATTGTTGGTAACGCCTTGCCTGCTGTCGATGCGCCTACAGCTGCGGTGGCAGCTCGAGATGTTCCGCCATGGAAAACAAACTATGAAGGAGCAGTACACCGCTGGAATCTTATTAGCAACCATAACAAAGAAATTTTCGGATATGGTGGAGACACTGAAGAGAAGATGAAAGTAGGCCTCGAACTCTGCTCCATTCTAGCAGGAAGCCGGGAAA
>CP070659.1:1631450-1638512 GCA_020355125.1 Candidatus Bathyarchaeota archaeon
TGGCCATGTGCTGGGTCAAACTGGTTTATAAATAGATCACATGGGATGTCTTCACAATCTCCACAATGGTTGATGTTATGTTCGCTAGCACATTTATACACTTTGCATTTTCCCCAGAAAGGGTTCCCGCCTTGGGCGTTACATCCTAAACAACTCGGCTTCGTTTCTCTATTCAAAAACTTACACGTTAGACAATACAAACCACAAGGTGCAAGAAGATCCTCATTCATCATACATCGCTTCTATTGAGATTGCTATCATATTGTATAGCTAACTAAAAAACATATGCGTGTAATTAAAAAAAGAGGAAAATTGTATTAACTATCGTCTTCGTCCAAAAGCGAATCGACTTCCTACTTTTGGCGCGATATATCTCCAAATCCAGTCGACGAATTCTTTGACATTCTTTGTTTGAACATATACTTCGCCAGGTCCTGAAACTTCTGTAATAAAGCCTTCGCCTCCTAGAATAGTGGATTTCAATCCACCAAACATACGAACTTTGTAATCACATGTATCGCTTAGTGCTGCTAGATGATAATTGTCAACGATTAGGCTTTCGCCAGCTTTCAGTTCATGTTTGTCAATAGCACCAAAAGTGTTGATGAATATGTCGCCTTCTCCCAATGTCTTAAGCATGAACAAGTTTTGTCCGAAGAGTCCCTTCGTGAAGCCTTGCCATTCAGTGTCAAGCTTGACGTCTGCAGTTGAGGCGATGTAAGCCGAGCTTTGGATGATATAACCCTTGTTGGGGCTCACTTCTAAGTGAGTGATATCTCCTAAGGGAGCTGATACAAAACCGGCTTTGCCTGGGCCTCCTACTGCGCTATAATCGGTTATGAACAGTGTTTCTCCTCCCAACAATGAGACCTTAATGGCGCCCCATATTCCAGTCTCTTTCATTCGTGTACGAGTTTCCACATTGATGTTACTGCTCATATAAGTAAGGGCACCAGCCTCCGCAGTGATATGTCCATTCTCGGGGAGCTGAGCTTCTAATAATGCGTACGATGGACTATACTTGATCTCAAACTTCAAACTACCTCGTTCCATAACTACAGGAGCTATAGGAGCACCGCAGTTGGGACAATAATTGCTTTCTGTCAAAAATTCTTTACCACAATGAGAACAAAACATTTTTCTTCATTATGACTAATGAATTGTCGATGCTTATAATGTTGTTGGGTATTTATCGGGCGCACTAACTTCCTCAATAAACATAGAGAAAATAACGCTGATTACATTTCCACGAATAAACATGTGTAACTATCTATAGACTTCGAAATACGGATCAGAACGCTTTTATGCATACCAGATCATAGTCTCATGACAGTGAACTGAAATGATGAATCCTGTAATTGAGGCTATACATAAGCGACGGTCGATTAGGTCATATGAGTCGAAACCAATTCCGAGGGATGTTATCAATGCGATCCTAGAGGCTGGCAATCAAGCGCCTTCGCGCGGTCGTGAGATGAATGGAGACTTTAAGTTTCAGCCGTGGCGGTTTGTTGTTGTCGAGGACCCAACGTTCAAGCAAAAACTCGTTCAGACAACGCTTCCGATCTGGAAAAAGATGACTGAAAGCATAGGGGAGACGCATCCTGAACTATACAAGAATATAGTGAAGCTTTATGAGGCGCTTCCTGAACCCAAAGACATGGTGTACTATTCTGCACCTGTAATCCTCTTTGTTATAGGCCCAGCTAGTTTTGCAGTGAGTTGCGCGCTTGCCTGCGAAAACATTATGATTGCTGCAACCTCTCTCGGTCTTGGCAGCTGTTATGTGGGATTCGGTATGATGGTCAAAGGCAACGCTGAGATCGTACAAGGTCTCGAGCTTACAGATGATGAACGAATATACGGACCTATCGTGCTTGGCTATCCAAAAGATGATCCTAAAGTGCGCTTTATGGATCAACATGAAAGTTACGTCGAACCAAAGATTAAATGGATCTAAACTCTCGCACATGAGTAAAAAGCTCCAAGGTGTGGAGCTATATAAGTACCAATAAATGAAGGAGAAGAAGGAAATATGCCTACATATATAGTTCTTGTAAGGTTTACACAGAAGGGAATGGAGAACATTAAGGATTCTCCCAATCGTTTGGAAGCAGCAAGAAAATTAGGTAAGTCTTTAGGTGGAAAAATAACAGCAGCGTATTACACTATGGGTCAATACGATATGGTTGTGATATTGGAGGCTCCAAGTAACGAAGCTGTTATGGAGGGGCTGCTGAAAACAGGCAGTTTAGGAAACGTTAAAACAGAAACGTTGGTAGCAATCCCTGCTGCAAAAGGAATAGAGATCTTTGGAATAGCCTTCACAACGTAGCAGAATTTTTCGATCAAAGCAAATCAATTGGCATATATGAACGAGCGCGCGCTGTGCTGGTTTCAACACAAATAGTTTCAATAAACTATTTGGAGGAATAAATAAGGATCTACCATGTGCAGAAGACCTTAAACTTGATTTGGCGTTTGCTCAGAACCTAAAACGAGCTTGAAACTAAAGTGAACGTGAATCCATGAATGCCTTAGAGGCGTGCGAGCTAATTTGTCGATGGGCCTTCTACTCCGAGGCTCGTCGCCAACTGCAGCAAATCATCATCTCCCATCCACTCCGTCTTAAGATATTGGCATATTCGTTTGTCACTCAACCCTAGCCTTCTAGCTTCCTCAACTGCGTATCCATAGGCTTCAATCTCTGTGGGTCGTTCAACATATCTATAGCCACCTTCAAAGAGGCTCTTCCCCTCCATCCACTGCCGTACATGAACCAGCTCGTGAACCACGTCAAGATAAATATCTACTTTATCTCCATTCCTAAGATAATTGGGATTGACCATAAGATGCCCATTCGAAGGATTCACGCCCATATAACCACCCACCCAACTAAAATGAACCTTAAGACCATGTAAGATCTCTTCTGTTCGATCTCCAAAGAGCCTCCGGATAACATTATTCCTCTCAAAACCCCTAAAATAATCAGTAAATGAATAGGTAGACACCAAGTTGAAGATTCTAAAAAGAAACTTGTCTAAACGAAACAGCTCGACCAACCTCAACATGTTTGTGAATAGGGCTTCTCGCCAATCCGCGCTCATGTCTATCTAGAATAAACATGTTTCACTTACTCTTAATCTTTCCCAAAAGGGAAACGGCTAACATCCTCAGCGCGCGCGGCAAAAATAGAGGCTATCACTCATCAAAAGATTAATGGCCCGTGCCAGTTAGTATTTCTCTGACAAAACTATACGAAAACCATGGTTTTAACATATTTATGTTAATCGTTTTTCAACGATATTTACATATTCATGTCTATTCGATAGGGATAGGGGTTTCCATGTTTATGAATCTACGAAAGGAACTGCTATATACGACAATGATGTACAACATTTTCTTACGGGTAAAAGATCTGGTGTAGATTCGAACGCCACCGGAAAGCAGTTTCCGAGGGTCAGTAGAAAGTCCTGTGGGAAAAAATAAGCAAGTCCGAAAGGATGAACGAACATCACCACGAAAACACAGTTCTGAAACCAATAAAGAACCCTGGATATCTGCTAAGACGAAAGTCCAAGTAGTAGCTCAGGATTGACATAAAGGAATTGGAGCAGAACAAGGATTTGGACTCCTTGGAACTTTTACCCGTCTTCATTTCTTTTTCTTTCTTTTTTCGAATACCGTGTATGGATCTCCAATTTTTTGGACAAATATCTACTATCCAATTTTCCGAACAGGATAGCGCTGACGCGTTCTGGAAACCGTAATATAACGAAGACATCATTATCTTAGTTACGGTTGATCAATATGAGTAAATACTTGATCAAATTTCGAAATATGAGTTGGGAAAGCATTTATCCTGGACAGCGACAGAAATCATATGATGAAGGAAATCAAAGAATACGACTTGTAGAATTATCTGATGAATACGCAGAAGAGGAATGGTGTGAAAAAGAACACCTTGGATATGTTGTTGAAGGAAGAATCTCGATAATATTCAATGGAAAGCCTATAACTTTCAACGAGGGTGACGGGATTTTCATACCAAAAGGCAAAGAAAACAGACATAAGGGTAGAATTGCAAAAGGCGAAAAAGCTCTGATGTTATTCATTGAAAAAACATAAGAATATAAGATGTATGCCTGTAGAAGGCCGTGATTTTTATCTGTATTCCTCTTTGATTTTTTTCGCGCGCTAGCTAGCTCATTTATTGATATCTCGTGTACCACAATTTAGCGTGCGTGTAAAAAAACGTAATTCACGTGGTATCATTCCTAACAAATGTAACAATATATGTACTGTATACTTAATAATAAATAGGGCAAGTGTTACTCGTTTTTTTTTGGTTGGATCTAGCTCCTTATTTATGGCTCCGAGGTGGGGAGCGCTACAAGTACCAAGAAGAGAGAGAGGTGAATGCTGTGAAGTTTATATTACTAGCTAAGTTCAGACATAGACTTACCCAAGCAAACACCAATAAGACGGATGAAATCATAAAGGCAAATCCACAGGTCAAGGTTATTTC
This sequence comes from Candidatus Bathyarchaeota archaeon, assembly GCA_020355125.1. Classification (GTDB taxonomy): domain Archaea; phylum Thermoproteota; class Bathyarchaeia; order RBG-16-48-13. Next base: position 1,635,979 of record CP070659.1, read on the forward strand.
AATGAATTGGGTGCTCGGAAGATATGATGGAGTGGTGATTGCCGAGGCTCCTAATGAGGATGCTTGGCTGAAATTTGTAGAACCGTTGGGCGACTATGTAACCACAGAAACACTAGTGGCAATTCCACGAGACAGAGTGATGAAGATTATAGAACATAGATAACAAACATCTACCGAAGGGATATTAAAATCGTAGCGAAGAGAATACTCGCACACATACACTATACTTTTCTAGCAATCGTCTTGCCGAATTCTACTGCTTTTTCCAATTCTTTTTGGCTAGGTTTAAAATTGAAATCGAGATCACTCTCGATCAACTCTATACCCGTAGCTTTAAGCTCCGCTTCTGCTTCCCTCTTCGCTCCTCCACCCCAACCATAAGAGCCAAAGAATGCGCCCAACTTTTTTCTTGGTTTTAATCCTTTCATATACATGAGAAAAGATGCAACCGTTGGAAAGAGACCATTATTTAAAGTTGGTGAACCTATGAGCACCGCCCTAGCATCAAGGATATTGGAAATGATTTCAGTATTATCAGAGTTACTGAGTTTATATAGCTGAACCTCAACGCCTTCACTAATTATCCCTTCCGCGATGGCATTTGCCACCATTTCAGTACTTCCCCACATCGTATCGTAGACGACTATAACCCTTGGATCTGACACGCCTTCAACCCATTTTTTATAGGCTTCAATGATCATGTCGAGTTTTCTTCGCCAAATGATACCGTGAGACGGTGCGATCATTTTGATCTCGATTCCTTCAAGAGCCTTTAGCGCGCTCCCTATAGGGCCCCATAGATGCATAACAATATTAGCATAATATGTTTTAGCTTCTTGCATGATAACCGTTTGATCAACTTCGTCATCAAATCTCTTAGATGACGCAAAGTGTTGGCCAAACGCATCGTTGGATAAGAGCAATTGGTCTTCAGGGATATAAGTGACCATTGAGTCGGGCCAATGGACCATAGGGACAGGTACAAATTGGAGGTTTCTATTTCCTAGATTGATATTAGGTTTTTCCTTGATCGTTGTGCATTCCAAATCTTCACCATAATACCATGCTAATCCATTCTGACCTCGCTCCGAAGCGATTAACTCTGCATTACGAGCAACGCTTAGTAACTTTTTAATGGAGCCTGAATGGTCTGGTTCAGTGTGGTTCGAAATGATGTAATCAAGGTTAACAAGATCAACGATCTTCTTTATTCTTTGCACCATTTCGGGAAAAAAGGAGCTTTTCACCGTATCAATAAGGGCTACCTTTTCATCCACTATAAGATAAGCGTTATAGGTTGTTCCTCGATTGGTGATATAGCCATGAAAGTTTCGAATATTCCAATCAATGGCTCCCACCCAATAAATGCCTTCTTTCAATTGGACCAAATCAATCACCCTTTGATTAACATAAACAATTTTCAAAGAACTATTTTTCTTTCTTTACCCCTCTACATGTGATAGTATAAATAAATTATGGCGCTAGTTGATTGCTAGCAGATGTACTAGCGCATGTTAAAAATAGTTGTTAATAGTTGAAGAGGTCTTCAATGATTTCGGGGACGCTGATAACGGGTTGTCCAGCTACTACAACTGGGTTTTCAAGGATCTGGAAGACGAGTCCATTTTGAGGCGCGATTACGTCTGCTGTTTTCTCAAAGGTTCTCGGAGAGTAGATGTATCCTAACGATTCTCCTTTACTAACTCGATCTCCAATTGTAACGGTTGGTATGAAGATGCCGCCATTAGGGGCTCTCGCTATTCGCTTGTCTCTGTCTATAATCCACTTGATGATTGTTTGTTTCTTTGGAAGTTGAATTTGGTTCGAAATCATGCCAAGATCAGTCATTACATTAATCAGTCCCCTATAGGCCATTGCTATCTGTTCATGGTTGAAATGGCTCTCACCACCTATCTCGGCGACGATGGAAGGAATTCCATGGTCGAACGCAACTCCTCGAAGGGTTTTGCCCTCCCATAGAGGCTCCGTTTCTAGATATAGCAGGTCTGTTCCGAAAACTTGAGCCATGTGTGCTGCTTTGTCTGCTACCTCTTTTGATACGCTGGGGGATACTCCAAAGGCTTCATAATATATCCAAACAGGAGAATTTCTGAAGTCGGTGTGAAAATCAATGAGGTATTCAGCATTATCCTTGATTAAGTTAGTCCATACCGCATAGGCCATTCGCTCTGTTAAAGAACCATCGGGTTTTCCGGGCCAGGTTTTATTCATTCCTCCTGCGATAAAGTCATGACTCATTACAGTTTGTCTTTGGCGGAACGCAATAGGATTAGGTAAACAGTAGGTGAGGACGCCCCTAAGTTCTTGTAGGTTTATTTCAGAAACGACTTTTCGAATGGCTTCAAGAGCATTGATTTCTACACCATGTTGAGCCACTTGGATATGAAGCCATGGGCCGTTATTTTCACCATTGAAAATAGTAAACGGGATTTCAACATCTGAATCATCTGAAAGCGCCGTTGGAATATCCAGAGTGCCGTGTACCTTTGCTCCCGGTTTCGCTACTACATTAC
>CP070659.1:1638612-1654528 GCA_020355125.1 Candidatus Bathyarchaeota archaeon
AATCCCTGGAACCCTAGAAACGGTAAAATGGCTACGGAAGCGCGATATTAAAATTGGATCAACAACGGGTTACTTTAAAGAAGCAGCCCAAATTAACCTTGAAGAAGCGGTAAAACAAGGATACAAACCAGATGTAGCTATTTGTTCAGATGATGTACCTGCAGGCAGACCATATCCTTGGATGGTCATGAGAAATATGGTTGAAACAAACATATTTCCTCCTGAAGTTGTGGTGAAAGTAGATGATACAGTTGTAGGGGTTGAAGAAGGCTTGAATGCTGGAACGTGGGCGATTGGAGTTTCAAAAACAGGCACGCTAATAGGCCTTAATGAAGAGGAGGTAAAAAACGTCTCTTCAGAAGAACTAAGAGCTAAAATTAGAGAGGCGAATGTTATGTTCCGAAAGGCTGGAGCTCATTATGTAATCGAAGATATATCGCAACTCCCTCCAATGGTACTCGAAATCGAGGAGAGATTAAAAAGAGGAGAGAAACCATAAGCAAACCTGATTAGTGGGTCGCATAATACTGGTGTGAGACGATTCTGATCGTTTTTTCTAACTCAAGTTTCTGTTAGTGTGTACTCCTAAAAACGTTACCGTGCGATAAACAAGGGATCACAGTATGTAGGCGATTCGCTCAATATCTTTTTCCTATTACAATTAACAGGAAAATCTTGTCTTATGTATTTTTTCGATTTGCAGATAGAGGGTTAAAGAAACAATATTTTCAAGCATGTTAATAATCATCTATAGACCACCAATCTGTAGCTCTGTCATCTTGTATTTTTTTTTCTCTATACTTAACAAATTTTTCTGAAGCAACTTTGTTGATTTTAGTAAGTGATTTAACAATTATACTAGTTAGCTCATCTGCAGTAATTTCTATTCTATTTACTATCTTCGAAGCAACCTCTTTCGTCACTCTATCTGCTTCATTAAGGGTTGCACCTGCGTTCTTAACTCCAGCAACAATTTTTCCTTCGTCAAATTCTTCAACTTTTCCATTTCTCTTCCTTACTTTGACCAAATATATACCCCAACAAGTAAAGTCCAAGTGTTCTGTTGTCACTTAAGTACTTACTATGTAGGTTTAACTCTTGTGATTTAAGAAGCTTCAAGCAGCGTACTTTTAGTGCGGGAGCTCTATCTCATGTTGTAAAGCAATAATCTTTTTCCTTCAAGAGCCTTAATAAACTCTTATTAGTACAAAATTAACGGTGATAAGATGATTCTGGGTATATGCGGAAGTCCACGAAAAAAGGCTACAGAATATGTTTTGGTGGAAGCTTTAAAAATTCTAAATGATGCTGGCTTCAAAACAGAATTTTTCACTGTTAGAGGAAAAAAAATTGAATTTTGTAGACACTGTGACTATTGTTTAAAAAAGAAAAAATGTGTAATAAAAGACGATATGAATTTTCTATATTCTCTACTTAACAAGGCTTCTGGCTTAATAATTGCGACGCCTGTCTACAACGGTGGAGTTAGTTCACAACTAAAGACAATTATGGATAGATGCAGGGCTTTAGCAGCATCAAATAATAATTTTTTCAAGAATAAATATGGTATGGCTATTGCTGTTGGTGGTGATAGGATTGGGGGTCAAGAACTTGCTATACAGCAGATTATGACATTTTATATTTTGAACGGAGTATTACCCATAGGTGGAGGCCCATTTGGGGCAAATCTAGGCGCTACTTTTTGGTCGAAGGATACTCTAGAAGATGTGATGAAGGATGATGAAGGATTTAGAAGTTTAAGGAAGACTTTAAAAAAGTTTATGGAGTTTTCAAAAATATGGAACAAGTGAATGTGATGTACGAATGCAGATGAGGATTAAGAAAGAAAAAAAGAGAAAGAAAATTGCTTGGGGGATAACGGGCACAGGAGATAAGTTGTCTGAGACATTTGAAGTTATGAGGGAAATTGGAGAGAAATACGCGTCCAAAGTTGATATTCGGGTTTATTTATCTAAAGCAGGGGAACAAGTTCTAAGATTTTATAAATTATTCGATGATTTAACTAATGCATTTAGTAGAGTAAAGGTTGAGGTTAATTCAAATTCCCCATTCTTAGCCGGAGCATTACAACTCGGACAGTTCGATTTTCTGTTGATTGCTCCCACGACGGCGAACACAGTTGCAAAGATATCATTAGGAATCGCTGATACTCTACTTACAAACTCGTCACTTATGGCCTTAAAAGCCTTTATTCCAGTTTATTTAATGCCTTGTGATTACCAAGAAGGAATCGTTGTTACAAAACTGCCTAGTGGGAAAAGTTTGAAATTAAGAATTAGGAAAGAAGACGTCAAAAATGTTAAAAGGTTAGAAAAAATCGAAGGTATATTTCTCTTAAGGGAGCCTGAAGAGATTAAGAAGTTATTTAAAACATATTTTGGGTAGATTATTAGAATCATAAACCTTTTTCTTTTTTTGGGTTATTCCATAGCTCGTATGTAATTGGAAAGCGCGCTCGCGACTAGACACTTGTGTTTAGTGCTTGTTCAATGACAGATATTGGAGAATTAGATTTGATTCCTTGAGAATCAAAATGAGTTGGGAAGGCTTGATATCCTTGGTCTACTAATTTTTTTATAACATTAACTTTGCGGGGAGATGGAATATTTAATTTTTTGCTTAATCTATTCAAGGCGTAATATGTTGGTGGTGCATCACATTCTTTTAGAATGTCTCTTATGATTTTTAATTCTCTTTGAAATTCGTTGCCTTTTTCATCTGCTAGCATGTTAAGGATAAAATTCTTATTTGCGAGCTCTCCAAGCCATAATGGGCCTGAGACGCTCATTTTTCCTCCACAAACGAAGCATTTTGGTTCTTTAACATTGATAAAACCAAAAGTCCATTCCCTGTGTAAACAATTAAAACAGTGGAAGATGTATCCTATCTCTTTCAAGGTTTTATTAGCTGTTTCAGCGCTATGATTAATTTGAGTATAAACCCTTACATAGTGGTGCGCATAGAAGCTGAAAAGGACTTGAACATGCAAGTCATATTTGGCTGCTGTGAAGTTTAAATAACTTAATAGAATTCTGATCGCTAGTTCATGACAATATTCTGTTCGTAATGGTTTACTAAAGTATTTTCTAATACATGCTTGGGGTTTAACACCACACAATGGAGCGGTATCTGTCGCAGTCAGAGCTAGTAAGCCTTTATTCCGAAGAGCTCTTAGGGCAGTATCAATAAATATTGATGGAGAGCCAAAGGGATCTATGTCAATTACATCAAATCTCTTAGCTGGGAACGTAAAATTACTTAGCAAGTAATTTGCATCCATGTTTTCGACGATTATTTTGTGATCTAAAGCGTTTTTTTTGACGTTATAACGAGCTAATTTTGCCGCTAGAGGGTTCAAATCATTCATAACAACGGATTTGACTCCATTGACTTCGGCAGCAAATCGAATTCCTCTCACTCCAGATCCCGTTAATGGTTCGCAAATAAAAAGCTCTTTTTTTACTAAAGACTGGTAAGTTCGTAAAACGAGAATCGTTATATTTCTATTCAGAGCCATCTGGGGGTTGTAGTAGACAGGAGTTTTTGAAGGAATGTGCTCTGCTGTGCCATCAGCAAAAATTTTAAGACAAGGTACTACAATTTGAACACTTCCCTCAGCTATTTCATCAATTGGATAAGGGAAAAAGATTAAGCCATCAACCATGTGTAACTACTATCTCCTTATGATACAATAATCTGCTTACAGATTGGAGTTCTGTATTTCTATATTTTTCCTACTTAATAGTTGATAAAAAGGAAATAAATAATATCATAAACAACTTTAAAGGGGCTGAAAGGAGCATTTCCCATTGGTCTTAATAGCAGGAGTAGATGACGCAGGCCGCGGATCCGTTATTGGACCCATTGTTATTGCAGGAGTTCTATTCGATGATAGTCATCATAAATCTTTACACGATCTAGAAGTTAAAGATTCGAAGGCCTTAACACCTAAGAAGAGAACAAGCCTCTATAGCGAGATAGTAAAACTGGCTTCAAAGTACTCTATAGTGGAAATCGACACTTATGAAATCGATCAGATTGTTACGTATGGAAAGAAACTTAAAAAACTAAATTGGCTTGAAGCTAAAGCTATGGCTAAAGTCATAAATAAGCTGAAGCCTGATATAGCTTTTGTAGATGCTTCAGATGTTGTGGCAAATCGTTTCGCGAAACAGATTTATGAGATGTTAGTGAATAAAATTAAAATAGTATCAGAGCACCACGCGGATGTTAAATATCCTATCGTTTCAGCAGCATCAATCTTAGCAAAGGTGCATCGAGACAAAATCATAAATAGGCTAAAAAATAGGTATGGCGATTTTGGCAGTGGCTATAGTAGCGATCCAAAAACAATACAATTTTTAACTTACTGGATAAAAGAGAAAGATCATGCTCCCTCTTTTGCTAGAAATTCATGGAAAACAATAAAACGATTAAAGAATCGAAAAGAGAGCAGCTAGTTCGCTTTGAAATGTAGTTATATACAATCCCATAAGGATACAAAAGATGCACAGTATTAATGTTAAGCGTATACATCTGATACATATGATCATTTAAGCCTTAACAGAGCTTTTTAAAGCGGTGGCTTTGTTTCCAAATAGGCTTTTTAGATATTTTCTACTCTTTAGCGCGCTTTCTGACCATCCATTGTTTTTTAGTACGCTATTTGTCATTGAAATTAAGAAAATAGATAAAAATATGAGTAAAGATCTTCTAATATACTTTCTTTAATAACAATTTCTTTTGGGCCTGTAGCGCAGTTTGGATAGCGTGGCAGCCTCCTAAAGCTGAAGATAGCTGTAAGTCGGGGGTTCAAATCCCTCCAGGCCCGCCAGCGCGCGCTTTTACTTTATCCTTTTTTGGTGTGCCCTAATACGAGCTTGGTGTCTTAAAAAAAGTTTGTTAGATTCCCATCTTTAAAACTGCTTTATATTGGATATATTCATTTTCCTCTATGAATCCTCGTACATGATGGACTTGATGCAATTAATGCATAGATTATAAGAGATGAGCTACTTTTTCAATATAATTTAATGTATACGAAATAGTTTTATAGGTCATCTGTTAAAACCTTTTTAAGGTGATGATGACTTGGCAGAAAGTACAGCAGCTCGAAGATGGGCTGAAGGTCCTCGTGTAAGTTATATGGCGATGCCTCATATTGCTGAACCGGGATGTGAAAATATAGGTCATAAACTGCATCTCTGTGACATGGTTGAACGTGGCGAAGCATCTTTAGAACAAATAAAGGCGTTAATTAAAAATCCACAGTTTATATGTAAGAAATGTGGTAGAGTCGCTGCAAAATTAGAAAACCTTTGTGAGCCAGAATCCTTAGATCATAAATGTGGCGCCTGTGGCATGACTTTCAAGACTAAAGAAAAACTAATGGCACATGCTAAGGCTCACAAATAATATAATGAAGTATTGCCCTCTGCGACAATATTCATTCCTTTCTTTTTTCAAAATATACGTGCTATTGCATTCTTATCTCGTTCTGATTTCTATAATAAGGTCCTTTAGTGCGATTTCTTTTTGTATGTTTCTTTTCATATCTCTCAGGATAACACACTCTTTCACTAGCTCTCGGGTCCCAACAATAATGGTATAGGTATAATCTTTTTTACTGGCATAAGATAGAGCTGATCGAACGCCTCTCTTAATTATATCGTTCTGAGCACATATACCGTTTCTCCTAAGATCTGCTGCAATTTCTAAAGCCTTAGCAGATATTTCATCATTAACCGGAATAACAAGGATCTTATCTGTCTTCGAAAGGGGTTCAGGAAATAGTTGTTTCTTTTCCATTGCTAGCACTATCCTATCGATTCCAGGAGCACAGCCAACAGCAGGGATGGGCTCTCCTCCAAGTAATTTTACTAGTTTATCATATCTCCCTCCGCCCCCTAACGCAATGCCTAAATCAGGTACAAATATTTCGTAGATCATTCCTGTATAATATTCTAAGCCTCTTGCAAATCCCAAATCAACCAAAAAGTCATTATCGACGCCACCAACTTGAGTTAAGTTAATTATTGTTTCAAGGTCTTTTAATGCTTCTAGGGCTTTATCATTGTGAATAAGAATTTTTTTACCCCTATTGAAAACTTTTTTGATATCTGTGCCCTTTACACTAAGTAGCTTATTTATGGTTTTTATACCTGCATTTGATGTCTTTTTTGATTTAAGAAATGTAATAACTCTTTTCACTCTTCTCTTATCCACAAGCCCCATTACGACGTTTTGGCCTTCCTCGCTCATTCCTTCAGCTTCTAAAACACTGCGTAAAATTCGGACATCGCCTAATTTTATTAAAATATTCGAAAAACCCAAGTTTTTCATTAAGGTAATGTTAGCCATAATAATTTCTGCATCAGCCTCTAACTTAGTTGATCCAAAAAGTTCGAAGCCCGCTTGCCAGAATTCGCGATAGCGGCCCATTTGGGGATTATCGTATCTAAAACAATTAGCGATATATCCAAGTCTAAGTGGTTTGACTTCACTTCTAAGCTTAGTCGCTACAATCCTACTGACAGAAGCGGTGACCTCGGGTCTAAGAGCGATTCTTCTGCCTCCCAAATCCTTAAAAGAGTATAGCCTATGTCTAATTTCTTCACCTGCACGTGTAGCGAGCAGGTCGTGGGATTCAATTATAGGGGTCGCAATCTCTTCATACCCATATAGGCGAAAACTTTCACGAACTTTATCCTTAACAAACATGCTTTTTGAAAAATCTTTAGGTAGTAAATCTCTCATTCCTCGAACAGTTTTAAATAATTTCAGGATCTACTCCTCCTAAAAATCAGTCCCTATCCTTCCTGCGATAATAGCTATTAATCCAATACCCAATGATAACAAAATCATTTTTTTTCCTTTTTTAGCGTTTTCTCTGGATGATTTTTTCATCAGCTTTACCGATGAGATTATAAATCCTAGATCTGAAATAATGACGAAAGGCAAATAATGCCATGAAACTATGTCTAAAATCCAAGGAAAAATACTAAGTCCAACAACCAATAGATAAAAGAACCCAGCAAGATTAGCAGCGACCCTGTCTCCGAACTGTAATGCGATGCTTCTAACATTTCTGAGCTTATCTCCTTCAGTGTCTATTATTCCCTTAGTTATCTCTCTACCGGTATTGGCGAGAAAGGCCATTAAAGTATAAAACGCGAGAGATAATAACCCACTGGAGCTCCAAGAAAAAGAGTTGTAAAGAAATCCACCGTAGAATAGTGGAAGCGTCACACAGAAGCTTACCATGAAATTTCCAATCAATCCCATCTCTTTTCCCTTATAACTGTAAATTGCTGAAACGATTAATGATGCTCCTCCTATAGCTAAACATGAAAGATTTGTGAAATAAGCAGCGGTAAGCCCAATCAAAGAGAGAAAGCTGGCATACAGTAACGCAGCTTTTTCCGAAACGAGTTGGCTTGGAATTGGACGCGTTGGAGCGTTTATCATATCTACAAAGCGATCGAGAAAATCATTTACGACCATGGATGCGCCTGTCAGAGAAAAGGAAGTAATAAAGCCTAACAAAGAAGGAAGAGCAATAAAAAGGGTTTCGTATGCGATCAATTCGCCTATTAAGACCGCTCCACCCATCATAAAACAGTTAACTGGCCTCAGTATAAGGATCAACCCTTTTATTTTATCCACAGTAACTTTATCCTCACCAGACATTCAATTTTTTCAGAGAATAATAAACGATGACTCCTTGTCTATCTATGACAGCAATAACAAGCTCCTTTTTAATATTTTGAGTTAACATGAGCGCTTTCTTGAGCTGAGTTATAGGCATTGGGGTACCTTCACTGATCGCGAGAACGATAAACTTGGCAGCTTTTTTACCGTAGGTTCCTCGATCATAGAGTCGAAAATTGATTCCCCAGCCTATTCCTTCTCGCACAACATAACCACGGCTTCTCAAATCCCTATAAATTAGATATTTAGTCCAAATCATAGAGTTCGAAACATTAAGTCTATGCAATAGCGACTCTAGGCTCAAAGGTTCTCCAGTCTTTCTATCTCGTAAAGTGATTCTATTCTCACTAAGAAGGTAAAGAGCTTCATAATGTGCTAAAACCAAGCTACTGCTCTCTTCGCAAACAACGCCATAACCGCCCCTAGACAGTAGTTCTGTATCTTCATCAAGAGGAATAATAATCCGGTCTTTTTCATAGACTCCCTCTATTTCTTTAACAGACATTTTGTATCACGCAATTAATATTTTACTTATTCCACGCATGCTATTATAACGTTGAGCAGATCGTATGCTATTTCGCCTTTTCAATTACCGAGCAGTGAGACCACTATGTAGCGTGCCAACTATTTGATACAGTTAATAGTTTATTATCTATGAGCATAGTATGTAATTAATTTATCAACTACGTTATCTATCCTAACAAAGCCAAACCTCTCAAACTGTATAATATCGCCCTCATTAAGGTTTCTACAATCGTTTTCAGATAAGCCTTTAATGATAGAGGCGTCTGGCATAATAACAGCCGTTTTGACTCCTGTTGTCGATGGTAACCAATGAATCAATGGCGCTTTAATGGATTTTGCTTCTTGGTACGATTCGCTATGAAAAGCTGCTTCTATTGTCTCATCAACTTTTATGCCTGTGACATTGAAAAGGCCCATAAGACGGACAATTTTACCCTTTTCAAAAAATTTTATATCGTTATTGGAAATGAAAAAAATTGCTTTATCATCTACAGGAGTGATGGTTATAGATTTGTATCCTCTCTCACGATAGCTTGGATGAAGGGGTAGTTTACAAATATAAGGTCTATTAATGTTTTTAACCATCAGCTGCACGGGATTTGAGACAAAGGAGTATCTATTTGCGATATGCTCCACAATCTTCCTATTATAAGCTTGTAGATTTTTCCAACTAACTGTCACGTCTACGGCTTTGGGCCCTACCTCTAAAATAAGGTGCCGAATAGTTTCCGGTCTAAAGCCTCTTCTTCTCAAAGCCCTTAAAGTGCCTAATCGAGGATCATCCCAACCACAATAAGTATTGTTGTCTATTCCTTCTCTTATCTTCGATTTACTGAGTACGGTTCCAGTCATTTTAAACCGACCGTAGTGAATAGCTTCAGGATAGTTCCAACCTAAATAGGCGTAAAGAAAATGTTGTCTTGTCGAATTGGTCAAATGTTCTTTTCCTCTTAAAATATGGGAGATTTCTAAATCATGATCGTCTACTCCACTACAAAAAGCAAAAAGGGGCCAAACACGATATTTATCGCCGGTTCTCGGATGGGGAAATTTGTTTACATCTATGATTCGTAAAGCTGGCCAATCTCTTACCGCAGGGTTGGGATGATTCAGATCGGTCTTTATCCTAACCACAGCCTGGCCTTCTTTATAAGATCCATTAAGCATCTTATTCCAACGCTCTAGATGCTCTTTAGAGTTAAGATTTCGACATGGACATCTCTGTCCTAATAATAATAGACGTTTAAACTTTTGTGGGTTACACGAACAAACATATGCCTTACCCATTTCGATGAGAAGGTTAGTGTAATGATAATAGATGTCTAGCCTATCAGATTGATAAATTTCTTTATGCCATTTAATGTCAAGCCAACGAAGATCCTCACGGATCCAATTATACGCTTCTAATATTGGAGCCTTCGTTCTCGGATCACTATCGTCAAATCTTAGGGTAAAATGACCGCTATACATTTCAGCATATTCATCGCATAGGATTGCAGCTCTTGAACCTCCTAAATGTAGAGAACCATCAGGATTCGGGCAGAAACGAACGTGAACGATTGAATAGTTCTCAATATTAGGAAGAGGAGGTAACTTCTTGATTTCGGGTTTGGCTTTCTCTTTAATCAATAACGCTGGCCATTTTTCTTCGACATGTCTCCTTTGTTCACTTATAGATAGAGAATTTACCTCTCTCGTAATTTTTTTTATGATGGGAATAACTTCATTAATTTTTATTTTCAAGTCATGTCTTTCGGCAATAACCTTCCCCATTACTGAGTTAAAATTTGCGGAGCCCCCATGTTGCAAAGCATTTAGCAGAGCTATTTTCCGAATCAGTTGTATCGTCTTAACATTAATCAAAGTATCTTCAGCCCGTATAAGTGCACACGCGCTTAATAAAAAGAGTAAAAATTGGACGTTTTAATATTTCCGTTCAATAATGTAGTTACAGAGGTCTGATAAAACTTCCTTATCTCGTGAGGATGGGAAAATAGATAGTTGCGTTTTTGCTTTTTCTATATATTTTTCTGCTTTTCTAGTCGCATATTCAATTGAGCCCAATTTTTGAATCAAATTAATAATTATATTTATCTGATTTGGTGAAGCATTATTGTCCCCGAGGATAGAAACAATTTGTTTCCTCTGCGTTTTATTTGCTTGAGACAATGCATGAATCAGTATTAATGTTCTTTTACCTTCTCGAAGATCACTGCCTACAGGTTTACCCAAAACCTGTTCATCAGCTGTTAATCCTAAAACATCGTCAATAATCTGAAACCCCAGTCCGATATAAACGGCAAATTTACCCAACTTCTCTACTTGATGATAATTGCCGCCTCCAATGATGGCACCAGATTTAGCTGCTGCCTCCATTAAAGCCGCGGTCTTTTTACTTATCATTCTAATATATTCTCTTTCACTAACCTCGAACATTGATTCAAATAACATATCTAAAGCCTGGCCTTCACAAAGCGAAATCGTAGCTTGGGTAATGAAATCTATTATTTTTAGTGTTCTTCGTATAGGTGTCTGATGGGTCTTTGCGTGATTAATTATTGTTTCATAGGCCTTCGCAAATAAAAGGTCTCCTGATAACAACGCAATTGGTATCCCCCAAAGAACATGGACTGACGGTACCCCTCTTCTTTTCTCATCGCGATCCATAATGTCATCATGAATTAGCGTAAAATTATGGATGAATTCAATGGCAGCTGCTATTTGTAGAGCATTTTCCCTTTTTCCCCCTACGAGTTCACATGATTTAATTACAAGAAATGGGCGGAATCTTTTTCCTCCAGCGTTTATTAAATGAGTAGAAGCCATATACAAATCACTTGGCTGTACTTGGCTACTAAACATGTTGCGAATTTCTTGATTTATTTCCTTCGAGGTATCAACTAACAACTTATTAATCTTTGAGCTCAATTTATCGCCTTCTTAGCATATTCTTCAGGTGGAAACCCTCTAGCTCTTAGCCACTCAGCTGTTTGGCCTGTAATGATTAATGGAACTGAATGTAAAGTTTCTAACGATTTCGCGCCAATTAAAAACATCGCGATCTTTAATTCTTTAATTAGCATCTCTAAAACATTTTTGATAGTTCCCTCTAATGCGGGTTTTAGTAGAGGTAGGGCTAATCCAGAAGCGTTGGCACCAAGGGATATAGCCTTGGCAGCATCGATGCCTGTTCTAATTCCGCCCGAAGCGATAACGGTTAATTTAGTGGATTTGCATACTTCAACAATACTCACAGCTGTCGGAATTCCCCAATTCCAAAAAACTTCTCCTAATTTTGCATTGACATAATTCGATAGCTGTTTGGATCTATAATGCTCTACAGCCGCCCAACTTGTTCCTCCAGCTCCACTAACATCTATACCTTTTACGCCTATTTTCTCCAGCATAGCAGCCTCTGTAGACGCTATGCCCGCGCCAGTTTCTTTTACTATTACTGGAATCGATAAGGCTGAAGTAATTTTTTCTATTTTTTTTAGAACCCCATTATAGAAGGGTGTTCCTTCAGGTTGAATTGCTTCTTGTAGAGCATTTAGGTGTATTGCAAGCACGTCAGCATTTATCATGTCTATCGCTTTTTGAACCTCTTTCACATCATACCCGTCTGCCAATTGTGAGGCACCTATATTTCCGATTATACACGTGTTTGGCGCCTTTCTCCTAACTATTTGAAATGTTGATGCTCGTTTAGGGTTATCAATTGCTATCCTTTGACTTCCAACTCCCATAGCTAAACCTAGGTCTTCAGCTGCTTCGGCTAATGGGATATTAATTTTCGTAGATTCCCTTGTGCCACCTGTGATAGCTTCAATAATTATTGGAGCCTCCAATCTACGGCCCAAAAATTTCAAAGAAGTGTCTACCTTTTCTAAAGAAATCTCTGGTAAAGCATTATGGATAAACGATACATCTTTAAAACCGGTCCAATTGTTGTGAGTTTGAACATCTTTTTCAATACATATCCGAATATGATCCAGTTTTCTAAATTCTGTTTCTGACAAAACTATCTACCTTCGCCTTATCTCTGTACAAATAATCGTTTCATCTATCAACGCGTTGAATAGACGGTTCTTTTGTTTTGCATTAATAATTTTTATTACTGCTTTATCCCACTTCTCAAGAATGTAAATTAATTCAGAAATTTTTCCATACATTCCACCAGTAACATCGATAGTGTCGGCAATCCCAATTTTGTCAAAGAGTGCTTGTAACTCCTCAAAAGTAATTTTCTCAACAAATTTTGCGTCGGGATTCCGTTTGGGATCGTCCGTAAACAAGCCATCTATATCTATGCCAAATATTATTTTTTCTGCTCTAAGCGTAACGGCTAGCTTATTAATGATCTGATCCCCAGAAAGAATTGAAAAACCGGCGGTCTTATCGACGACCGCGTCACCATATAATATGGGAATCATTTTTAGGTTTAGTAATTTCCTAATGATGGTTGTATCAAAACCTTCAATTCTACCTTTGTCTGTCACAATGAACGCTGAGGGTTGTACTGAAACAGCAGGTAATTTTTGTTCGATAAATGCATCTATTATAATTTTATTTAAGGCCATCATAGCTTGTCTGGTCTTCGAAAATCCAATTAATTGATCTGGGCTCTTATAGCCGTCGTTAATTTTATATTCCATAGCAACTGGATGTCCATAACTTCCAGCGCCATGAACAACTATTAGCGACTCTATATTTGCTTTTAATATCTCTTTTACCAGTCTATCTATTACGGAAATATTCGGTTTAAAAAGCGTGTCCTTATAAGTAACCACACTTCCACCCAATTTAACTATTATAGGGACTAGTGGTTTAGCCATGTTTTTACTCCAACCTCTGTTTTTTCAGCTAAGATAGGGGTGCCTCCAGCTAAACGAATCGCATTTGCAATCTTTTTTCGATTATCACTAGTTGATAGAGCAACCATACATCCTCCTCCACCTGCACCAGTTAATTTTGCACCCAAAGCCCCGCTTTTTTTTGCAGAATTGACTAATCTATCCAAAGCATCGTTGGACACGCCTAAAGCCGTTAAAAGACCGTGGTTAATATCCATTAACTCGCCAAATTGTTTGAGGTTGCCTTTTTTTAAAACGTCAATTGCCTCACTTGTTAATTGTCCTCCAGTGTGAATCAGCGAATTAATTACGTTAGCAAACATGTCTTTTTTTATCCTAACGCTCTTCACAAGCATACCCGTATTTCTTTGAATTCCGGTGTTTCCAATAACTATAGGAATACCTGTCTCTATGTTTAATCGGGAAACTCCCCTATTTCTGTCAAAAACGATTACACCTCCATAAGTAGAGACTGCTTGATCTATACCTGATGGATGGAGGTGAACATATTTTTCAGCTTCAAAAGACAGTTTTATAATCTCCTTTTCACTAAAATTCGCACCAAGCAATTTTCCAATAGCTGCAACAGTTGAAACCGCTAGTGCTCCCGAGGATCCTAAGCCAACAGCTATCGGCAGATCGGAATGAATCTCAATATTTAGGCCGCACCTTTTGTCAAGCTCTTTCAATACTGTTTCTGAAGCAATTTTGACAGGCTCAAGATGTTTTCTACTATTGAGCTCCATACTTTCACTTTCAAATTTTTGGTTCTTATATTTACCAAAAAATCCAAGATTTGATGAAATATGGACGATGCAGTCAGCCCTCTTTTCAGCTATTACTTTGACTCCAATGTTAATCGCCATAACAATAGCTGGCTTGCCATATACTACAAAATGTTCCCCGATTAAAATTATTTTTCCAGGAGCATATGCTGATGCCTTCAAAAATTGAAACCCGCCAACAGAATCTTTTAAGGAAAAAGAGTAGATAGATTTTTCTATTGTCTAGAAAAGATGGTTTACTTAACGCTATTAGCGCAGGCGCTATTTATTCATGCTGATAGACGCATATCCAACAACTCGTGATCGATCGCTAGTTATGTCGCCACTAGTTTTATAACATATGAGTTGAGCTTCGGTGGCTCCTAATTTTTTTGAAGCTAATATTGTAGCTGACGTAGGTCCATATCCGCACATAGAGATATTATTTACCTCTATAGTAGAATGGAGTAACTGTTCATCTAGTTTTAATATAGCTTCAATAGCGAGTTTATCTTTTATCTCAGCATTTTTATGGGATTCGTAATGGGTCATATCAGTTGATGCGATAATCAGCACGTTTTTTTTTGATGTCGCTTCTACTATAGCCAGGCCGACATCTTTACTAGTTTGTAAGTCCTGCATCATCATACAGATTGGAACAATCTTGAAGCTGCTTCCAAAGAGATATTGTAAGAAAGGGATCTGAACTTCGATTGAATGTTCGTATCTATGACTAGTGTCATCAATATCCATGATTTTTGACACACGTTGAATTTTTTGTGCCAAATCTGTGTCTATTTCAACATCTCCTAACGGGGTTCTCCAGACTCCGTTAATCATTGTTGAAACACCGCTTCCAACACCAGTGTGATTTGGGCCTAAAATAATTATGGATTCAGGTCTTCCATCTCTAGCTAAATTATAGTATCCCCATGCTGCCACAGGTCCAGAATACATATAACCTGCATGTGGGCTTATAAGTGATATAATGTTTCTAGGTCCCTTTTTATTTACTTTAGGAAGTGCTCTGATGCTATTAATATTTAGAAAGCATTCTTCAATCTGTTTTTTTAAGGTATTTGCTGAACCAGCATAAAAGGTCCCTGCACGATACGGTAATCTTACTTTCATATTCCGTTATTCACTTTCAAAATCCTGATTTGTGGTTACGATAAGTTTAGTTTCAAAATCTTCTATGGGTGTTGAGAGGTCCCCATCAGGCGGTAATTCGCCTTTTGCTCGTAATATCTGCCTAGCTAGCAACCAATATATTGTAGCTAACGCGCGGCGTCCTTTATTATTTGCTGGTATCACAAAATCTATATTTGAAAAATCATTATCCGTATCGCAAATAGCAATGACTGGTATACCAATTAGAGCTGCTTCTTTAACAGCTTGCTTATCTGCTTTCGGATCTGTCACCATCAATATATCAGGTTCTAAATGATTAGAGTGAATGGGATTAGAGAATAGGCCAGGTAAAAATCTGCCGACAATAGGAACGGAATGTGTTTTTTCACAGAACTTTTGTACAGGAGTTCTGCCATATAGTCTGGAAGATGTCACAACTACTTTTAAAGCATCAAATCTAGCAATGAATTTTGCTGACATTCGCAGCCTTTCATCGGTTTTTTTTATATCTAACACAAATAAGCCATCAGGTCTTACCCTGTAGATGAAGGGTTCCATATCTTTTGTTTTTATTTTTGTTCCTATATGTATACCCGCAGAGAGAAGCGTTTCTATAGGAAGTAGAAGGCCGTCTCCTGCTACTGGTTTTTCTTCACCACTCTTGTTTACATCTAGTTCGTCGATTTCCTCGCTCATTTTCTATACATCCTTCAGATTTTTATTTCAGCTATTTTACTGCTATCCCTAAAAACATCTTCAATTCTTATAAGTTCATTGATCTTAGCTAACCGTTCTCCGCCTAAAATTCCACTCTTTACAATGGGACAATTATATCCCACAGCTAAATTAGCTAAATAGGTATCAGATGTTTCGCCAGATCTATGCGAAGCAACGGGAATATAGTTAGCTTCT
>CP070659.1:1654628-1660558 GCA_020355125.1 Candidatus Bathyarchaeota archaeon
GTTTCTAAGGTAAGAATTGTGCAACTCATTTAAAGTAGCTGTTTAGAAGAAGCGAAGAATGACATCAACGCTCCTGAGCGCGATTGAATCGCTTTATCGGCAAATCTATTATCTATTGGTAATAGAAAGTTTACTTTTAAAAATTATAAACCAAGCTAGCGCGCGCTAGTAATTTAAATACAGTACGCCTTATATTTCCCCCTCTCCCTTCATTCATGAATGGGATCATAAATACTCGATTTGCCTACTTGTTCACTGGCGAAGGATACGAGATCGCGGAGAGCTTCAAAGTTCTAAAAGTAGTTGTGCTTCCTCTTTCTGTTCCTTCGCTCATCTCTCTCAACCTTTGCTCGTTCTCTTTTCTTCTGTCGTCACTCGCGCGCGCTGAAAGGCTGAAAAAATGAGGACTATGTTGCTCAACGATATTCGTAAATACTATGAGAAAGCGCATCTCGCCATTCCCAGTTATTGGAATCTAAGCGCGCGCGAGTTGTTCCCTCAGTATTTTGATGACGTTTTGTCGGCCAACTTCAAAGATGTATGGGCCTAATCTAGGTCCTCTAGGAACCCCTAATAGGATTTGGTATAGAATTTCAAAGAATTGCCGTGGTTTTAATCCATGTTTCCTTGCTGTTTTGAAGATGGCACCGTGTATCGCTTCTGCGCTTTCTACCTGTTCCAAGATGTTGATTAATTCTGCAACAGCATTTGTTTCTTCGCCCCTCAACTTTAGCGTTGCCTTTTTTGTTTCTTCAATGTCTTTAACCCAATTTAATGCATAGCTTATCCTAGCATTCAAATTCTCTGAAACGGTGGCATAACCATAGGAGAGAAGTTTTTCTTTTATGAATTCCGCCTCTGAACCGTTCGGTGCGATCTTTGCGAGGGTAATGAGGAGGTTGTAAGGGACATGGATTCCGGGTTGTTTAGGGGGGTTGAGTCCCCAACAGTACATGTAGAGCCCGGTGAGGTTCGCTCTCGTTTTAGGCTCAACGATCCTCCTTTTTTCAAAGAATACGTCTTCTAACTCGTCAAGCTCATTCATGTATTGGGGTATATCCTCTACAGCGAGGGTTCGGGTCCCTGTGAAACGCTTAAGGGTGAGGAGGAGGAGAGACTGGGGAGAACCATATCTGAACCAAAGTTGAGGGGTGAAGACGTTCCCTCTGGACTTCGAAATTTTCTTTCCACCCTTATCTAAAAACATCTCGTATTGAACGTGGATTGGCGGTTCAAACCCTAGGATTTCCCTGCAGATGCGGTCGTTCACCCGGACAGAATCCGCTATATCTTTGCCATAGGCTTCAAAGCATATGCCAAGGGCAGCCCATCGTGCTGCAAACTCTCCTGCCTTCCAACTCAGTTTGCCCTCTCCTAGACGGTAATCGATCTCTCCTTGGTATCCGCATCCCTTCAACCAACGTCGACCAACCTCCATTCCTTCACAAACGTAGAGAATCTTCGCCTCTTTGGAGAGGAATTCGTAGGCTTTAGTCGTATAGATGCGTCCGCAGCTTTGACAGACGGGGAAGTAGGGTAGGGCTTCCTCGTACTTTTCCTGTCCTACCTCTTCTCGAACTATTGCGCCAATTCTCTCAGCGTTCTTCAACAACAATTTAATCTGAGGGTTCAACAAGCCGGTTCTATAGGCTTCGGATCCAGACATGAAACGATATTGTATCCCACATGTTTCCAGAGACTCTAGGAGGAGCGAACTCATGTGTTCTCCAAAGCTTGTGTGGCAATTGCCGAAGGGATCTGGGATAGAGGTGACTGGAAAACCCAGATATTTATTTAATTTCGAAGGAAATCCTCTAGGAATCTTTCGTAACCCATCCTTGTCATCTGAAAACGCGACCAGTTCTGAAGGATAATCCAAACTTCTTATGGCCAATGAAACCGCGTGAGATCGAGCAGCGTCGGCCAGACTTCCTATATGGGGAATTCCCGAGGCGCCGATGCCGCTCTCAGTCCTGATTAGGTTTAAGCCTCTGTTCAATTGTTTCTCTCGGTTTACGACGTCTAAGGCTATTTTATCATACCACGTTCCATGACCAATTATCTTATTCCGCTTCAACTGAACTCCTCAAATCACTTTATTATTTGATCAGTAAACATACAAGACTTCCAATCATTTTAATACAACGTATTTTCTTGATTAGTTTTTCACTATGTAGCTAGTTATTATAGTGCGTCCAGTCTTTAGCGCGCTAGCATATGCATAGCTATCTTTTAGAGTACTGCGCTAAATGTGTGAAAATTAGTCGTGTTCATCATACTCTTCCTCAGGCTCGTCTTCAAACATGAAATCAAATTTGCTAGCTAGCTGCTAAATGTAAGTACATTTTATTAAAAAACTTTAGGTTACTTTAATTTACTTTAGGATTTACCCATGCGCGCGCTATTATCTATTCATAATTCTTCTTCGTACAATAGGATTCGAATCTGCTATATTTTTTAACACTTCTTCGAATACTTCCCCATTGTGGAGATTCACCGATGTAATTATTCCCGTTCTTCCAATCTTTTTTCGTCGATTTAAGACTCTGGTTCTCTCTTTTATGATATCTATGTTAACGCCGATTATTTGGGCTACTTCTGCTGCTCTTCCATGAATTGGAGACTCTATATGCCCCTTTGAAGTTGGCTCAATTAGCATTAGTTTCTTGTCGCATCCAGGAACTCTCTCTTTTTTACGAAGCTTATCGATTCCTAAGAGTCCTCCAAACTTGTAAAATTCATACTCTAAGGAGCGAAAAGGAACTAGAGGAAAGGTTACACACAGCTTTTCACTAATGTCGAGATATATATGTGCTTTTGGCGTGTGATTCGGCGTAGCTTGTGCTATTTTACGTGAATAGATTTTGAATCGACTAAAAGTTAGAGCCAATTCAACAGTATGCGAAGAAACGATATAGGGAATAATAATATCCACATCGCTATTGTTGTTTACATCTCCCCTCGCAACACTGCCGTAAACTGCTGAATCCATGTTTCTATCGGTTAATGTCTTCATAATAAGTTCGGCTTTTTTCCTAAAGTGATTGAGCAGCTGCCAATGAGTAGGCGTATAAACAACTTCAATTTTATCCATGAAAAGCTATTCCTCTATGATTAGTACTATTATTAGCTTTCGCGTTGTTAAATGGAATAACGATGAATAGAAGCGATCCCTCCTAATCCCAACAGAATCCTACCATATTCATGTCCACTATCGATAATCATTATCTTACCACCCTTTTCTTCTACAGCTCTCATCAACTCTTCAAGTTTAAGCCTCTCCTCGTCCTCGGCTTCACGTAATAATTCGTCAGAGACCAATAACAACTCAACAGCACCATAAGATACAGCTCTTTCAACATCATTAAAACCATAAGAAACCATCCCTATATTCGAGCCAATATAAGAAAGAATTCTCTTAACAACATTTGTTTCCTCAATAATCCTAATTTGTTTTGAAACCTTCTCCAAAACCCCACTTCTCAACGCTTCTCTTGCTCCACTAGCTCCCCCACTGCTTACAGTACCAATTAATGATATTCTCTGAGTAAGCTTCGATTTCTTCTTTCGAATATATTTTACAAATTCATCTTTCCAAAACCCTGGCCCTACCACAGCGATTAAGCCCCGTTTCTCTTCCCAAACTAAAGATAAAGACTCCAAAATGTCTTGAAAATATTCTGCAATTGCTTTCTCTCTCTTCTGCGATTCTAATTTTCCTGGAAGCCTAGCGACAATGTTATTTTTTACTTCAAAATCAGACTGATGTAAAACTGTTATACAGGCTTCGTCATCATCCATTGAAACAACTATTATTGGTAATGTTTTTTCTTTTGTAGCTCTTTCAATTCTTTCTATATCGTGTCGAAACCACTTTTCTTTTACAATTGTAATGGGTTTGCCTTTAGATATAGCAATAGTGTGATACGAGCCTTTGATATTAAAATCTTCAGGTGCATTGACAATCCTTCCATTTATCCGTAACCTATTTGTTCTTCTTTGAAATGCCTTCTTTTCAACATCTAATCCTAAATAAAGAGGAATCCTTTTCCCCTTACTGGGTCTTATGCCTTCTTCATCCATCTTTACTGCTCTTGTAGTTCGGGCAAAGACCTTATCTCCCTTAGAAATTATATTATACATTACCCAAAGATCATCAGGATTATGAGGAACCACTTTCATAATCCGTCGTTTTTTGTCGTAAGAGAGAATTTTCATTTAGTAATCGCCTAAAACATGAGCGTATTACGATCTGATAAGGGATTATAAACTTCAAAATATAAAGATAAGCGCGCATTAATTCATTCATAATGTAAAGAAGCGAAGCCTCAAAAGTTATTAATACGAAAAAAAGTCTCTTCTAAAGGAATCAGTGGATAATGAAGGAAATGACGATTCGTCATGTAGTCGAAAACGACTTAAAAACCATCCATCGAATAGAACGTTCAGCTTTTAAAAATTCCTATCCCCGCTCATTCCTTAAAGCCTTATGTCGTAATAATAAGCAAACATTCCTTGTAGCTCAAAAAGAAGATAAGGTAATAGGATACGTTATAGCGAATTATTATGGTGATGAGGGACATATTATTTCGATAGCTATTGATTCATCAGAAAGGAGAAGACAGGTTGGTGTAAAACTCATGAACAGCATAATTAATGTTCTGAAAAAATTACAGGTGACCGAGATTAGACTTGAAGTCAGAAAAAGTAATATCAAAGCACGAAAATTCTATGAAGCTCTTGGCTTCAAATATTTATGTACAATTCCTGAATACTATGGCGATGAAAACGGTATGCTATATACATTATCGATCGCTGATACATCTTGCATGTTGGAGCAATGTTTGAACTCTCAATCTCTAGCGTGATAGAAGAAGCGCGCGCTATTGTTGAGGCGATAAAATAAGAGACTTTAAAAATACGTTTATCTTTCCCTTTTATGATGGATAGTAGTATTCATAGTGAGAATAAATGGCTTTTGAACGTGTTGTTTATCCTTTTTCTGCAATTGTTGGACAAGAAGAATTAAAATTATCCCTTCTATTAAACGCGGTTAATCCTAGAATAGGGGGCCTTCTAATCAGGGGGCCGAAGGGAACTGGTAAAAGCACTGCTGTTCGAGCCCTTGCAGATTTGCTACCTGAAGTAACTGTAGTAAATGGTTGTCGATTTAAGTGCAATCCTCAAGATCCTACAAACATGTGCTTTGATTGCCTTATAACCTATAATAGCGGTGAAGTATTGCCTCAAGAGAAGCGAAAAATGAGGGTTGTTTCCCTCCCGATTGGTGCGACTGAAGATCGTGTAATAGGTAGTCTAGACATAGAAAAAGCCATAAAGGTTGGGATCCGTGCTCTTGCACCCGGAATCTTAGCTGAAGCAAATCAGAATATTCTCTACATTGACGAAGTCAACCTCTTACCTGACCATATCACGGATATAATCCTCGATGTAGCAGCTTCTGGATGGAATATAGTGGAGCGTGAATCAATATCTATTGGACATCCATCACGGTTCATTTTAATTGGAACAATGAATCCAGAAGAAGGCGAACTTCGCCCTCAATTACTTGATAGATTTTCGCTGCAAATTTCAGTTCAAGAATTACTACAAGAAAAACAGCGGATAGAAATTGTAAAAAACAACTTGTGGTTCGGAGAAAAACCCTTGGAATTCATAAAAGCCTTTGAAAATAAACAGGAGATGCTTAGGCAGAAAATAATTCAAGCAAGAAGAAAGCTAGATCAAGTAGTAATACCTGACAAAATGTTGGAAGTTGTTGTACGAGCGTGTATAGCTCTAAATGTAGATGGTCATAGGCCAGACATAGTTAACATAAGAGCAGCCAAAACCTTAACTGCTTTTGAAGGTAAAAGCAGAGTCACGGTCGAAGATGTGGTTCGTGTATCTGGAATGGCAATGGGATTTAG
>CP070659.1:1660658-1687460 GCA_020355125.1 Candidatus Bathyarchaeota archaeon
TAAATCAAACTTCCTATTCCTACTCCAGTAAATAATTTTCATTCCTATATCATCACAAATTTCTATTACTCTACGTCCTATGTTACCGTGTCCTAGGATCCCAAGCGTTTTTTTTGAGAGTTCGATTCCTTTTAGTTCTCTTTTAAGCCATTTTCCCGATCTTATGTTTATGTGAACTTGAGGAATTTTTCTGGCTAAGGAAAACATCAAGCCAACAGCTAGCTCCGCGACGCTCTCTGTAAGTGCTTCGGGAGTATTTATGACCTTTACTCCCTTCTTCTCCGCTATTTTTACATCAATATTATCAATACCAACACCAGGTCGACCAATTATTTTTAAATTCCTAGCCGATTCAATTATTTCTTTTGTAACCTTTGTTTTGCTTCTAACAATTATTATATCCGAATCCGTATTTTTTAGCTCACCTTCGAGCTCAACTTCAAAACTTTGTCTTAGCAACTCTATAACTTCTTCTTCAATAGGCTCACAAATGAGAATTTTCATCCAGCTGCCCTCCGTTTTAGTTTGTATTTTTTAAATTTGATAAACACACACGTTAACAAAAATTCTCTTCAAGTTTTGATTTATCCATCCTTATATCATAATATGCTTTTGTATAATTTGGCGAGGCTTTTTGCTACTAATTGATCTTAATATATTTCTTCAGCCTTTTTTCTAGCATTAGCACCCATTTCTTTTGCTTTACTTGGATTAAGAAGTAAAGAAAGAATAGCCTGAGATAATTCTATAACATCTTTTGGCTTAACAAGTAAACCGGTAATTCCCTCATCAACAATCTCTGGAATTGCTCCGGTTCTAGAAGCAACAACAGGTTTTCCACAGCTCATTCCTTCTATTAAGACGTAGCCAAATTGCTCTCTCCAAGAAGCAGTAGGAATTGAGGGAAGAACAAAGACTTCTGCTAAAGCAAAAGCTTCTTGTATTTTAGAATGGTCTATAGGCCCTGGCATTATAACAGATTGATCAATGTTAAGTTGACGTGAGAGTGCAGTCAACTTTTGTGTTTCAGGTCCTTGTCCTATGATGACAAGCTTTGCATTAGGGATTGCTTTTAATATGCTTGGAAATGCGTATAGAAGATACGGCAGCCCCTTTTCAGTTGAAATACGTCCGAGATAGAGTACGACTGGACCACTAAGTCCAAGTTTTGTCTTCAAATATGACGTCTGTTTTGGCTGTAATTTTGTAGTATTAACTGCACAGGGGATTAAATGAATTCTATCCGGATCATATCCTTCAATTATTAATTTTGTTTCAGCTGTTCGCGAATGGACAACAATCGCATCTGCTGCGGACATAATAATTTTTCGTGCTAAAACATATCGCCTCCATGGCCAAGGAATATTCTCAAAATTCGTTACTACGAGCTTTGATTGATTCAATTTCTTCGCAACTGCGGCTTGAAGAGAGGAGTAAGTATATGTTTCTAGCGTATCGACAATGTCATAATTATTTTTAAGGATCTCAGAAAAAACACGAGGAAATATTCCTCCGTCAAAATACGAAAATCTAGAGGTAAAGAATCGTTTAATAATCATATTGTCTGTTACAATACGAAGCCATTCGTTATATGGTTGAGACGTAACTGCAGAGTTCTCCATTAAAACACTAAAAGACTGATAATGTTTACCCCATTCAGGATAGGTCACGTAGAACTCTACGTCGAAAACCTCACTTACCCTCACATATACTTCGCTTTCCCAAGGTGTCAGTAGAGGTCGGAACACTGCCATCTTCGTGTTTATTCACCCCGCGCATTAGCGCGCGCGATTAACATACTATTTCTCAAGCAGAACCTACTTATAATGTAACCTTACGTGTATGCTAGCGAGTTTAAAGAAGATGGTATCTATTGAGAAAGGATTTTAGAAAATTTATATCAAATCTTAAACGTATATAATGCTTCATGGAAAATTGAAAAAATGAAGGCGATTGTTGCTCATCATTACTGGGATAGAGCGGGAGGAGGCGAACTAGTAGACTCTTCTGCGGTTAAAGCTCTACAAGAAATGGGTTTAGACGTAATTATTGTAGCTACCACAGGTTTTAGAAAGAACAAGTATAAGGAATGGTTTGGTATAGATTTAGAAAATGTGAGAACCTATGTATTTCTGAAACATTTTTTACCAATATTCGGCATATATCAAAGAGCTTTTACGTGGGTTCCTCTCAAAAGAGCGATAAAAAAGGAGAAGCCAGATTTAATATGGATTGATACAGATCTTTACAAACCTATTGGCCATCCTTCTAAAATAATTGAATATGTTCATTTTCCTACCCCTAGATGGGAAGAAACACTGGATTATCATGTTAAATATTCAAAGGGTCTTTGGAAATACTATTTTAAAGGATCATTAGTCCTCTATAAACTGTTTGGGAGAGAAAATCCATTCATATATGCAGATGTTGTAACTTGTAACTCAACATATATCCAAAACATGATGGAAGAACTTTGGGGGCATAGAGCTACAGTTATTCATCCACCAGTGTTAGTTAACGAAATGCTACCTAGCTCGAAGAGAGGATTTAACGAGAGATCCGGCATTGTCATGATTGGAAGGATTAGCCCAGAAAAACGGTATGAAGACGTTATAGAAGCCATATTCTTTTCAAACTCAAAACCTCGACTCAAGATCGTGGGTGGATTAATACCAAGCGGAATAGATTACTTAAACAAGATCAGGTCACTAGCTAAAGAAAAAAAAATCGAGCTTGAAGTATTTCCAAATGCTTCTCGAAAGGATTTGATAAACATAGCATCATCATCAAAACTGTTTATCCACGCGACAAGACATGAACATTTTGGCATAGCTGTCGTAGAAGGTATGGCGTTAGGGTGTCCAGTAATTATCCATAGAAGTGGCGGTCAGTATTCAGACATAACTCAAATGGACAAATATGGAAAATCGTACGAATCAACAAAAGAGTTGGCTGGTATGATCGATACATTATACGCAAATCCTAAAAAGTGGAAGGCTTTACATAATTCTTCAATTAAGAGATGTAAGGAATTTGACAGATCTGTTTTCAATACAAAGGTTCAGAAAATTGTGAAACAATTGATTGGATGAAATTAAAGCTGTCCAGAATTTATTAAAAACAATGTTTGAGCGCACATGCTAGCGTACACGGCCTATTAAACCCGCAATGCTCCCAGAAAGCCTATTTACATAATATCTGATTTGGTAGAGTATAATTTCAACTTTGGTGGTTACGAGCAGGGTTTTAGGAATTACCGTTAACAAATTTAGAACAGCTCTAAAAACCGTTAATTTCTTAGTCTTAGTATATAGATACCCTACGTAGTAAGCGTCTCTAAGGCGATGCATTTTCACATGATGCTGGCAGTAAGCTTCTTTGGTTATAACGTATTGATAGCCTTTTCTTGTGATGTGATTCTTAATATAGTAATCCTCGAAGATATGCAAATGAAAAGGTATCTTAATGTCTCTAATAGTTTCAGTTCTAATGAGCGTGTTTCCCATGAAGCCTCGTTCTTCTGCTGGCGCAACAATATGTTCGATTGGTCCAAAGATTAACTTTCCTTTAAATTTAGTTTTAATAGCTTCTCTAACACAAATATAACTTCTCGAGAAGTTGTTTAACATTTTTATAGTCGTGCCCTGAATGGCCCCGATGCTGGGATTTAGCATGTCCTTCTGAACTTTATTGAGCCAATTGTCACATAAGACACAATCACTATCAAGAAATAGAAACCAGTCGGTTTCTACATGTTCTATACCTTTTTGTCTTGAAGACGCTCTTGTTCCACCTATATCTTCGATCAAAATTAATTTAATATCGTTTTTTTCAGTTACTTTCCTCACATATTCGATTGTACTATCTTTGCTTCCTCCATCCACTACAATAATCCGGTTCACTGAAGCGTTTCTCAAGGCTTGTTGAAGGCAGCATTTAAATGTGTTACCTAGAGTAGAGAGGGAGTTATAAGTTAGTAGTACTATATCTATCATGAGGATTCCCAGAATTTTTTATACCATTTATTTCAAGCTCTTCTGAAATAGTAAGAAGGAAAATTTTTATCAACCGGATCAAATTTTTAGGTAATAAGCTACCTATATTTCGGCTAGGATAAAATGGTTTAAAACCGGCAGACCGCATTAAATTCCATAGACTCATAAAATTGAAAACATGTACATGTTCTGGATCTGTCTTCGCGTTACGACTAAGAAAATTAGGAGTGAATAACCTAAGACTTCCATTATTCGTTAATACCCTTCGACATTCGCTTAAAAAACATAATGGATCTAAAAGATGTTCTAAAACATGAGAAGCTACAACTTCTTCAAAAGCCTCTTGTTTAAAAGGCAGGTTTAAACCGTCTGCAATTACCCACATATTCCGAAATCTTGAGCTTGGTTTATGTAAATCTACATAAATTACCTCGCCATTTAGCAACTTAGGTTTAAACTTATATTTGTTTGATCCTTGACCAATTTCTAACATCATTTTACATGAACTTTTAATTATTCGATTAGTTCAAACATATCTTACTCTTAAGACCGATAATATACTCAGACTACGTATTATTTATAAAAAAAGATCTATATATTTTCTAAAAATCTAAAGAAACACTTAATTCGAAGTTCATTTAAAGGCTTATTTATCTTAGGACGTGGATAATATGTCAGAAAAAAGAACCTTTAGAGGCATCTTATATAGCTGTTTACATTGCGGAAAAACAATAACCTCTGAGCAGATGGCTTTAATGCTTGAGATTAAATGTCCACATTGCGGTTATAGGGTATTACGGAAAATTCGATCACCAATTGTAAAGAGAATTAAAGCCCGCTAAAACTAATGAGAATTTACGGGTTGCTAAAATACTTTTCAAATAAATTTTTCAAAAATATTTATAATGTTTTTAAGAAAGATTTGGATGATAACTAACATATGTCTAGAGATGTATATGAAAAAATCATAAATTTGGGAAAAAGAAGAGGAATCATCTTTCCAGCCTTTGAAATCTACGGTGGAGTCAGTGGATTTTTCGACTATGGTCCAATTGGCACAGTTCTTAAGCGCAACATTGAAGAAAAATGGCGTAAACTCTTCGTCTATAATGAAGGCATGGTCGAAATAGAGTCCACACTAATAATGCCATCTCAAGTTTATAACGCCTCTGGACATCTTGCTCATTTTACAGACATTATGACAAAATGCTCAAAATGCACCAATATTCTTCGAACTGACAAGCTTTTAACTGATATTGGAATTGAAAACGCAGAAAGGCTCAAAACTGATGAACTGGATCGCCTAATTGAAAAGAATGATGTTAGATGTCCTAAATGTAACGGACAATTAACTAAATCAGAGCCCTTCAACCTAATGTTCCAAGTTGAAATAGGCACTCATAGTGGAAGCATGAATGGCTTTTGTAGGCCAGAAGCAGCACAAGGCCAATTTTTAGCCTTCAAAAGGATATATCTATCTGAAAGAGAAAGACTTCCACTAGGAATAGCCCAGATTGGTAGATGCGCCCGTAATGAAATCGCGCCTCGAAAAGGACCTATAAGATTAAGAGAATTCACAATAATCGATTTTGAAATTTTCGTAGATCCGGATAATTTGTCATATCCAAAAATCAAATATGTTGAACACGAGAAGCTGAGATTACTTGTAGCACAAGAACAATTAGCCCAGTCCAGTAAAATTATGGAAATTACTGTAAAAGAAGCGTTAGAGAAGGGGATTATTAAAAACCAAATTCTCGGCTATTTTATGGTTTTAGCTTCCAAGTTTCTAAACGATCTTGGTATCCCTGAAAATAAACAACGCTTTAGAGAAGCGCTTCCGGACGAAAGAGCACACTACTCTCAACAAACCTTTGATCAAGAAGTTTGGTTACAACGTTGGGGATGGACCGAAGTCTCTGGACACGCTTATAGAACAGATTATGATTTGAGAAACCATATGACTTGCAGCGGTGTAGACCTTAGAGTTTATAAAGCATTTGATAAACCAAAAAAAGTGGCAAAGAATGTTCTTAAACCCAAAATGGATGTAATTGAAAAGGACTATGGCGCACTTAATGCCCAGATAATAGCTAACCTCCTTTCTAAAAGTGATCATAAGGTTATATGTAGAGAACTGAATGAGAAAGGGTTTTATGAGTTAATGGGTCAGCATTTAATAAAATTAGAATCGAAACATATAGACATTATCGTTGAAGAGATGGTTGAATCAGGGAGAAAATTCATTCCACACGTAGTTGAACCTTCTTTTGGTGTTGACCGTATCTTATATGCCGTTCTAGAATACGCTTATCTAGAGAAGAAAAAGAGAGTAATACTCGAACTGCCTTTACAATTAGCACCAGTCCAAATTTATATACTTCCTCTAGTAACTAAAAATGGATTACCAGAAAAAGCAAGAGAGATTTTTAAAATGCTATTGGATGAGAGCTTAACTGTCATCTATGATGAGTCTGATTCGATTGGTAGAAGATATGCTAGAGCTGACGAGATAGGAGTCCCAATATGTATTACTATTGATTATCTAACTTTAGAAGACGACACCGTAACTCTCAGAGATATTAAATCTTGGCAACAAGTACGAATCAACTCAAGGGATCTTCCTAACCTACTTCGAAAATATTTCAAAAACAAACTTCGATTTGATCAGCTTGGAAAACCTCTCTAATCAAATAGATAGCATGATTGTTTAACTTGCACGCACTACGAAAGCGCGCGCGCTACTGTGATTAGTATTTTAATTTGCTAGATCAGTGATACGCTCCTATTGAATTTGTCCATTTGAAATTCTTTATGTAATGCTCTAACGGTTCTAACATCGTTTTCTTCGCCTACAACAAATGAAATATTTAATTCTGAAGAGCCTTGGGCGATCATCCGCACATTTATCCCTTCATCAGCGACAGCCTTGAACACTTTTGCTGCTACGCCAGGAATTCCTTTCATTCCTACGCCAACAACAGCCACCACACAAATGTCGGATTCTGAATATATGTTTTTTACTACGCTTCCTAAGAGAGCTGATTCTACCACGTTAACTATATTATTCAGATCCCCTCTTGGTACGATGAAGGAAATATTAGCTTCTGAGGAGCTTTGAGATATCATTAGAATGTTAATTTTATTGTCGCCTAATATACCAAATACTTTAGCAGCTATTCCAGGCATGCCAATCATTTCAGTTCCACTCACTGTGACCATAGCTACATCTCGAATCATTACGATAGATTTCACAATCTTATCTGTGTTAGTCCATGGGTGCTTTTCAATGATGGTATCTAATCCATTCGGATTGAAGATGTTCTTTATCCTAACCTTAATTTGTTGTTCAAAAACTGGCTCGAGAGCTTTAGGATGAATAACCTTAGCTCCAAAATATGCCATTTCTATGGCTTCACTATATGAGATTATGGGAATAGTTGTAGCCATTGGTTCAATTTTTGGATCGGCTGTCATAATTCCGTCAGTATCTTTCCAAAGCCACACTTCGTCAAAATCTAGCGCACGCGCAATAATGGTGGCAGAGTAATCAGATCCACCTCTACCTAAGGTAGTTGTGACATTATCTTGAGTACGAGCAATGTATCCAGTTATTATGGGAATCTGCGCTTCTTCGACTAGAGGATTGATTTTTTCCTTGACCTGTTGGGTCGTGATATTCATCAACGGTTTTGCATCGCCAAAATTATCGTCTGTTATAATACCAGCTTCCCCACCTGTAAACCAATAGGCCTCAAATTTCTGGTTTTGGAAAGCAGCACAGACAATTGCTGTGGATAGTTTCTCACCAAATGATAGGATATAATCGCGAGATCGTGGAGTAGCCTCTCTAAGATAAGAAACACTAAAAAGAATTCTCTCAAGTTCTTTTACTAACGCATTGATTTCAGACATTGCTTTTTCTAGAATTTCTTTATCATTTACTGTTACTTTAACTGCGTTATGATGAATGGTAGCCAATTTGCCAATAAAATCTTTGATGTATTCGAGATCTCCAAGTTCAGCTCTACTGATTACTTCAAATAAGCTATCAGTGATGCTAGCCATAGCAGAAACTATGATAACTATCTTTATTTCTTTGAGTAAAGATGTTTTTGTAATTTCTACAACTCGTTTTATTCCTTCTCCATCAGTTAATGAGGTTCCTCCAAACTTCATTACTATCTTCATGCATTTTATCCCCAATTATGAGTTAGTATATCTTCTTATTTCAATTAAATCTCTAAGTATAGCGCTTGATGTCACAACTCCGCCTGCGCCACCACCTACTAGGGTAATTTCTCCAGCGGATTCCATGTTGAAGGCTACTGCGTTAAGAACACCGTCAACGCATATTGGATTATTTTTAGACAATGTTTGAGGCTTTACAACAATTTTCTCATCGTCAATGGATCCTACAAGTTTAATTGTCTGTCCCTTCTTTTCAATCTTTTTTATGTTGCTTAATGTGACATCCAATATACCAGAAACATTTATGTCTTTTAACTTCACGTTCTTATCTAGTATCCAGTTGCTCATAATAGCCAGTTTACATGCGGTATCTACACCGTTAAGATCATAAGAAGGATCGGCTTCAGCATAGCCCGCTAGTTGAGCTTCCTTCAAGGCTGTTTCAAGCGATATATGCGCCTCGGCCATCCGAGTTAATATATAATTTGTTGTTCCATTCAAGATTCCCTTAATGGAGATTATTCTATCACCAATAAGGCTTTTTTTAGCAAAATTAAGTACAGGGAGTCCTCCTCCAACCGCCCCACTAAATCGTAAATGAACACCATTATGTCTAGCTAATTCAATTAAGGTTATAAGAGCCAAGACTAAGGGCCCTTTATTAGTTGTAATCACATTTTTTTTATTGGTTAGGGCAGATTTGATGTTAGACATCCCTGGTTCGCCATCTATAATATTTGTCGGAGTCAACTCTATTACAACATCAGCTGCTTCTTCTTCAATAACTTGTAACGCTTTCAGCCCAGGTTTACCAAAATTTGGATCCGATGCCACAGTGCCACTAGCTTTAGCCTTCATGAGCGTGCTGTATTTTAGCCGTGTTTTTGAAATAATTGCGCCTCCACGATCAACGACTGCGACTATATTTGATCTCAATCCATATTTGTTGAAAAGCTGTTTCTCCTTTTCATAAAGAATTTTTGTTAAGGCTTGGCCAACGGTTCCATATCCAATGATTATTATTTTCATAAAGATCGCTCCATTGCTATTGTTTTTTGTTCAAGAGCATTAGCAATAGAATCCTGTAAAGGATCAATCTCAATAAGGTTAAGATTACTGGTTTTGATGACTATATCAGGATCCTTTAACCCGTGTCCGGTTACAATGCAAACTGTTTTATCATCTTTTTCAATTAAATTCATATCTACAATTTTTTTTAATCCTGCAATAGATGCTGCACTTGCAGGCTCAACGAATATTCCTTCTTGCCTCGCAAGAAGTTGTTGAGCGCTAATGATTTCGTCATCAGTCACTTTCTCCATAAAACCCTTGGAATCGTATACAGCATTCAATGCCTTTTTCCAGCTAATTGGGGATCCAATTCTAATTGCGGTAGCAATTGTTTCTGGATGGAGTGTTGGGCGTATATTTTCCCTACGCTTTTTGAAAGCGGTAACGATAGGCGCTGCGTTTTCAGCTTGTATTCCAATCATATGGGGTAAGTTAGTAATTAAATCAAGTTTTTGAAGTTCTACGAATCCTTTCCAAATTGCGCTTATGTTTCCAGCATTTCCTACCGGGAGAAGGATGTTATCTGGAGCATTGCCTAGTTGAGTATATATTTCATAGGCTATGGACTTCTGTCCTTCGATTCGATAGGGATTCACAGAGTTTAAAAGGTAAATATTTGGATTGGATTGCGTAAGTTGGAAGACTGCTCTTAATGCTTCATCAAAATTCCCTTTTATTTGAACAATGTGTGCCCCATGAATTATAGCTTGAGTTAATTTACCTAGAGCAATTTTGCCTGAGGGAATTAGAACAATAGATCGGAGACCTGCCCGTGCAGCATAGGCTGCTAGGGAGGCTGATGTATTACCCGTGGATGCGCAAGCAACGGTGTGAAATCCAAGTTCTATTGCTTTAGTAATTCCAACCGTCATCCCTCTATCTTTAAAGGAGCCAGTGGGATTTTCGCCCTCGTTCTTGACACAAATATTTCCTAGATTTAGGATTTTTTCCAAACGTTCACATTTTTGTAAACTTGTTCCACCTTCATTGAGTGTAATGATGTTTGAATAGTCTTCAACTGGAAAAATCTCGCGATATCTCCATAGTGTGAATGGCCTATTTTGCCAAGTTTTTACACTAATTTTTTCTGCAATTTTTTCATAATCATATTTTATATCTAAGAGGCCTTCACACTTTTTACAAATGTATAATACTTCGATTGATTGATACTTTATGCCACAATCGACACACTCAAGATAGTACTCCAATTGATTCATGATCCCCCAGTATGATCCATTAACAGTACTTCTAATAAATAGTAACAATTAAGAATTTTTTTCTTGATCCCACAAATCAAATTTCTAATACTTCAGTAAATATGTGAATACTTATTGAATTAAAGTAAAAATCGCTGGCTTAAATTGGCAATCACGTCGTTGTAGAAATCGAACATATATATGAAAGAGCAGAAAAGTTGATGAAAAATCATTTAGTAGAGAACTTCATATATGAAAACCATTGGTGGAAATTGTCCATTCCATCCCGAAGAAGAGAAAACTAGCTGAAAATGAGTTAGAGGAAGCAGTCCCTGACCAAATGCTCCATTTATCATTAGTTTTGTCAGAACAGTATAACTTTTAGGGAGTGCAAAACCGGAAAACTGTTGGTACCAAGCTAGAAGATTCGGGTCTTGAGTAGTCTGTGACCAAACTTGTGCAATATAACTTGTTATCGATGTGTCTTCGAGTTTTGTGTCGTTAAGACCTGCAATTTTAGCCATCCACCTCCATTTGACCTCATCCCCATATAGAAGTTGTCCACTTCTAGCTAAGCCAATTGTTGTAAAGACTACTACGTGAGTCACATTGTAACGCTTAAGGATCGTGAGCGCCTCTGTTTCATTTGACATGAACATTCTACCAATCTGTGCAATCTGCGTTGCATTAATAGTGCCATTATCGGCTAACGTGGTTTTCTCGGCGATTACAGTTATCCAATAGCCGTAGTCCCACCAAGAAGCAACGACCGTATCTTCGGGAAGATTCGTGTTATTCTGCATCCAAATAAGGGCTTCGCTCCAATCATCAATCTGATCTCGAATGGGGATAGATGAAGAAGCGATGGTCGTTGGTGCA
Source organism: Candidatus Bathyarchaeota archaeon (assembly GCA_020355125.1). GTDB lineage: Archaea > Thermoproteota > Bathyarchaeia > RBG-16-48-13. The sequence continues at coordinate 1,671,991 of CP070659.1, forward strand.
TAGGCGCTATCTAGCCCTTCAACAAGAGGCCAAAGGATTAAAAGAAAGAGACACACAATCGGAAGTAAGCTGAATCCTTTACCCATTCTCTTAGAACGACGAATTCTTCTCTTCTTTTCAGGTTTCTGGATAACGCTGCTAATAAAAGGTTTTAGAAGTTCGACAATTGCTAACGCGCTTAAAGCACATATCGCAGGAGCCATTATTACTGTAAGCCTTATCATTGAAGCAGCGAAATACAACGTAGAAAGAAAATACGTGATCAGAAATATTTTTTCGTTAGTCAATTTTCTGAATATAAATATCATAGCTAAAGGGGCTAAAAAGACAAGTATTCCGAATTGGTAGTAAAAGGATGACCATGTTGCTGGTCGATGTTCTTGGACAGATTCCACGATAGGGATAGTTGTCCTTTCAAAAGGATTAATAACGGACATGAATTTACCGAGTGGAAGAGAAATGAAGCCGAAATGCCAAAGTATGACGGCTAACAATCCTAAAAGGGAAATAAAGCTCGTTATAAAAATTACTTTTGTCTTATAACTCTCGAATCGTTGAGCAACTTCATACATTAAGAGTAACGAAAACATTCCAAAAACAGCAATGCCTTCTAGCTCTTTTAAAAAATGAAAACCTAGTTTCGGTATATTTACTGCGATTAATATTCCAACTCCCATGAGCGTACTGTATGAGATTAGGAGTCTTCGCGAATATTGTTTTATGATTAGAAGGATTAATGTAAATAAGGTTAAGAGTGCAAAGGGGTATCGGGAAGCCCCCCAAGATGAAAAAACATATCCGAGGGAAAGACCAGACATAATAGCATAAAATAAACTAACATACCACTTATTTTCCTGCTTTAGAGAGCGGAGATAAAGGAGAAAGGCCAGTAGAGTTGCAAAGATGCCAACCGTTTCGGTGTCATAAAAGCCTAGATTAGTCCTACCTATATACGCTGGATTTATTGCGAGAAATAGCGATGAAAGAAGACCAACTTCTATTCCACCTAATTCCTTCCCAAAATAATATGCAACTATACACGTTAGGGCTGCCATTAAAACGGGAAATATTATACAAACATCCATTACTGTTACAGAAAACCCTAATGCTGAAATAAAATGATATAAAAATGCGCCAGTAAATGGAATTCCAGGAAATGAAGTGTATTCTATATCTCTGCCAAAAGGATACCATGCTCGATAAGTATACCATTCGCTCCATGATGAAAAGCCATTTTCAACGACATATTTAGTTACATCATAGTTGAAATATGGATCGAATTCTGAAATTGTAAACCCCCATTTTATGGGGAGTAGCCTAATAGAGATCGATAAAAATAATATAAGGAGAAGGCAGAAAAAAAGAGCTATACTTTTTTTTGATACTTGTTGTCGGATTCTATTGCTTAGAGAGGCTAATGAAACATGTTTAAAGACGCCGCGCCATTTAGATGCCATTAGTTATAGCCCTCTTTAAAAGACCTACTCATATAATTCACGGATCTCAATGTTTTCAGGGTTATAGGACAGCTCTTTACCACATTTTGGACATTTACCTTCAAAATTTCGAATTAATTCTTCTGGTGGTTTTAGATCGATGTCAGAATAGAGGATTTCTCCACAATCTTTGCAAATAACTTTCTGTGGCATCATTTTCCTCCTTAACAATAAAAGATATGAAAGGAAAATACACACAAATATAAAAATAAATTGTCAATTCATTTCTACGTACAAGCAAAATTCTTTCGAATGGGTGGATAATCCGACATGCCAACTATATTGTTATTCCGAAAAGATCCGTATAAAGTAACATTCACTGCCGAAGTAACCAACGCCAATGGAAAAAAAATTATTCTTGATCGCACTTGCTTTTTTCCCCAATCTGGAGGACAAGTCGGCGATAAAGGAGAAATCAATGGAGTAAAAGTCACCGATACACAGAAGGATAAAGATCTTAACGTAGTACATATACTAGATTCTGAACCCATTTTTAAGGCTGGAGACTCTGTTATTGGGACAATTGATTGGGAAAGAAGATATAAAATAATGCGTCTCCACTCTGCATCTCATATAGTTTATTATGTTATGCAAATAATTTTTGGGAAAGATTGTGAAACAGCCTCATCTGGATTAGTAGATGACAAAAAAGATAGATCAGATTATCTATTTAAAGAGAAATTAGATCGAGAAAAAATTTCAAAAGTTGAAGAAAGAGCTAATAAGATTATAGCAATGGACTATGAAATCAAAACTTGGGGAGATCATAAGAATCCTAATTATAGATACTGGAAGATTTATCCCTTCAAAGCCATGCCATGTGGCGGCACTCACGTTAAAAACACTATCGAAATAGGGAAAATATTTTTAAAAAGAGGAAAAAAGCCTGGCAAAGGTAAAGAAAGAATAGAGATTAAGTTAGAATCTCCTGGATCATTAGCTGAGTTGAACAAACGTGTCTACAAAAAAAATTCGTAGCCTTCTAATAGTTGGGCTCGATGTTGTATCATTGGCTAAATCAGCCAAAAGAGCAGGCTATGAAGTTTATTCAGTTGATTATTATGGAGATAGTGATCTAAGAAAGACATGCAATGAATGCAAATCTCTAATTGTTCAAATTAAGGGAAAATCTTGTGGACGATTAAATGAAAAATTTAACCCGCGTGCTATTTTAAAACTGGCTAAGATCCTTTTACAAAAACATCATATTGATGGAGTTATCCTTTCATCTGGACTGGAAGATTCGCATCAAATTTTATCAGAGCTTAATGACCACATTCCTATCCTAGGAAACACTCCGAAAACCATTCAAAGAGTTAGAGACAAAACCTCATTTTTTAAAGAACTTGATCGAATACAAATTTCACATCCAATAACTGAAGAAGCCAATAATCTTAGAGAAGCCAACAATAGGGCGAAAGACATCGGTTACCCCATTGTTGTTAAACCTTTATGGGGAAGCGGAGGCACATTTCATAGAAAAGCTATTGATTCAAAAACTCTTAAACCCGCATTCAAAATAGCTTCTTCTCAAAGTTCAAAGGTACTAATACAAGAATACGTGCATGGAATATCGGCTAGTGCTTCTTTACTATCCGCATCCAGAAACGTGTTAACCTTAACCATAAATGAGCAGCTTTTAGGAATGCGCCGTTTTGGGCAGCAAGAGCCCTTCGGTTATTGCGGTAATATCGTACCTCTCTCAATTAAAAAAACAATAACCAAACGATGTAGATACGCAGTTGAAAAAGTGGCTTCACATTTCAAATTGGCCGGCTCAAATGGTGTTGATTTTGTATTATCTGAAGAAGGAGAACCTAAAATAGTCGAAATTAATCCTCGCTTTCAAGGGACTGCAGGATGTGTTGAAAGCGTTCTTGGAATAAACCTTGTTAAGACCCATATTGACGCCTGCGTTTCTGGAATTATTCCGAACCACTTAGAACCAAGCATTTGTTTCTGCACCAGAATCATTCTATATGCCAAAAAACGTTCAAACATTCCATATTTAAATTTCGACGAAGTAGAAGATATACCAGTATCCGGAACCATTGTTGAAAAAGGCGAGCCAATCTGTTCAATCACATCTAAGGGCTCATCCAGAAAAGAATCGTTTAATAAAGCCAAAAGAATCGCCGATTCAATTTATAACCTAGCAGAGCCCGTTTATCTAACTAGCTTATAAGTACATATCTTCAATGCTTGTAGGCCAGCGCGAGTACTTCAGTATTAAAAATGTATATGGTATACCAAAAAACCAGCCAAATATTACTACACCCTAGCTAGCGAACAGCTTAAGGATTAAACATCATTTTTGATTACAAGAATAATTCTTCTGTTCCTTGTATATTTGCTTCAAAGCTTGGATAGATCAGAAACTATTTCAAAATTGAAGGCTCATTTCTGTGAAATTATTGTATCTAAATTTTTTAACAACGCCTTTTTTTTAGCTATATTATCTGCTAACTTTTCTATGTCGCTTAAGAGTTCGTCTCTCCATTTTTGGATATAGGTCTCTATTTGAGCATCGATTTTTTTCAATCTAGTAAATAATTTTTCCATCAGATCTTTATACTCCGCTTCGGAAATGAGGTCGATTTCATAACTATGCTTTAACTCCTTCAACAACGCTTCGGCTCGAATTTTTTTATTTTCAATATTGCTGATATCTTCAGAAATTCCCAATTCTTTTATTCCAGGCTCAAATCTTAAGAAAGTTTCCTCTAAGGCCTTTCTGATGGGCTTAGATGATGGGTGTAAAGTAACTCTTTGTGAATCACCTTTTCCTAGAGCCTTTCTTCCTTTACCGGTCAGCCACCAACGATTTGCATCATAGAAGATATGGCCTTCATTTTCAAGAGCACTGAGGCGACTTTCAATAATACTCAGATCTACATTAATCGGCATGTTTCGTTTTATATCCATGGTGGTTACAGAAGGATACAATACGCCTCTTTCTATTTCTCTTTTAGTAACTGACCTTACTATCGTTGGTGCATTTTCGATTAAATGAAGTATCTTTAGATCTAACTGATCCACCATCTTATACAAAACACCCTAATACATACTTTAGTAAAAGTTACCTAAAACAGTTGCTTAAGAGGATGTTAATAAGGTATTTCCGATGTCTATAAGCTATTTGATTTTAAAAAGAGAGGAGGACTCGATATTTTACATTTTTATCAATTACTTCTTAGACATATTCGCCTCATTAACACCCATATTTCCAATGCTTAGGCTATGTAAAATGGCTTTTTTTCCCATCTTCCTAAAGTCGCTGCTTCTGATAACACTTTGTTCGCTAATTTGTTCAATTCTTTATTAGCAATTTTTCTTGCTTCGTGTAGAATCGCGTCTGCTATCACTTTTTTCCGATTTCTCCAAGAGGTTAAGAACCCGATTTTATCGAATGCTTTTTTCATATCAGTAACCTTCCCAAAAGCTCAGCAGAAATATCGTGTTTGCCACTGCCTATTAGTAATAATGTTATGAATAACGCCTAAAACTGATTTGAATTACCTTTTTTTAACCTTATAACTATCAAGAACCTAACAGTTGTTTACAAGAAAATAACACGTCTTTTTTTATACAAAAATATGTTGAACCGTGTGCACTAACTGGTAAAACGATAAAAGGAAATATAGAAAAATTAATCATTATCAATTAAACAAATGGTAGAGAATAATGACAGAAAGAGTTCCAACCGGCATAGAAGGCTTTGACGACCTAATCGAAAAAGGATTACCTATCGAAGGAGTCTTCCTCGTTGCAGGTAGCCCAGGAGCTGGAAAAACAACCTTTGCTGCTCAATTCATATATGAAGGTGCGACAAGATTCGCAGAGAAAGGCATATATGTGTGCTTTGCTGAAAACAGAGATTCACTCTTACGCAACCTCGACAGATTTGGTTGGAATTTTAACAAGCTCGAAATTGAAGGATACATATCAATATTAGATTTATTCACAACGAAAGAGCCGGGAATTCAAAGTAATTTGAATTTGATCCTAGAGAAAATAAACGAGGTTGGCGCTAAAAGACTGGTCATAGATTCATTCACTGCCTTCTCTATGGCTTTGACTGAACCAGCTGATGTAAGATTTCTCATACATCTACTCTACAGGTTTCTTAAAAAAATAGGATGCACAACTGTTATGATCTCTGATATGCCTTGGGGATCCCAAAGAATAGGATTAGGCGTCGAGGAATTCATAGTTGACGGAATAATTTTAATGCAAACTAAATTTGATGATGAAGGCATGTTAAGAAGATCGTTACGAATAATAAAAATGCGAAGTACACATCACTCTAAACAGACTTATGAGTACGATATAACCGATAACGGTATTCAATTTTTTCCTAGCGATAATAAAAAGTTTTAGCAAGCTTCTTGCGTATAAATATTTTATATTCCTTAAGATTCATTATACAATGGGTTTTGTAATGCCAAAAACACAGTCAGAGACAAAAAATTCCTTGATATGTACGAGGGTGACGTCTAATATTAAAGAAATTATAGAGCAACAAGCTTCAAGAGAAGGACTTACTCCTTCAGAATGGATGAGGAACTTAATAATAAAGGAGCTAAAGCATGAAAACCTTCTTCAAATGATTTTTAAAACGCCAAAAATTAAGGAAAGAAGAAATAATGGCAGACTATAGTTTTATATACTTCTCTATTTCCCAGTCTGAAACATGAAGCTGATACTCTGTCCACTCACTTTTCTTAGCTTCTAAATATTTTCCAAATGTGAAATCCCCTAATGCTTCCTTTAATAGTTTACTTTCCTTCATTTCATCTATAGCTTCCCCCAATGACTCTGGAAGAGTCTTGATATAAAACTGTGCGAGTTTCTGATCATCGAATTCATATACATCTTCCTCAACTGGTTCTGGAGGCTCTATTCTATTTTTAACTCCATCCATTCCAGCCTTCAACATTACTGCAAAAGCCAAATACGGATTACAGGAGGGATCAGGACATCGTAATTCTGCACGGATAGCCTTTTCTTTTCCTGGAAAATAATCTGGCACACGAATTAAAGCTGATCTGTTTCGTCTTCCCCAACAAATGTATACCGGCGCTTCATATCCTGGAACCAGCCTTTTATAGGAATTGACAGTAGGAGCTAAAATTCCACTCAGCCCTCTTATATGCTTTAATTGCCCGCCAATAAAATAATAAGCGGTTTTAGAAAGAGAGTACTTGTCATTAGGATCATAAAAGGCATTATGGTTATTTTTTATTTTGAATAAACTTTGATGAACATGCATTCCTGAACCATTTTGGCCACTTATTGGTTTCGGCATAAATGTAGCAGTCAGTTGATGAGCAAATGCAATGGCTTTGATAACCATTTTGTAGGTTATCACTTTATCTGCTGTTTGTAAAGCATCATCAAATCGAAAATCTATTTCATGTTGTCCAGGAGCCACTTCGTGATGACCCTGTTCGATCTCAAAACCCATTTCCTGTAGATTAAACGTTACTTCTCTTCGTATGTCAAAAGCTAGGTCAAGTGGTGAATAATCAAAGTATCCACCAAAATCGTGAGTAACGGGTCCATACCCTTCAGCGTTTTTAAAGAGAAAAAACTCTAACTCAGGGCCTGTGTTGTAATAGTAGCCTTGTTCCTTTACCTCATTAATTACCCGTTTAAGAATGTATCTCGGATCGCCTTCGAAGGGTTTTCCCCCTGGTCTGTGTATATCACAGATAATTCTTGCCTCTTTTCTCTCATTAGGACGCCACGGAAGTATTTTGAACGTTGTGGGATCTGGCATTGCGACCATATCGCTTTCGAATATTCTTACAAATCCTTCAACAGAGGACCCATCGAAGGGTATGCCCTCATTTAAGGCATCTTCTAATCGATTCACCGTCATTGTAACGTTCTTTATTGTTCCAAGTATATCTACGAATTGAAATACCACTAATCTTACATCTGATCGTTTCGCTTCTTCAAGCACTTTTTTCTTTTTCTCATCTTCTGATAACAAATTTTTTCCCTACTGGATTTCTGTTCATTTTCTTAACTAATAATATATAAAGTTATCTATACATGAAATCAATTGATAAAAAAATGAATAAACGTTCAGAAAATGTTCATTAGAATTCACATTTAATATCCGATACGTAGCGCGCGCGCTATTGAGGAAAGCGAATTGAAAGGAGTGTTTAATCAACTGGGATGCGGAAAAGAGGTCCTATTTCAAAAAAGATATCGTTTACGAGGGTTTAATCGAAACATCTACTCCTGAATTATCAGCTTTAACTAAGGATACGTCAGCTCTTCCCTTTAGCTCGGTTCTAATGGCATCCATCAAGTCTTTTCCCTTTTCTTCGTTTTCAATAAATGCGTAAACTATTGGTCCCCAAGAGCTTTGGCCAATTCCTAATGCCTTGTTTCTGCGTAAAATCGAAATTATCCAAGCTGATGCCGGATTGAAGACGTTCCCCTGTACAGGTTGATACATTTGGCCGACGAGGAGTTGAATCTTTGTCAAAGCTTCCCCAAAAGATTTAGCGTTTTGCTCTAGAATTGAAGGGATGAGCTGAGCCATTAATGTGAAATATGCTTCATAAGTTAAGGCCAAAGGAGGTCGTTCACTATGAAGCTTCTTAAAAACTTCCTCCTCTACATTTCCGTCTGGACTTTTCGGGACCATATGGGGTTTAATAACGAGAAAACGCCACTCCTCTGGGAAGTCGTATCGACAAATTAGTGGCGGAAAAAGAACCTGCTTTCTATTAAAAATTAGCTCTCCCCGTTCAATCTTCAAACCGCCTGCTACTACAAAACCACCATGCTGAAAAGTATATAAGCCGCCAGTAGACGTTCTCTTCAAGGCTTTGGCTAGATAGACGACATCAGTGTTGACATCATAAGCTTTAGTAACTGCCCTTCCAATGGAAAGGGCTAATTGAGTGGTTGATCCAAAGCCACAATGTCTGGGAATCATAGATAATATGTCGATTTCAGCTCCTGGCAGGTTAAATTCAGATATTGTTCTCTCTACATAAGCTTTGGAGCCTTCTGTTTCAATCCCCATAACTTCTATAGCATCGTTTTGAGACGCTTCAATAATAATTCTAGGCTCGTTTAGAGCTAAAATTGGCGCGTATCCGAATCTACCAATTCCAAAAGGATCAATATCACCAAGATGGAGTCTCGCTGGAGCTGAAACACGGACCTTCATTAGCATTCCTCTTAACAAACATGTTAAAACATAACATTATATTTTTGCGCAAACGCTTACTTCAGATTCTCTGCTATACCAATACTTGCCACTATCATTTCTTTTATATCATTTCCGACGACGATACTTTTTCCTAACGGTTTGAAAGGATGGGACATTACGAGAATTCCGATATCAAGGTCTAAAAGCTTCTTCAGGGAGCGGATGTAGATCGCCTTATCCATCCGTATGAGATCAGTTCTTTCCCCACAAACAGAGTCTCCAGTTATTAAAGTCCTATTCGCCTGATCATAGAGACATATGCTTCCCGGTCTATGGCCAGGAGAATGTATGACTTTGAACTTTCTGTCACCCAATTCTACAACGTTTCCGTCAATCAGCTTGACATCAGCGGTTACAACTGCTTCTGCCTCTAGTTTATGAATGGCGATTTGTGCTTTTGTTTTCTCCTTGATCGCCTTGTTTCCTAAAACATGGTCTCCGTCTCTATGGGTGTTAACAACGTAATCAATACTTTCAGGCTTTCGTCCAAGCTTTTTGATTAAGGGAAATATGTAGTCTACTGGAGTATTTTCGAAGCCAGTATCTACTAGTCCGATTTTATCGGCACCGAGAACAACAGTTATTCCGCAAAACCACCCAGTTCGAATGGGCTGCTGGATGAAGTATAGATCGTCAGCGACTATCTTAACATCTTCCATTTCATATCCCAACTAAAATAGTTTGCGCACTCACTATAAAAAATATTTATACATTTATCCAATTTTAGCGCACACACGAAAGAGAAAAGGAATATAAATATACGAATTAATTACGGATTCTAGTGAAAAAAATGAAAATCACTGATGTGCGAGTTACTCAGGTTACTGTGCCGTTTGCTAAATTTGAAAAATTTGCTCCCGTTAGCATGTGGTATATGACGCGGCACTCAAACTATGGGACCTGTGTAACATTCATAGATACCGATGAAGGAATAACTGGAGTCTCCACTCAAAACGTCATCGGAACGGCGGGAACTCCAGATGTGATCATGAACCAGATAAAGCCATTACTGATCGGTCAAGATCCTTTCAACATTGAGAAGATAGAGATGGATAAAAGAATTGGTGGCGGAGGGGTAACTGTTCCTAAATTCGGCACCAAAACTGTAGCGGTGATTGATATCGCTTTATGGGACATTATTGGGAAAGCCTGTAACAAACCCTTATACAAACTTTGGGGAGGAAAAATCCACGATCCAATACATGTACGGTACTGGCTCTGTGACTTACCTCCTAAGGAACAGGCAGCAGAGGCTTTAAAGGCGGTTGAAGCGGGTTTCAAATCTTTTAAGATCAAGCTAGGACACGATCCGAAGATAGATGTGGAGTGTGCTAAAGCTGTGAGAGAAGCCGTCGGCGATGATGTTGAACTTAATTTTGACATCAATGGCGGCTATCCGCTTAGCTGTGCTATGAGAACTTTACCGAAGATAGTGAAAGTCGCCGAACCCGCATCCATTGAAGAGCCGATTCCTAACTCTTGGCCTTGGGATCAAGCATCCCTTGAAGGTATGGCGGAGCTGAGGAAAATTGTAGGAGTGCCCATCGAAGCGCACAGTCACGGTCCTAACGTTGAGGAATTTGTAAGGCTTCTCATTGAGAAGAGAGCCGCTGATGCTTTCCATACTAAACCCGGATTCTCAGGTGGAATCTTGCAATGTAAACGTCTTTGCGCTATGGCGGGTATGGGCGGGATTAAAGTTACTGGTCAAAGTAGCGCTGCTGAGCTGGGACCCAACAACGCAGCGATTCTTCACTTGATAACTTCCACTCGGGAATTTACTGGCACTAATGATAGTTCCACTCATCTCCTTGAGCCACCCTCGTGGGATATTATTAAAAACGAGTTCAGGATCATTAATAGCACGTTGAAGGTCCCTGAAGGACCAGGCCTTGGAGTAGAGATAGATCCTGAAAAGCTGAAGAAGTCGGAAAGGTTATGGGAAGAGAAAAAGTATCCCCATGAACCAGGGATTGGAAGAACAAATACATATCTCTGGGGTTAACGACTATCGTGCGCTAACTATAGATCTTCTCATACATTTTTTCAAAAGTCCAGCGTGATGATGTTTTTATTTCTCGGAGGCGCCTTTCATTTCCATAGTTTTTGATAATTACTTCCCTGATAATATTTCCATCTGTAATAACGCTATATGATAAAGCCTCGTTGGGCATTATTTCTCCTTTCTGTATAGCTTCATTATCTTTTTTCTTCATAGGTTCCAATATTCGATTTATAAAGAACGTGTGGAAAGGCGGAATATCAGTGGAAAATACTAAGCCCTCTTCGGGGATAATTTGTAATTGTAACTCATCAACATACATATTTGCTAACATAATGCCGGTGCCAGTTTTTAGCGGTGTTACTTCTTTTTTTTCAAATATCGGTTGCGGTTTTTTCATAGGGATAATCCCAGCAGGCTTGAAGCTTTTTGTAACTATTACTTCATCTACGATCTTGAAGAGTGCTTTTAACTTTTCAGTTTCATCTTCTAACTCCTTGATACGGTTCTCCAAGTAAGTTCTTAGTCCCATTAGTTTCTTAACAACGTCTTCATCAGCGTCTTCAGCGTTTTGACCATCGTTATACAATCAATTCAACTCAACAAATTATATTCATAATCCAATTAAAATATTGTTACATCAGTCACAGCAATACTCTAAAAACATGGTAGGCTGACTGAATACTTGTATCTACAAAAATGAAAAAGTGGTTACGTATATAAACATCATTTTACGTTCTTTAGCTGTGATCTGTACATTTCAACTATTTCCTTAACTGTTGTAGCATCCTCTGGAGCTTTATTTTCTCTCCACTTTCCAGTAAATCTTGGAAACCTCACGGCTAAGCCGCTATCTTTTTTAACTACTCCTAAAGCACAAGTGTGAGAAGGACTAAGGGTTAGTTCTGCGCCTAGAATTTCTAAAACTTTAGCAGGTACAAACCAATAATCTGCATCAATCTTTGAATCAACTCTTGAATGCGAATGGTCTATCAAGTAAGGCGCAAATAGACTTGGAAGATTAGTAAGCGTTTTATCGTCAAATCCTGTTCCAAGTTTGCATACTGTTCTGAACACGTCTGACTCATCATCATAACTAGCCATCAGTAAAGCTCCATAAGTTCCAGCCCTTTTACCGCGTCCTGCGAATGCGGCTACAGCAACCAAATCAAGAGTGTCAACTAATTCGCTCTTGTAATCCCTTTTATATTTTATCCAGAGGAATCCTCTAGATCCAGCTTGATATACCGACTCCGTGCCAACGGATTTAACAACGAGTCCCTCATACCCCTCCTCTATTGCTTTATCCATATGTTGATCCAATTCGTGAGGACTATTCGCAATTATCGGACGAGTTAACATCACTGTCTTCGATTCACTGACTAATTGTTCAAGCTTTTTTCTTCTTTCAAAATATGGAGACTCTGTAATGGTTTCACCATCAATATATAATAAATCGAAAAGAACGAGTATAACCGGGATCTCTTTAACCTTCTTTAAAATATTATATTTTCTCCCACGTCTCTGAGTTACAACTTGGAAGGGTTGTATTTCTCCAGTGTCAGGGTCAACTGCAACGCATTCTCCCTCAACCACAGCTTCCTTCGCATTAATAGTTGTCCCCAAGGCTTCAAGGAGGTCAGGAAATTGAAGAGTAATATTTTCAAGCTTTCTAGAGAATAGAAAAGTTCCTGATGGCGATATATGAGCTTGGATTCGAAGTCCATCATATTTATACTCAGCTGAGCCTGTTCCTTTTAGCTTTTCCAATATTTTCTCTGCTGAAGTCAGTCGCTCACACAGCATCGGTCGAACAGGCCTTCCAATTTTTATACTAAACGTCTTTAGGCCCTTAAGCCCTCTTCAGCTAACACTTCAGAGACAAGGCCAATGTCAGAGGATACATTATAGGCTCTCTCCACCGCTTCTCTTGCCTCTTTACCCCCACCATAAGTTATAGCTAAAGCGTCTAAAAAAGTCATATCGCCTATTCCAAGCCGGAGTTTTCCTGTTACAGTTCTGATTAGATATTTTGCCTCTTTCGAAGCGGCTTCCCTTAAGAGTTGAGACAATAAGTTGACCTTTGTTTCAACTGAACCTTTACCAGATGTATTGGCGATTTTCTCGAGAGTTTCATATACTTTCTCAACAGTTAAACGCTTCGCAGGTAAAAAACTATCTATGGAAGATTTCCGTGCACGCGACTCGGATAGAAGTCGTTCTGTAGTCGAACCTAAGTCACCGAAAGTTTTCAAGTTTCGAGTAACCTTTTCCCTTTGAACATCTGTAGCCCTTGTTATCGATTCTATCGCGAGTTTTTCAGCAATTCCTATTTCTATTCCCATGAAATCGGGTTTTAGGGTGCCCCTAGTTAAGTACGCCACTTTTCTAATCAAGTCTTTCGGAGTGTTCTGTATGAGGTCCACTAAGTAACCAGTCATCTCAAGCCTTTTTGTAGTTGCTTCAATCTGCTCATACGTATCAGCGATAAATGAATACTCCATACGAACCCCGCTCATATCTTAATATTGAACTGAGCCCATCATAATGTTCGATTTTTAATATAATATTGGAATTATTAACATTATAGAATTTAGCATACAATTTGAGCTTGCGTTACATTAGTTTTGAGACAGAATAATTAAAACCGTGAAAATATATTTTACCCGCAAACATTATTCTTCGATTAAAAAAATCGTTTATACGAGAAATTTATACTACATCTATCGTTTAATATTGAATCGTACCTTAAATGAGAGGGGCTCACTATGTTTCCTTTAGGCAAGATTTCTCCAGAAGTATTAGAACGAACCGTTTTTAGATGGCTAGGATCTGAGCGAAATGACGTTATTCTCGGCCCATCAAGAGGTGAAGACGCGGCAATAATTCAGATCGGTGATTACCTGGTCGCTTTGAAGTGTGATCCTATAAGTGGAGCGATAGATAGAATTGGATGGCTCGCAGTTAACATTGCATCCAATGATATTGCAACTATGGGAGTTAAACCTAACTGGATATTATCTTGTATTATGCTTCCAAAAGGTTCCGGAGAAAAAGTCTTAGAAGACATCTGCAGAAAAATGGATGAAGCTGCCAAAAAGCTCGGAATAAGCATCATTGGAGGCCATTCAGAAATAACCCCGGGGTTGGACCATCCACTCGTTATCACTTTCTCTGCAGGAGTCGTTGAAGGAGACCACTTTGTTAAGAGTGGAGGAGCCAAATCTGGAGCCAAAATTATCCTAACGAAGGGAACAGGAATCGAAGGAACAGCTATCCTAGCCTCAGACAGAAGCAAAATATTAGAAGAAAAATATGGAAAAGCCTTTGTTAGCAGAGCTAAGGAATATTTTGAAAAAATAAGCGTCGTTAAAGAAGCCTTGTTAGCCTTTGATTTTGGTGGAGTATCAGCGATGCACGATCCTACTGAAGGGGGAGTAGCCGGCGGTTTACATGAATTATGTGATGCTGCCAGTAAAGGCTTTAAAATTTATGAAAAAAAAATACTCGTAGGAAAAGAAACTCTTGAAATCTGTCGTTTGTTTGGAATAGATCATTTAAACCTAATAAGTTCTGGTTCTCTCTTAATAACTGCTGAATCTGAAAAAGCAAACGGAATCATAAAGATACTACAATCAAATGGAATCGAAGCAACCATAATTGGAGAAATAGTTGAAGACGAAAATAAAAGAGTAGTTATAAAGGATGATGGTTCGGAGAAAAAACTCCTTAGACCATTATCCGATGATCTCTGGACGGCATTAGCTAAAAAGTTTAAATAACGAATCAACTAGCACCCATAGCACTAGTTAGCATGATACTTATTTTGGGTTTATTCCGAGTAGATTTTTTACCTCTCTTGTCATTCTTTGATACATTTCAAGATATTCGTTTCTAGGCGTAACAGTTTCGAGGTCGTAGACTTCCTGGAACCGTTTACCATCAGGTTCGTTGCCAAGGTTATATTTCGGATTCATCATCAACGTTTTTACCATGTCGTTGGCATCGGTCAGGCTCAATCCCACGATTTCCTTTCCCAGCTCAACATTCCATCTCGCGGTGAGCCCATTTATATAGTCATCTTCGGATCCATGCCCAGTTGCGCCACCGGTAGTAAAGGCTGCTTGAGGTTCGCAACGAATTCTGCCTACCGCGATTTCGTAGAATTGCATCTCCGTACAGAGCCCTGATTTTGATCCTCCGCTTCCGCCGCCTATTATGCCATCAATATTTCGGAACACTGATAACCCAGCTAATCCTTGGGTCCAGAAATTTTCAGGGATCCCACTTGGCCCAACGATGGGTCTAGCTCCGCCAATTTGTAAGATCCCGCAGTTGTCGAGCATAATAACACCTATACCATCGGCAACTAGCGCTATTGCAGCTGTCTCTGGACCTCCAGAGTAGCCATATAATGAGCCTGCGCCAGCTGCGAAAAGAGGATTACCGAACTCCAAGCTGATTGCTGCCCTGTTCAATGAAACCATTCTAACGATTCCAACTGGGTATGATGTCCAATAAGTCCAGATATCTGTTAATCTAGCTCCCCCTGGAACAAGTATCGCTGAATGGGCGTACTCTGTCATGGCTTGACTATCGAAGTTGATCGGCATACCAGGCTTACCAGCACGTCGCACAGCTTCCCGCAGAAGTCGCGTGCCCATTGACGCCGCGTAATATTCTTCTGGCGTTCCTAGGCGAACTCGTTTTCCCCCAATTTGAGTTAATACCC
>CP070659.1:1687560-1695490 GCA_020355125.1 Candidatus Bathyarchaeota archaeon
CTGTCTAGCTTCCTCCATGAACTTGTTCCGCACATTACTGTCGCCTTTTCCGTCGGTTATAGCTTCCATAGCGCTTCCAAGATTCCAATAGAGGCATTTCGCTCCTTTGGCCTTCATAACTTCCTTGTTTATTGTCGAAGCAAAACCAGCTGTTTTCAATGCAGATGAAACCTGATGGGCTAGTTTATCTACACCTTGTGGATATCTTCCAACCTCGATGAAGCCATAATTTTGAGTGATGGGATTAATAACAACTCCTGGATCTAGGAAAATACCTGGTATCACAATAACGCAGCCATATATTCTATTGAAAATTCGTGTAGCCAAAGACTCGTTCAATATGGAGTTTTGTACACAGAATATGGGTAGTGTTCTTGGCGCCCCAGCGTTTTTGAGTTGTCCAAGACAATTGAGGGTTTGCTGTGACTTGGCGGTTAGCAGTACCACATCGTCGTGTTGGAAGGATTCCAGTTCTTTAGCTTCTTTATATGCAGGAATTTCGAGAATATAGGTTTCATCAGCTGTAACAAGTTTGAGCCCAGCTTCATTAATTTTTGCTACATGCTTTGGGTTTGCTACTAGAACTACATTGTATCCTGCTCGAAAAAGGTGTCCGCCTATAGTGCCTCCGATCGCTCCAGCGCCATAAACAATGAATCTCATAATTCAATCTATATCGATATCTAATATTTAATGCGTTAACACCTGAGTTATTACAGTCTAACACGCGCTTATACTACACGTTTAAGACAAGTGTTTCCCGAGATCATAGTACGTCGAAAATCTAAGCATCATTGATTCGATTTGGTATTTCCGATTTAAACGGCTTCTTTATCAAAACTATTATGCCTATGAAAAGATCTAAGAGAAAAACTACTATGAGATGCCACAATGGTAGGTGCAACCATCTAAGCAACAGAATTACGCCGATCATTATTCCTAGGACAGAGCTCTCGTAGAAGTGGTACCATTGGGTTTTCGGCGCTTTTTTCCAGGCAAACTTCGTATCACTTCGAAGTTCATCAAATATTAGGCTTAATCCTAATCCTACGATGAAAGGAGAAGATGTAATTTGTTTTAGCACAAGAATGAGTTGAGGAAAATACGTTTGAGGGAACCTGTAAAATAGAAGGAAAATCATGCCCCAATGATAGTGTTCAAGCCAATGCAGCAATGATATATTGCCCTCGATGTTACGTTTATTCAGTCTGTCATAAACGAAATCTGCGGCCTCTCCTATAACAATGCCAAAGATAAGTGTAAGAAAAGGAAAAATATTCAATGTTGAAACAAGTAATGGTCTTGAATCTATTTAACATTACATACGAGTGAAAAAGGAAATTGGTTTTTTTATTTACATAAGACGGAATAGCCTAGTGTGCACACTGAAGCCATAGATATCAAGCTATCACATAAACAGTTTCATCTAGACTGGTTTGTTATTCTGGAAAGATGATCCCTAGAAGCCAAATTAGTGTGACTCCTAAGACGAATATAAAAAATTGGATAACCGATTTGTTGAAATTTTTCTCTTTACGTAGTTCAGGAAGGAGCTCTGAAGATGCTAGAAAAATGAATCCCCCTGTAGCAAAAGCAATTAACAAGCCGCTTGACGCCTCAGCTGTTTCTAAGGTTAGAACCGCGAATATTCCTCCCAATACAACGTTTAGGGCAACAAAAAAGTTAAGGAACAGTGCGCTCCATCGTTTAAACCCACCGTATATGAGAATTCCATAGTCTCCCATTTCTTGAGGGAGTTCATGGAATATCACTGCGATCGTGACAGCTAATCCTACCGAGAATCCAATTGGGAAACTGGCTGCAATTACCATCCCATCAATAAAGTTGTGAATTGCATCACCTAGAAGATTCAAGTAGACAAAAGATTTGGTTACTCCCTGATCACCAATCGGAGCAGAAATCTCGGTTTCATGACCATGGCCATGATACCAGTAAATGAATCGTTCGAGGAAGAAGAATAAAATGAATCCTATAACGATGTAGATGTATACAACTGGTTCCTCCACCAGTTCAATAGCTCTTGGGAGAAGATCTAAACAAGCAGCACCCAAGATGGATCCCGCAGAGAAGGCTACTAAGATCAGAAGAACTCTATGCAACAAATTTTCTTTTAAAGAAAGAGTAAAGATTCCAATCAATGAAAAAAGGCTAGTGATTAAACATGCCATCACCGTATAAAATACGCTCGACATATAGCCTGCACTTATCTGTTATAAATCACCTATCTACTATAAGGAGGCTTCGACCAATCATCTTGAACCCCAAGCTCAGACGCTGGTCACATTAGTGGTAGCGTGCGCGAGCATCATAGTAAGGAATCGTCATCATTCTCCAGTTTTGTATCTCGTAAAATCGTGAGTAGAGATAAGAGATCGTTTTGGAGAAGATTGGTCCAACTATGTTTCAAATGGAAATCAGCGTTATCACTGATTAATCTTACCTTACACGAATAATGGTTTTCTCTTGAGCCGGTTCCACCGCATATTGGGCATCGGTGTTGTCTATATGATCCCATGTATTTTCCGCTTCCTTCACAGTAGTAGCATTTAATCGGATCTTTAGAATAGCCTTCGCACTCCGATTCTGATTGCGGAATGTAGCCACACTTGATTTTACATAAACTATCCATAATATCGTGTATTTTAAGGTATAATGTCTGTGGGTTAAAGGAGGAGATTATCTTTTTGTCCTGTGAAAAGAATTCTACGTCTATTTCATTAAGATTTTCTTTTGCAGCTTTACTAAACCGTCTACCAAACACAATAACTTTGTCAAAGTCCTTTTCATCTGCAATCTGTTTCACTTCTCCCGCTTTATCGACTCCAACGCCATTTGATTTCAGATTGGACTTCGTTACAATACGTATTAATACCGATTCGTCAGAATCGGCTTTAGATGCTTCAATATCAATCGATTCTTCGTCTTTACGCAACTTTTCTTTTTGATAGCCTCTAAGCTCCATTAGGAGCTCCGCTTTTTTTTCGAGCTCACTTTTTTCATTGTCAGGATCCCTATCGGACATAATAACACCTTTTTCTATTCTGCGTATACTCGATCTCAAGCGTTAAGGACTTGGATTCTACTATGATATTAACACGGTTTATCATGTACACATGTCTTCATAGTCCATATGAAAGGGCCTTATTGGGATATATCCTTAGATTGAAACCCACGTTAGTGACATGATGACGATATTTGTAATAAATAGTATATTTCCAGCTTAACAGCGAGATACTTCAATCATATATATGATGGGCTACTTATAAACATAGAGCACTTAAAAGATCATCACTCCGCTAACTCATTTTCGTTGCAGCATCGCTTCAATGACGCATAATTGTGCGCATGCTCCTTATTTGCATCTACACGAACCTCACACAACAATACCCGCATGATAGATTTTCTACTGTAGAGAAACGAGGCAGATTTGAATAATAGCAAGTTTTTTAAACACCCACTAAAATAGCTAGCAAAGAATTTGAAGGAATGATTAATCAGATGGGTTTGATTGCACGCCTTAAGCATCCTAAAAAGATCTTCTTCGGATGGCGGACGGTCTTGGCAACGGGTATCATGACCGCATGGGGTTATGGCATATACCTCTATTCGTTTGGGCTCTATTTCGAGCCACTTGAGAAGGAGTTTGGCTGGACACGAGCCCAGATCTCCGGTGGAGGTGCTTTGAGACGCCTTGAAGGCGGGTTAGAGGGACCCTTCGGAGGCTACTTCACTGATAAATATGGGCCGAGAGCAGTAAACCTTGTAGGGTTCCTAATTGCTGGCTTGGGACTGTGTCTAATGTATTATGTGAACTCTTTGTGGAGCTTCCTCTTGATTTGGGGGCTCATCGTCAGCTCAGGTTTTAACTTTGGAATGTGGGGGCCCCTAGGCACAGCGATAGCAAATTGGTTTGTGAAGAAGAGAGGGTTAGCCACAGGGGTGGCTAGAATGTTTATCGGTATCTTGGGCAGCTTCATACCGACATTTATGCTAACCCTCATGATGTTATTTGGATGGCGTATGGCTTCTCTCATAGCAGGCTTTATCACTTGGGGCGTAGGCCTCCCCTTAACCTGGTTTTTTGTTAAACCACGTAGGCCTGAATATTATGGAATGTTACCCGATGGAGCAGCTATAGAGACGCATACAAACACGGAAGCGTTGATTAAAGCCGGCCAAATATATACCGCAAAGACGATGGAAGAAACAGAGTTTACTGTTCGTCAAGCGATGAAAACCATGGCGTTCTGGATTTCAGTCTTTGCTGGAGCTGTCCGTAGCTGGGCAGGCCCTCTCTTTACAATGCATTTAATTCCTTACCTTTCAGATATGGGGGTAGACCCGATAGCGGCTGCGGCCGCCCTTGGCTTTATGGTCTTAGCGAGTACCCCGGGTAGGCTAATAGGCGGTGTTATTTCCGACCGAATCTCCATATATCACCTTAAATACATACTTATTGCAACTAGTATCCTAGAATGGACTGGCTTACTTGCCTTAATGTTTGCAAGTAATTTGTGGATGGTTTACACTTATTCCCTCCTCAGAGGCCTAGGATTAGGCATAAGAACAGGTGCCGATACACAAATTTCAGGACGATTCTTCGGACGGAAAGCATATTCAACGATTACTGGAATCCGATCAATGATCGGGCTTCCGGTAGGTGTATTTGCCCCAATCTATGTTGGGTGGCTTTATGACACAACAGGAAGCTATACGAACGCCTTCGAACAAGCAGCAATATTTTTGGTCATAGCAATTATCTTATGGTATTTCTTTAATCCTCCAAAACGTGTAGACACTGTAAGTGACATAAAGAAGTTACTTTAAAAACGGTGTTCACGAATTGAAGGAAAAACCAGATCTGAACTGAGAACGATGTAAACGCTCCTTACGTTTCTAACTAGAACAGTTACATTTTTAGTCCAATAACAAACCAAGCTAAAGTTTGCATTAGCATTATCGTGACCATTGCGTAAATCGATGCATAGGAGATCTTAGTTTGGGTATAAGTTTTAACTCCCCAGATGGTTAACGGCAAAGCCATGAGACTCGCAATAACCACTTCTAGCGGAAGGATCCAGTCAAATAATAATAGTAACAAACAAAAACTAGCTATGGCTACAACAGTGTATAAAATACGTAACCGTTTGATTGGCCAGCGTGTAGCTAGCGTCTTCTTACCTACGTGCGCATCAGCTTCACGATCCGGCCACGTCACAGCCAACAGATTGTTGAAGGCTAATAACGTGAAAGGGAGACAGGCTAGGCTTACCCAAGGATCGAAACGTTTCATTAAAATGATGTAACCATACACTGGTAACCCATTCGCACCAAGCAGGGCATTTCCTAATTCACCCCAGCCACGCCAAGCTAATTTTAGGGGAGGTAATGAATACATCCATCCTCCAACTGCGCCTATTCCTAACATAATTGTTGCAGACCATGGATGGATGCCAAAATGATTAGCTAATAACTGGATACTAAACCCAAAGAGGAGCGTGGCCCATGCGGCTTGTAATACTACTTTACGTGATACAATTCCCTTTGAGAGGATTCCACTACCACCTGAATAGGCGGTTCGAATTGTCTGGGCGTCTGTAAGATAATCAGCATATTCATTCGTGTAATGAACTGAAACAGAAACTAACATCATCGCACAAAAGCCTACTACCAGTGACAGCACCTCAATCGGTTCGTTGCTACCGTAAGCAATAGAAACACCTAACAGCCAAGAGAGGATGTTAGAGATTAACACCAGTGGACGAGACATAACCCACAATCCTATCAGCATATTTCGTGTCGAGTGCATGGTAACTGTTCTAGTCCTCATCCTTGATTATACATTACTTTAATCGTGCTTACACTTATTATCTCCTAACGCAATCGAGAATGGAGAGCATGATAGGATCCGAGGAAAAAGGACAGAAATCTGCCCAATCTTTACGTATTCAAACTAAGGCATGTCTAAGGGAGCGCGCGCGATGCTATCCATTTTGATTCATGCGCGCTAGCTAGATTTATAGATACCCCATTAAACAGCATCTATTGTCGTTCAGAGACTTCGCTCAAAGACATATCGCGCCTCGAACAATTTAATTTATCTTAAGGAATAAACAAAATATCATAACTAGTAACAACTCGTAGTGTGCACGTCCAGAAAAGATGAGGGATCTATAACGTACGATGGAGAAAAAATTGAGTTAAAGCCCATAGGCTACGTCAAAAAGGGAACGGAGGATAAAGACCCAAGTGAACCAAATACCCTTTCAAAACTGATCCTACGTAAAGATCTAGCAGAAGCGTTAGATGGTCTTAACGAATTTTCTCATTTATTTGTACTCTTTTGGATGCATAAAATTGAACGAACGCTGATGAAGGCTCATCCTAGGGGCAGAAGCGATATGCCCTTACTGGGAATTTTCGCGACAAGAACACCATATCGTCCAAATCCGATTGGATTAACATTAGTTAAAATATTAAAAGTAGATAGAAATGTCATAACTGTTCAAGGTCTCGACGCCTTTCATGGCACACCCATTTTAGACCTAAAACCCTTTGACCCTTGGGACATGACTCAAGATATTCGCGTTCCAAAGTGGTGGATGAAGCTAGAGAAAGAAAAAACTACGAAAAGAAATTAGTGTTATCTCAGTGATCTTTATTCCCATTCCGAATCAATACTACACGATATATATACGATCAGAAAAACCACCTAGAAGGAATTAAAGCCATCATCCAATTATAGTTAGCTATTAACCAAAAAATGGTGATAAGGTGACACCTCCAAGTACATATAAGCGCGCGCGCTACGTTCTAAAGCCGTTTGCGTATACACAGATATCACTTAAAGGACGTAACACATAGTAAATAGAAAGGGATTCGAATAAATTGTCGAAGAGAAGAGAAAGAACCATAATTGAAGAGTGGAACTCGATAAAGACTCCGTCAGCTCCAAACATAAGGAAGGTTACGATAGGACAAAACACCGCACTTCTCATTCTCGATATCCAGAATATTAATTGTACTGCTGACAATAGACCTCGCTGTGTCCAATCCTTACCAAAAATACAGAGACTCCTAACTCAAGCAAGGAACGCGAAATTACCCATTATTTACAGTCTTACAAGGAATGGGGAACTTTCCGATATTAGGAAGGAAGTTAAACCTCTTACTGGCGAGTATATTGTCAAATCAAGCGTAGACAAATTCTATGGCACAAATTTAGAGAGACTCCTTAAGACGCATCATATTGATACAGTTATTCTCGTCGGAACATCAGCACATGGAGCAGTTCTCCATACGGCTACAGGAGCCGCAATCAGAGGATACAACCTCATAGTGCCGTTAGATTGCATTTCAGCAGAGGATCCGTATGCTGAGCAATACACAGCATGGCATCTCGCAAATAGTCCAGGCACTAGAAAACGAACAATCTTAACAATAACCAAATTAATCCAATTTCACTAGCTTTGATCTTGTAACATTAATAGCGACTTAGTGATTATAAGGAGAATATCGAATATCGCGGTATAAAGGGCTTGGTGATTGAGCGTAAATATGTGTAAAATTGCCGCGCGCGCTATGTCGTCGCCAGTGTTCGCTATGTTCACGTTGACTGAATCTGTTCGAAGAACCCGCATTGTAAATAAACCTTAGTAACGCGTATTCTAGGGGATACTTTCGTACGAAACAGTGAAAAGAAGATAAAAGTGGTGGATGAACAGGCCAGACAGGGTGAACAGGAGCCGACACCCTGAACAAACAGCGGACACAGACGGACAAGACCGAACAGTAACCAAACAACTAAAATTAGCGCACGCTTGTTAGCAATAATTTATTCAACTAGCCTATAACCAAATTAGGAGATAGCCATGACAGCCTCAATAGCTATTGTGAAGAATGAATACAT
>CP070659.1:1695590-1699664 GCA_020355125.1 Candidatus Bathyarchaeota archaeon
AACATATATAATGGTAATAGGGTTCTTTAGATATCTCTTGAGGAGAGATAATGTTTACTGTTTAAAAGTTAAACAGTATGGCTGAGGATGCGATGCTATGGACTCAAATTCTGAGTTCGAGGGAAGAATAGATTACCTTGAATTGTTGATTATGACTTTGAAAGAACATGAGAAAAAATTAAGTGAAGCAGTAGATACGCTAAAGGACACTGCAGCAAATTTAAAAGAAACTACGCAGATTACGCCTTATCCATTACAAAAAACCACTACAATCACAATTCAATGTGAAGATTGGAATGAGTTTAAGACAAAAAGTAGAAAAGCCCGTGTAATCGCGTTTAGTACTCGAGACAATTATTTCTCTGTCACAATGGTTTCCGATGAATTATATGCTTATTCTGAACCCTTGCCAGAACAAGAATTAGCGGTAAAGAAGGAAGGAGTAAAGTATGTTGTAGATAACATGTCGTTTAACAACATAGAAGCTATACCTCTTGCCTTTAAAAAACATCTTAACTGTGGCCTTCAAGGTTCGATTAGAACAGTTAAGCATGTCTTGCCTGATGGATCTTATCTTCTCAAATTAGTCTTTGATATTGATGTAAATCAAATAAAAAGCTGGCTCTCTGAAGAGTTGAATGCTCCCATGGATAAGATTCTTGAAGGAAAAATCACATGTTAAACGTTATCGAACGTGCGGTAAGCTTATATAGTTCTTACATAATAATGTGTAATTGTTAAACAATAAACGATATGACATCTTCCCTAACACCTCCCACATATGAGACCCCCATCCTTTGAACACTCTTTCTCCATGGGGGTCTCAAGAAAATATTTTTTTTAAAAAAAGAGTGACAGCGCTTTAAACAACTTGTTTTTGTATTCTACTGAATGATTACGTTTATGGATATACTCGGACTGGTGTTCTTGGGAATAGACAAGCATCGCGGATATGTGGTAGCTTTAGTATCCATCGAATAACTCGTTCAATTCCCATGCCAAAACCACTATGTACAACGCTTCCATACTTTCTTAAGTCGATGTACCATTCATAATCACTTGGGTTTAATCCGAATTCTTCAATATTTTGAATCAAAAGGTCATAATCGCTTATTCGTTGGCCTCCGCCAGAAATCTCGCCAAAGCCTTCTGGAGCTAGAAGATCTACTGACAGTGTTACATCTGAGTTTTTTGGATCAGGTTCATGATAAAATGCTTTGCATTTTTTTGGGTATTTTATTACGAAAAAGGGGTTTTTAAACTGTTTGCTAAGTACTCTTTCTTCATAAGCACCGAAATCTGATCCCCAGGTAATTTTTACATCTAAGTTTTGAAGTTTCTTAATAGCTTCATTATAAGTGATTCTAAGAAATGGTGTTTTAGGTGGATTATATATGAGTCCAAGAGTTTTTAATTCTTCTTTACATTTTTCGGCAACGCCTTTGCATGCGTAGGTTAACATCTGCTCTTGGATTTTCATAATGTCTTCTAACGTCGCATTTGCTGCCTCAGCTTCAACTTGCCAGAACTCAGTTAAATGTCTACGTGTTCTACTGAGTTCGGCTCTAAAACTAGGCTCAATTGAATAAACTTTTTCTAAAGACATTATTGCTGCTTCTTGATAAAGTTGTACGCTTTGAGAGAGGAAAGCCCTTTTTTTAAAATACTTTACTTGAAAAAGAGTTGCTCCACCCTCACAAGCTGCGGTTATGAATATTGGACATGTGACTTCTTTAAAGCGATGTGCATTAAGCCATTCGCGAACTAGATTGATATATGCACCCCGAATTTTCAAAATAGCAGCCACTTTTGGACTTCTAATTTGTAGATGTCTTTTATCTAGCAATATTTCTTTTCCAACGCCCAGCCTTATCGGATAATCTGTGTGCGCCATAGAGTTTATGTTAAAACTATTACATTGTACTTCTACACCTCTAGGTGCCCTTAAATCAGAGCTAATATGTCCTTTGATTGTAACAGATGACTCAATAGTTACATCTTTTGCCTGATCGAATTCTTCTTCTGTGACTTTCTCTTTATTTATTGTTATTTGGATAAGACCGGCGGAGTCCCTAAGAGTAATAAAGATGAGCTTCCCATGTAGCCGTTTTGCATATACCCATCCTCTAAGGGTAACTAATTTGCCTTCGAGCTCTTTTTTAATATCTAAAGAATGCATTTGTGCTTCATTGTTGGTCATTCTTTAAACCCTCGTCAAAAGACTTGTCATTTTCTTTTTTTATATCTCTTTCCATTTGAAGTTCATTGATAATTACTAAGGCTTCTCCCAATGATATGCCTAGATTTAACACTAAATCTTTTGGGGAAAGGTGAGCTCTCTCATAAAGCATAACGTCCCTTACATATGCTTTATGTGATTGATACATAATCATGGAATGAACGGTTTCAACTAATATGCGCCAAAGAGGATTTTCATAATAATCTTCTGTGCTCAAGAAAATCTCCAAATCCGGTTAAGATACAAATCTTAAATTCATTGAATAGATTTACACGTCTAAAAATATATGTTATTTCTTCGAAGATTTTCAGTTAATTTTGTATATGTTTGTATAATCGCTTCATTTAAATCTGTTTTTCGCGCCCTCTCATATACTGTTCTTGAAATGATCTCTGAAAGATTCCCTTTCTCAATTCTTTTTTTTATAATCCAGAGATAGTTTTTCTCTTCCTTTGAAGCGTTTTCATACGCAATTTTGTATAAATAGCGACAAATATCTCGAGCAGTTTGGAATTTATCATGATCGATTCGAGCGTTTAATCCGTTTCTAATAATAATATTCAAGTCCTTTACGAGTTTAGAACGTGGACGATTAAAAATTTCATATTCATTTGTTTCAAGCATCATCAATCCTCTAAGTAGAGCTCTGATAAAACAGCTTAAAGCAACATCTGATTTTATACATTCTTGCTCATCCATTATCCGAATCTCAATAGCATTTCTATCAAAGCGAAAAATGGCGCCTCTCGAGTTAATCCACTCTTTATTAATAAGGAAGTCTGGGGCTTTTGCATTTAATAAATCTCTCGAATATTTCCTAATTGTGAGATTATAATAGGTTTCGAAAGAGTCTATTGGTTCCGGAATGATTTCTCCAGTAATGGATGGGATCTTTGCTTGGTTAATCCTATAAAAATATAACCGATTGTCCACATATTCGCCAATTTTCGATTCATATATTGGCGAAGCTGATGAAATAGCGGGAATGTAGGGAAGGATTTTAGCTAAAACATTATAAAGTTTTATAGCTTCCGCCTCATCTTGAAAAGGAATATTTAGTTGGTAACTTTGAATATTTATCCATCCATGTTGCCTAATTCCAAAAATCGTGTCAAACGCTTCATAAACTTCACGATCTTCATGATTCCAAACCTCAGCTTCATGTAAACTGAGAGTGGGATGCATTCCTAAGCCAAGTAGTTTAAAATTATTTTTATCAAATATGTCCAATACAGTTGCGACAGCATTATGCATAGTTTCCTCAAAAATTTTTGGAGAATGAAACGGCATTATGGCTTTTAATTCGATAACGTGTTTTTGAAGTTCTTTACTCAAAACAAAACCAGGAAAGGAAATAGAATTTTTAATTTTTCCAGATATTTGTTTTATTAGTACATCAGAAATCGAGAGGGGTGTAAGCTGCTCATTTACAATTGAAAATTCGTGTTCTGGTCCAAACACTTCAAGGGTTTTATAATTCATTTCGCTATTACGTTTTTTAATTTTTTTAGTACTCATCTTAACTCGATGTTTGAGGCATATTACTTCCATATAAAGACGGTTTAAAATATGAGCTACATTTAACTTGAAGAGTTGTTGCTAATTTTATTAGTTCTTCATTAGTCATCCATTCTGTCTTGAGATATTCACAAATTCTAGCTTCATCTAAACCTAGTCTCCTAGCTTCTAAGACCGCATTTTGAAATGCTTCAATTTCTGTCGGTCTTTCTACATATTTATAATGGTTATCAAACAGTTCTTTCCCATCCATAAATTGTTTTACATGGGTCAACTCGTGAATAATATCTAGGTAGATATCAATGAAATCTCCATTA
>CP070659.1:1699764-1707842 GCA_020355125.1 Candidatus Bathyarchaeota archaeon
GTCCAGCGTAAAGAAGGATATAAAGCTGAGACAATTATTGCGGAGACTATCGATGATGTGTATAAAGCGCGAGGAACGAAATATTCACGGGTAAAAATGATGTCGAAGCTGGAGGAATTAATAGAAAAAGGGAAGCAGAATATTGCCTTTGTTGGCACGCCCTGCGAAATTCGCGCCGTAAGGAAGATTCAACAACAACTGTTACATGATTTCCCCTCGGTAAAAATTACGGTATTAGGATTATTTTGCTATGAAGCTTTTATTTACGAAAAGTTAAAAAATGAGACAGAAAAGTTATTGGGCGTTGACTTAGATAAGGCAGAGAAAACGCAGATACGTCGAGGAAAATATATTGTGCAGGTAGATGGAAAAGAATACTCATGTCGAGTAAAAGATCTTAACAATGCTGTTGAGAACGGGTGTGCGTACTGCGATGATTTCGTTGCCTTGCTTGCAGACGTTTCTGTTGGCTCAGTAGGAAGCAGGGATGGGTATTCAACAGTGATAGTGAGGTCAGATGTGGGGAAAAAACTTGTAGAAGATGTCAATTTCATTAAAGGAGACATTGTTATAGAAGAGGTTAAGAAAATAAGTGCTTTAAAAAAGAAGAGAGCAAAAAAATATTTTGTCCCCCTTTTACAAGAGCATCCCTCTCCAGTGTAAGTGATTGTGTTAAATAGATAGAAGCCCTCCAAATGGATGGCGTGTGCTTAAGATGGCGACAAAGCATCAAGCTAAAAAATTTTATATATTTTTTATTGTATGTGTAGGGTGAGAAAAATGAAAGTAAAGGTAAGATATTTAGGGCCAATAAGAGTGATGCTGAATAAAAAGGAAGAAGGATTGGATGTGCCTCAGAAAACTACCTTGTTAGGTCTGTTGGAGAGACTCGCGAAGGTTTATGGCGAATCCTTTGTGAAAGAAGTCTATGAGCCAAAAGGCAAAATTAGAGAGGGTATAGTCGTTACGATTAATGGGACCGCAGTTGGTCAATTGGGTGGACTAAAAAGACAGCTCAATGAAGGAGACGCAATCACCATATTACCCTTCTTTGCTGGTGGCGGATAAATAAAGCTTTAAATTTAAAAAGGTCAATCTAGTATAAATCTGAGGGAAATTAAATTGTACGCATATACAGGTAAAATATTACATGTCAATGTTTCAAACGGAAACGTAAAGACGAAAACCTTCGACGACGAATTTGCTCAAACCTACATTGGCGGAACAGGGTTCGGCATCAAAACGTTAATAGATAACCAGAAACCAGGAATTGACGCGTTCGATCCCGAAAATCCTTTGATTTATGCCTTAGGAGCCGTTTGTGGCACTATGGTACCATGCGCAGCTTCAAAATTCGGCGTCTTCGCAAAATCCCCCCAGTCAAATATGCTTGGGGAAGCCTATTCTACCGGAGCTTGGGGCGCAGAACTGAGACATGCCGGATATGATATTATTGTCATAAAAGGGAAAGCGAAGAAACCAGTTTATTTGTGGATCGATGATGAATCAGTACAATTGATGGACGCCTCGCATATCTGGGGAAAATCAACGCTGGAAACAGAGGAGACCATAAAAAAAGACTTAGGCGATCAATATATTCGAGTATCAGCGATTGGCCAAGGAGGAGAAAACCTGGTTAGGGTTGCCTGCTTGATTAATGACTATTTTAGAGCTGCAGGAAGAACGGGCTTAGGAGCCGTAATGGGATCGAAAAACCTCAAAGCGGTTGCAGTTAGGGGATCCAATGACGTCAAAGTCGCTAGCCCAAGCGATTTACAAGAGCTTTGCAGAGATCTCTATGAACGCTGTAAGGGTCCAAAAACAAGTAAATATAGAACCCTTGGAACCGCTGCAAATGTTCTTTCCATGAATAGTCAAGCATGCATGCCTACTAGAAATTTTCAGAGTGCTACGTTTGAAGGCGCTGAAAAAGTAAGTGGAGAATATCTGAACGAAAACTATGTAGTCAAAATCCAAGGCTGCACATCTTGTGCAATGAGATGTGAACATATTGCCACTGTTCCCGAAGGTACATTTAAGGGAGCTACGGCACGTGTAGAATATGAACCCACAATGGCTTTTGGACCATATTGCGGAGTGGATAGATTAGACGCAGTCATTAGAGCAATAGAACTCAGTAACTTATATGGCGTTGATGCGATATCTACAGGAATTATTATCGGATTTGCTATGGAATGCTTTGAAAAGGGTATAATCAACGAAAAAGATACAGGCGGTTTAGCTCTTAATTTTGGCAACGCAGAAGCTATGACTCAAATGGTTGAAAAAATAGCGTTAAGACAGGATGTTGGAAATATTTTCGCTGAAGGTGTGAAAGGCGCTTCTGAAAAACTTGGACACGGCTCTGAAGAGTTTGCTATGCATATAAAGGGAGTTGAGATGACAGGATACGATGTAAGAGGACTGAAAACAGCAGCATTGGGATACGCAGTATCACGGAGAGGGGCAGATCACCAGCGACATGGAGCTTATGGCCCTGATCTGGGAGGCCAAGTTGACCGGTTTAAAGCTGAAAAAAATAGAGGACCTATAGTGATGGCGAACGAAGATAATTATTGCATTTTTGATTCAATGATCTTATGCAAGTTTTCCAGAGGAATCTGGAAAGGCTATGATGAAATAGCGAAACTCTATACGATGGTGACGGGAATACCAATGAAAGGGAAGGAACTACAGGTAGCCGGAGAAAGAATGAGCAATCTTGCGCGACTGTATAACATCCGCGAGGGATTAACAAGAAAAGGCGACACTCTTCCACCACGAGTAATGAAACTACCAATTCCTGAGGGCGTAGCTAAAGGAAGCTTTGTGAGCCAACAAGACTTAGATATTCTTCTAGATGGCTATTATGAAGCTAGAGGATGGACCAATGAAGGGGTGCCAAAACCGGAAAGGTTAAAAGCATTGAAGCTCGCGGATTATAGCAATATTATAAAGAAAAAGCGCGAATCTAAAGCGTAAACTGGTGATAAAGATGGTTAGACATAGTTTTGTATCGGTTGATCCGGATAAATGTGTTGGGTGCAGAATTTGTGAATACGTCTGCTCCTTGGAGAAGGATAAAGTGTTCAATCCGGTCAAGTCGAGGATACGAACGGTTCGGATTTATCCGAACATCAACGCGTCGCTCACCTGTCGGCTCTGTGAAGACCCCGCATGTGTGATCGCGTGTCCACGGAAAGCTCTTGAAAAATCGTTGGAAACCGGTACCATTCTCATCGATGAAGACAAATGCAACGGGTGTGGATGGTGTATCGAAGCCTGCGACTTCGGATCTATCACCCTTGATCCCGAGAACAAAATCGTGAAAATCTGTGACCTCTGCGATGGCGAACCCAAATGTGTCGAATGGTGTCCTGAAGAAGCATTGGAACTGACCAACCGAGATATCCTCGCCCAGAAAGCCCGCCTTGACGCCGTCAAAAAACTGTTGAAGGCCTCTCTAGAAGGAGCATAATCCTCTTCTTTTTTTACGAAACCAAAGTGCGCATATACATCGAATAAGTATTCGCTGTATGATAGTGGCTTCTACAAATATCTATCTAAATTAGTTTGTTCGCAGTCGTTTTCCTCATTTTTATTGGAAAATTGTTCGTTATCAGGATAAAACGTTAATTGGCCATAAACTCCATCATATCCGGGAACAACGTTTATGTGATTTCTTCTAACTTGGATGATTGCTGAAGCAATACGTGGTTCAATACTTTTTTCTAATTCTTCTTGTGGAATGTCAAGCAGAATGCTAAATTCGTTGCCAAACTGCGATATAAGAGAATTATATATATTCCAAACAATCGCTGATGAAGAGTTTTTTCCGAGAACGGCACCAATAATTTCTTGTAGTGGAATTAAGTGGAAATAGTTTATTGCTTCTTTAGGTTGAAATCCAGGAAGACGATCAGCTAATTCATTGACACGTTCATCTACGCCCTTTGTTAAAGGTTTATGGCAGATTGGACATTGGCCAAAAAGCTCTTTTGACTCTTTGGGTGATACTGAAATGTTACAGTTTCTATGACCCGTCCAATGATATCGGCCGTATGCTGGGTTAGTTTCTATGGTGTATTTAAAGTGTGTTGAATTCTTGGAACTGATTGCGTCTATGATGTTTTCGTATGTGACCTCTTCAACTTCAAAAACGTTAGCTTCTCTCCCAAGTCGATAGGGATAAGGTGAGTGAGAATCACTGTTTGATATGAGAGTGTATTTATCTAAGGTACTTAGTCTCCAATTCATGGGAGGATCTGAAGATAGGCCTGTTTCTAAAGCAAATATATGTTGGGTCATATCTTGGTAACAATCAGATAGGTTATTAAATCCGTTTTTTGATCCAAAAAGACTATACCATGGTGTCCAAATATGAGCGGGAATAATAGTGTTAGCTTTGGAGATTGAAATCACTTCTTCTACTAATTCTGGCGCAGACATGGTTAAGGTTGGGCGACCATCACTTTTGAGGGTTCCTCTTGTTCTCAACGCGTCGTTTATTTGCTCTGCTAGTTCAAGATTTGGAGTAAATATAACATGGTGAATCTTGCGTATTTTCTTTTGAAACTCGAAGATCGTACAAACTTCAGTTGTTATCATAAAAAACACTTGATTCTTATGTTCTCCTAAAGAATACAGGTTTTTATTAGGCACTTCAATCAGAACGTTTTTTAAATTTTGCATCCAAAAGGGATGTGTAAAATCACCTGTTCCTAATAGATTTAAACCTTTAATTTGTGAATAATGTGCTATTGATTGTATATCCATGCGTTGACTTGTTGCTCTACTGTATTTACTATGAATGTGAAGATCAGCAATTATTCGCATTAGTTTTCATCTTTTAGCGTGCACTTTTCTATTTATTCCTAGTATCTGATGAACCCTATTTGAATGTTTTAGAAGGGTGTTATTTATAAATAATTGAAAGACTGTAGCGCGTGCTATAGGCTATTGGAAAAGGCTAATGAGAAAAGACGAAAGTTAGATAGTTTAAGCTATCACCTGTTAAAGGAAAACGTTTGAAAGATAAAGCTAGTTCTGCTTTAGTAAAGAGGACTATGTGCTCAGAGTGCTTATATATTACAGAATAATATTGAAATGCTAGCTAGTTTGATGAAGGCTATCATACACACATGTGCTATAATGTTAGGTTGATTATTTTTGGCCTATTCCAGATTAGTAATGAAGATTACTAAAGAGAATTTATGGATTTATATCTTGAAGATGCTTATGGCTAGACCTATGTATGCTTATGAAATCAGCACAATCCTGAATCAAAAATTTGGGTTCTCAACTGCAAAAGTAACTGTATATGTTGTGCTTTATAAAATGCGAAGAGAAGGGTTAATAAAGAAAAAAGAGGAAAAATCTGTGTTAGGACGACCAAATAGAAAATATTATAGTATTACGAAAAAGGGAAAACTAGAGTTTCTAAAGGGCCGAAATTTTTTACAGGATATGTTAAATAAGCTTCTATAGAAAGGCGCAGACATCTATTAGCCTTTGTTATTTATTCAACAAGATCTGAGGATTCAAACACAAGGTTTTGTAGACATTGTTGATACTTGTGACAAGTGTCCTAAAAGACGTTGCAGAAAAAAAGTAGAGATGAGACTCGCAGCTGCTACAGTCTGAAGATCCGAAGCCCTTAACTATATGCCTCACATTTTCTAATTTTACTATTTTTTTGATGACGCAACATTCCATTCGTGCTTCAGATTCTGCATATATAACTGCGACTATTTTTGATCCTGAATTCAAAAGATAGTCTATGTGCCATCTCATTTTTTTCTTTGATATTAAATGGCGTCCCACTCTTCCTTTTAGACTTTGTCCTCCTTTCCCAATAGCTGATCCTGAGTAAACATATAATCCTTTAGGAAAGTGGTAAAAACCTAATTTTCCAACATTAATTGCGCTTTCGTGAAATAGTTGAATTATTAATGTATAGACGCCAGGCTTATTTGCAATTTCATAGCTCGAAACGTATTATTCCTCCTTTAGAATAATCCTTTATATTAGAAAAAAAGTCTTTAAATTATTTACAATACGGAAAACTAGTTGGCGATTTTCGTGGGAAAAATTGGCAAGGGTATAACGTGTAGTATTAGTGATTGCAGCGAAATAGCAATTAGATCTATTTCAAATGAGAAATTGGATTCTGCACGACTGAAAATCAGTGGAGCGAGACGAAGCTATCTATGTAAACGACATTATAAAGAGTTTAAGAAAAAAAGAAGAGAAACCCGTAGAATTGATAAGTGGAGATGGAGCGTATAATCCACTCTAAACAGAATAAAAGTATAGAGGCTTAATAAATGAAAATATTACAACTTCACTCTAATTTCATAGAATATAAGCCAGTAAAAAAAGAGATAGCGGTAGCAGAGCCCTATGAAAAAAAAACCCATCGATTAGATGAATTAGTTGTGTTATTTATTGCAATAGAAGATGGCGACAACATTCCCCTAACTCATGAAGCTATAGAAGAAGTGAGGGCTTCGCTGAAGAGATTGAAAGTAAATAAAATCTTGCTATACCCGTATGCTCATTTAAGTAACAATTTGGCTGAACCAGCAATAGCTTTCAATCTACTTAAGAACATGGAAAAACATGCAAAGGAGATAGGCATCGAAACCTATAGAACTCCCTTTGGATGGTGCAAACAGTTTACGATCTCGATAAAAGGCCATCCTCTTGCAGAACAGTTTCGAGTTTTCATAGCGAAGGAAAAAGGGACTAGTGAACAAACGAGGGATACGATATCAGAAGCCTTGAAGTCTGAAGAAAAAATCAAGTCAAAATTTTTTATAATGAAAGTCGAGGGAGAATTAATCCCCGTTAATACATTTGATTTTTCCAAAAATACAAATTTGGAAAAGTTCTGTCGTTATGAAATGAAGAAAACGAGAACTGCGATCCAACCATCGCCTCATGTATCATTAATGAAAAAACTTGAACTTGTCGATAACGAGCCTGGAAGTGACCCAGGAAACCTTCGATTTTATCCCAAGGGCAGATTAATCAAATCCCTTTTGGAACAATTTGTAACTCAAAAAGTGATCGAGTACGGTGGAATAGAAGTTGAAACCCCAATTATGTATGATGCCAAAAACCCGAGTTTAGCGAACTATTTCAATAGATTTCCAGCAAGACAATATATAATCAAATCAGAGGATAAAGACCTATTCCTACGGTTTTCCGCATGTTTTGGACAATTCCTTATGGCTCATGGGATGCAGATTTCATATAAACAATTACCTGTTAAACTCTATGAATTAACTAGATATAGTTTTAGAAGAGAGAAAAGTGGCGAACTAGTAGGATTAAGGAGGCTTAGAGCATTCACTATGCCCGATGTTCATGCTTTATGCTCTGATCTCGACCAAGCATTAACGGAAGCAGTTACGAGATTTGACTTAGCTAACAACTTTTTAAAAGAGGGGCTAAATCTAAGCGTGAACGACATTGAACTTGCTATAAGAGTTACTAAAGAGTTTTATGAAAAAAATACGGACTTCATTCAATCGTTTGTAAAAACTTTTAAAAAACCCGCTTTAATAGAAATCTGGTCTGAACGGTTTTTCTATTTCACTCTTAAATGGGAATTTAACTTCGTCGATAACCTAGATAAAGCTTCAGCCTTATCAACAGATCAAATTGATGTAGAAAGTGCAGAAAGATGGGATATAACCTTCACAAATGAACAAGGAAAGAAACAACATCCAATAATTCTACACTGTAGTCCTAGTGGCGCCATAGAAAGATGT
The DNA here is from genome assembly GCA_020355125.1 of Candidatus Bathyarchaeota archaeon. Lineage (GTDB taxonomy): Archaea > Thermoproteota > Bathyarchaeia > RBG-16-48-13. The sequence continues at coordinate 1,707,543 of CP070659.1, forward strand.
ATTTATGCCCTGTTAGAGAAGGCTTATAGAGAACAAAAACAAGGTAAGGCACCTATGATACCGTTGTGGCTTTCACCAACTCAGATTAGAATCATTCCGATTTCAGATAAATATGTTGATAATTGTAAAGAAATAGCAAAAAAAATCGAGAAGGCACAGATAAGGGTTGACATCGATGATAGAAAGGAGTCCGTAAGTAAGAGAATCCGGAATGCAGAGCAGGAGTGGATACCATATATCATATGTATTGGAAAATACGAAATCAAATCTGAAAGCTTTAGAATACGAATTAGGAAAGCT
>CP070659.1:1707942-1720378 GCA_020355125.1 Candidatus Bathyarchaeota archaeon
AATATTCATGCTGGTCTTTGGATTTGTAGCATATTTAGTAGGAGGCGCAATCGGCGCTACTTTAGCCCTTTTAACCGGTTTACTAGTCGTGTTTACTAAATATGTTTAAAAAAGCCAGGGGATGAACCCTAAAAATCGAAAATAATTGTATATTGCTATATCTTAGTATTTATTCAGCGCGTATTAATGTATAGCAATGATTTGGCACTCACTAGCTATCATCATCTTTATATATATAGGCTCCTTTCTATCTCGCGAAAGGATGAGCAATGAGTCTAAATGAAGAGCAAGAGATTGGCAAAGCAGTAGATGCCTATTTAAAAGCAATCAAAACAGGTGATAAAAAATACTTCGATAGAGCATTCTACCCTGATGCAGTCGTTATCAACGCTACTGAACGGGATCCAGAAAAAGCAACGAAACCGATTGCCGATTTTGCAAAGGGTGTAAAAACCCGCCATGATGCAGGCATATACGGCGAAGAAATTCCACTAGGAACTAGTGTCAGTTATCTTGGATACGTTGCCAACGTTAGACTGGATTTTAAATTGAAAATAGGTGACCGAATTCTATACGGCACTGATTACTTTAATCTGGTTAAACGTAATGGACTTTGGAGAATTTCACAAAAAATCTATTACATAACACACACGAAATAGACAAATTTTATAATGCGCTCGCCTGAAGCTGCTTAGTCTGTAGAACGTGCGCTATCGCAATGATGTTCATATCCGCTTTTTTCAGGTTTGAGTGGGCTGTCATCCGATACGATAAGGCTTTCATATATCTTGAGACTACATTTCCTCTCTATAATGTTAGAAATGGCAAAGACACCCTTACCATGAATTAGAGATAAATCCACGTAGACTTTGCTTATATCTTTCTATTTTTTCTATTGCGCGTGAGATTAATTTTAGCGCGCGCGCTATTTTGGTTTGTCTTGTACATGAAGCTAAATCGTATATCCAACCCCATCAGTATCATATGGTATTAAAACGTATAGCCAGTTAGACCATGCATGCGCTAATAAAAAAGAGGAGATATTAATACAAAACCTAGATGCCATTAATCGATTAATATCGTCTATGTTTTTGATAGCAATCTCTACAATAGACTGGTCGTCCTTGTGTCGGTTTAAAAGGAACTTCGCATTCTTCTCCACAGTCCGAGCAGGTTGCCTTATGCATTGTCCTTGGACCGTAATCACGCCTTCGATAGCCCATATTCTTTTCACCTCTGATTACTGTATGATCATACGTAGAAAAGATCAGTTTTCAAAACGATAGCATTGGAAAATGATCTAATTGTACGCTTATTTTGGTCATTAAAGTTCCTAAGACTATTTAAAATTATGTATAAATCTAGTAGCGCGCGCATTGGTCATATCATATAGAATTCAAACTCTCTAAAAGACGGTGTACGTTATTTTAAAAGAGGCTATTGAATAGCGTCAAGATCCTTAGTAGAGATTACATCCACACCCAAATTACAAAAATTCTCTACTATGATGTTTCCAATTTTTATTGGTGCCTTGACAACGATTTTTGCCAACTCGACCATGCAATCCAACATTTTTTCTTTGGGAATAGGTCCTGTTGTCCTAATAGGCAATACTGGAATGCTAGCTCCTTCTATTTTAACTATTGAAAAGAAATCTCTAACGGGCGCTTTAATCTCATTAATAATGTATGGCTTTCCACGTGGACACTCTAAATTATTAATTGATACGATGTTTTCTCCCCTAAGAACCACCGTAGCTCTACATCCGATAGGACAAATGATACAAGTGATTTCTCTATTCATGTTCGCTATCTCCTTTTTCTAACAATAACAGTTAATTTAGTTTTTTCCATAATCTGGTTTTCTCTAAGGGTAAGAACTACCATTTCTGATGGCCTCACAACAGGCTTATGGAAAGCGAGCTCATTTCCAATATTGATTTCCACACGTCGCGCAGGTCGTTTTACTCTAATAGAAAGGTTTACAGGTTTTTTGCCGCTTATGAATTGGGGTACCACGTATTGAACATTTCTTCCTGCGCTCAAAGAGATTCTTTCCTTATATCTTGGAAAGGTATCTAACACAACCCTAGCAGCATTCTTCCCCGCTACTTCACCCGACCACGTCACATGGTCAACTAAATCGTGTACATGCACAACATTCCCACATGCAAATAATCCTCTTTCAGAAGTTTCCATATGCTCATCTACAAATGGCCCACCTGTTTTTGTATCGATTAATATTCCTAAGCCCCGAGATAACTCGTTTTCGGGAATAAGACCAACAGATAATATGAGCGTGTCACATTCAATGTTTTTCTCTGTACCTGGTATTGGCGTAAAACGTTTATCAACCTTGGCGGTGGTTACACGTTTTAATCTATCTCTGCCCTGAATATTCGTAATTGTATGCTGGAGTAAAAGAGGAATTTGAAAATCTTCTAAACATTGAACCACGTTTCTGTGTAATCCTCCTGGGTATGGCATTAACTCTACTACAGCCTCAACCTTTGCTCCTTCCATGACAAATCTCCTCGCCATAATAAGACCAATATCTCCCGAGCCGAGAATTACAATTTTTTTCCCCACTAGGTAGCCTTCAACATCCATGAGTCGTTGCGCTGTGCCCGCTGTGAATATTCCAGCCGGTCGTGTGCCAGGTATGGCTAAGGCTCCTCGTGGTTTTTCTCTACAGCCCATAGCTAAAACTATTGCCTTTGCTTGGAGACGTAAGGGACCGTCTACACTATTCATAGCAAGAAGCTTTTTATTGGGTGAGATTTGGAGGACCATTGTGTTAAGCTTGTAGTCAATCCCTAATTCATGAACTGTTTTGATGAAACGAGAAATATATTCTGGCCCATTCAAATTTTCTTTGAAGTAGTGTAGCCCAAAGCCAGTGTGAATGCATTGCTGAAGAATTCCCCCTAATTCTTCTCCACGCTCTAACACTAACACATTTTCAGCACCTGTTTTTTTTGCCTCAATGGCAGCAGATAAGCCAGCAGCCCCACCACCTATGATAGCTACATCAATATTTTGCATAGTTATCTTTCCTCCATTAGTGATTCTTTGACTTCATAGGGTACGATTGAGGAGAATCGTCCATGCTTAGTAATACTCTTTGCTTTTAGATCCAGTTCTCGAGATAATATTCGAATAAGATGGGGAGTGCAAAAGCCGCCTTGACATCTGCCCATACCCGCCCTCGTTCGAAATTTTATACCATCAAAAGTGTTAGCCCCCCTTTGTATAGCTTCTACGATCTCTCCTTCACTAACGTGTTCGCAGCGACAAATCATATGTCCATAATTTGGATCTTTGGGCATATTCGTCCATGACTGATTAGTAGACAAGCTATCAATGGTTCTTTGGATGGATTCACGAGAAGGATTATAATTCTTCTTTTCATTCAAATCGGAATCCATATTTTTCAGTAGTTGAATCACTTTTTCAGCTATTGCAGGCGCAGCGGTTAAGCCTGGAGATTTTATGCCAGCGACATTGATGAACCCTCGAGGAGAATCGTATGCTTCGATAATAAAATCACCAATGCTCGATTCAGCTCTTAGCCCAGCAAAAATGGTAATGACCATGCCGCGTTTCGATGCAAGCCCAGGCACAAGTTTCTGAGCTCCTTCAAAAACTTCGTTTAAACCCGGTTTTGTTGTCGCTAAGTCTGTTTTTTCGTTCACGTTGTTGGCATTGGGACCGATGATTAGGTTGCCTGCAACGGTCTTAGAAACGACGATCCCTTTACTTACGGGAGTAGGAACAGGAAAGAGAATATGTCTGACATAACCGTTTAGATTCTTATCTAGTACAAAATACTCTCCTCTGACCGGGGTGATAGAAAAATGATTTATTCCACACATGGCCGAAATTTCATCAGAGTATATTCCAGCTGCATTGATTACAGAGTTTGTCTCTATAAGGCCTCTATTAGTGCGTATTCCCACTATCGCGTTTTTCTCCAAAAGTATGTCTTTTACTTCGGTCTCCAATTGTATCTGCACACCATTATGGTAGGCATTCTCAGCTAGCGCAATAGCTGCCTCATAGGGAGAAATAATTCCAGCAGTTGGCGCATAGAGAGCAAGTAGAACCTTGTTGCTTATATTTGGTTCTAACATAAGCAGTTGCTTTCGGTCATCAATAATTTGTAACCCTGGAACATTATTCATAATTCCTCGACGCTTCAACTTGAGAATAGTATTTGCTTCCTCGTCCTTACAAGCGACTACCCATGAGCCTGTTCTTATAAAGGGGATCCCAAGCTCAGCAGCGATTTGAGGCCAAAGTGTATTACCTCTAACACAAAGGTTAGCTTTTATAGTTCCTGGTATATCGTCATATCCGGCATGTATTATTCCGGTATTGGCTTTAGTTGACCCGAAGCCTATATCCGCTTCCTTCTCAACGAGGAGTACCTGTAGCTTGTATTTTGATAGCTCCCGAGCAATTGTTGTTCCAACAATGCCGCCTCCTATTATTATTAGATCTGCTTTCACGTTCAAACCTCATAACTTAATTAAGTTGCCCAGTCTTTCGACCTAGCTACAGCCCTCTTCCATCCTGATATCAACTTTTCTCGTTCTTCATTTGTCATTGTAGGTTTGAAACAGCTTTCCATCTGCCAATTCCGCTTTATCTCTTCGCGGTTTTGCCAATAGTCTAGAGCCAGTCCAGCTAAATATGCAGCGCCAAGTGCTGTGGTTTCAGTGATTAGGGGTCTAACAAGAGGGATGTCTAAAATGTCGCTCTGAAACTGCATGAGGAAATTGTTTTGAGCCGCTCCCCCATCCACTCGTATTTCCTGCACTTTTAGTTCAGAGTCATCTTCCATACATTTGAGAACATCATTAACTTGGTAGGCAATAGCTTCTAAAGTAGCTCTTATTATGTGATTCTTATTGGTTCCCCGCGTTATGCCTATTATGAGGCCCCTCGCCTTTGGGTCCCAATAGGGAGCCCCAAGCCCTGAAAAAGCGGGAACCATATATACGCCATAACTATTATCAACTCGAGTAGCATAAATTTCGCTGGTGGTTAGATCATCAAGTAGTTCTAAATTATCTTTAAGCCATTGGATGGCGGCGCCTGATATGAAAACACTTCCCTCTAGTGCATATTCAATGGTGTTATCAATGCCGACTGCTATCGTTGTAAGTAGTCCTGATTTCGAATTGACCCTTTTCTCTCCGGTATTCATAAGCATGAAACTTCCTGTTCCATACGTGTTTTTTATCATTCCCGGACTGAAGCATGTTTGTCCAAAGAGGGCTGCTTGTTGATCGCCAGCATCTCCAGCTATAGGGATCGCTCGTCCAAATATGTTGGGAACAGTTGTACCATATATTTCACTGGATGGTCGAGCTTCGGGAAGAATATGCTCAGGAATATCTAATAGGTCGAGAAGATCTTCATCCCATGACTGTTTCATGATATTGAAAAGCATCGTTCGTGAGGCATTAGTATAGTCTGTGATATGGATTTTACCACCCGTGAGTTTCCATATCAGCCACGTGTCGACAGTTCCAAACATTACTTCGCCTTTTTCAGTTTTTGCTCTCGCGTTGTGCACATTATCTAATATCCATTTGATCTTTGTCCCAGAGAAATAGGGATCGATGACTAATCCTGTTTTTGATTTAACTGTGTTTTCCCATCCGTCTCGCCGAAGATTGTTGCAGATATCGGTGGTTCTTCTACACTGCCACACAATTGCATTATAAAGGGCGTTACCACTGTGTTTATCCCATAGGATGGTAGTTTCTCGTTGATTTGATATTCCAATGGATACTATATCGGAGGCACTTAGATGCGCTTTAGATACGGCTTCTTTTGCAGCTTTTAATTGAGTATGCCATATTTCTTCTGGATCTTGTTCTACCTCGCCGGGTTTCGGATAGATTTGTGCTAACTTGTTCTGAGCCTTCGAGACGATGCTTCCGGCTTGGTTGAAGATTATTGCTCTGGAATTTGTTGTTCCTTGATCTAAGGCGAGAATATACTTCATATCGTCCTCCCATATTCCCTTTTTTTAATGGAACTTATTAAGTGATCTGCCAAATCGTACTATCGTATAAAATCTTACGCGCAATGTTTTGGAAAAATAGAAACCTTTATTACGAACACCATTTGTTTCGGAATAGATATTTAATCCGATATCGGATGTGATAAATTTTGGTTCATAGAATCCACAAGAGAGGACGTCTCAGAAGCAGAATCGGAATCCCTAAGGGAATGCTTCGTCATATTACTCTAGGGATCCTGCAAAGGGAGCCAACGTCAGGCTCTGAACTAATGGATGAGATAGAATATTTTACCGATTGGAGACCAAGCCCTGGTTCCATTTATCCTCTGCTATTAAAACTCGTTGAGCAAGGACTTATTGAGCCCGTTGAATCAGAGGATCCTTTGTTAAAACGATACGGCCTTACGGAAACCGGAAAAAAAACCCTTGAAGAACATCGAAAACTCGAACCTCACATAAATTCACGATATCGCTCAATCCAAAAGTTATACTGGAGGCTTTTTAAAGGGATGCCGGAGGAACTTTTTGAAACTCAAACACGATTACTTAACGCAATTGAAAAAATCCATCCTTGTCTAAAAAATCACCCAGTAGAATCTATAAAGATCCGGGAGCTTCTTCACAATACCATGGAGAAGATAGAGAGCATCAATAGACAGTTGGAAAAACAGAAATGAGCGCATTATTACATGTTACAAAGCACCTTAAACCCTATTTGAGAGACGCTATTATTGCTGTGACGCTCCTCTCGCTCGTAGTAGGGATAGATCTCGTAATTCCTCGGTTGGTTCAAATCATTGTCGATCAAGGTATTGCAACTCAAAACATGCAGATTATATTCAACATTAGCCTTATGATGATTGGCGCGTCCATTCTGAGTGCCTTGCTTGCTATTGGAAACACTATTTTTTCCGTTAGAGTTGCCCAAAACTTCGCTGCAGATGTAAGACAGGCGGTTTATCATAAGATCCAATCCTTTAGTTTCGGAAACCTAGACCAGTTCCAAACAGGAAAACTACTCGTACGCCTCACGAGCGACATAAATCAGCTGCAGATGGTGATTCTGTTAACCTTACGGATGCTAACTCGGGCGCCTCTTCTAATAATAGGCAGCATCGCAATAATGATTGCCACCAACCAACAACTTGCTACGATGATGCTGCTCCTGCTACCGTTCATTTTCGTTCTCACCATAATCTTTATTCGAATAGCTCAACCTCTTTTCATGCAGGTTCAAAAGAAGCTTGATAGCCTCAATCATGTTCTACAAGAGAACCTTGCGGGAGTTCGAGTCGTCAAGGCTTTTGTTCGAAGAGAGTACGAGAACACGCGTTTCGACAAGGCAAATATAGATCTTATGGATCAGAGTGTCAAGGTTGCACGCCTTATTTCAGTTCTCTTCCCCATCATGATTTTGATTATGAACCTCAGCACCTTAGCAGTTATTTGGTTTGGAGGGCTGCAGGTCATCGGTGGTAGCCTTACAATTGGCGCGATACTGGCCTTTATTAACTACCTGCTCTCAATCATATTTCCCCTCGCCTTTTTAGCTATGATGGCAGGCCAGATATCTGCTGGTAACGCCTCTGCCCAACGAGTCATGGAGATTCTTGAAACGAGTCCCCAAGTACAGGATAAACCTGATGCGGTAGATCTTTCTCTCATTAAAGGTAGAGTGGCATTTGAAGATGTCAGCTTTAGTTACGGTAAGGAAAGTGTTGAGCCCGTACTCCAGAACATTAACCTAATAGCCAACCCGGGTCAAACAGTGGCGATTCTTGGCGCTACCGGGTCTGGAAAATCTAGTTTAATTCATCTCATCCCACGGTTTTATGATGTTAGCAAGGGGAGAGTCACTATTGATGGCATTGATATTCGAGATGTGACTCAAGATTCACTTCGATCTCACATCGGCATAAGTCTCCAGGTGACCGTTCTCTTCTCAGGCACAATCCGTGAGAACATACAATTTGGAAAGGCCGACACATCAGAAGAAGACGTCATAGCTGCCACGAAAGCAGCACAGGCTCACGAGTTTATTACGCGGTTCCCAATGGGTTACGACACAGTGATAGGACAACGAGGCGTAACGCTTTCCGGCGGCCAAAAGCAGAGAATCGCTATAGCAAGAGCGCTATTGGTGAACCCGAGAATTCTCATCTTAGACGACAGCACCAGTGTGGTAGATGTTGAAACTGAGGCAAAAATACATGAGGCACTTGAAGAGGTAATGAAGAACCGTACAAGCTTCATCATCGCACAACGAGTAAGTACAGTACTCAACGCCGATAAGATCGTCGTCCTGAATCAAGGCAAGATTGTGGCTGAAGGCTCCCACTACGAATTAATGCAAAAAAGCCCTATGTATCGAGAAATCTACGAATCACAACTGGGAAACGGAGGTCTAAATAATGAGTAACCATCGCCGAGAAGAACAGCCGCCACGCGCTCGACGATTCCGAGGCCATGGCCCTATGAGTGGTCGAACCATTGAAAAAGCTAAAGACCCTAGAAGCGCGTTACGACGCCTTCTCATGTACCTGAATCCATATAAGGTCCACTTATGTATGGTTGTCGTGTTAGTTGTAACAAGCACTTTATTATCCTTAGTTGGTCCATACCTCATCGGCATAAGCATAGATCAATTCATTGCCACCGGCGATGTAGAGGGACTACTGAGAATCGCGTTATTCATGCTTGGCACCTACCTTGCTCGAGCGATTACCTCTATGGGCAGTGGGTGGATCATGGTGACCGTCGCTCAACGCGCGCTTAAAACTATTCGAAGAGAACTTTTTGAACACATACAAACTCTATCGCTTAGCTTCTTCGATAAACGACCTACAGGAGACCTAATGAGCCGACTCACCAACGATATTGATGCGATAAATCAATCTCTAACCCAGAACGTGACGCAACTCATAGCCAATCTTCTGACCTCAATTGGTGTTTTGTTAATGATGGTTCGACTCAATATCTGGCTAACTCTGGGAAGCCTCCTCGTCTTCCCTATTATGGTAGGAATAACTGCCTATGTAGCTAAGCGTACTCGCTCGGGATTCCGTAACCTCCAGATGAATATGGGTAGACTCAACGCTAACATGGAAGAGAATCTAAGTGGAGAACGAGTGGTTATGGCCTTCCAACAGCAAAAGGCCGTGTTAAAATCCTTTGATAAGATAAACTACACTGTTCGTGATAATGGCATCCAAGCTATGACGTATGCTCTTTTAATAATGCCCCTCATGGGAATATTGAGCAATCTCAATATCGCTGTAGTCGCCGGTTTAGGCGGATGGCTGATTCTCAATGGATTAGCAAGTGTTGGTATGATAGCGACATTCATAAGCTACTCTAGACTATTCGCGCAACCCCTTCGGCAGATCGCAAATCTGTATAACAATATTCAATCCGCCCTTGCCGGCTCAGAGCGTATCTTCGAAATCATTGATACGCAGCCAGAGCTCCAAGATTATCCCGAAGCGGTTCCACTAGAGAAATTAGAGGGCGACGTTATCTTCAGTCAGGTACATTTCAATTATGTACCTAAGATTCCTGTTCTCAAAGACGTCAGCTTTCACGCTAACCCAGGTCAAACGATAGCCCTTGTCGGACCGACGGGAGCTGGGAAAACCACTATAGTGAACGTCCTTACCCGGTTCTATGATATTCAAAAAGGCACTATCACCATCGACGGCCACGACATTCGCACAGTTCAAAAAGACACGCTGCGGAGACAACTGGGAATCGTGCTCCAAGACGTGTTTCTTTTCTCTGGCACCGTCTTGGAAAACATTCGCTATGGTCGATTAGATGCTACCGACGAGGAGTGTATCGAAGCCGCGAAGCTCGCTAATGCCGATAACTTCGTCACACGACTCCCACAAGGATATAAAACGTTATTATCGGAACGGGGAAGCAACCTGAGCCAAGGACAACGCCAGCTACTCTCAATAGCGAGAGCTATTGTAGCCGATCCATCCATCCTCATCTTAGACGAAGCCACCAGTAGCGTTGATACTCGAACGGAGATACGCATCCAAGAAGCACTTCTCAGGCTCATGAAGGACAGAACCAGCTTCGTCATTGCCCATCGTCTCAGCACGATTCGAAACGCCGACCTATTATTAGTTGTAAATGATGGCTGTATCATTGAACGGGGAACCCACGAACAGCTGTTAGCCCAGAAAGGCTTCTACTACAATCTCTATATGAGCCAATTCAAAGGAACCAATCTACACTAATACTTTTCACTACACCAGTGTAAATTACTTATAATCGCACACAGGCAAGATCTAAGATCCATATTCTGCGTCTCAAAACCTAGAAAAAGCCAGATTTACTGCTGAAGCTAAGCTTAAGCCCTGATTATTGAAAATTGAAAAAAAGGATTGTTGTAAAAAAGTTGAGGTTGTTTAGAAGATTTTGAACAGCGGATGGTTTCGTGTTAAGGGTTTGATGCCATGTTCTTGTCGCATGCTATAGGCAACATAGGCGTCTGCAAGTGCAAAGGGTGGAAACATTTCTTCAGCCTTTGCGAGGGGGCCATACAGCATGAAGTTGGCGCCCATTATGATGGATGTAATATTGGCCACCACACTGCTGACGAGGTATGTTTGTTTATCTAGTTTTTTGCTTTTGTGCCATCGATCAACGGCGTTGTGGGCACCGCAACCGCCTGGGAGACCGAATTCTTCTTTCATTAAAAAGATAGCTTTTGCTACTGGGCCTGGATCCGCAACTCCTAGGATGGTGGCGTCGACTAAGGGTTTTTCGATGCCAATTTCTTTCGCGATGTTCACTAAGCCTTCAGAGCCTCGCAGTACTTCCATTCTTCCTGCTAAGGTGGGTTTCTTTGGATTATAGGTTAGTAAGATGGATGATTTTATGCCTGATTCAGTTAACGCTATCTTCTCGTCGTCTTTGATTTCCGGTATGATCGAGTTATAGATTGCACGATCTGCAAGTCCTACTTCTTTAAGATGTTGGAGAGCCGCGATCCGAACCTTTGAGGTTGTTCCGTCGATCAACATTGGTTGTTGTGTTTTGTCGGCTATGTAATCAATGTATTTGATGATTGCGTTTGGAAAAGCGCCTACTACGTCAATGACGCCGGGATTTCCGGTTTTCTCCATGGTCTCTTCATGTTTGTTTAGTATGTCTTCCGCTCTTTTTTTGTCGAAGGCGCCTTCTTTTTCGTCGGATACAATCTTGTGGCCATGGTAGAACATGCTTCCTACCATTGCTGTGGGGAGTTCTCCTGGTTGTCCTCCGATCTTGACTCCACTTATTTCGAAGACCGCTTGTTCTTTAGAAAATTTAAACATGAATTTTCTTCCTCCATTTGTTTCGGATGCAAAATAGTTGTTGCATGATATTTATGTTTTGTTATTATTTGCCAACAAGTTTCTTTGCGACATCAACTGCTTCGATCGCGTTGGCTCCATAGGCATCTGCACCAATATCGTCTGCATATTTTTGGGTTACAACGGCTCCACCCACGATGATTTTTACCTTGTCTTTGAGTCCGATTTCGGTGAAGTGTTTGACGAGTTCTTCTTGCATTACCATCGTCGTGGTCATCAACGATGAAGCGGCAACAATATCTGCATTGTGTTCTTTCGCTGCAGCTGCGAAGGCTGACGCTGAAATATCGGTTCCAAGATCGATTACGTTGAATCCGGAGCCGGTAAGCATGGTTGAGACAATCGCTTTTCCAATGTCATGGATATCGCCTTCAACGGCACCAATTACAATAGTTCCTGATCGTTCTCGACCACCCTTTTTTAAGACTTCTGGCTCTAAAACCGCTATGCCTTCTTTCATGGCTTCCGCAGCCATCATCAGCTCGGGGACGAAGATCTCCATCCTTTCAAACATATTACCGATCTCTCGTATCGTATCGGTTAGCACATCAATGGTTTGTAGAGGATCGATTCCTTTATCAAGGGACTCTTGTGCTGCCGCTTTAACGGTGTCACCATCAAAATCTTTAATCGCTTGTCGAATTTTTTCATAAATTTCTTCTGACAATCTGTCACCTCTCCCAATATAATCGCATGGATTATTTTTTAAACCTTACTGTAGCGGGTATGAATAAAGGCCGTAGCCACTTTAGTCTAGATATTCTTTCCATAAAATGCGTCTATGGATAGCCTCTCGTCGTTTCTTGGCGGATTGATTATTGATCACAATCGCGGTAGCTCGAGGAGTGCTGAAGGTTTCGATGGATCCCTCTGGTCTTTTTCGGCGAATGTGGATGCAGTCATCGACTATGCAGCTTACGACGCAGGCTCCACAGTAAATGCATAGGTCGTTTTCAATCTGTATCTTCGCTTCGCTCCAAAAGAGAGCGTTGGTTGGACAGGCTTTGATACATAGCTCACATTCTACTCCTCTA
>CP070659.1:1720478-1728118 GCA_020355125.1 Candidatus Bathyarchaeota archaeon
GAAAGAACATCAATCTTAGTAATTATACCTATTAGCTTATATTCAATTGTAACCAATATAGATGGTTCACCAGTTGAAAGCAAAGTTAAAACATCTGATATACTTGTTGTTAAATTAACTGATGCAAATTTTTTATCTAAAACATTGTATATGAATGTAGACAACAATCTTTTTGGGTTGCTGCTTTTTACAATTTTATCAATTAACGTTGATTCTAATACACTTCCAATTACAATAGAGTCTTTTAAAACCGGCATCTGGGATATTCCATATTTTTTCATAAGGTCAATGGCCTTACGAACAGTATCATTGTGATTAATAGATATAACTGGACTATGCATTACATCTTCTGCGGTTTTTGGTTCTGATGAAGACATTATGGCATCAATAATTTTTCTTACCGTTGAAAGACGAGGATCAACAGATTTTCGTTCTATGCGTGCAATAAGTGATTGACTAACTCCAGCGAGTTTCGCCAATTCATTTTGAGTTAAACCCGCTAATTTTCTTAGTCTGCGAATATCTTCTGGCGTAATTATTTTTACAGATATGTTTGTACTCAAAGCAAAATTCTGCTCCAAGTTATTAATTCTAATAATTAAAAAATGATTTTAATAAATGTTACATCACATGATATCACATATTATTATAAAAATGACGTCTTTTTTATATAGATAATTCATTCTTCGTGATTTTATTAAAATCACCTGTGAGGTTTTTGTGATTATTTTATCAATAATGATTAGATTTTATGTATGTTTAACAAGAGATGATTCTGTTATTCTAGGGTTAAACATCATGGTATTTATCAAAAATTGTTGTTCTAATGTCATAAATTAAATTAATTTGAGCTACTTAAGTTCGTGATATCACGCGCGCGCTAAACGAAATTGACAACTCATGTAGGAAATAATTCAATAAGTGCAGTTTCGATTTCTTTTTTCATTACCGAAATCATGTTTGCTTTTTCCTTATCGATGATGTTTGCTTTTTGTGCTTTCCACATTAAATTATATGCTTTCATATATTCATTTAGCCGATTTGCAATTTCTATAAAAGGGCTTATCCTCGGAGTTTCTAAGATTTTCAAATAACCCAATAAGATGACAGTGTTGATTGCGTTATTTACGTTTCTTTTTCCCTGTGACAACGTCCTATTATAAGCGCCACGACTTATTGTTTTTTTTGAAATTCTCATGTTTGTTTTTTCTTTGTAACCTGGTTTCATGCTCATGATGTCTTCCATAAATAAGTCGATTAGAAGCGTTTCTAACTGTATTTTTGTTAAATAGCTGTTATTTAATAATATTTTTACTAAAGGATCTTCTAATATGTTTTTTATTTTCTTTCTAACGATTTCTCGCCTTTTTATAGATTCCATCTCAACCCCCTCTTCTGTGGATACACTTTTGTATACACGAAATACCTGCTCTGAAACGATTGTATTATCAACATCTTCACTATTTATATCTATTTAGGCTAATTTAGGAAGCCGATAATATATTCTATTTTGTAGGACGTAGAAAAACACGTTTTTTTTGGCTTACGATATACGAAATTGTTATGGTACGCAATAATTAAATTCTATGGCTATATTATGCTGTTTTTTAAATAACATGTGATATCACGAAAAAAAGTTAATATCACAATAAACAAAACGTTTTTCTGGGTATACTTGATTGCTGTTTCGTGATGTAAAAGTGCTTAAACAAGTTTAAAACTGATCACAACGAATAAGTTTAATATTCATGAATAGTATTCAAGCTAAACTGATGCAATACTAAAGCTATAAATAAAAAACTACATAATACAAATCGCCTCAACTTCAATAATTTTAAAGGTTTATAATAATGGGAAGAAAAAGAAAGAAAATTGTTAAACTACACAGGAGAAGATTACCAACAATATATCTTTGCCCAAAATGTGGAGAAGAATCGGTAAAGATTAACGTAGAAAAGAAACCAAATGCCACCGTTACATGCGGAAAATGCGAGTTGAAAGCCGCAATATCTTTTCATCCTTATGAAAAACCCATTGATGTTTATTGTAACTTTATTGATAAATATTATAGAGGAGAAGTGGTGTGACGTAGATAATGGGTCCAGTAGAAAAATATCTTCTAGATAAAGTAGCTCAGTTAGGGTGTATTCATTTATCGCTAATAGACCCAGAAGAAATCGCACCAACAAAAGTAGCTAATTTGTCAAAATCTATTGAGAAGGCGGGGACTACTGCTATAATGGTCGGAGGATCCACAGTCGTCTCCATTTCGCAATTGGATGATATTGTAAAAACTATTAAAAATAACGTGAACATTCCTGTTATTTTGTTTCCTAGTAATTTAACTGGGGTTAGTAAACACGCCGATGCTATGTGGTTTTTGTCACTTCTCAATTCTAGTAATCCTTATTTCATTTCTGGCATTCAAGCTTTAGCAGCACCTATGGTGAAGAAAATAGGAATAGAATCTATACCTCTTGGTTATATTATAATTGGTGACGGAAGTACTGCAGCTTATATAGGACAAGCACATTCTATCCCTTATGATAAACCTGAAGTAGCTACATGTTTCTCACTTGCTGCTCAATATTTAGGGATGCATTTTGTATATCTGGAAGCAGGATCAAGATCAAAACAACCCGTATATCCTAACATGGTGTCAATGGTTAAAAAAAACCTAGATATTCCGTTAATTGTTGGTGGAGGAATCAAAACAAAATCCAATGTTAAGACAATTGTTGAGGCTGGTGCTGATGTTATTGTTACAGGCACTATTATTGAGGAAGCCCCTTCAGCCAATTATCTTGCTGATATGATTAACTGTATCGAAAGCGTAGCGGAATCGAGGTAAATTTATGAAAGTTTTTAAAGCTTAATCGTAGTGCAATTGTCGATTTTCAGTTGACAGTGTAAATAGTATGTTGAAGCCATGGACCAGATTTTAGCACGAATTTACCGGTAAAATGCTCTTTTATTCAAAAACATAGTTTGATAACAAAAACACGCTCTCTACGAGTCAATAGCCTTAATCTTTTTGTATATAGCGAATCTCGCATCGTCTTTTACTTTTATTATATATATATACTATAGTCACATCACGTGACATCACATGTTAGCATGCTAGCTGGTTAGCTATACTAAAATCACCTGTGAGGTGTTTGTGATTCATTTTTCAAAGAATTGGAAAAGCGTGCGCGTCAATTGAGAGCTAAGTTTCTATAAGAAGTGGAGGATTCATTATGCTTTTATTTGGAGCTGGTACTTCAAAGCTATTT
This sequence comes from Candidatus Bathyarchaeota archaeon, assembly GCA_020355125.1. Taxonomy (GTDB): domain Archaea; phylum Thermoproteota; class Bathyarchaeia; order RBG-16-48-13. Next base: position 1,723,754 of record CP070659.1, read on the forward strand.
AGAATCCCAACCATGCATGAATAGACTGAAAGAACAATGAACATTTTATTGGAGAACGAATAGCACTCTGACAAATAGAATTAAAGATAATCTGATCACTGCAGGATTTACATTAGATTTTGAGAACTACACAGTTTTTGAAGCTTTAATACGCCTTTCCAAAGGTATGAGGGAAGCAGGCCCATATGCTGCATTTCTTCTTGGAGATTATAAAAGCCATGATGGCGCGCGCTAGATGATGCCAAAATTGTTTAAAGGCTACTAGTAAAAATGGAGCCGGGGACCGGATTTGAACCGGTGTAGAGCCGGTCTGCAGCCGGCCGCCTAAACCGCTCAGCCACCCCGGCTAAGTTAAAATTTCTAAACTAGAAGTGTTATAGTTAGTAGTAGAAAGATTTTACAGGCTTATGTATAAATTTTTATATTAATAATTTACTATTTTTGTGGAAAAATATAAAAAAATAAATTAAAAACGAAACACACATTGACGCTGTAACGTAGAGGAGTGTAAAAAATAATCCGCGTATTCTGGCAGCGTACTGGCCTGTGGAGCCAGGAGGTGGGGTTCAAATCCCCACAGCGGCCCTCAGACTTTCATACTTAAGTCAATAGTTAATAAAATCACGAGGTTTGGAAAATAGGACATATTTTACGTTGAATCATTTCTTGTCAAAAAAGTAGAGTACGGTCTTCTAAAATATCGTTTGTGACTTGTTTAATGTTAGTAAAAGATTCGTTAACAACGCATTTAATATCTCCTTTTACTGTATTTAATTTAGTACCTTTTTCTAAAAGTGCCTCTACGTTCGCTATCATAGGTTGATCAATAGGTTTTCCAATTTGGCTTAAGAGTTTGATATAAACTTCCGTTACACCATCAATTTTGTTGTATATTTTATTGGCAATAGTTTTTGCTAATATATTGTAAATTTTTCCTACATGACTGACCGGATTCTTTCCTGCAGTGGCTTCGAGGGACATAGGTCTGCAAGGAGTTATTAATCCGTGAATACGGTTTCCTCGACCCGTGTTACCATCATCTCCATGTTCTGCTGAAGTTCCTGTGACAGTTAAATAAAATATTCCATTATCATAATTGTCTGCAGTATTTGCATGAACATCAACGGGTAATTTAGTTATTTTTGTTGCTAGATCAGCTACTCGATTTTTTACTTCCTCTTTAACAGAAATATAATTGTCTAAGTCCGGGGTTAGATTGCTTATTAGAGGAACTGCTATTGTTAGGTCTATATGCGCATTTTTCCGCAGGCCCATAACTTTTATGTCTTCTCCTAACTCAGGCATTTTCTTTTTCAGTAATGAGGAATTAAGATATAGCTCTGTTTCCAAGGTTAGCTTTTCTGTTTGACTTAACGGCGCGTAGGATACTCCAAATGAAGTGTCATTTGCTAACGGCATCTTTTGATTGGTATCAAAGGTTTTGACAAGATCTAATGAACCCGGTTTAATCATATAGTTAACAATTACATGAAGATCTATGTTCAAATACCGAAAATTTTCTCGAAGGAACTTCTTGATTGCTCCCAGAGTTATGCTTCCTATAGGGATCGGGATAATTCTTCCCTTTTTTACAACTTGAGTTACAGCCCTTCCAGCAACAATTATTTGAATAGGTTCGTTTACTTCTCCTCCTCCAAAAAAAGGACGCGATTTGCCTCCAACGACTAAGCCTTTATCAACGTTGTGATGAAGTAGTGTGCCAAACGTTTTCAAATAATATGTGCTAAGAGCTTTTGAAACAGATTCAGATGCTCCATCTGCGATGTAGTCAGGATGTCCACGCCCTTTTCTTTCAACTATTTCGATTTGTCTATTTTCGATTGGCATTTGATCTAGTTTTTCGATAGTGATAGATCTATTCATTAACAGATATCTCCTTAGAAAAGCTTAGAAAAAAAAGAATAGTTTCTTATATGCTATAAATATTTGCATTTATTTCTTCGAAATAATTACTTATGGTAATATGTCTGCTTTGAGGCAGATGTATAAAACATTGTTTCCGCGAATGAAAATCTTTCCATAGTTAGCTATTAGATTGGAATTATAAAATTCTGAAGCGCCTTCAAGCAGAATATTCATATAATTATCACATTTAACCATACGTCCCTTGTATTCAAGGTTGTTTTTTAATTTTACAATTACTTTATTATTTATTCCTCTCATCAAAAAATTTAATGGTCTTCGACTAGGATCCAAAGTATTTAGGCCCCATTCAATTGGCTTATCATCATAGTTAGGGTATAAAAGTTTTTTCCATTGTTATGTTATGTTTATTATGATTTATACAAATCGCTATATAATCTTTTAAATCTTCAGTAGTAAAAAACTTCGAAACATTTAGGCCTACTTTTTCAAGCAATTGTATGAATGCTTTTTTTGTAAAAGCTTTTTTATGGGCAGTAAGTACGATCACTGCTTTATCGTGCGCTATTCGCATTATTTCAATTATGGTTCGTTCAGGATCAGGCATATTTTGAAGTAAAGTAAAAACAAAAACGAAGCAAGACAGATTCTCTTTTAGCGGCAAATAATCAGCGTCGCTACAAATTAAAAACACATTTGGCATATTGTTACAATTCGTTTTGGCTTTCTGAAGCATTCTTTTTGAAATATCAATCCCTATAACGAAATGTCCATTTGGTGCAATTTTATTTATAAACAAACCTGTTCCACAACCCACGTCTAAAATTATATTCTTATTGACCAGCTTTAGTATGCTCAAAACGTCGTCATATTTTTTATATTGCTCAATGCCATAGCGAGCATTATAGAAACGCGCTATTAGATTGTATTGATTAATGTGTTGTTTCTTTTTTTTCCAATAATCGGCCATAAAAAAAGGTATATTATAGTAATTATTTAGTAGTTGTCTACTTAAGGTATAAACACGGACATAATTATTTGGAGAGAAAAAACTGTGCCTAAACATGTTTCTAGAATATCATTGTTAATAGTAAATCATTATATGCAATTATTGATCCAAAGAAACTTTGCACAAGCAGAAAGAGCGCTTCAGAGAATTAAGAACGAAATACCTTCTACACAATGGCATAGAGGATATTGTAATGCCCTTGAAGGCTTGCTTCTTGCAACGAAATCAAGTGATAAGCGTTATCTATATGTTAAGAAGATGAATCCCGAGGGAGATGAAAAAATTGATAAGCTATATAAAGGCTTTATCAAGCTTTCAAAGGACCCGTTACAAGGAGATTTTGACAAAGGCTTCTTTACTGTATGGGCTGAATATTTAAAAACACTAAAATCAAAATAGCGTTAAATTAAGCCCATAAATAGTAGTTCAGATTGATGGAGCTTTTGTGAATCTTTTTTACAAAAGATACGTATGGAGGAGACTCCAGAATGTAATCCATGTTATAACATAAGAACCTAAGCCAATCGTATATAGTTTACGCAGTCCATCTATTTTGTTTGCTTCGATTTTAAAAATGTAGCGAAAAATAATGGAAGATGAAAGATAGATAATGATGCCAAAAAAAATGCCAAGAACAGCTAACTTGAGTAAGGCACACAAAAGAGCCGCGATAAAAGCAAGGAATAATCTCGTCCAATATATGAATTCTAAAGGATCATAATTTAATAGGCTGGAAACCTTTCTTATAACTAGGGATAATTTAGCTTCACCCCTCTGATTCAGTGCATCTGTGTAATAGATAAATTTTTTATCATTTTAATAATTATTTATGATTGAAAGATTGTAGTGAAGTTGCAAATGATACCACAGGAGTTTTAAAGATTGAGTAAAGTTAAAACAGAGGTATTAGTAAAAGATGTAATGACGAGCCCCGTCATAAAAGTCTTCGAAGATGAAACGATCAGGCGTGTAGCGAAGTTAATGGATGATCATAATCTTGGTAGCATAATTGTCACAGATGGTAAGGGAAATCCGACAGGTATTATTACTGAGAGAGATATAGTAAAGAGGGTAACGGCTAAAAATCTTATCCCCAACGCAGTGAAGGCAAAAGAAGTTATGAGCTCACCTTTAGTGGCTATAAGTCCTGATGAGGACATTAGTGAAGCAGCTAAAACAATGAGTAAAAGTGGAATTAGAAGACTTATTGTAATCGACGGAAAAAAAATGATTGGCATTATTTCTAGCAACGATATAGTATCAATTACTCCCGCTCTCATAGAATTGATGTCCGAGAAGGCTAGAATAACGCAAGGCCCAGCCATTCCACGAGGGTTCATATCAGCAGGTTATTGCGATAGATGTCGCCAATGGTCTGAATCTTTGCTTGAAGTGGATAGCGGTTTTTTATGTGAAGAACGTCGTATCGAGATGCATGAAGACTAGCTAGTTATTTTTAGACTAACTGTCAA
>CP070659.1:1728218-1730856 GCA_020355125.1 Candidatus Bathyarchaeota archaeon
CTCGGATCCGATTACTCCGCTAGTGATAGCTATAGCCTCAAGTTGTTTTTTCCTCCTCAAGGCAGAATTTACTAATCCTACAATCTTTTGGGGCTCTAGTTGAAATTTCAGCTTCAACTTTGGGGTAGCGCAATATTTACAATCGAAGATACAGGGTGAAGCAAGACTGAAAAAAGCTTGGTTGGGGGTGTGAAAAAGGGGATTCTCGAGGGTCACATTTTTTAGGAAGACGGATTCCCCTCGGAGAACGCAATAGTTATCGCCTATCTTCTTCAATTGAAATTGTGATGCATCCTTATTTTGGGTAATTGTAGTGCGTATACGGTATCGATCATATTTGAGAAAGATGCCTTTTAGCCCAGCATCAGGACCCGCTGTTGGTCTTTCAGCGGTGGCAAAGAGGTCACGGTCCGATGAATAGAGTACTCCGGTTTCAAGCAGCAATGCTTTTTTAACTGCACCCTCAGCAATCTTCAATTAGAAGTGTCCCTCACATAAACTACCATTCGATAATTTAACTTTGGAGAACGTATAAAAAGTTATTGAAAGAATGTTTAGAGGTATTCGACTGAAGGTTCTCTTTGACTAACGCGATGATAGTTGTTAGAAGCTGACTAAATTACTTTAATGTATTCGTGCGTGCATACTAGTCTGTGAGTATTCTATTGTGATGCGTGTAGATGTAGATGTGTTGTTGGTTCATGAGGCATGCAAGGGTGATGCCTGTTTTTGTGGCAGAGATGATGCCAGAGCGGATGGGGACTGCTTTTGAAACGATGATTGGAATTTTCATCCTTGCTGCCTTGAGTACCATGTCGGCTGGTTGTCGTCCTGAGCTGACGAGAAGGGTCTTCGCGAAGTTTATTTTTGCTAAAACGCCGATTCCTACAACTTTGTCAATCGTGTTATGGCGGCCAACATCCTCTGCAAAGCCTATTAATCGTTCGTCTTCAAATAATGCGGCTACGTGGACGCCTCTAGTTGATTGGTATAATGGTCCTTCATTGAGCTTTCGACTCATATTGATGATTTTATCAACTGAGATCGTGTAATTGGATGCTACTTTAAGTCCACATTCTCCATTTATGATTCCATAGAACTTGCTAGTGGTCAGGCCACATGCTGTAGTGATCAACCTGGATACTCCTACTACGCGTAGCTTCTCTTTCATTATCGGGTTCTTTGTCCTGATATTAACGCTGTCTTGGGTGGCTTTCAGTTGCTTCATTTCGTTTAGAGAACGTATGACTCCTTCATTAAAGAGCCATCCTACTGCTAACTCTTTTTTTAGAGTTGGGGTGGCTAGCAGGGTGATGACATATTCATCATTAACAAAGATATTGACGGGGGCTTCAATCGCAATCAACTCCTCCCCCCTAGTTCGGATTTTCGATTCGAGATCGATCTTCTCAGCATCAGCTGTCCATGACATTTAGATCCTCTTCTACACAATCTATGACGAGGCATGATAAAGATTTTTTCAATAATCTTCACACACATTTAGGTTCGAGTGCATAATTTAATTACGAAATTTGCATTCTTGCAAAATAGAGATGGCGAAAAAGGACTTTAAACTGATAAACATGAGAAAAGAGAATTCGTTCTTAATAATGGCTATTTAAATTATATTTTATGCAACACCTGCACGCGCTCTAATGCAAATATTTCATTCGATGATAGCCCAGGCTATATCTAAATTGTCCGTCATAATGTTTTTAAATACTTTTAGAGCTTCCGTTTCGTCTTTAATACCTTCAACAATCGTGACTCCACTGGTGAGCATGCTTAGCGTAGCTTTCTCATTTGCTTCAAATGTTATGCCTAGAGGGGTTCCTATTTTGATACGATAGCCCGTTTTCTCCAACGTATGCTGGACTTTTTTCATGTTTAAAGCCAAATTTTTTCGCGGAGTAATTACAAATGCGGGTTTTCCCATTCTTCCACAAATGGATTCTACTAATGTCCGTGTGGCAATGCTCTTTGGCGCTTCATCAGTACCGCAAACTAAGCAGTTTTTCCTTCTAGAAATTTCCAAGTTGTAAAATGATAAATTAGTCATCTCGCAGAAGAGGAGTTTATTTGCTAAGCTAGGCGTTTCTCCCAGAATGATTTTGATTGCTTCTGAAACTTGTAAGCTCGATATGATGGCTAAAATAGAAGGGTGAACCCCAACAACGCTGCAGCTAGGCAACTGCTCATCCTTTAATCCAGACATGAAACATTCTAAGCAAGGGGTTTTTCCAGGGAGAATTGTGGATAAGTTACCGTACGTTTCGATTGCGGCGCCAAAAACATAAGGTATCTTCTGTATGAAACATGCTCGATTCAACACATATCGTGGCCCAATCCTGTCTAAACCATCGATAACAATGTCAACGCCACGAATAGTCTCCTCAACGGTTTCTTCGTTCAACGAAATAGGGTGTAACTCGGTTTGTATATAGGGATTCAGAGTTTTCAAACGTTTAGCTGCGGCCTCAACTTTAGGATAACCCAACACATCAACACCGTAGATGGATTGTCTGTGAAGATTTGACAGCTCAACTATGTCTCGATCGACGAGGCGAAGGTATCCAACGCCCATGCTAGCCAATAGCGTTGCTGAAACAGAGCCTAAGCCTCCTAAGCCAACAATGCA
>CP070659.1:1730956-1739208 GCA_020355125.1 Candidatus Bathyarchaeota archaeon
TTCGGCAACTGCAAAAACGGTTGAAGAAGCAAGGAAATTAATCGAAGCCGGTTTCGAATACGTCTGTACGTACAACGATATTATGCTCTATCGAAAACGCAAATAACGAATCCATGTCATAGGTGTGAAAATGTCCCTAAAATACCCCTAGGGACCCTGAAAACCGCATTTTGGACATTTATAAGGACGTCTAAAAATCCTACATTTTTCACAGCGCCAAAGAAGAAATTCATCGCATAATGGACAACGAAATTTTGTTGCTTTTTCACTGGGCATAATGACGTGCCCGCACCAAACACAATTCGGCATAAAGATTTCGCCCTTTATAATAACGTCCTAAATCTAGTGATTAGACAAGATTCTTCTATTTATAGTTTTAGCGTATGCTTAAACACAGAATTTAAATCCTGAATCGATTTAATAGTCGGTGGAGAGGCCATATATTGACGAAGATCTTCCGTACGAAACAAGTGATAGTCGTTAGAAAAGATTTGAAGATGGGGTTAGGAAAACTCGTTAGCCAGGCTTGTCACGCTTGTTTAGAGGCTTCTGAGATAGTGAGGAAGCAGAACTTGAGACTTTGGACAATTTGGCATGAAGAAGGTGCAAAGAAGATAATTGTCAAAATCGATTCACACGAAAATTTATTGAAGCTAAAAGAGGAGGCTCAAAAGCTGGGTGTTGCTCATAGATTAATTGTTGATAAAGGTTTAACCCAATTACCTCCAAATACTCCAACCTCTCTAGGAATAGGTCCCTCGGAATCAGGTGTGATTGACAAAATGACGAAGTGTTTGAAATTATTATGATTATTTAATATAGAGAAAAAGAAAAAATGGGTCTAACCCCATCAATTTAGGAGGAAACGGTTGTTCCTGACGGGGCGCTTGTTTAAACTGAAAGGGTGATTTCCATGGTTGAAACGGCTCTTGTTCTTTCGTCTTCTCCTGTCATTTCTTCGGTACCTATATCGATTTTAGTGACTTTGATTTTATCCATAAATCTTCTCCGAGTAATTTCTGCGACATCAACAGCCGTTGTTATTGCTCTTCCTCTAGCCTTTAACACAACCTCTTTGGCATCGGGCGTATTAAAGTACGTTATTACTGCTAGTACATAGCTCATAACTGGTTTTCTTCCAATATAGATAATATTTTGGTCAGATGTGTTTTCAGACAATTTTAGCCCTCCTTTATTCTTTGATTTCTTACTATTTTGTGATTAGCATTTATATTGTTTTGCCTCAACATCCAATAAAAAAGCTAGATAATAGCCTCTTTTAATGAGTTCTTACATGAACAATGTCTGTTTTTAGGTATTTTTGGAATCGTGTTTACTACAATTTGTTTAAAATTTTCTACGTTTTTTTCCATCGTCTTCATGATTTCTGCAGTTGAAACGCGCTTATCTGTCCAAACATCATAATCAGTAATCATTGCTATTGAAATATAGCATATGCCCATTTCTTTTGCAAGAGCCACTTCCGGATAAAGAGTCATTCCGATCACATCGGCTCCCCATGATTGAAATAGTTTCGATTCAGCGATTGTCGAAAATCGTGGTCCTTGAATACAAATATAGGTTCCCCTTTGATGGCAGACTGTTTTCAAATTTATAGCGGATTTCATGAAGAGCTCTCTCAGCTCGGGACAGAAGGGATCTGCGGTTGAGATGTGGCAGACTTGGCCTCCTTCATAAAACGTATCATTTCTCCACTTGGTTCGGTCAATGAATTGATCGACTAAAACGAATTCGCTGGGTTTATAATCTTCTCGTAAACTTCCAACAGCTCCTGGCGATATTATTCTGGTTACACCTAACTTATTTAAGGCCCAAATATTCGCTCGGTAGGGTATTCTATGAGGTGGGATTTGATGATTATTTCCATGGCGTGGCACAAAGGCGATTTTTCGGTCATGATAGGTGCCTACATAAACTAGATCCGATGGAGGTCCAAAAGGTGTATAGATTTTCATTTCTTTCAGTCCTCTAATCATGCTGGGATCATAAATGCCTGTGCCCCCGATAATTCCAATCTCCACATTGTTTTTTGTCATAATTACCTACCTTTCTATTATTAAAATCAATTAATCTTCAATTAAATAAAGCAAAAATAAATTTTTTTATAATTTCTAAAAAACATAGCTGTATAAGTTTGTAAAGGGAAGTAAGAATTTCTTTTAAGCGCACACACTATTTTGGTAAAATAACACATTTACAGCGGCATTATTTCGGAAAATAGTGAATTTTACTCGTTTTGAGTTGTCTATCCGCTTCAGCTAGTTTCTTTTTAACGGTAGTTAACCAATTAGTTAAAGCATCCATTCTTTGTCGTCTAGACTCTAACATTCTCTTAGCTTCTATAGGGGAAGGGCCTCCAATCACTGCATGAGCTTCTATAAAGTTGGTTGGTTCAAGAGCAGATTTAATATCATTTATGTTGATCGTTAACTGATGTCCAGAGACTTCCGCGATTATTTTACTTAAAAGCGCCGGGGTAACATTTGTCACGGTTAAACTGTTTTCGATTATATACCTACATAGAGTCCCAATGATTTTATGTGACGTTCTGAACGGTATGCCGTATTTTCGAGTAAGTATATTTGCAAGTTCAGTTGAAGTAATGAGATTAAAATGGGGTTTATTCATAGCCTCGTTGTTTATCTTCAATTTTGGGAAAAGGTTTGAAAGCATTTGAATTGCCTTCTCGATGGTATCCAATGAACTCCATAAGATAGGTGTTGTCTCCTGCACGTCTAGATTATAGCTTGAAGGCAGTGTTCTTATAGCAGTAGCACAGCTTAAAAAGTTGCCAAGGATATTCGCCATCCTTGAACGAATTACTTCGATGACGTCAGGGTTTTTCTTCTGGGGCATAATACTGCTTGTAGAGGCAAAGTCGTCTGGAAGCTCAATCAATCCGAAGTCGAGTGAGCTCCAAATAATTAAATCTTCAGCAATTTGACTAATATTGATAGCTAAAACTGTTAGGGCTGCCATGGTTTCTAATAAAAAATCTCTGGAACTAACAGCGTCAATTGAGTTTTCAAGTAAATCGTCGAAACCAAGTAGGTTTGAAACTCTGTTTCGATTAATTTTAAAACTTGTTGTTGCTAATGCGCAAGCTCCCATAGGAGAGAGATTAACTCCGTGATAAGCATTTTGAAGTCGCTGTATGTCCCTTCCGAAAGAATCGATGTAAGAAATGAGATAGTGACAGAAGGTCACTGGTTGAGCGGGTTGGAGATGGGTATATCCTGGGAAAATTGTTTTTGTATGTTTTTCTGCTAAACTATTCATGGACGATTGTAGTTCTATTATTGAAGAGATTAATCGGATTAATTTTTCACGAAGTTCCATGCGAATGGCCGTTGATACCTGATCGTTTCTACTCTTGGCAATATGCAAATTTCCTCCCACAATTGAGCCAACTCTTTTAGTAACCTCTTCTTCAACATACATGTGGATATCTTCGTGAGAAGAATCGATGTTGTTCTTTTTAATAGAATCTAAAGCCTTCAGAAGCATGGTTCCATGGGTAGAATCAATTATTTTTTGTTCAATCATCATAAGTACGTGGGCGTGGTTAATTTTTATGACGTGGTTAAAAAGTGGTAGATCACTCTTTAATGATGAGGTATAGCTTAACACGTTCCTTTCAAGAGGTTTCAGTCTTCCTTTTCTTAAAAAATTAGTCATGTTCATCTTCTCATGTGCGCTTAAATGTATGGCTCGTCGTTACAAAGACGTTATGGCTTTTCGGTTTTATTTTTCTTCATAACAATATTTGCTGCTTTGGTTGGCATGCTCCATAATTCGATAAATCCAATCGACCAAGTTTGATCAAAGGTAGAAGAGCTTTCATAGGTTGCCAGATTCAAATCATATAAAGAATAGGGTGAAGATCTTCCAACAACTTGAACACTCCCCTTATATAGTTTTACTTTAACTTCGCCAATGACCTTTTCTTGGGTTTTATTAATAAATGCTTCAAGAGCATGTCTTAAAGGATCCATCCATAATCCTGTGTAGGCAAGTAGGGTCCATTGATTATCAATTTGTTGTTTAAACGACCATTCATGTCTAGTTAATATTGTTTTTTCTAGATCTTTATGTGCTTCTAATATAACAGTAGCAGCAGGACATTCATAAATTTCCCTTGATTTTATTCCAACCAATCTATTTTCCATATGATCGATGCGTCCAATACCATGTTGTCCTGCTATCTTATTCATTTTGAAAATAAAGTCGGTTGGATTTAGTTTTTTACCGTTTATGGTGCGGGGAACGCCTTTATTAAAGCCAATGGACAAATATTCAGGTTTATCAGGGGCGTTTACAGGGTCTGTCGTCCATTCGTATGCATCTTCCGGTGGTTCATGATCAGGTTGTTCGAGAACGCCACATTCTATCGACCTTCCCCAAAGGTTCTGATCGATACTATAAATGTTTTTACTTGTATAATCTATTGGAATTTTATTCTCTTCGGCGTATTTTATCTCCTCATCCCTTGATAATTTCCATTCTCTCACTGGGGCGATTATCTTTAAATCTGGATTTAGCGATTTTATGGTTACATCAAAACGGACTTGATCATTACCTTTTCCAGTGCAACCATGAGCTACGCCTATCGCTTCTTCCTTGTTAGCCACGTCAACTAATTTTGAAGCTATCAGTGGACGTGACAAAGCTGAACTCACAGGATACTTGCTCTCATAAAGGGCATTAGCTTTTATCGCTCGAAAGACATAATTTGTTACAAATTCTTCTTTTGCATCAATTGAATAATGCTTCAATGCCCCAATAGCAATCGCCCGTTTCTCAATAGTTTTCAATTCTTTTCCTTGACCAACATCAATGGTCATCGTAACGACGTTTACATCATATTTTTGTTGAATCCATTTTATAGAAACGGATGTATCTAATCCTCCTGAATATGCTAAAACAACCTTTTTCTTCATCTATATCATTCTCTTTATTATGAAAAAGACAGAATCTATATAAAATGTAGTTTCAAGCTCTATAATCTTTTTTCTCATACGTTAGATTCCAAGTCGTGCGCGTTATAGGTCCAGATCAGTGCGTGCTTAATTTGTAGAAGATGGTGGACCGGCGGGGATTTGAACCCCGGACTTCCGCCATTTTAGGGTGATGCCAAGACGGTGATCATTCTGTGTACTACGTTCCAAACTGATCTACCGGCCCATTACATTCAAAACAAAATTTCTTAAAAGATGATATTACACTATACGCATGCTTCTTGTAAAAACCTTTGTTTGCCAAGAATATCGTCTTATTTTTGACGATCTCCCAAAACCACAAGCTGAACATTTCTTTTTCCTAATGTGGTAAGACCTTCTACCACACCGCCTACAATTTATAACCCGTGTTTTATGTTTTTTTCCCAAAGATGCTGTTCCTTTCGTCACTTCTTATTCACCTAGGTGGGGATATTATGATAACGTTATCTCCTCTAACTATTATGGTACTGAGTTGCTGAATGTTATTTGTGTCAGTAATATCTTCAGCCTCTTCCAGAACAATGTTCATATGCATGTCAAAGCCATGAAGTTTACCTCTAAGGCTTCTACCCCCCTTCAATCTAATGAGAACTGTTTTTCCAACGCTGTCTTCTAATATTTTTGCTGCTGCTTCAGCCATACTTAAACAACTCCAAACTATAGAAATATTAATAGAAGTATTTAATGATTGATGTCGCTGAAAGTAGATTCATTCATATTTTTACTTCATACAAAACGTATGTTTTTGAAAGATATATATCTCACTTTCCAACTTTTATCATTACATAGCGACTGAAAATAGACCATTTATCACTAACGGATTAAAAAAATGAATAGGGTTCATCTTAAAAAGAAGGAAGCCAAACGCGTTCAAGAGAGAATTTCCCAAGCTTTGAAGATTGATCGCTCAGACGCCTTTAATCGAAAAGCATCATTTGAAGTTATGTCTATAGATGTTGAAAAAAAGGTTTTTTTAATAGATGGAAAACCTGAATTTATAGAAGTTGACGGCGAAATATTTCCTGTTCTAATAAATGCAAACGTTCTCAACCAGCTTCCTTCCATAACAGTTGATATGGGTGCTGTTCCTCATATTTGTAATGGGGCAAACGTTATGGCTCCTGGAGTAACTAAAGTGAACGGATCCTTCAACGCAGATAGTATTATCGTCGTTCTTGAAGAAAGATATTTAAAAAAGATTGCGATTGCAAAAGCACTGTATAACTCTAACGAAATAGCAAATAAAAAACACGGAAAGGTAGCAGAAAACCTTCACTATATTAGTGATAAGTTTTGGATGTTATTCAAAGATCGATAAGTTAACCATAGCATGCGCATCTTCTAGCATTCTTTAAAAACGCTGAAGCTTAGCTGTAACGTTAAGAGTTGAAAGCTGCTTACCGCTTGCTGGGGCATAAGTAAGCATTAAATCTGATCGGGTCTATAAAAAAGAGGAGTTAATGAGTTATCGGATAGTCAGATTGGTGCCAAGCACTCATGCCACCAATGAGGTTATAGACGTTTTCAAATCCGTGTTTTCGGAGGAGGCTTGCGGCAATACTAGCACGGAGACCGATATTGCAGATACTGACGATGGGGAGGTCGCTCGGAACATCACTGATCTGTTTTTCGAGATGACCCAGATAGATGTAACACGTCGATTCAATATAGCCTTCATCCCGTTCAGCGGAGCTACGAACATCCAGTAAGGTTAGTTTTTCTCCTGCGTCTAATCTCGCCTTTAACTCCTGAACGGTTAATAGACCTAACGAGTGGAGAGGAAAGCCTACTCTATACCATGTGCTGAGACCGTCACTAAGATACCCCTCTACATTATCATATCCGATCCGGACGAGGCTACGAACGACATAATCAAGGTCGTTCGGATTTTCATTCACTAAGAGGATAGGATTATCGAATTTTATGAACCAACCAGCATATGATAAAACACTATGTGGAATGCTATAGGAGTCTGAAATGTGAGCCCCGGCGAAAGCTGAAGGGGAACGCGTGTCTACGACTTGAGCACCAGCCTCGATTTTCGATTGAAATTCAGTTACAGATAGGGGTTTAGGGGTGAAGTTCGATCCTATGAAGGGTGCACCTTCAAGATTATATTTCTCCATTGTTCGGAAATAGGGTACATATTCATGGTGTTCGTTGACTTTATACTCAACAAACTCTGCTCGAGATAGCTGAAGAACGGGATTCATCTGGCGTTCAAGTCCGAGCGTGCTCCATTCTCGGTCAGCGATCCCAATGGCGCAGACGGATCCCGCACCATGCGCAGGACAGATGATTGCAGCGTCACCCAGAGGTAGTAGTTTATTGAAGATACTATCGTAAAGGCTCTCTGACCACGATTGACGGTTTTCAGGGCCCCCAAAATCAGTTCGTCCCACATCGTTCACGAAGAGAGTGTCACCCGTACAGACCAGAATGGTGTCTTTGCCAGAGTCTAAATCAGTTACCGCATAAGACATACATCCCGGCGTATGGCCTGGTGTATGAGTCGCAGTGATTTTTAAGCTTCCTAGATCGAACTGCTGTCCATCTTCAAGCGTGTTTCCGTAGGTGAATGCGGGCCAAGGTCCATGATACACCTGGGCTCCAGTTAAATGTGCTAGCTCTCGAGACCCGATCACGTAGTCTTCATTACGATGGGTTTCAAAGATGTATTTGATCCGCATTCGCTCTCGCTGGGCAACGTCGATATAGATCTGACAGTCACGCTGCGGGTCTACAACCATAGCGTCGTTTCCTGATCCAATGAAATAAGAGAGATGCGCAACAATTTTCGCTTTAAAGCGTTCAACAATCATACCTTAGTTAATACACGAACCCTTGAAATTAACGTTTTTGTCAGAAGCCCGAGCAATAGCGCGCGCGCTGTTGACTAAGGGTGAAGGAGTTAGATAGAATCCCATTAAAACCCAGGAGTGCGCGCTGGACTTTTACTTTATTCTTTCCGTGGATAAAAAATGCTGCTGCTGGGATAGGGCGCTAGATACGTTATTTGACGATGTTAGGTGAAGCTTCTCTTATTTAAATGTTCTACCATTTCCGTGCACTAAAACCTTTTAGTTCGGCAAGAATCATCTTAGCCTGATGGCTTCTAATACTTCTGGCGCGCGAACTTTTATTTTATAAATTTTGCGTATGGTATTCGCCATTGCTAAGCATTTTGTTTTTTCTCCATGGTTTACTATGATGTGTTCGGGTTTCGGTGAA
>CP070659.1:1739308-1747008 GCA_020355125.1 Candidatus Bathyarchaeota archaeon
ATCTTTTCAACCTTCCCTCCTCGTTCCAAAATTTTTTGAGATAGCTGTTTTGTAACCAAGTCCAGATCATTTTTAGCCTTTTTCTTTGGTTCTGGTATCTTTGTAATCTGAAGTTCTAATATTGAAATTGGCTCTTCTGCTTTTGGACGAGACTTTATATACACTAATGGATTATTATGCATGATTTTTTCTATTAAAGGCGCCATCTCAGATTCTAATATCCCAGTAACTTTCAGCTTTTTTTTGTAGACAAGAACCGCTCCAGCCGCTTTTTTTATCATTGGAACTATGCTGTTCGCAAACATTGCCTTCATTTCACTAGGGACCCCTGGCAAAGCAACAATTTTCGAAGCGTCATACTTTATGTAAATTCCTGGAGCTGTGCCAACAGGATTAGATAGGGGTTTAGCTCCATAGGGGATTCGGGCCATTTTAAGTCGTGCAGGAGTCAAATCAATATGCTTTAAGGTTTCTGCTTCATATTTACGATATTTTTTTTTAACCATATCAAAAGCTTCGTCATTTAACGTAATTGGCTTGTTTAGTGTATTGGCTATCGCTTGAGAGGTCTTATCATCAAAGGTTGGTCCGAGCCCACCTGTAACGATGATGAAAGTGGGTTTTCTTAGAAGAACTCCTTTAAGGGCAGAGAAAAAATCATCCAAAACATCGCCAATTGTGTTTATTCTTCTGACTCTCCCTCCTAACTGTGTTATGTGTTTTGCTAGCCATTTAGCATTTGTATTCAAAATATCTCCTGTTAAAAGCTCGTTTCCGACACAAATTATCTCGACAGTACAAACCATAAAAGTTATCGCCTCTTGCGAGAAAACCACCAGTCTAGATAGTCCTTTCTTTTTTTCTTACGTTTGTCATCTTTACTCTCAAGATTTGGTCGAAGTTTTTCCTTAAGTTCCATCAGTTCTTGGTATGATAAGGATAATCCACAGCTTTTACATGTATGCCGTCGAATAGATGAATCATAGTGTAGATCGCCTCCGCACTCTGGACAATAAGGCATTAATCAAACCTCAAATTAAACGTGTATTGTTCAGTAGTTAATCTTCAACGAACCCTATAAAATTTTATGCGTTCTATAGGAGGGCACAGAGCGTGGTAAACGGAATCTCAATCTTTATGCTTACACTAAAGTTACTATAAATAACAGATTAAAACATCAAATATCATATATCGCCAAAATTTATTAGGAAGCTACGTGGTCTATAATTAATCCTTTGGTGAAGAAAGCAAATGAGCGAAAACATCAAAGTTATTTTAGCAACAGATTGTGGAAGCACAACAAGCAAAGCCCGGTTTTTTAGAAAAGTAGGTAAAGAATATAGATTCATAGCTGCTGGCGAAGCTCCAACAACGGTAGAAGCCCCATACGAAAACGTTACACTTGGAGTGAGTAACGCAATAAGGGAAGTCGAAGAACTAACTGGACATAAGATCCTGGGTTCAAAAGGAATAATTTCGCCTTCGAAACGGGATAACGAAGGTGTTGACGTCTATGTTACTACTAGTAGCGCTGGAGGCGGATTACAAATGATGGTTACTGGAGTCATGACGAACATGACGGCAGAGAGTGCTAACCGTGCAGCTCTGGGAGCTGGAGCTATAGTTATGGATGTGATTGCCGTTGATGATGGCCGTCAACCCTGGGACGAAATAGAAAGAATACGTTTTCTAAGACCAGATATGATTCTTTCGTCTGGCGGAACTGATGGTGGAACTGTATCCCATATAGTAAAGATAGCGGAATTTATTAGAACTGCTGATCCACACCCAAGATTGGGCACTGAATTCAAGTTACCTATTGTTTACTCGGGGAATAAAGTAGCACGCCCTGAAATAAAAAAACTTCTCGGCGAAAAATTTGCTCTTACAATAACTGACAATTTACGGCCAAAAATAGAGATCGAAAATACTGAGCCTGCGAGAAACGCAATCCATGAACTTTTCATGGAACACGTAATGTCTCATGCCCCTGGATATGATAAACTAATGAAGTGGACCCCTATTCCAATCATGCCAACTCCTGCAGGCGAGGGAAGAATGTTCCGAACATATGCGGAAGGAAACAATGTGAATCTAGTTGGAGTGGGGTTAGGAGGAGCCACTACCAATATTTATTCGATATATGATGAAAAATTTGTCAGATCTGTAAGCGCCAACCTTGGTATGAGTTATAGCATATGCAATGTCTTGAAGGAAACCGGAATTAAAAACATTATCCGCTGGTTAACATTTAAAGTAAATGAAACTGATGTACTTAATAGATTATATAATAAGATGATTCGGCCAACAACGATTCCACAAACCTTAGAAGAATTGATGATTGAACATGCTGTAGCAAGAGAAGCTTTAAGACTAGGCTTTCAACACCACAAATCCTTAGCGAGACCCTTAGTGGGATATTTCAAAGCAGGGGAACTAGTGTTAGGCGTACAAACCAAAGTTGAAGGAATAAGCCGATACGCAACTTATATTGATATGCTGAAAGTCGATGTTCTCGGTGGAACTGGCGGACTTTTATCTCAGGGGCCAAGACGAGTTCAGTCAATGATAATTCTTATGGACGGTTTTCAGGTCGAAGGAACCACCCTCCTATTTCAAGACAGCGTCTTTATGATGCCACATCTAGGAGTCCTTTCAACTGTTAACCCAAAGATAGCATTAGAGATTTTTGAAAAAGACTGTTTAGTGAAACTAGGCACGTGCATAGCGCCAAGAGAGATCACCGACCAAGTTGAAGAAGGCCAGAAAATTGGGACTGTAACCCTAACGATGCCTAATGGAGAAACAATAGAGGAACCCTTAATTCATGTAACCCTCAAAAGAATCCCCCTAGAAGAAAGCGCTATGGCAAAGGCAAGAATTAACCCTGAACGCGGATTCGATGTGGGTGCAGGATCCGGCCGGGTTCTAGAAAAACAAGTTCATGGAGGAGTTGTAGGCATCATTTTAGACGCACGAGGACGTCCTTTGAGACTTCCTGAAAACGATGACGAAAGGAGAAGAAAACTCACTGAATGGTTCACTGAGCTCCAAGCCTATCCAGGATACCCATAACATGATTGAAAAGGAGTGAAAAAAATGGCACTAGCATATACGCCTGGTTTAAAAAGAAAAGAAATGTACATTGTAAGAAAAACCCGAAGGTTGCCAATTCAAGGAGAAGTTTTGGTAAAGGAAGGCGATAAAGTTGATCATAACACAATATTAGCTACAACACAAGCCCCAGGAAGAGTAGAAACCGTTAACGCTGCCGAAAGGCTACTACTTGTCCCAGATCCCAATACACATTCCGTTGAGCTAAAAAAGTATATGTTCAAAAAAGAAGGAGACCCTGTCAAAAAAGGAGAACAAATAGCTCTGAAAAAGGAGCTTTTTGGATTATTTAAGAGAACGATTACTTCTCCAATCGATGGAAAACTTGAGTATATCTCAAACATGTCAGGACAGATCATTCTCAGAGAACCTCCTATAAAAATTGATCTTGATTCTTATATCCCTGGAACTATAGTTAAAATTCTGTCAAAAGAAGGTGCAATAATTGAGTGTGTTGGGGCATTTATCCAAGGTATTTTTGGTCTAGGCGGAGAGACACATGGAGAATTGATGAAAGCTGTTAATTCGCCAGATGAAGTTTTAACAGCAGAACACGTATCACACGAATGCAAAGGTAAGATACTAATTGGAGGATCGCTAGCAACAGAGGCAGCTATCCGTAAAGCCATGGAAGTGGGGGCTAAGGGCATAGTGGTGGGAGGAATAGAGGAAAGCGTTCTTACAAAAATATTAGGATTCAGAGTCGGTGTTGCAATAACGGGCCACGAAGACATACCGCTTACGTTAATCGTGACAGAGGGCTTCAGCAAAATGAGTATATCAGACAAAACTTTTCAGCTGTTAACCAAATCTGAAGGTCAACTTGCTTGTCTCAATGGAGCTACCCAAATTAGAGCGGGCGTCATAAGACCAGAAATCATTATTCCGAGAGATGATGTTCCCACTAGTAAGGCGATAGACAAAGGAGAGGAGCAATTAAGCAAAGGCATGGAATCTGGTCTTCCAATAAGAATAATTCGAGAACCCTATTTTGGAGCCCTCGGACACGTGGTTAGCCTTCCCATAGAACTCCAAATTGTGGAGACCGAATCAAAAGTGAGAATTCTCGAAGCCAAATTAGATGATGGAAGAAAAGTTATTGTTCCGAGGGCGAATGTAGAACTAATCGAAGAGTAATACAGTAGAAAAGTGAATAGAAGAATAACTCTAGGAACAGCTATCATCAATAACGCCTTTCTTTTTTTTTGCTGCGTGTAAAAATTAAAGCGGGTTTTCAATATTTGTAAACACAAGCGTGAGTACTCTGGCGCATGCTTTTAGAGGAATGGACTTGAGTAAAAGATGGCGCTCCGAGAGAGGAAAAGACTACTATTATCGCCTTTCCAAGAAAGAAGGATATAGAAGCAGAGCAGCGTACAAACTCATACAAATATCAAAAAAATACAGACTACTTAAAGCGGGAGATCACGTTGTTGATTTTGGTGCGGCTCCTGGAGGATGGATGCAAGTAGCTCGAAAGATTGTTGGCGACAAAGGATATGTCTTAGGCATAGATCCTACGCAAATAGAAAAATTTCCATGGCACAATGTAGAAGTCAAAATAGGAAACGTAAAAGATTATAGCGATATGATACACAAGATAAAGTTACCTAAAAAAAAAGTGGATGTGGTATTATCAGATGTTTCTCCTAATATCTCTGGAATTCGAGACATCGATCATGTAAAACAGATCGAGTTAGCAGAAGATTCGTTAAAGGCTGCATCGTTTATTCTACGTCCTGGCGGAAACTTTGTAGTAAAGGCTTTTCAAGGAGATCTATTAAAGCCTTTTGTAAATAATGTTAAAAAATTTTTTAAATACGTTAGGCTGATCAAACCAGCTGCAAGCAAATCGAAAAGTTCTGAAATATATGTTTTGGGTTTAGGTTTTAACCCTCCAACAAACGAAGTAACTTAGAGCAATATGCATGCGGTGTTGAGGCATGAATCTTCTTCTGTTTTTTCTAAAAGCGCGCGCAAAAAAAATTAACCGAAACATGAACTTATTGTTGCTATCATGCAAAAAGTTATATAGCTATGCTCATTGCAATTGTTTTTAACTTTTTATCTGCTACGAGATCACAGACTATAAAAGAATGTAGAGGAAGGAGTTAATGAATAAAATTGTTAAAAAGGAGATTTTAGCTCAAGGCATAAAATTGCTGGAAGTAGAAGCCCCCCAGATTTCAAAAAAAACTCAACCCGGTCAATTTTTAGTTTTGAGAATAGACGAGAAAGGGGAGAGGATGCCCTTAACAATTTTTGATGCTGATTTTACAAAGGGAACAGTGAAAATCATTTTTCAAGAAGTAGGAAAAACCACTGTTCAATTAGGCCAGTTAAAAGTAGGCGATCATATTTTGAATTTAATGGGACCTCTTGGAAACCCCTCGAACATAAAAAATTATGGACACGTTATTATCATTGGCGGAGGCGTAGGTATAGCACTAGCATACCCAATTACTAAGGCGTTAAAGAGAGCCGGCAATAAAATAACCTCTATACTAGGGGCGAGAACTGAAGCCCTTCTAATTTTAGAAGATAAGATGCGCGATTTAAGCGATAAGCTCTATGTCACTACAGATGACGGTTCAAAAGGACATCATGGCTTCGTAACTGATATTTTGAAAGAGCTAATAGAGAAGGAGAAAATAGACTTAGTGCATGCGGTTGGCCCAACGGTAATGATGAGGGCTGTAGCCAGAGTCACCAAGCCAAACCGTATTAAAACTATCGTGAGTTTGAACCCGATTATGTTAGATGGCACAGGAATGTGTGGAGGATGCAGAGTCACCATCGGAGGAAAAACTAAGTTTTGCTGCGTTGATGGCCCCGAATTTGATGCGCACTTGGTTGACTTCAACCAATTGATGACGAGACTAAGCATGTATTTAGATGAAGAAAAAGTCGCCCTTCAGGTATTAAAGAAAAAAGGTGTGAATGGTGTCTAACAGAGGATCAAGATTAAAAAACAGTGTCCCGATGCCGAAACAACAAATAGAAAACCGTGTTCAAAATTTTAGTGAAGTAGCTAAAGGTTATAGCATAGAACAAGCCATTACCGAAGCAGAAAGGTGTCTGCAGTGCCCTAAACCTCTATGCGTAAAAGGATGTCCAGTCGAAGTAGACATCCCTGCGTTTATAAAATGCATAGTTGAAGGAGAATTTAAAACAGCAATCAAGATAGTGAAGGACAAGAACAGCTTGCCCGCAATTTGTGGTAGAGTTTGTCCACAAGAACAGCAATGCCAAAAATTCTGTGTGTTGGGAAAGAAGTTCGAACCAATAGCCATAGGACGATTAGAGAGATTTGTTGCGGACTTTGAACCTGAAACAGGATCCAAGATTAATGAAAAACCGCCCTCTACGGGTAAAAAAGTAGCCATCATAGGATCTGGCCCCGCTGGACTCACAGCTGCTGCCGATCTAGCTAAACGTGGGCACGAAGTTGTTCTTTTTGAAGCTCTACATAAACCTGGCGGCGTGCTAATGTATGGAATCCCCGAATTTAGGATGCCGAAAAATGTAGTCAGAGCAGAGATTGATTACATAAAGAAATTAGGAGTTACCATAGAAATGGATGTCGTAATAGGAAGCATGTACACTATAGATGAGCTTTTTAAACAGGGGTTTGACGCTGTTTTCATTGGAACCGGCGCCGGATTGCCCCGTTTTTTAGGAATTCCAGGAGAAAATTTATGTGGAATATATTCGGCAAACGAGTTTTTGATAAGAGTAAATTTAATGAGAGCGTATGAATTTCCAAAGTATGATACGCCAGTAAAAGTAGGAAAAAAAGTCGCTGTTATTGGAGGCGGCAACGTCGCTATGGATGCAGCAAGATCCGCCTTAAGACTGGGCGCAGATGAAGTGTACATAGTGTATCGAAGGTCAAGAAACGAAGCTCCTGCTAGGCAAGAAGAGCTTGAAAACACTGAAGAAGAAGGAATCATATTTAAGTTTCTTACTAATCCTGTCAGATTTATAGGTAATGATGCGGGCTGGGTGAAAGAGATGGAGTGTTTAAAAATGAATTTAGGAAAACCTGACGAGTCTGGAAGAAGAAGACCGGTTCCAATAAAGAACTCAGAATTCATTATGAAGGTGAGCACTGTAATCGTAGCCATAGGACAATCTCCGAACCCTTTGATCCCTCAAACTACAAAAGCCCTTAAAATCACAAAATATGGCACAATAGAAGTAAATGAAGAAACTGGGGAAACAAGTATAAAAGGAGTCTACGCTGGCGGAGATATTGTTAGTGGCGCAGCTACAGTGATCAGTGCCATGGGAGCTGGAAAAAAAGCAGCACGAGCCATTCATAAATATTTAATGAATAAGGAAAGAAATAAAAAACTTGAAAACGCCTATGCGCGTAGCTAATAACAGGCTTCTAAAACAGATTATAACCTTCCTTGCTGCACCGATCCCATCCCTTAAAGAAGGACTATGTTAAGAGATCGTTTACGCCATCACAATTATTCTATAAAGCCTTTTTTGTGAATTAATCATTGATGTTTGGGTCACATTTATCATAATCCTTTTCTAATGCGTCATAAAAATCATAATTATAGAATGATTAAAGA
>CP070659.1:1747108-1749989 GCA_020355125.1 Candidatus Bathyarchaeota archaeon
ATTCGAGCTCTTTAGCGATTAAGAAAAGATTTTCCTATTCAAATTCGAGCGTACACGCTTTTAAATGAAGAAATATTATTTAAACGAAAGATTGCACGCATGCTAAGTGATCTCTAAACTGCGATTATAATACTCTTTCTGTAAGCGCATACGCTGAGAGTCTAACTATTTTTGATTTGTGCTAGAAAGTACGCTCTTAAGCCTTTTTGCTAGTATTTTTTCTTCTCCATCGGCAAGAAATAATGTGTTAACTAAAATGGTGTTTTGGTCATGTCGCAATACCCAAATTGATGGATCACCTTCCATCAACGCTTTAACCACTTCAGCTGGATTTTTATTTTCAAGGAATATTTGAAGACCAATTATATGGTACCAAATGTCTCCTATCATTGGAAACCTTTTAATTTCAACATTAGAGGCAGCCTGCAGCACATCTAGTATGTAGCGACGTCTTTTAAGAGCGGGTTGGATTCTCTCCTTCATATGATCCATCTGTAACCAGCTCTTCAAAGCGATTACAACAGCTACAATTTCTTGTCTATCCAGATTATATCCGCGACCTATGCTTCTATAGAATCCTGGCTGTTGAGGAATATGTGCTCCTTCTTGACCTATAAAATTGTGCAGAGCAACGGCTTCCACCAAATCTTTTCGTCCAATAACTATACCCGCAGAGTTTGGACCTAAAAAGTATTTTGAAGCATAACAAACTAAATCCGCTCCCATAGCAACAAACTTTTTTAAATCATCTGTGGGATAAGTTTGACCAGCCGCGTCAACAATGATAGGAATATTATGTTTATTTCCTATCGCTATCACTTCTTCTAATGAAACTAGGTTTTCATTATTAGGAAGACTTTGAAATGCATAAACATCGTGATGAATTGCAGCTGTTTTTTCATTTATTGCGGCCATGATTTGTTCAGGACGACAACTCCAACGTTCGTCTCCAACTTCAATTAATTTTCCACCAGCAACTGTCATACTTCTATCATACATAAAATCTCGCAAACATCTCTGCGTAATAATTTCATTCTTCATTCCTATCGTATTAGGAAGTTTTTTCATTTTATCTGGATCTTTACCCGCCATGCACGCCGCTGCAGATAGAACAAGAGAAGCAAAACAACCGGCTGTAACATGAGCTGCCTCAGCTCCAGTAAGCTCCGCAATGATCTTGCCCGCTTTTTCCTCCAAATCCCATAACCAAACCCAAGTTTTGTTCGCATCAATCATCGACTCCACGATTTTTCTAGAAAGGGTCGAGCCTCCCAACCGAGTCAGAGCAAATGCAGCGTTAATAACCCGTTTTACTCCAAGTTCTTCATATATGCTCATAACATCACAGGAAATGAAGCGTAAATCAAAATATAAATGCTTTATGTAAAATCAATGTTCACTAGCGCGCGCAATCATAACAATTTAGGCTTGCCTAAAAACGTGTAGCGGCTATTCGGTAACGATAGTCTAAAAAACGTTTTTATATCTATGTAGTAATGGTTTAAAGCTGATGCCAATGTTTGACGATGAAACCAAGCACGCTGAAAAGCTTTTAAAAGAGTTTAAAGGAGATGATTACGCCTTTGGAGAAGGCGTACTGGAAAGAGTAGGTGATTACGCTTATATCCTTGGTAGAGATCTGGTCGTTATAAGTGGACAAAATGCAAGATGTACTAATATCCTAGACACGGTAGTGAAATCATTAATCAATAAAGGCTTAAACATCACAAATATATTCGATGGCGCCCGTCCCAATGCCCCTAAAGAGGATGTCTACAGAATAGCGTATCAGCTTTCACAGTCAAAGTGGAATAGTGTCGTCGTCGTTGGCGGAGGTAGCTGCATAGACGCTTCAAAAGCGGCTCTAACCTTAGCAACCTATGGAGGAATTATTGATGATTACTTTGGAACAGGAAAGATATCAGAGAAATCTAACGGTGAACAGTTACCTCTGATAGCTGTTCAGACGGCTAGTAGCTCCGGAGCCCACTTAACTAAATATTCTAATATCACAGATCTCGTCACTCATCAGAAGAAACTCATAGTTGATAATTCTATAATACCAAAAGCTTCGATATTCCAATATGACGTAACTAAAACTAAGCCTCCAAACCTAACAAAAGATGGTGCTCTCGATGGAATATCGCATTGCTGGGAAGTTTGGATGGGATCTACTGGAAAAGACATCTTTCCCACAATAAGCGAAGTAGCTTATCTAGGAATAACATTGATTGTAAACTATCTACCCATTGCTGTTGAAAACAGCTACAATCTTAACGCAAGATACGCTTTGGGATTAGGAACGGATTTAGGAGGCTACGCCATAATGATAGGAGGTACCAATGGAGGACACCTTGGAAGCTTCTCATTGATAAACTTGTTAAGTCATGGCAGAGCCTGTACAATCTTAAACCCATACTACACTATCTTATTCTCCCCTACAATACAAGACCAATTGAAAAAAGTAGCAAAGATCTATCAGAATGCAAACTATATAGAAGAAGATACAGAGAAGCTGAATGGAAGAAAGCTGGCTGAAGCAGTTGCTCAAGGCATGATAAAACTCTCAAAAAGCATAGAATTCCCGATAACTTTGAAAGAAATAGGAGCCTCAGACGAACACATAGAGAAAATGATAAATGCTGCAAAGGATCCACAGCTCAGGATGAAACTGCAGAATATGCCCATTCGAATGGATTCAGCTAGTGATGTGGATAAGTTTATGCGGCCAACTTTGGAAGCAGCTTTCTTTGGAGATATAAGCCTGATCCCAAATTTACATAAT
The DNA here is from genome assembly GCA_020355125.1 of Candidatus Bathyarchaeota archaeon. Taxonomy (GTDB): domain Archaea; phylum Thermoproteota; class Bathyarchaeia; order RBG-16-48-13. The sequence continues at coordinate 1,749,894 of CP070659.1, forward strand.
ATAAAATAACTACTCTATCATCTGGTTTCCTTTTTAGTAAAATGGAATTGCTACGTTCAAGGAGCATGCACACTATTTAAAAATGTCGACGCGCGC
>CP070659.1:1750089-1752691 GCA_020355125.1 Candidatus Bathyarchaeota archaeon
GGTATTCGCTCCCCTAATCGAGGCAGAACGTTTAGAATAGGATCAATTCGGTACCTCAACGCGTTAATGAATGGTTTCTGCAGCCCTGTTAAGTAGCGCGCGCTAAATACGCAGAAATTTTATTATCTACTATTGGTTTAAACAGTGAATAACTGTGCAGAAATCGTCTGTATAATGTAATGAATCAAGGATGATGCGATATCCGTTAAACCGTTGCAAAGAAAATAGGGACTAAAATGTCATGCGCGAGCGCTAGATGATGTATTGTTAGAAGGGATGATGATATGGAAACAATTGGATTTAGCACTGCATGTTTATGGAGATTAAATATTCCTTTTTATGAAAAGATTAAATGCTTCTCTTCCTTCGGAGCTAATGCTCTCGAACTATGTTATGTCACTCCTACTGAATTAAATGAATTTAAACTAACATCTGAAATGATAGCCGATATCAAAAAGTTCGATTATATTTCAATTCATGCACCTTTCAAAGAAGTACGATATAAACGAGATGTAACTACCAAGAATATTATAGAAAAGCTATGCCTGTTCTGTGAGCAACTATCAATTCAAGGAATAGTTATACATCCCGATATAACGGATGACTTCAAATATTTAGAAAAATCGGGACTCCCGTTTTTAGTGGAGAATATGGATTATAGGAAAAAGTTTGGAAAGACGCCAGAGCATTTCAGAGGATTAATCAAAGAGTATAATTTTGGATTTGTCCTCGACACGCAACATGCGTATGAGAACGATGCAACGATGAAATTGGGAATCGAACTGATTTCGATTATGGGAGACCGGCTTAAAGAGCTGCATGTTAGCGGACGGACGCAATCTGAAATCCATTCCCTTGTACATGCTTCGGATAATAGAGATCTGATTCAACAAGCTCTAAAATTGTGTATAGGCGTTCCAAAAATCGTGGAAGGATATTTTTCATCAGGAAATATTCGTCAATCGGCTTCTAACGAATTGAAGTTCATGAGAAAATTTGAGCCAAGGATAAAAAGGTTTTGAATCCGATAGCACGTGGTTGAAGAGCCTAGTTAAGGCTAACTGGAGATAAAAGGAAGATTCCTGAGTGAATTTACTGTTTCTTTCCTCTCTTATTCGTAAATAAGTATACGCCTATAGGTGTCAGTATGTTGGTGATGATGATGACGATGAAAGCGATATTTTGAAACATGAGGCCGTAGGGAAATCCATAATTGAGAAATACAACTGTTAACGCGGCTTCGTTTATGCCTCGTGCTAGAACACTGCTGATGAGATAATGCTCCTGCTGTAGAGGGCTTCGAATTGTTGCGAGACGGATAGCTATTATCCGAGCTGAAAACAGAAGCAAGGAAATTAGGACGCCATACACCATCCACATGGGATCCGTCACGTTCAGGAAGAGTCCAATGTAGACGAAAAAGAATGTTCGAACCAAAAAGCATATTTCGGATTCGAATTTGACTAAAAATTCGGGTTTAAATCTTACTACATATTCATTGATTACGTCATCATTGACATTGCGTCTCCGCAGGAAGCTGCCTATTTCCTTTTGGCTGGCGAGCACAATTCCAAAAAGGAGAGAGGCAAAGGCACCATCGCCTCCAACAGATTCGGAGATATAGTAGATAATGAAGAGAATCGCTAACGTTACGATAGACACGGAAGCTTCGTCTCTAATCCTCGATAATATAATCAGCCAGCATACGCCAACTATAAAGCCGATAACTCCGCCCAATCCAAACCTGATTAACATACTTTGAAGAACGGCAAACGGCGCCCAATTACCTATAGAGATGGCTTTCGCTAAAGCCAAGAAAGTAGCGATTTGGAAAATGTTATTGAATGTTGATTCGAGTCGAATCGCCAACACAGCTTCTTCTCTCACTTTATTCGAACGCTGGATAATGGCAAGAACGGCAGCGCTATTACTCGAAACCATAATTCCAAACATAATACCATATAACGGGTCAATCCCTATCCCTCCCATAAAGAGCGCTCCAACCACGATACAGAGAACTAAGTGCCAGATAGATGCCAACAAAGCGCGAGGCATCTCGCGGAACCGCCGTTGAATATTTCCAGTTAATCCTGCCTCAAACAAAATAAGAATGGTCGCAACATCTGCCAGATACGGAGCTAAACCAGTTACGACCTCTGGCTTCGCTACATTAAATATAGGGCTGACAAGAAATCCAAGAAAGATTAAAAACAGTATACTTGGGAAGCCGGTTCTCATAAATTGATAATTGCTGAGAAAGCCAGCTACAATAAAGAGGCCTACCAATAATAGGCCAACAGCGATGCCGTTACTCAAAGTATATTCCTTCCTGAACCTCGATAAATGTTCCATAACTTCCTAATAAAGCTAGCTCGGATTCGCTGGGGCAGGCAAATGAAGAAGATCTACAGTTCATTAGCGTGTGCTAGATAATTGTTGTACGCGCGCTACTCGTTCAATTGATTGTCTCCTGTAATGTACACCATTGGTGAACATGTGTGGTGAGGAATTGTTAAACAATATAAGTGTTAACTTTTATTGTGGTGATGTAATGGAGAAAAAGACCAAAATCTTAGCGTTTGGCGTAGTATTAATAGTTGCT
>CP070659.1:1752791-1774900 GCA_020355125.1 Candidatus Bathyarchaeota archaeon
TCTTTTACCTCTATGGCCTCTTCGGAACAGGTAGTTACGCAAACTTCACATATAATGCATTCGTCTTCGTTTACCACACGTGCTTTTTGTTCATCACTGACATTAACCAGTTCAAAGACATCCACTGGACAATTGTCAACACAAGTGCCACATCCTGTGCATTTTTCTAAATCAACATTGACTTTTACCATTTTCATCAATTTGCTGCTTTATAAGAGAAGGTTTATACGACTTCACGACTAATAAATTTAACACTTTTCAGATTTGAATGAACCAACTCTATTTGTACAGGGATACGAATTTTTTTATGGATCGATCATAGGTCTTCTCTACTTCTGGTGGGAAGTAGCACGCTGGAAGTTCATTATGCACCCTATGATTTTGTAAACACTCACAGCATCGGCTCTTCAAGCGACACGAGTAAGTACATGGACAGTTTGCCAAATTTATTTCCGAATTTTGACATTCATTCATTTCAACAGCCCCTCATCTACGTAAACCTACTAATTCTTATCGGAATAAAGCCATACCTTTATAACCCTTCTCTCTTTAGAAAGTGCGCGCTTTATTCATAAAAACCTGAAAGACAGGACACTGCATTAGATAGATTCGTGATGTAACCCTTCTATATTTTCGGATAATTATGCGTCTTCGATAGAACGACTATTTGCTCCATTTTTTCAAAACGATTAGTGTATTCGTATTCTGCACGCCCTCGATGCTTCGAACGCCTTCAATGCAGTGGTTAATGGTGGCAATATCTTCTCCGGATATTAAGACAGATATATCAAATTGTCCAGCGACTTCGAAGGCGGTTTCGACGCCATCCAGGAGTAAAATGTTTTCGGCAATTTTTGAAGTGGGTACTGCGGGAGAAGTCGAGACTAACACCACTGCTTTGTTCAAGCCGTCCGATATGTCAATTGTAAATCGCTTTATGGTTCCTGTCGCTACGAGGTTTTGAACTTTTTTCCGTACCGTTCCTGTTGACACGTTGAGTGTTTTAGCTATTTCAGTGTAAGTCTTACGTGAGTCCTCGCGAAGGAAGGCGAGAATCTTCTTATCAACATCATCCAAATCAATCGACCTGTAAATAAAAAGTTTAAACCTGATAAATTAATTTATGCTCCAACGAAGTATAGAAATGAAACCTTAATCTGCATGTTCCAATCATATAAGCGTGATGGCGGACACTTCATGGTCGAGAACACCTATAGTAGTTGTGAGCCCAGCTACATAAAAATGCATAAAAGCAGTGAGTTAGAAGAAAGAATAGAGAAACTATACCAGATACTTGAATCATGTGAACTTTGTCCTAGAAAATGTCGAGTGAACAGGCGCAGAGAAGAGAAGGGAACCTGCCGATCCGGGAAAGAGTTGCAAATTTCAAGTTATGGCCCCCATTTCGGAGAAGAACCCCCCTTAGTGGGAAAGACGCAGATATCTGTTATGGATTTATTCGGCGCATCCAAAGGGGGCTCAGGTACAATTTTTCTAACCCATTGCAGTTTACTCTGTGTATATTGCCAGAATTATGACATAAGTCATCTAGGCTATGGGAAAACGATCACTCCAAATGAAACCGCTCGAATCATGATTGAACTGCAAAATCGAGGATGCCACAATATAAACTTCGTAACCCCAACCCATTTTACTCCACAATTAATCAAAGCTACCAAGCGTGCAATAACAAATGGATTAAAAATACCAATAGTTTGGAATTGTAGTGGTTACGAAAATGTCGAAATCATCAAGCTGTTGGATGGCATAGTTGACATCTATATGCCTGATATAAAATATAGTCAAAGTGACCCCGCGAAGAAGTATTCCAAAGCCCCTGACTATTTTGACCGGTGTAAAGAAGCAGTCAAGGAGATGTTTCGTCAAGTTGGAGATCTACGGCTAGATAAAAAAGGAATAGCATATAGAGGGCTATTAATCAGGCATCTTGTATTACCTAATGACCTGTCTGGAAGCATGGATGTTCTAAAGTTTATAGCAGATGACCTCTCTACTAATAGCTACGTTAACATAATGCCCCAATACCGGCCTGAAGGCGACGCATACAGGTTTAAAGAGTTGAGTAGAAAACCAACATGGAAGGAAGTTAACAGAGTAAAAGAAATTGCTAAAAAACTTGGTTTGACCCGTGGAATTTAAGGAAAAAGTTACCAAACCTATTCGATATGTAAATCTATAGCGGCTTTTCAAAGGAATATACATGCCCTTCACAAAACGAAGAATCCACACTTAACATAAAACCTGAGCCCACCAATAGTAAGGCATAATTTTATCTATCTGGACAGGTTAGTAGACTGTAAAAAAAATGGAAGATAGATAATTATGTCTGAAAACGAATTAACAGATTTACAGCAGGCAATCATCGGCTACGACACCGCGAAAGCCGTGAAGCTGGCCCAGGAACGCCTCGACACCGGCGTCGACCCCACCAAAGTGATCGAAGACGAGCTGCGACCCGCCTTAGCCATCGTCTCCGACAAATTCGAGAAACACGAATACTTCCTCCCCCATCTGATCCTCTGCGGCGAGACGATGAAAGCCGCCGCCGAAGTCCTCACCAGCAAAATCTCCAAAGACCAGATCATGCAGGGCACCATCGTCATCGGCACCGTCGCCGGCGACATCCACGACATCGGCAAAAACATCGTCACCGCCTTCCTCGAAAGCAGCGGCTTCGACGTCCACGACATGGGCACCGAAGTCCCACCCCTCAAATTCATCGACAAAGCCCAAGAAGTCAAGGCGGACATCATCGCCGCCTCCGCCCTCATGAGCCAAACCATGCCCGTGCAACGCGACCTCCTCTCCATCCTCACCGAACGCGGCCTCCGCGAACAGTATAAGGTCATGGTCGGCGGCGCCCCCACCACGGCACAGTGGGCGGAAGAAATCGGCGCCGACGGCTGGGGCGAAGAAGTCGGCGACGCCGTCCAAAAAGCCAAAGAACTCGTCGGAGCCGACTAACATGGTCTCCCTCCGCGAACTCTACCGACGGGTCTACAACGGACCCCTCGTCACCCAGAAAGACTTCTTCAGCCTCGACCACTTCCTCCACCCTCTCCAGGCATTGGCGAAAGAGTATGGTATCACGCGGGATCCGAACGACTACGTGCCCACCGATCCCGGTATGGCCGACAACCTCTTCCAGGCGGGGATGGCCTTCCTCGAAGAGAAGGGCATGTGGTGTATGGATACGTCCCGCGTCGTCCACTTCACCCGCGACGAAATCAACACCAGCCTCGCCAAGCTCCCCGAACAAATCAGCTTCGGTGAGGGCACCGAACGCGTCACCGTCCAGCACCGGAATACCGGTGACAAACGACAACCCATCAAACTCATGGGCGGGTGGGGGGTCGGTTGTACCTCTCCTGAACTGTTTTTAAAGGCTCATCAATCTGTGGCTCAAGAGGAGATAGACTTTCTCCAGGACGGTGTACTCACTCAGATTGATGGTGAACGTGTACGGCTTGGGACTCCAGAAGAGTATAATGCGGCCTCCATGGGTGCACGGCTCCTCCGCGAAGCCGTCCGACGCGCCGGCAAGCCTGGGATGCCGATCAACTTCGATTGTCAAGCCATGTCAGAATACGCGCACGCCGCGATTCTCAATCCTGGAGGTGCTAGGCTGACTGATACGTGGACCCTGTGGCCATCATATCCGCCCGCGACGATTCGAATGGTCTCTTTGAACCGGGCTGCCATGAGCCTCGAATACTCCAACCCCCTCTTCACCTACACTACAGGCTCCATCTACCAATTCGCTGGAGGTTCCGAAACCTCAGCTATCCACATGGTTGCTGACTGTATTGGACTCGCCATGCTCGATAACGTTTGGTTGCTGGTTGTAGGAGGTGCAAGCCCTCCCATGAGAGAAAATACGCTTCCAGAACGTAATGCAACTTGGTGGACTTCGCAAATAGCTTCGTTTGCAATTTTCAGAAACAACAAAGGCATAACCGGCGGTGGAGGTGCTGGATCACGATCCGGACTCTGTACAGAAATGCAATTCTACGAGGGCGCTGCTGGGAGAATCGCGTGTGAACCTCGAACCGCAATACTTACAGGCGGCGCTAGTGGCGGAGGAGGCGCAGAGAGCAATGAAAGCGATGATTATATCAATGGCATCACGGCCAGATGGGGCATCGAATTAGGTAATGAAATTGTAGGACTTAGCTTAACCGACGCAAACGACCTCGTCAAAACGATCCTCCATCATCCAAAGTATAAACTAGGCAAAGAACCAGCAGGCAAAAAGTTTCAAGAAGCCTACAACCTCGAGACCATGCAGCCAATAAAAGAATACTTAGACCTATACAATGACGTCACCAGAGATGTTAAGAACCTTCTAGGGATCAATCCGAAATAACATACATTATCCATCTCTCTTTTTTTTATCATTATTACGTTTGAACTGGTCCTTTTTTCATTTTTCTTTTTTTTAGATTAAATAGGCTTTCTATCGAAGCATCGACAATATTTTATTACCAATAAATCAGCGAATGCAATAATGGGTAGGTAGTGTGGGATCTACATAGGATAACTTAGTACATACAGCGTGTGTTAGGTATAATTCGCAACTTTGGATCGGATGATATCTACTTCTATATTGTAAACTATATTTTCAATAACCTTTTCTACCAATGTTGATAGAGGTACTAAAAGTAAAAGAATTGCTAAAAAGTAAACAACGAAATCAAGTCTGTTTACACATGGACATAAAAGACACACGTGTGTTTAACCCAGCACAAGTGCTAATGGAGATAAACGAATGTGAAGAATGAAGAGGGAGAAAAAACAATCTTAATCGTCACAAATGATGGAAATATTCTCAGCGATGTAGCAGCAATCTTTGAACAAAATAGGTATCATGTTGTAACAGCGAAAACGGAGAAAAAAGTCCTCGACAAAGATGACATAACAACCTATGATCTTGTGTTATTAGACATTACTATGCCTGATATAAATGGAGCAGAGTTTTTAGCAAAGCTGCAGAAAATAAGACCAGATATGATCAAAATCTTGATGACAGACTATGCTAATCTAGAATGTGCGGTTGAATCTTTAACTAAAGGAGCGGTGTGGTATTTTATCAAGCCCCTCGAATCAAAAAAATTGTTCAAGGTTGTAGCAATGTTACTACAGGAGCAAGAAGCTGAAAAAACGAATACGATTAATAATCGCGGCATAGACGAAAAATACATAATGCGGTTATCTGAATCCTTTTATTAGCTTTTTAGTTTTAGCGCGTGCATCAACTTTTAAAGCTTTCACTCAAAAGCCCTAGATATACTCTTTAATCGCAAGGAACGAATGTAACGATATTTTTACGGATTCGAATAAAAATTGGAAAAGAAGCAAGCACGCGCGTAGTCCTTTGGATAGCCTCTTCGCAATACATCCGCCTATAAAGGAGCGTATTGAAAGACTGCGAACAATGTAGAATAGCATCCAAGTTATCTTCGTCAAGTCAAGTGAAATCGATGCCCTGGGTAGTACGTGCAACCGTTGTTTCAATATAGTTTAGTTTCTGGTGCAAATCTTTCGCTATTATTTAGATAGAGTAAGTCTTCATAATGCTCTAATACACGATAATTTCAATAATGCTGCAAGGTGGTAGAACCATGTTACAACCTCTTTCCGAAAGATGTGTTGAATGTGAAGGCCTCCTTCTACGTGATGTCGAAAACGGAGAGTCAGTGTGTAGTAATTGTGGCTTGGTAAATTATACCGAGACTAAGGTGCCTCAATAATTTTCTTGTGGATGTTAGCGAGCTATATGCTTATCTATACTCTTCTTTTTAGTAAGGGCATAAACTTAAAATAACAATTGAAGACCATCTGCTATTTAATTCTTGGATATATTTTGAATAGTTAGAATAGGCTTCGGAGAACTCTGAAAGCTATAAGTCAAAAGGAGAGGAGCAAGGTTCATATACAGGGATAATGAACGTTGGCGCGTCTTCGATCGTGAGTATGATGATCCTTACATGAACGTGGCTCTCGAAGAAGCAATTATGAAGTGTGTTGGAAAAAATGCTGTGCCATGCACTTTGAGGTTTTGGAGGAATCCGAAAGCGGTCGTTATAGGTTCTTTCCAGTGCCCAGAACTAGAAGTTGATATTAGGATTTGTAGGGAGAAGCAGATACCGATTATACGACGAGTGACTGGTGGAGGAGCAGTATACCATGATGAGGGAACACTGAACTATTCGATTTTTACTCCAAAGAGTCATCGTCTTTTTTCACTGAACTTCCTGAACCTTTTTGAAAACGTGAATGTAAGCGTTGCTAAAGCCCTCCATTCTCTCGGTTTGCGTTGTGCTTCATTGTTTAGCAATGCTATTGTCGTGGGGGATAAAAAGATTGCTGGGATAGCCGGGGCGGTAAAGGATGGCGCAATGCTCATACATGGGAGTCTTTTAATCAACTCAGATTTGAACCTGCTCTCCGAAGTTTTGCTTTTACAACGTGGATCTTTGAAGGTGGAGGTCCAGAGGAAGTTTACTAGAAGCCAGAGAATGGATGTGATAAACCTAGAACACGCGATTGGTAGAAGAATTTCTCTGAATGCGGTGAAGAGCGCTTTAAGGAAAGCGTTTGAAGAGCTTTTTTCCGTGAAATTCATCTTTGGTGGTTTGATTAAGGCTGAAGAAGCCCTCTCCAGAGACCTATTGAAAAATAAATATTCTACGAAGCATTGGAATTTCAAGTATTCTAGAGAGTTGGCATAACTTACATCATAGAATGTTTGGAGGCTAAAGTTAAGTTCAATGTTTGTATCAGTCGTGATCCCGCCGCATATTATAGTATTGTATCTATGGGTGACGTTCTATGGTTTATCTTATGGTGGTTTGCCAGAACAATACGCAGCACTAGTTGCAGATTATTTTCAACCCAAAGACGATATTTCGCTTTTTGGATACCTCACGTTTATTGGTGCTCTCGGTGGGGCTTTATATCCTCTAATCGGAGGTTATTTACGTGATCAAACAGGTAATTACTACACATCACTTATTTTTCTCGGAATCGGAATGCTATGTGGGGTAGCATCAATTCTCCCCATAACTCCACAACAAAAACAGCGTTTAAAGTAAAATAATACGATTAGATTAAAAAAAATAAAGGTTTAAGACAGCTGAATAAATATTCTTACATTATTCAATGTGATCAAGATGTCTCTTTTTGAATATCGGAAAAAAAGAGATTTTTCCATAACAACTGAACCAAGAGGGAGTATGAAGGCGAAAGAATTGCAGAAAATATTTGTAATTCAAAAACACCAAGCCTCTCATCTTCATTATGATTTAAGACTTGAAATGAACAACGTGTTAAGGAGTTGGGCGTTACCAAAGAATCCCCCAGAAAGGGTAGGAGTAAAGCGTTTAGCTATAGAGGTAGAGGATCACCCCTTAGAATATGCCTCTTTTGAGGGAACGATTCCAGAGGGAGAATACGGCGCCGGAAAAGTTAGCCTTTGGGATCATGGAATATACGATCCAATCAAGGTTACTTCGAACAAGATCATCATCAATTTTAAAGGCGAAAAGTTAATAGGAAATTATTGCCTGTTGAGGACACGATTTGAGGGAAAAGAAAAGAATTGGCTTTTCTATAAAATGAAGTAATTAAAATAGCCCGCGCGCGCGGTTATACTGGCATGAGGGATTACTAGCGCCCGCTGCCTTGGTTTTTTGCTTGTCTCTTTTCATTAAAATCTTGTCAATAGCTTCTTGTAGGTTATCTAGTTTGATTATGTCCATACACCCCACGTTTCCTTCATCTAAGCTATTCGAGGCTAACACCAAGTTGTTTCTCAAGTTGTACACAAACTATGAGATTATGTATAGGGGAGGGCAGTTCTCCATAGGTATCTTGTCCTGTTCAACGAGTTTTAACAGCTTGCTGGGGGTTGGAAGCTTTATGAGCCACTCTTTGAAAGTATCTTTTTCTTCCCATTCACAGATTCACTCTTTGTATTCACACAAGACTACTATGCTGCCTCTTGGTTTAGTTATGCAGTCTAGCGCTTGGAGATATCTCTTCACACCTTGAAATAAACTGGTTTCGAAACTGTAATCACGACTGTTAGCGTGCGCTAAATGTTTTAAGGTATGCTTTCTATAAGATTCGAGTAGGTTGATCTGTCGTGTTTAATAATCCCTTTACGAAGTCGGGAAATTGGTACAAAGGCGCATTCCACATACATACTACTGTAAGTGATGGAAAGCTTTCTCCAAAAGAATCGATGAAACTCTATCAACGGTTGGGCTTCGATTTCATGATTCTCAGCGAGCACGAAAAAATTGTCGATTATGCCTCTTTGGCTCCCCCTGGCCTATTGACCATTCCTGGCGTCGAATATGAAGCGGGTGAACTATATAATGGGCATCGATACCACATCGTTGCGATCGATATCCCTGCTGATTTTCAACTAAAACGCGTCCGTGAATTTACCTCCGTACAAGACACCATCGATCAAATAACAGCTTCCGGTGCAGAGGCCGTTATTGCACATCCTTATTGGTACGGGATGATGTTTAGCGATCTAATGAAGATTACGGATTATTTAGGTATCGAAGTGTTCAATTGGGGGTGTGAAGCAGGTATTGGAGGAGGAAGAGGCCTCTCATCACCCCATTGGGATCAATTATTGTCTTCGGGACGTAAAATTTATGGTTTTAGCGGTGACGATACTCATTACTATTCATACGATGTTGCAGGTGGCTGGATCGTCGTCAAGTCTTCGGACCTTACTCGAGAAAATATAATGGCTGCGATTAGAAAAGGTGAATTCTATTCGTCTTCGGGCCCCAACATAGTAGACCTTGATGTCTCTAGAGGAACAATAAAGGTGACATGTGATCCTGCAAAATTTATCAACTTCGTAACTATGCCAACTCTTGGTAAAAGGATAGACGCGAAACGAAAGACGCCCTTAAAATCATGTGAAGTTAAGATAAAACAAGACCTTTTTTTCGGAGGCAATCCAAAAGGATATATTCGAATAGAATTAGAAGACTTAATGGGGAAACGATGCTGGCTCAATCCCATATTCCTCGATTAATTTCCTCGTGCACGTGCTAGCTAGAAGTATGTGACCTAATACTCATACATTTGGATATGATACCGGAGCTCCAATGATAGCTATTTGGCTGGTTAAAAAGGTACGTACGCTATCCGATAGCGCGCGCGCTATTAGTATTTAAAAACGCCTAAAATTTCTGCAAAATAAACGGTGCAATCTTTCCACTCAGGTTTTAAAATGTTTTGAGGCGGGAGTATCTTATTATAGATTCTGCATTCTATGTTTACTATGCATTCTTTAAAGGATGGAGGTTTTACGTAAACGGAGGCCATTGTTGTTACTCCTATTTCCCTTATTTTATCTGTGTCTCTGCCAGACTTTTCTCCACAAAAGACAAGAGCATCTTCAAATTCAGGCGTAGGAATTGCTAAAACAAACTCTTCAACCTCGTTAAGAAGTTTGAAAGTATATCTGTCAGGAAGAAGAGCTACAACCGCAACAGGCTTTTTGTAGTAATGCAGACCAAGTAGGAGCCATCCTATTGTCATCACATTGGGTTTTCCCTTCTTATCTATTGATACCAAAAAAACGCCAGTTTTTTCAATGGTTTTAAATGCCTGATTTAGATAATCTAATAATTTGACCTTCATAAGTATCCACTTTATTCAGACTTTTGACTTCTTTCTTACCTTTAGATATTTCTATGAAGCTGCAGTTTCCTTGGTCCAGTAACCTGATTAAATGTAAATAAAAGAAAAATTTACTTTAACGATGTATACTCATCCAGCGCGCGCGATTATTCTTGACTTTTATAATCCACGTAACCCATGTAGCTTATGTAGGGTGGCCTAATGTCGTTTTGCCAGTATATACATAATAGCTCTCCACGATGATGGATCTCTTCTTCAATTACGTGCATTAGAATATCTTCAATCTTGTTCCAATTGGTTTTTCCATTCCATCCTTTGAATTCAAAAACACTCTGAAGCTTCTCATCCGATAGGGTCTTCAGATACTCATTCGTTTCAACCTCAACTTTATCAGCGTATTCTCGGATAGTATCAATGGTGGAAAATGTGCTGAATGGAGTGTCAAAGATTCCTGGTTCTTTTTTTCCGCTTAAAAGCCTAATCCAATATTGTTCACATTGTAAACTGTGTACAAATATGTCTCGAACAGAGTCAAAGCTAGCTCCGCAGCTTTCAACAACCTGTTCCCAAGTAATCTCAGCCATACTTTTCAGAATTTTTCGACGAGAATACCAGTTATAGCCAAAAAGGTTCTTAATATCCATAGATATACCCGTCAAAATATTGTTTCTTAAGCTTTAATATGTGTTTTGTAGCTAGGCTAGCTAAGGCACATTGAATACCTGTTAATCCTACGCTGCCTGTTTCAAAGGAAAACGGAAGAGAAGAGACCCAGCGAAGAAAGGAGTTAGCGAAGGATTAGAGCGCGCGTGCGAGTGCTAAAAACCGCTAGTGTATAGTGCGTATGCCATCGAGTACATAACAGTGGATTATCGCTGGAGGGTTTTTGCGTAAAGTGCAGAATACATAAGACACCCAGTACTTAATCCGACCAAGTTCCTTATAGGGTGATTGACAACCTCATATTTCTCGTGGAGGTATACGTCATACTCTCGTAGCTTGGTATGGACCTCATTTCGTATGGCCTCGACCTCTAAGTGTCCAGTAGCTTTGTACTCTTCTTCTAGAGCCCTCCATAATCCCCCAAGGTGGAACATTCTATAGATATCATCGTGGCCCTCGATTCCTATTTTCTCAGCTATGGTCGCTTTCCGAGTGTGAACTCTAGCATCGAACTTGAATGGGGGATTGCTGACGTTGGTATATTTTTTGATGAGAGGTTCCATAAAGCTCTCCACCATGAATCTGTACGGCGTATCTGTTACCATGTGTGGCGTCGCTCTCTCCCAGAGATCCAAAAGGAAATTGTTCGCGTGGTTAGTCTGGGTGTTACCGTACTCGAAAGCCTCACCTAGTGTGGTTTCACTAACACGATCATCCAACATCCGAGGATCATACCAAATGCAACATTCGGGAATAATGCTGAAGGCATTGGGATTCAAAATCTGAGCGTACTCATAAGCGTCACAGCCTTGGATTGGCTCAATGTTTGTATTGCCACTAGCGTAATGTCTCACATAGTTTCTAGCAGGAGTCAAATATTCGGCGAGCATTATGCCCGGAGCTAGTGTTGTTCCCGGTCTCTTTCTAGGAAAGATATTAAATCTCTGAGCTATGTTCTGGAGGTCAGCATAGAGCCCTGTGCAGGGAAAGGGCACCATAAAGCTGATTCCCCCCCATTTCATCATATGGAGAGCGCTGATTAGATGAATCTTAACGTTATCTAGGACCCTCATTAAAGCCTGAGTCTCGGGAACCGGATTATCCAGATCTAATGGGCCAAATCTTATGGGGAAGCATCCATCGGGTGCGATTGAGTAGGGGGTTCTGTAGTAGTTCAGTGAGAAGTTTAGGGGCGTTAACGGGCCTTTCTGGAATCCTTCATTCCTCCGAGCAGCATCTGGATCGCCACATTTAATGAGATACCAGGTATAGTCAAGATGTTCACGGATTTCGTCGTTTTCAGCTAAAGCCCTCGAGAAATAGTCCAAGACGTTCCCGCCATATGGCTCCTCGCTGTTGGGAAAACCGTGAACTAGGGCATTGTATTTTCCCTCTCCGATCTTGAGACACTCGATGCTTTCTCCTTTAGTGGATTTACCGAGGTCCATCAATTCGACTTTCTTAGGAAATTCGTTCACTAGTTGTAAGGTTCTTTGATGAAGCTCATCAACAGTATAATATTTCTTCCAAACCGGAACGTTGTCCAGAATATCTAAAAAGTCGGACATACAATGAAGCAGTTCGTGGATCTTTTTAAAGTTTGTTAAAGCGCGCGCTGCTTCAGTGTGCACGTTTTTAAATAGTATATTTCATTATTTGATAATTAGTCATTATTACCAGGAGGAGTGAAACAATATGAGGCTTATAGATAGTCACGTTCACATCGGAAACAATCCGAAATGGGCACCAGAAGCAATTAACCGGTATTTAAGGATAGGTCTTCATTGGCGCATTCCCAAAGGATATCGATATTATCCCATAGAATTTTTAAAGTCGGACTTAGACAAAGCTGATATACATGGAGCTGTGGTTTTTGCCTTCTGCGAAGATGTCTACAGAGTCGAAGATTCAAAGGAGGCAAGAGTTAAGGCTAACAAGTATATTCTTGAGGCTGCTAAAACTGCAAAGTACATTTATCCATTTTATTTCGTCTGGAATGATTATATTATCCCTGACAACCTTCAAAAATATGCTGGTATTAAATGGCATAGGCATTATGACGAGCCGAACTACTATTACAACGATCCAAAATGCTACGAGATATTGGAGCGGATCAAAGAATTGAGCATGCCCGTGTTGATAGAGGACGAATACAACGAAACAGTCCAGTTCGTGGAACAGAACTCAAATTTGAATATAATCATTCCCCATTGTGGGAAAAGAATGTGGATCCCAAGCACTAATGAGAGGCTTTTAGAGAACTTTCACCGTATGGAAGTATTTTTCAAGAAACCCAATGTATACTTTGACACAGGAGGAGTAGATCCAGGAATACCATTAGAGATCATAACTAAGGTGATTAAACGCGTAGGTCCAAAGAGGGTAATAATGGGCTCTGACACCCCCTATAACACGCCTAAGATCGAACTAGAAAAGCTTCTTCAACTAGACCTGAATGAGGCCGAACAAGAGTGTATCTTCTCGTCCAACATCGAAAGACTAATCGTTAGATGGCTTAAGGAATACCCCGACCATCAACTACAGTAAAAAACATCGAATAAATTGTAATTTTCTAAATCGAGACTCCGCTCCTCTCCGAAAAAAGAGGTATCTAGAAGAAATCTAATAAACCGAGAGAAAAGATACAAGGATAACCCATTAATCTAAATATTTGGATACAGGTTTGAATACTTAAGGTTTAACAATTGTAATTATAATCTGGTGATCAATTTTGATGAATAGGCTACAAGCGGATTTAGTTCTTTTAAATGGTAAAATTATCACGGTAGACCCAAAGGACTCGGTGGTAGAGGCGGTTGCGGTTAAAAATGGAAAAATCATAAAAGTCGATACATCAAGTAGAGTTGAGAAGTTAGTTGGTGAAGAAACCAAAGTACTAGATTTAAAAGGAAAAACCGCGGTCCCAGGATTCATCGACGCCCATATACACATGGATTCCACATCTGCCAATACAAAGCTGGCAGTTGACTGCCACATCCCTCCCGTTAAATACGTTGGGACTTCAGATGGCCGTCCAGTTAATTCCGCCAACGATATTTTAGAAAAAATAAAGAAGAAAGTCCAGAAAACGCCGAAAGGAAAATGGGTAATAGGACAAGGCAGATTCTCATTAAAACGGGATGGAAACAGTCCCACAATAGAACAATTAGATGAGGTTGCCCCAGAACACCCAGTTGTGATCCGTTACAGTGGCCACGACCAGATATACAATAGCAAAGCACTAGAATTAGTCAGAGTAACAAAAGACAGACCAACAAAAGAAGAGTTGGAAAAACTTGGCACAGGTGCGAAAATCTGGAGAGATCCAGTAACTGGAGAACCAACAGGGGTAATGACCGAGTGTTGGGATTGGGTATTCGGCGGAGCAACCCAGTGTCCTTGGTCATCTGAAGAACTCAGAGACGCTATTAAAAAGACCTGTAATGAGGCTATTCGATTTGGAGTAACATCGATTAACGAATTATACAAATGGCCTGAGAGTGTACGGATTTATCAAGAATTGAAACAATTGGGCGAGCTACCGTTACGGATTCAATTATGTCCGACAATTTATGGCTATTATCTACCCATAGATCTAAACTGTATATTGAAACTAGGATTAAAAACCGGCTTCGGTGATGAACACTTAAAATTTGGCAGTGTAAAAATATTTGTAGATGCAGCAGCCTACGATGAAAAAGGTAGACGGCTTGAATGGAACCGGCTTAATCAAAAGAAATTGAACGAGCTAGTCACCAACGCGCACAAAGCGGGATTAAGAGTGATGATGCACTCCACAACCAGGGACGGCCATAACGCGGCTTTAAACGCCGTGGAAACGGCTCTAAAAGAGCTGTCGAAAAAGGACCATCGACATCGAATAGAACACTTTGGAGGCCATTACTGGCAACCAGAATACGAACGACTCAAACAACTGAGAGTGTTACCAATTCCCACTCCGTACAGCTCATATGGCTGGTACGGCGATGCCTGGCTGGAGCGCGCAAATACAGGAGAAAAGGTGGTTTTCTATCGAACGTTGCTCAACGACGGTCTCATGCCTCCAGGAAACTCAGATAGCGTGGGAACAGAACCCGAAGCTCTAAACCCATGGTGGAGTATCTGGTGCATGGTTGAAAGAAAAACGAAAAGCGACAAACTAATTTGTCCCGAAGAAGGCGTAACCGTGATGGAAGCCATACGCATTTACACCATGAATTCGGCATATACATGCTTCGAAGAAAACATCAAGGGTTCAATTGAACCAGGCAAACTTGCAGATATCGTGGTCTTAGAAGAGGATCCGCTCACCATACCAACGAATCGACTCCAAGACATCAAGGTGAATATGACGATCATAGGTGGAAAAATAGTATACCGTCAGCAATAGCAGTAAAAATAATTGAAACTGTTACGCAGTATATATGCGCGCGCGTGAAATCTAGCTAGAACCAGCGTTGAAGTATATCGAGCCCGATAATATCTTAGAGTAGTACTTCTCCACCTTTGTTCACACGGTCTACCACAATATTCCCGTTTTTAATTACGTACTGAATCTTGTTTCTATCTTGGAGAATTCGTATATCATCGAGTGGATTGCCATCTACTACTACGATGTCTGCTAACTTTCCCTTCTCAATAGTTCCAATCTGGTTTTCGAGTCCTAGCGCTGCTGAACCCGTTCGTGTGGTTGCGATAACTGCTTCCATCTCAGACATTCCGCCCCTCACCATCATTTCCAGCTCATATGCATTTTGACCCCAAAAATCCCTTAAAATCCTGAAGGTGTCTGTACCCATCGCTATCTTAACTCCTGCTTGGTACGCTTTTCTAAAGTTTTCTAGATTCCTTTTCTCAGCTCTTTCTCTCTCCTTTTCTCTGGGCTTTCTTCCAACTACTAGCGAACGTCCTGGTCTTGTAAGGCTTAAGGTAGGTACAAGAATAACGTCACTTCGAATCATCATTTGAATGGCTTCCTCATCTAATCTGTATCCATGCTCAATTGTGTCTACCCCTGCTTCAATTGCATGTTTAGTGCCAAATGCGTGTGTTGAGTGGCATGCGACTTTCATTCCCAATGCATGAGCCTCATTGACCAATGCCTGCAACTCCTCCTTTGTATATTCCCTAGACGTATATGGTGACTCTCCAGAACTCGCTGTTTTAATGAGGTCTGCTCCTTCTCTCGCGAACTCTCGGATTCTTTTACGTATTTCCCACACCCCATCAGCACAAAATGGATCGTTTGGTTTCCTTGGCCAAGTAGGTTCCCAATTGTACATGATATCGCCATGTCCAGCTGTCATGCCTACCCATCCAGCAGCCATTATCCTTGGACCGGGCGTGAGTCCTAATTCGATAGCCTTCTTCAGCGAAAAAATCTCTGAGTGTATCATTTCACCTCCAACATCTCTAACAGTGGTAAACCCTGCTTCTAACATTTCACGTGCATGTTTTGCAGCATGTAAAACTAATAGTGCTGGCGGACTTCTTAAAATCGCAGTCGCCGCATCTGGATCAACACCAACTACACTAGCAAGGTGTACATGGGCATCTATCATGCCTGGTATTAGCGTTTTATCAGCTGCTTCAAGAACTTCGGCTGTTCTTGGAATTTGAGTCTCCTCTGCCCCACCTGCTTCAACGATCATCGAGCCTTCAATTACGACGATGGCGTTCTTGATGGGCGGATTCCCAGATCCATCGATTAATGTCCCTCCTTTAATTACTAAGATCTTTTTATCCATCTTCATCTATACTCCAATTCATAAATGAGTTCAACCAATTTTAAACTTTATAGAAGCGCGTACGCATTATGGTTATCGTTCTATTACCATTGTAGTTTCTTTTCAATAGGTGTGAGGTTCAAAGGGCCCTTTTTTGTGATCAAGATGTTGTCTTCTTGCGTGAAGCCTCCTTCATTTGTATAGAAAGCTGGCTCTATAGCGATCACCATCCCTTCTTGAATAAAACTCTCATTTGTGAGACGAAAGATTGGCGGTTCATGTATATCTAATCCAATCCCATGTCCGATTCCTAAACGGGGTTCATATCCAGCCTTTTTTATAACATTCACTGTAGTTGAAACCATCTCTTTTATCTGTGTTCCCGGTTCTAGCATTTCGTAGGCTTTCTCAAAAGCTTTGTTTATCACATTAAACATTTCTTGCTGTTTTTTAGACGGGCGTACACAGCATTGGCGGATCATATCCGCAAAATATCCCTTAATAATTGCACCACAATCAAATTGAACGATGTCTCCCCTTTGTACTTTCTTATCCATTGGGCGTGGATCATAAATTCTAGATCGTTCTAATCCCGATTTTATGTGACAAAACGCGTTCAACGGATCATCAAAGCCGCCTCTCTTTATCATTTCCAAACAGAATATTTTCAAAAGTTGCTGCTCAGTCACACCTTCGTGAATAGATTCTAAAGCGACTTTCAAAGATTCAAATGTAATTTGACAAGCTTTTTTTAAATACTCAATTTCACGTGTTGATTTAATCATCCTCATCTTCCATAATAATTCTCCGACATCTACAAGCTTCGCTTTAGGTAATTTATTCTTGATCTCTTCATAATCCGATATTGACATTTCTGTCCTCATTGGTGCCCATAAACCATTCCACTCTATCCCAACACTCTTCTCCTGCGCTCTATGTTTTTTAATTATTTCTACAACACATTTATTTACATTCTTGCTATCACAGGTTGTGACGCCGTTTGGATAGAGCCAAGATGTCTCCTCGGCCTTTGAACTCTCTGTTTGAGGAATAATTAACGTCGGCGAGCCTACATTTGGGAGTATTAAGTAGCGTCCTCGTGACTTCCCAATTTGTGTTTTTCTATAGCCTGTGAAATAAAACACGTTCTCTTTGCTTGAAAGAAACAGGGCATCTATATTTCGCTCTTTCATCAAAAATTGAGCATTTTCACATCTCTTCTTATATTCATCTGAGGGAAATTCAGCATATTTAGGCATCTTCATCGAGTTGTATTGAAAGAGAATTATATTTAAAAATTTTATTTATAGCGCACATGCACGCTAGTGTGTGCGCAGTTTCGACTTAACTCGTTTCTCATTCGCTGAATGAAGAATTGCATGAAGCAACACATTGGCACCGGCTTCACAGTCTTTCCAAGATGTATTTTCTATTTCGACATGGCTACGTCCACTCATACTAGGCGCAAAAATCATTGCTGTTGGACAGACTTGGTTCATGTAACTAGCATCATGACCCGCGCCACTGATCATATCCAAGTGGGGATATCCTAGTTCATCTGTTATTGTTTTGATCTCGTGAATCATTTTTTTATCAAATGGTGAACGGTCTACTCGCCAGGTTTCTTCTATTCGAATAGTACAGCCTCTTCGTGCTGCTATGTCTTCAAAGTTTTGTCGCACTAGTTTCCACGCGCTCAACGCATGATCGTCGTCCCAAGACCGAATATCAACCGTAAAGTGCACTTTATCAGGGATGATATTTCGAGAATTCGGATGATTTTGAATTTCTCCAACAGTAGCTACCATATTACCACCCATACGGTTCGGAAGTGTATTGACTTTTAAAATCATTTCAGCAGCAGCGCATAGAGCATCGTGTCGACCCTCCATCGGAGTTGGGCCTACTTGATTCGCTTCGCCTTCAAGATAGACATCATACCAATGTAAACATACAATTCCTTTTGGCACTCCGATAGTTTTCTTGGCTCTCTCTAACAAAGGTCCTTGTTCGATGTGATATTCATAATAACAGTATACCGGCCGTTTCTGACAAGGTATGGATCCTTTATAACCTATTCGTGAAAGCTCATCTTCGAATCGTTTGCCATCAATATCTTTACGGTTATATACCCAATCTCTTTTGAGCGCGCCCGACCAAACACCAGATCCAACCATAGCTGGAGCGAAACGAGACCCCTCCTCATTTGTCCAATTTACAATGATAATTGACCGTTCAGTTTCTAGATCAAGATCCTGTATGGTTTTCAACACTTCTAAGGTGCCCATTACACCTAACGTTCCATCGAAACGTCCACCTTTAGGCTGAGAGTCGAGGTGAGAGCCGCTTATGACTGGATGGAGTATTGGGTTCTTACCTTGTTGTTTACCGAAAATATTACCCATTTCATCTATCGTTACCTCGAGATTCAAGTCGTAAAGCCACTTCACGAAGAGATCTCTAGCCAGTTTATCTTCATTCGACAAGGTTAATCGTTGGACCCCACCACCTGATGTTGCTCCAATTTTAGCCATTTGTTCTAACGTGTTTTGCAGACGGCCTTCATTAACATGCAAATAACTGAATTTCATAGAGCCACCCCTCTATTAATTAAATACCTAGTTTTTCATTTATTTTTACTGTGCGCGCGCGTTTGATATTCATGCATGCGCACGGTGAATTAATGTGCACGTAGAATTTTATTGGGGACATTAAACGTTTTTGAAGATCGATAGGTGTAATCATTTATCTAATTGAAGAGATATTTCAAGGAATCGAAGACATATGTCATCTGAAAGATATGAGAGAGTTATGGCAGCTATCCATCGAAAGGTGCCTGATAGGATTCCTTGGACGTTATGGGGCCACTTCCCATCCATCCCCTTTCTGAAATATTACAGTTGGGAGAAGGCGAATAGGGATGGTGAAGAGTTAGCTAAAGCCCATATTGCATTGTTAAACGAGCTAGATTATAAGATGGATCTGTTGAAGGTAACACCATTCTATAGGTACATGGCTTATCGATGGGGGTCGAAATTTCGTTTTACGAATAATAACGAACGCGATGAGACAGTAGACGTTATCGTCAAAGATACAAGAGATTGGAAAAAGCTCTGGGTACTCAGCCCTAAAAAAGAGCTAAAGGAGAATCTTCGAACCGTTTCAATCCTCTCTCGAGAGGTTGGGAGGAGGCTGCCATTTATTTATACGATTCCTAGTCCGATTGTTCAAGCTCTTCATGGTGTTTCTACTCCCGAGCGCGTTTACGCGGATATGGGGACATATCCAAACGCCCTTAAAGACGGTCTAGAGATAATAGCTCAAACATGTATCGACTTTGGAAGGGCCTGTATTGATGAAGGAGCAACAGGGATCTTCTTTGGTATAGGAGGAGGTGGAGACTTGTGGTCTAGGATGGATCGAAACCAGTTTGAGGAATATGCGCTATATTATGATAAAAAAGTCTTAGACGCTATGAAAGATGCACCAATAAAGTTACTTCATATATGTGGAAATGAACAGGAAAACCCACAACTGAATGGTGGATTAATGGAGAACGGATGGTTCAAGCAGTATCCTGTGAACGCCATAAATTGGTGGGATGCTTACTTCACGCCCTGTTCAGTAGCAAAGGAGATCTATAGCAAACATTTTTGTCTTGTTGCGGGTGTTGATCATAAGCAAATAATGAGATATGGTGTTTCGTCGCAGATCGCGGATCAAATAAAAGCATCAATTGAAGCAGCAGGGGAAGGTGGGGGGTTCATTGTTGGGCCTGGATGTTGCTTACGCCAAGACACGCCCTTAGCGAACTTCAACGCAGTGGCAAAAGCCGTGGAGAAGTATGGAAGATATAACCGCTGAGAAGTCAACTACAACTAAAGTTCGTGTTCGGAGCAAAATATTGCGAGCGTATTAAGCTGGCTAGTTGACATATCACTTCTCTTGTAGCGTGCGCTTGAAATGTAATTAATTATTTAATAGGCCTTTGATATAAAATCTATAATCAGGGATGAAAAATATGAATCATTCTTTGAATTTAAGTAAAGAAGAGAAACTCAGAGCTCGAGATCTTCATCGCAGAGCGATCGTTATTGATGGCTCTATTGTACCCAAGATGGGTGACGCTTCCCATTTTGATAGAATGCAGAAAGGGGGAGTTACTGGCTGTAATGCAACCGTTCTTAGATCTTGGGACGGTTTTCGCCGTGGCATAGAAAGACTTGGCCTCTGGTACCGCTGGCTTGAACAATATTCAGATAGAGTTTTACTTGCGATAACCACTAGAGATATTATGCGAGCAAAGCAAGAAGGAAAAGTGGCTATAATATTTGGGCCACAGAATTCTAAAATGATTGAGGACGAAATAATTCTTTTATCGATCTTTCATAAACTCGGAATAAAAATTATTCAACTTACATACAATTATCACAACTTCGTTGGGAGCGGTTGTACAGAAAGAGTGGATTCTGGGCTGAGTAATTTTGGAGTGCGCCTTGTGAAGGAGATGAACCAGCAAGGAATCTTAGTAGACCTATCCCATTGTGGAGACGCTACTGCCAATGATGCCATCGATATCTCTGATGATCCTATAGTTTTTTCTCATGCCTGTGCTCGCTCACTCACAGTTCATGTGAGAAATAAAACAGATGATCAGATCAAAGCAATGGCTGAGAAGGGAGGCGTTATAGGCATAACATCGTATACTCCGCTGATATGGTCTAAGTGGGGTGTACGGCCAACTATTACTGACTTGTTGGACCATATTGACTATGTTGTTAAACTTGTGGGTGTAGACCACGTGGGAATCGCTTCAGATCTAGAGGAGGATCCAGAGGAGTTGTCAAGAGAGGCGTGGAAACCACAAGGACGCCCTGCACTTCCTTCCGATTACTCGGCGGGTCAAACAGGGAGACGTAACCTTTTTGAAAACGTGGGGGAGTTCTGGAGTATCACTGAGGGACTTGTAAGTAGAGGTTACTCGGACAATGAAATCATAAAAATCCTAGGTGGAAACTTCCTACGGGTGTTCAAAACGGTTTGGGAAAAATAAAGGATTTCTAGACTCTATAGATGCGTAGCGCGTGTGTTATTGTATGAGAACACGTTTACTATTCAAATTCTATAGTTGCCGGTGGTTTATGAGTAATATCGTACAAGCATCTAACAACACTAGGGATTTCATTTGTAATTCTCTTAGTGATTTTTTCTAATATTTCGTAGGGAACTCGTTTGGCTTTTGCTGTTACCGCATCTTCTGAGACCACAGTTCTAATGGTGATTATATTACCGTAAACTCTTTCTCCCTTCTTTATTCCTGTTGCTTTATCATTATGTAAGACAGCAAAATTCTGAAATGTGCCGAGGTTCTTTGTTTCCTTTTCCACTATTTCAGTAGCTTTCCTCACGATCTCGATCTTTTGAGGAGTAACTTCGCCTAAAACTCTTATCGATAGTGCTGGGCCTGGAAAAGGCATTCTCTCTGAGATTTCTGTTGGTAGGCCCAATTCTCGAGCTACCATTCTTACCTCTGGCTTATATAGCTCTTTCAATGGTTCTAGGATCGAATAACCGTATATCGCTGGATTGATTCCAATCTGTTCCAGAACATTATGTTGTGTTTTTATTCCTTTAACTGTTTCCACTATATCTGCCATTATTGTGCCTTGTGCAATGAACTTGACCTTTTCCTCTCTCGCTACTTTTCCAAGAGTTTTATAGAATTTTTCTCTAAAGGCTTTTCGCTTTTCTTCAGCGTCTCTTTTTCCTTTCAGAGCCTGAAAGAATTCTTCCGTAGCATCGATATATTTTACTTTTATGGCTAAGTCGTTGAGTGTGTTTACTACAAATTCGGGTTCTCCTGTTCTACGGAGTCCATCGTCTATAAAGACAGCGGTCAAGTGATCTCCTATCGCCTTATGTACGAGATATGTCGTAGTAGTGCTGTCTACTCCTCCAGAACAAGCAGAGATAACTTTGTTTTCACAAACTCTTTCTCTGATTTCTTTCAATGATTTTTCGATA
>CP070659.1:1775000-1777520 GCA_020355125.1 Candidatus Bathyarchaeota archaeon
CAAAAAAATTGAATAAACAGCGTTAAATATAATTGTGCATACGAAAGAAAATAAGTATGTCTCGCACCCTTAAGATTAGCTTTTTTAAAGAAAATTTTTCTAGTTTATATATTTTATAGTAGGTGGACGGTTGTGAAATTGACAAAAACTGATTTGCCTGCAAAACGTCTGCATAATATTCGTCCCTCAGGAATAAGACGCATGATGACACTAGCACGGCAGATGAAGGATGTTGTAAGTTTAACTTCTGGTGATCCTGACTTCGAAACGCCAGAACACATTAAAGAAGCTGCGATAGAATCTATAAAAAAAGGATTTACTCATTATACACCCATTTTAGGTATAGAGGAGCTTAGAGAGGCTATTACAAATAAACTTAGTAAGGAAAACGACATTGACGTACGTGCGGATTCCGAAATCATGATAACGTCTGGAGCTATGGGCGGAATCTTCGCAGCAACTCAAGCCTTCATAAATCCTGGTGACATGGTTCTAGTAGCTGATCCCGATTTTCCAGTATATTCGGAATGTGTAAAAATGGCGGGGGGAATTCCAATATCGCTTCCCAGGGAAGAACATGACTCATTTAGTCTTAACCCCGACGTTTTGAGGAAGTTAGTTACATCCAAAACGAAGATGATAATTTTTAGCAATCCAAATAATCCCACTGGATCAGTAATGAATAAGGAAACTCTTGAAGAATTAGCTGAAGTCTCAAAGGAGAAGAAGCTTATTGTCGTATCTGACGAGGCTTATGAAAAAATCGTCTATGATGGATATAGACATCACTCAATTGCATCCATGCCAGGAATGAAGAGTCGCACAATAAGCATTTTCAGTTTTTCGAAAACCTATGCTATGACCGGATGGAGAATAGGCTATGCCGCTGCAAGTAAAGAACTAATAAAGGCTATGAATAAAATCTCCTATTGTAGCGTTGGCTGTCCACAATCTACCTCTCAAGTGGCTGCACTAGCGGCTTTGACAGGTCCACAAAACTGTGTCAAGGCTATGGTTAAAGAATATCATAGACGGAGAGATTTGCTTTTACAAAACCTTTCAGCCCTAGAATCTTTTAAAATCCTGAAGCCAAGAGGCGCGTTTTATCTCTACCCTAATATTAAACACTTCCATTTAGACGATAATGCCTTCGCAGAAAAATTGTTGTATGATGCTAAAGTCGCGGTTGTACCGGGAAGAGCGTTTGGCGCCACAGGCCATGGGTATATCCGAATCAGTTATTCCTATAGCGCGCAATCTCTTTTAGAAGGAATAAAAAGAATTAAGGAGTATCTTAACAACGCTCGCACTGCGCTACGCGAATAATGCGTACGGGAAACAAGCTGAATGCTTTAAACGTCTAAACTATTTTTGCAGACGCACTTATTTATGCCGTTGTAAGCATTGTGATACGTTACCTATATATCGATCTCTAAAACGTTTTTAGCGATTTCTTCACCAATCATATACGTCTTTGAAGTACCGCCCAGATCAAATGTCTTAACTTTACCCTCTTTTAGAGTCCTGTCCACAGCCACGTCTATTCTATCCGCAGCCTTCTTAGCTGATTTATCATCATTTTTACCTGCAAGATATTCCATCAAGAGCTGAGCAGCTAAAATCGCAGCGATAGGATTCGCTTCTTGCTTTCCATAATGTCTCGGAGCTGTTCCATGAGTGGGTCTAAACATACCATATTTATCACCAATTTCAGCACTCGGCGTCATTCCCAAGCCTCCCTGAAACACTGCAGTCAGATCAGTAATAATATCCCCAAACAGATTCGTCGTAACAACTACGTTATAATATTCAGGTTTCCTTATCAACCACTGCATAAATGCATCTACAAGCGCATAATCTTTCTCAATAGTAGGATAAGTTGCACCAATTTCGCTAAAAACCTCTCTAAAGAGAGCACAACTACTAAGGACGGTGCTTTTATCAACACAGGTCAGTCTTAATTTTCCGTCTAAAGGGGCTCCTTTCCCTCGATTGGCACATAAATCAAACGCGTATTTTATTACTTTTCTTGATCCCTCTCTAGTCGCAATTTTTATGTCAGTAGCCACTTCTTTTACTTTATAGCGCTTCAGAGAGCCTCTCATTTGTGTATAGAGCCCTTCAGTGCCTTCTCTGACAACAACGAAATCAATATCGCCACTATTCTTACCAACTAAGGGGCTGCTAATGCCTTCACGAAGTTTAACCGGTCTAACATTCGCGTATAAATCAAGATCACGCCTCAATATTCTATGAATGTAGACGATGTGCTCGAGCCCCTCTACACCTGGCAATCCAACAGCGCCGAATAGTATCGCATCAGATTCCATCACAGCTGAATAAGCATCTGCAGACCAAGGCTCCCCTGTTTTCTCATAATACTCAAAACCACATTCAAATTCTTTGAAGTGTATTTTTAATCACGTTATAGCTTCTTCAGCTGCCTCAAGCACTATTCGAGATTCTGGAATGACTTCTCTCGCGATTCCATCACCTGTTAATACGACGATATCATACACC
>CP070659.1:1777620-1784816 GCA_020355125.1 Candidatus Bathyarchaeota archaeon
CATTTATACGTCCTTCCATGCTTTCGATTTGTATTCTGAACTGGTGAAGATGATAGCGAGCTTCTTGATAACATTTCAGGAGGCGCGTGCTATGAGTTCAATATCTTTCAATCTCGCTTACAATTAGAATAACTATAAAACTACTGAAGAAGGAAACATTTTCTTGAATGTCTAGCATTCATAGAGAATAGTGGTTACCATCACTTTGTTAACAATAGCCCATACCATAGATATTCTTGATCTCTTGATGTTAAGACCTTCATGTCGTAGCCAGCATTTTTAGCCGTTTCAAAAACATCAATTCCACAACCTTCCATTGAAGGCCGAGCCTCATCAGGCTTAATACAGTAACCCGCCTCGATATCACAGTCTTCACAAAGTTTGCATGGGCCAGCTGAGAAGGCTAAAGCATTAGGATAACCCAACAAAAAGACTTGTTTCTCTAACTCAACAACCAATGATTTAGAATCTGGTTTAAAACGAAAAAGCACCGCTTTTTTATACTCTTTCAGTAGCCTTTTCATTTCTTCGGGCGTTGGGGTATGAGGTGGACACATCAGCGATTTTCCGTAGTTTTTACAGCCAAAACGGCATTTCCAACGCACTGCATCGCTAACAACAACTTGATAGGTAGGTATTATCTTTGCATCTACTGCTCCTAATTGAACAGCTAAATCGCTGAGATTAATCGATGTATTCCGTTTACTCAAGATGGTTCACACTCTGATAAAGCACGTCACAATAAGGTAGTTAAACAGCACTCTTATATAACTTTGTTATAAATCAAATCTGTACAATTTATTGTTAAGGGCGATGTTTACTTAGAGGGCGTTCAAGCATTATTTATCCTTTTTAGGGCTTCTTCCATGTTAGCGTTCAGCAACCTGTATCCATTTGAAACGAGAAATCGGGAAGCAATAGTGGTTTATGACGTTTTCTATGGGGCGACATAGCCTAGCATGCGTGAATATATAGTGCTAGAATTCTCGGTATGCCTCCGCTAAAGGATGGCCGATACATTCTAATTGGAAGGTTTTGTACCATCCAAAAGGCGATTTATGAACCATAATATTTTCAACCGACAGTCTCTGCTTTAATTTATTGAAAAAAGCTTTTGCTATTGTAGGTGAGCCGAGTTCTTTAGAAAGATGAGCATGTGGATAAAGGAGAATCCTCTCACTTTTAATCCTTGAAACATCTTTACAAAGACTTTCAACAAATTTTTCAACGAGATGTGCTACTCTTTCCTCATCCTTTTTTTCAAAACAAATGAAGCAGACTAACACGTTCTGAAGCTTCTCACAATTTGGCTCAGGCGATTCGGCTACAGAAGTGCTCTTTCTTATGGTATAGCTAAATGAAGTGCAATGGATTTGTAAAACCCTCAATCTACTCCTACCTTTCTAATCGTTAAGAATTATGCAACTTAGTCTCGAAGATTCAAATGGTATGAAAATTTCTATTTTATCAGTACTAATCCATAATAGAAATACTCTTGATCTTTTGATGTTAACACCTTAATATCATAACCAGCATTTTTAGCCGTTTCAAAAACATCAATTCCACAGGCTTCCATAGTGGGTCTAGCCTCTTTAGATTTCACACAGTAGCCTTTATCCACATCGCAATAATCACAGAGCTTACATGTGTCAGCTGAGAAAGCAATAGCCGAGGGATAGCCATTTAAAAAGATTCGTCTTTCCAATTCAACGGCTAAATTTGGAGTTGAGGGCCTAACACGGAGCAGTAAAGCATATCGATATTCGTGAACTAATGTCCTGATTTCTTCTAAAGTGGAGGTATACGGTGGACACATTAGTGATTTACCATATTGGGAGCAGCCAAAACGGCATTTCCAACGCGTTCCACTAGAAACTAGGATTTGATCAGTCGTTATAATTTTTGCATCGACGGCTCCTAACTGAACCGCTAAATCAACAAATTTTGATAAATCCTCAACTTGTTCCATGTAACCGCCTTCTGAAAACTATCGCTGTATTTTTAGAACTGATTATATAGAGATCCATCAATTTTATTCGCAAGAAGTATAACAACGTTATTCATACTAATAAACCATCCTAAACAACCATTCAACTTAAAACACAGAATGCGAACGTGTTCCATACAACGTAAAACGCGCGCCAGTTAGCAGCCTATGCCTTCATGTACCCTTTGGATTGATTTATATTTGTTTAGAAGAAAATTCTTTCTCCAGTATCTCCTCTTAGACAGCGTACGCGTTGATCAAGGGGTAGATTTTTGCCTAGCCTGTGAAAAAGTTTGCTTGGATGAATGATTCCATCATTATCCAATTCATACTTAAAAAGAGCATGTTTTGACCCTATTGATGATTGGGTTATAACTCTAGCAGCCCATAGCACTCGGATAAATCGATCTGTGTATGGATTTCCTCGGTCATACCTAAATTGAGTCGGTAAACTATGATAGGCATCTGCTCCTCTTTGGGTCAACAATATAAAACTTTGATTTGAAGTGTTTGCGAGGAGTGCTCCGAAAGTTTCTTCACGGAAAAAAACGCTGTTTTTTCTATACAGTATAGGTAGTTGAAGGGCATATTGTTCAACCTCTATCCTTTTTATGAAGGGCTCAGCATCTTCTTTGGATAAGGGTTGTCCCATGTACATAGTTTTACCATTCACGGAGTTGTTTATTGCTAAGGAGGAGGTTCTACATCCACCGCCGCAAATTGGGAGAGCATGACAGTTCTTTCTACATTCATTAGGTATTAAGTTGCGATCTGACCAGTTACGGCTTTTGCTCCAAGCTTTCTTAAAATCATGTAAAATATTGCCACCATAATCATTAAGTTCAGGGGCTTGTATACACGCTCGATTCTTTCCTTCTGGAGAAATTACCATGAAAGTAACACCTGCCATACATACCCTAGGGGATAGGACCTTAAGATAATCCAAATAACTATCTGGAAAGATATCGACTAAAATGCAAGGTGGTATAGGTAACGTGCTATCGATTTTAACACCACGATCTCTGATTGCTCCTAGTGCTTTGAAGTAGTAGCTAAACTGTTTTTTATCTATAGCCCATGCTAAATGATCTTTTACTCCCCTATAAGGTAAAAATGGCGTCAGGGTTATTCGTTTAATACCAATATTTTTTAAGACATCAGCCGTCTTGACAATATCTTTAATATTTCTTTTGGAAACCACATAGTTTGCTGTGACATTTACGCCTTGAGAAACAAGATTGGTAAAACCATCCAGCATCTCGGTAAAAGCCCCTGTTGCCCCAACAAGGGTATCATGGTTTCGAGGATTAGAGCCATGGATGGAAACAAGCGCGGATGTCAAGCCTAAGGTTTTAAGCTTTTCAGCAGTTTCCGGGGTAATCAACCGTCCATTGGTATTAAGGCTTGTGTACATCCTCAGTTTTTTAGACTTGTTAAGAAACCGATAGACTACTTGTTTTTCTAAAAGGGGCTCTCCACCAGTAAAACATATAGCAGGAACCTCATGCTTTATGAGGGTGTCAAAAAGTTGAGTAATGCGTTCTCGATCAAAAATCATCTTTGTTGATGCTTCATTTTTCCAAAAATTGTAGCAAAATCCACAGTTATTATCACATTTAGGGGTGATTTCAACTTGTACTATCAAGGGAGATTTTAATCTCAGAAGCTTATCACTCAGTTTATACACCTAAATATAGCAGAACCTAATGCGCTTACAAGCTAGAATATCCCTCTTTTCCCTTAAAAACTTCGATCACTTTTGATTCTCGTTAGCGCGCGCTCGCTATAGTTGATCTTTTATAATCGAGGTCGGGTGGTGCGATGATAACTTTTGTTCCTGCGGGGATAGAAGAAGTGATCCAAGCATTTCCGCCTATGACTGAGTCATCTCCTATCGTTGTTTCACCACCCAGAATAGTTGCGCCAGAGTAGATCACAACACGATTTCCCACCGTTGGATGCCTTTTTCGTCCCTTAACTATACGCCCGCGCTCGTCCTTAGGGAAACTCAACGCGCCTAAGGTTACGCCTTGATAGATTTTCACATAATCGCCTATCTCGGCAGTTTCTCCTATGACGACCCCCGTTCCATGGTCGATGAAGAAACTTTTTCCAATTGTAGCTCCAGGATGGATGTCGATGCCCGTCTGGGAATGAGCGTATTCACTCATTATTCTGGGAATTAAGGGAATCCCACGAATATAAAGCTCATGGGCTATCCGAAAAGTTGAGATGGCGAGAACACATGGATAGCTGAGGATGATTTCGTCGGTATTCTTCGCAGCAGGATCTCCATCGTAGGCTGCTTGGATATCTTCGTTCATGTGATCGATTATTTCAGGAATTTTTTCCAAAAGTTCTTTAACAACCACTTGTGCCCGTTTATAGCAAATATCTTCAGGACATTTCTCAATTTTTATGCAGACATATTTGAGGGATTTATCGACTTCCTGTACCAGTTGAGTATGAATGGAATTCAAGGTGTTGCCAATATAGGATTTGACATTTGATTTAGTAATTTCGTTTTTTCCGAGATGTCCTGGAAAAATAATTGCGTATAGATCCTCCAAAGCTTTGATTACATTTTGTTTGGATGGCAGATCCTTTCCATGAAGATAACTCATGTTTCCATGTTCAGTATGTTTATCCATAATTTTGTTAACTATTGTTGGAAGGCTTTCCTCTGCCCAATTTTCTAGAGCAGTTTCTTGCCCATTGAAGAGCATTTCTAGTAATTGCTCTTGGTCCCATGCAAAAGTTAGGCCATCGGTTTTCTTCCGTGTTTGATGTGATTCGTTTTTCATTTTTTTCTTTCGACCTATTTTTGAAACAGTGGAGTGCTGAGATATCGTTCTCCAGTATCTGGTAAAACTACTACAAGTAACTTACCTGTGTTCTCTGGCTTTTGAGCTACTTCAAGGGCGGCGAAGGCTGCTGCACCAGAGGATATGCCTACAAGCAGTCCTTCTTTCTTCGCGAGTTCTTGAGCAGTGTGTACTGCATCTTCGTCTGTGACTTTAATAATTTCATCGACTAAATCAAGCTTCAGCACTTCTGGAACGAAGCCAGCTCCTATGCCTTGGATCTTATGGGAGCCAGGTTTGCCACCACTTAGAACTGAGGAATTGGTGGGCTCTACTGCTATGGCTTGAAATGATGGTTTGAGTGGCTTAATATATTCGGCTACACCGGTAATAGTTCCTCCGGTCCCCACACCAGCGACAAGAATGTCGACTGCCCCTTCGGTATCCCTCCATATTTCTGGCCCCGTTGTTTCTCGGTGGATTTTTGGATTGGCAAGATTCGTAAATTGTTGGGGAATAAAAGCTTTTGGAATCTTTTTCGAAAGCTCTTCTGCCTTTCTGACAGCGCCCTTCATCCCTTCAGCTCCAGGAGTTAAGACTAACTCAGCGCCATAGGCCTTTAAAATAGTGCGACGTTCAATGCTCATAGTGTCGGGCATCGTCAATATAAGGCGATATCCCTTTACAGCTGCAACCATGGCGAGGCCGATCCCGGTGTTGCCACTAGTGGGTTCAATGATCACGGTTTCCTCGTCCACTATGCCTGTTTTTTCGGCTTCAGCTATCATGCTGAGGCATATTCTATCTTTTACACTCCCTCCGGGATTTCGAGATTCAAGCTTTGCCAATACAATGCATTTAGCATTTTCAGTTACTCGGTTTAACCGGATTAAAGGCGTATTTCCAATCGTGTCTAATACCATGTTGAAAACGTTTCTCAAATTTTATTCAACCTCTTTTTCATAATCATACATGCAGATGCTAGTTAACTCTGTAAGTTATCAAGAAACTTACGATTTCGAAGGAATAAACATAGGGCACATAATTTATCTCTGACTTCGGTTTCTGAAGCGGAGCCTTCCTTAAGTTTGTCGATAATTTCCTGCGATGTTACTTGTACCATCGGTATCTCTTCTAACTGTTTTACATATTTTTCTCCACGCTTCGAGGAGAGGTAGTAACTAATAGCGGCTTGTGTGGTTCCAAGTTTCTCGGCCGCTGCTAGTTGAGTGAACCCGTGTTTCTCTATTAATTCTTTAGCGATCATTGATCTGAACGTGGGAAGAACGTATTTAGCAACAAATTCGCATGGATATTTCAATTATCGTCCTCCAGTATTATAACGATGTTAACTAGATTAATAAATTGTACGATATTTAGCTTTGAATCCACATTTTCACTTACTACGTTATTACTTTCAGTAATAATATGTTGTGTTTTAATACAAATATTTATATATTATAAGGACTATCCGAGCTACTGTAAATAACTATGTTATATGGAGGCGTATAAGCTAAAAACATTTACTTTACAATGCCGAGGATGTGGAAAACAATATCTCCCAAAAAAGTTATATGTATGCGAGGATTGCTTCGCACCCCTCGACGTCATCTATGATTATGAAGCTTTGTCAATTAACAACAAAACCTTTCAAAACAGATCTCAAAACATGTGGCGGTATATCGATCTTCTACCAATAAGGGATCCATTAAAGATCGTTAATCTAGAAACGGGATATACTCCCCTGATAAAAGCTACAAGACTAGGCAAAATCCTAGGGTTGAAGAATCTTTATATAAAGAACGACACTATAAACCCGACGTTTTCATTTAAGGACAGACCAGTCGCAATAGCGATATCAAAAGCCCTAGAATTCAAAGCAGAAGCCATCGGATGTGCCTCTACCGGAAATTTAGCGGCTGCCTCAGCAGCTCACGCAGCAAAAGCAGGATTGCCATGCTATGTCTTCGTACCTAATGATACGGAATATCCAAAGATCATACAAAGTACGGTCTATGGAGCCAACATTCTGAAGGTCAATGGCACCTATGATGAAGCCAACAGATTAGCTATGCAGGTGGCTGAAGAATACAACTGGGTGTTTGCTAATTTCAACGTAAGACCATACTACGTAGAAGGCTCAAAAACGTTAGCCTACGAGGTCTGCGAACAGTTGAACTGGGACTCCCCAGACCATGTCATCGTCCCTACAGGAAGTGGCGCCCTACTCTGTGCAATCAATAAGGGATTTACAGAGTTTCAAACACTTGGACTCATCCAAAAGCAGAACATCAAAATTTCTTGTGCCCAGCCCCAGGGATGTTCCCCCATCGTAAACGCCTATACCAATGGAAATACAACGATTGAACCTCTAGAATATCCAAACACCATTGCCAAGAGCTTAG
>CP070659.1:1784916-1795027 GCA_020355125.1 Candidatus Bathyarchaeota archaeon
AAGGCTCTGGTGGTTTGTATACTATGATACTACCGATATTTAGGTTATCTACTGAAGATGTTCTTACGATGATGATGTCGCCCTTAGCTATTGTAGGAAACATACTATTTGATCTAACTACGTTTATTGGGGTCAACAGGCCTGTAAAAACGATTAACAAGAAATATCCAATTGCAATAAAACATAGAAAGAATAGCGACCATTTATTTTTGTTTAGAATATTCATTACTTTGTCGATATTCGTCTTACTCATGGTTATCCATAAAAGCCTCTAATCAAAATATAAATAATTTATTTAGTGATAATCCAGTTGCACGTTGCTATATTTTTTTGCACGCGTCCTATAAGTTATCAATAAAATGGATGTTTGGGCAGCATAATCTTAAGAATCTTAGCCAGCTTTTCATCTCTTAATTCCTCTATTTCTACAAAGGTTTTTTTGCGGATGATGTTCATTTCATGGACACTTTTAATTACCTTCTTTGCCGCTGATGAGGGTATAGAAGTCCATGTTTCCATCGTTTTCCATCGTTCAGTGTAGGATTCATGAAGTTTATCTAAGAACCCCTCTATACTTCCTCCAGCGATATGGGCACGCAGACATGGGCCAAAGATAGGATCTCGAAGCCCTATTCCTTTACAAAAAGCTCTATCAACATCTTCTGCGCTAGCTACTCCGGTAGAGACTAAACTTACTGCCTCACGCCATAACGCAGCTGATAATCTATTGACGATATATCCTGGAACCTCCTTATTCAGTACAACGGGCGTTCTCCCGAGGCTGTCCATGAATTTATATGTTTTCATTATGGTTTCTTTGGAAGTTTTTTCTCCTCCAACAATCTCAACTAACGGTATGAGATGCAGTGGAAGGATTGGATGCGTCATCACGCACCGTTCCGGCTTGTTTGTCGCTTTTTGAATTTCTGTCATTAGCAATCCTGATGAACTGCTAGCAAGGATAGTATGTTCAGGAGCGATTTCATCCATTGCTTTGAATAATTTTTTATTAATTGTATAATTTTCAGGAACACATTCTGTAACAAAGTCAGCTGGATACACAGCCTCTGTAAGATTTAGAGTAGTTTTTATTTTTTTAAGAGCTACGTCTGTACAGCCTCTTTTAAGAAGGCGATGTTTTTCTAAAAAAAGCAGATTTAGTTTGATTTGTTTTAAGGCTTTTCCAAGCATGTCATTGCTAATATCGTGTAAAATCACTTCGATACCTTTCGATGAGTATAGAGTTGCCCATCCAAGACCGATAAACCCTGCTCCAACACAGGCAACGCGCTTAATTTCCATAGTTCTTCTATGGATATACAAATTTATTAAAATTTTAGATATTAGTGCGCGCGCTAACACCCCATAGTATCGGATGAGTAATTATCACCTCTAAACCGTTTGCGTCCATCTTTTCTAACATATCTTTAGCTGTGATTACATTCAAAGTACCGACGCCGGGCCCATGTACATGTACATCTAGTATCAAACACTGCACCAATTTTGGAAAAGGGATCTAGAAGACTTAATATTTATTTTTATAAGGGTGTAAAATACTACTCTTTGTGCACAGGCGCTGATGGAAAGAGGTCGTTTTCGCTATGATTATTGTCGTTTGCATTAAACAAGTTCCAGAAATAGCAGATGTCAAGATCGACCCTAACACTAAGCCACTCATCCGTGAAGGAGTTCCAACTATCTTAAATCCTTTCGACGAGTTTGCAATCGAAGAGGCACTTAGAATCAAAGAAAAACAAGGTGGAGAAATCATTGTTGTTTCAATGGGTCCCTCTCAGGCAAAACAGGCGATTTTAAAATGCCTAGCCATGGGTGCTGATAGAGCCATTCATCTCACAGATAGCTTATTTGCTGGAGCCGATACTCTTGCAACAGCATCCACACTCTCGAAGACGATAAGAAAGTTCGTCCCCAAATTCGACATCATCCTTTGTGGTAAACAGGCAATAGATGGCGATACTGGACAGGTTCCTCTAGAAATCTCTGAACTACTTGGAATTCCGAGAATATCAGGCATAACCAAATTAGAGATTGAAGACAGAAAGGTTGTAGCTCACCGAGAAATTGATGAAGGATATGAAGTGCTTGAATCTAAACTTCCAGTATTACTGACAGCACTTAAAGGACTTAATGAGCCGAGACTGCCAAACATAAGAGGAATTTTATCAGCGAAAAAAAAGGAAATAAAAATAGTGACTGCATCGGATTTGGATAGTAACACCAATCAATTTGGCTTAACTGGCTCTCCTACTCAAGTAGTTAAAATCCATACTCCCGAGCCAAGAGCAGGAGGCATTATCATCCATGAAGATGATCCAAAAATTGCAGTAAACAAACTGGTTCAATTTTTGAAAAAAGAACGCATACTTTAGGAGAAGAAAAAATGATAAAGGTTCTTGACAACTGCACTGGCTGTGGATTATGTGTCTCATATTGTCCTTTTGGAGCAATCACTCTCATTGACAAGTTTGCACAAATCGGGGAGACCTGTGTCCTATGCGGAGCCTGTGAACGAGCTTGTCCTGTTAAAGCCATAGAAATAAAACGCGAAATCGTAACCCCGACTGAGGTATCAAAATACAAGGGTGTATGGATTTTTATAGAACAACATAGGAATCAGTTAAGATCATTTAACTTAGAACTTCTAAACAAAGGACGAGAACTTGCCGATACACTTGGAGAGCCACTCATGGCGATCCTCTTAGGCAACAACGTTATGAGCCTAACGAAAAAGATAGCAGCTTATGGCGCTGATAAAATATATGTAGCAGACCATGAAGTCTTGGAAAACTATAATTCAGATTCTTATACAGACGTACTAACTGGAGCAATTTCTAAATACAAGCCCTCAATCTTGCTTTTTGGGGCAACAATAAATGGTAGAGAACTCGCACCCTGTGTGGCAGCTAGACTTCGTATCGGACTTACAGCCGATTGTACAGGTTTCGAGATAAATGAAAACAAACAATTAGTTCAGATTCGTCCAGCATATGGAGGAAACATAATGGCTTCAATAGTTTCAAAAACTAGGCCACAGATGGCTACAGTAAGACCTAATACATTCAAAATAGGAGAACCAAACTGGAATAAAGAGGTAAACGTAGAGCAAATAGAAATAGCTGTAGATTTTAAAACAATACGTGCGAAGAGGCAAGATGTTGTAAGGGAGGAAACCATTACTACATTAAACATCGAAGAGGCAGATATCATTGTTTCTGGTGGAAGAGGACTTGGTTCGCCAGATAATCTTAATATTATTGAAAATCTTGCAGAAACCCTAGGTGCAGCGGTAGGAGGATCTCGACCCGTAGTTGATTCTGGCTGGTTACCTCATCAACAGCAGGTTGGTCAAAGCGGAAAAACTGTATCGCCTAAACTATACATAGCAGTTGGAATTTCAGGAGCTATTCAACACATTATTGGTATAAGTACTTCTGATATCATCGTTGCCATCAACAGAGATCCTGAAGCTCCGATCTTCAAAGTTGCAACCTATGGTATAGTTGGAGACCTATTCAAGATCGTACCTGCTCTAGCTACTGAGATCCGTAAACTCTCTAAGAAACGTGAGAATGAAAAACTTTAGCACCTACTACATAGACTCGTTTGTGTGTTTCGACCTGAATATAGGAAAGAAATTATACGATCCTAAACAAAACTTTGGCTTTTATATTTTAATCATATAAGCATATGCGCGCAAATTCTGCTCGAAGGCATATAGCTTCAAATTACACCGTGAGGGCGCGCGCGAGCTCATTGTTTAAGATACTTAAATGAGTGAGAAAAGATTTAGAGCACCCTAATCGTTGCTAGCGATTTTCCAGCCCTTTTCTAAAGCGAGTATATTGATATCTTTAATTGGTGCGCTTATTTCATGGCTAATGACGTTTTTGGCGTTACCTAACTTGACGAATCCCAATTTTTCAAGGAGAAAACCCAATAGAATCATGTTTGCTACTATCTTATGTTTCATCGTTTCAGCCGCTATCTTCGTCGCAGGAACCTTATAGAATGAAACATCAGGCCGAGGCTTAGTTTTCCTTACCAAAGTAGAATCTACAATTAAGACTCCGCCTTTTATTACCTTGCGACTTAGTCTGTTGTACGCCTGGGATGACATGGTTACAATGAACTCGGGACAAGACATAGAGATATCATATATATACATATCAGAAACGATTATCTCTGATTTACATGCCCCCCCTCTCGCTTCGGAGCCATAGGATTGGGTTTGGATTACCTCGTATCCCTCAGTAAAGAGTATGTTTGCTAAGATACGTCCTGCCAAGACAATCCCTTGCCCTCCTTGACCAGAAATAATAATTTCTTTCCTCACACCTCAACACCTTTCTCGAACGCACTGATCTCCCGCATAGAATCTGTGAACTCTTTACTGCTTTTTGAGACGAATACGCCTAACCCTATTTTTCCACTTCGAGAACGTAAAACTTTACCTATTTTTGCGAATCTCTTCACTAAGTTTAAAGATTTCTTAAAACTTTCAATATTCCTACACTCGACTTTCAAGATTCTACCAAAGAAAAGGCGATCAACTTCACCAATCTTATACTCGACTGAGTTTTCAGATAAAATATTAGACACTTTCCTCCGAGATAAAGATAATTCGCCCTTAGGTACAATATAGAAGTAGTTTTCTTCTCGTGGCATATGTCTAATATATGTGCTTTCCTTAAACATCTCCAATATTTGTGAGGACATATCAAGTTGATCAGAAGGCCTAAGGTTAAAGAGACGCCTCTGTTGAATAGGACATTGAGATAAGACTTCAACAAATGAGAATCCCTTGTTTTTCAAGGCGGCCATGATACTTCGTCTCAACTCCCGGATATGGTAAGTAGTCCATCGAGCAACATAGGTCGCTCCCGCAGCTTGCATCAATTTACATAAGTCAAAAGGTCTCTCAAGGTTTCCATAGGGAGAAGTAAGAGTTTTCAAACCTAAAAGAGTTGTTGGAGCTACTTGGCCTCCAGTCATAGCGTAGCTAAAGTTATTGACAAGGATTGTAGTAATATCGATGTTTCTTCTAGCGGCATGGATAAGATGGTTCCCCCCAATCCCTGCACCGTCTCCATCTCCTGTGAAAACGACTGTAGTTAACTCGTTATTAAAAATTTTTGCCCCCGTTGCAAAAGGAATAGCTCTACCATGGGTTACATGAAGAGTGTCCGAATTAAAATGGGGACTTGGTATCCAAGCAGAACAACCGATTCCTGAAACACTTAAAATCTTTTCGAGGTCCACTCCTAGCTCATCTACTGCCCTCACAAAAGAGTTAAGAATCATGCCATTGCCACATCCAGTGCAAAAACTTGTTGGAAGGTGCCGTACATATCGATCACGATAGTAACTCGTTGTTTTTATGCTCATTGCTTCAACCTCCGTATTGCTTGAAATATCTCATCAGAAGTGTGAACCTCTCCACCAACTTTAGGAGCCAACACTACATTTATCCTTCTAGCTACAGCTCTCTCAACTTCTCTTACTATTTTACCCATGTTCATTTCCACCACCAGAATATTGTCTATTCCCTCGGTCGCCTTCCTTATTTCCCTATCTGGAAAGGGCCAAATCGTCTTTAACCTTAACATGCCTACCTTCAAGCCATTATCTAAAGCCTTAAGCATTGCTCCAAATGAAGGACGAGCAGCTACACCATAGGAGATAACGGCTATATCAGCATCTTCGATATTGTTCTGATCCACTTCAATTATCTCATTCCTTGCCCTTCGAATCTTGGTGCAGATTCTCTCTACAGTATCCCTGTGTTGTTGAGGAGTATAATCTCTGAGACCCGAAGATCTATGAGCAGATCCTGTCACAAGAAGATGGTAGCCTTGACCAATGACAGGCATCTCTGGAACTAGGCTCGGATCATCAGTATCAAAAGGCGTACACTCAACGCTCTCAGGACAACGTCTACCGATTCTTTTCACTTTTTCGGGGACTATTATTCCTTCTCGCATATGACCAATCGCTCCATCAGCGAGCAGAATCACGGGATTTCGAAGTTTTTCAGAGAGATTGAACGCTTTCACTGTAAGATCAAACATCTCTTGGACGGACCAAGGCGTAAGGACAATAGCTTCATAGTCGCCATGAGCACCATACCTCGCCTGATATACATCTTGTTGAGCGGGGAGAGTTGCTTGACCAGTTGAGGGGCCAGAACGTTGCACATTGACAATCACGCAAGGGGTTTCTGTCATATAAGCATAACTAAGATTCTCTTGCATCAGACTAAAGCCTGGCCCTGAAGTAGCAGTCATGGCTTTTGCCCCAGCCCAAGAAGCACCTAAAATAGCAGAAATAGATGCTATTTCGTCCTCCATCTGAATATAGAATCCCCCAAGTTTTGACAGCCACTTTGCCATATAGTGACTAATCTCACTTGCTGGAGTTATGGGGTAACCTGCAAAGAAATCACATCCCACATGAAGAGCGCCTTCTGCACAGGCATGATTGCCCAAAAGAATATGTTTTCCAGGCGCTAACATTTCTCTTCCTTCCTCACCGTTATAGCAAATTCTGGACAAGCTATTTCGCACCATCTACAGCCTCTACATTCTCCTTGTAATGTAGGGAGATAACTCCCTAGTTCAGACATTTCCTTCGATTTAGCAAGAACCCGTAGGCCCTTATCATTACAAAAGTAACAACATAATGAACAGCCTTTACATAGAGCCTTATCAATTTCTATAACATGCAAAGTAAAACGCTCCATGACGAATGCAATCAGTTTACTACAAAATAAGTTAGAAGGATATAAAGAGTATTTTTCAATATTGAGTTACCAAAAACATCTCAGGCGCATTCGTAAGTTTCAACCCGTAATTTTAAGTTTGAAGAGAATAATTATGATGAATAGCGCGCTAAAACAATACAAGGAGAGTTCGATGAATTCAAATTTTTCGAGAAACGATAAAGGCCATTTGTTGATTGAAGGTATCGATACTATAGAATTAGGTAATCGTTTTGGTACGCCACTCTACGTTGTATGTGAAGAGAAAGTTAGGAACAATTACAGAAATTTTAAAAAAAATTTCACAAAATATTATGACAAAAATATTGTCGCATATTCTTATAAAACGAACTTTCTTCCTGCAATCTGCACTATCTTGAAGAATGAAGGGGCATGGGCAGAAATAGTTTCAGCACTCGAATTATCGATAGCACGTAAAATTCAAGTAAACCCTTCAAAGATCATATTTAATGGCCCTTGCAAATCAGACGAAGTACTGTTAGAAGCCCTCCGTCTCGGCGTAAGCGTAATTAACATAGATTCATTAAGCGAATTAGAACGCTTAAGCAATTTGATTCATAAAACAGGGATTACAGCCAATGTTGGAGTAAGGCTTCACAATCCATTTGAAAAGGGGAAGATTCCTAGCAGATTTGGATTGGATATTAAAAAAGCATTCACAGCCTGCAAATTAATAGGAAAAAATCAAAGAATGAACTATAGGGGAATCCATATACATTTAGGAACTCAAATTACAAACATTAATTCTTACATTATGATAATTAAGTATGCAGCAGATTTTATGGCCAATCTACATTCAAAACTCGACTTAAACACCATTTTTCTTAACATCGGTGGAGGTTTCCCATCGCATCAGAAACCTTTATACGCTATCGACGATCCTTGGCCTGCGCCATCGCTTAAGGAATACGCCTCCAAAATCGGTTCCACATTAGAAGCTAACCATAACAAGATAAATTATCCTTACCTCGTATTAGAGCCAGGAAGAGCCATCGTTTCATCTTCTTCTTATTTAATTACAAAAATAGTGGCTATAAAATCTATAGATAGAGCAGGTAAATGGATTATTCTTGATTCTGGCCTCAACATTGTTCCAGAAGCCGAATATTTCTACTATAAAACCATACCCGCCTCTCATCACAAAGGTGAAAGAGAAAAGGTACACATTGGAGGACCACTATGTATGCTTGAAGACATAATAGGACTGAATCGAAGACTTCCAAAACTACAAGAAGGAGACATACTAGTTATACCAGATGTGGGCGCATACAATATTTCGTTATCTTGGCAATTTATTAAACCCCGACCAAATATATGTATGATACATAAAAATGGAGTAGAACTTATCAGAAAAACTGAAACGGTCGATGACATTCTTAGACTTGACTCGATCCCCAAACACTTGATCACTAACCAAATAGCAAAAGAGGATTAAGCTGCAGTAAATGTTAAAATTAAACATGTTTTTTAGCGCATGCACTAAAATCTATTTAGTTGATAACACTAAAAAATGTATGCGTAAACTCCTCTTTTACGAAGTGAATTGAACGTCAGCATAGTTTTCCTTTAATCGAGCATACAATCTATCATATTATGTCTGCAATATGGCGCGCTTGTGTTAGGTATGTTTTTCCTCGTTGAGGTTTGTTTTCCCAATTTATGTACCGCGCGTTAATTCTGTATTCGATCCATAGCGTATAGAATTGTCGGGTCTGGCATCGAAGCTAAATTATTTATACTATCGACTATGGTCTTTGTTCGGCTAATATTGTTGAAAACAACATTAAGTCTGTAGAGGCTTTTTATAGTAAGTAAAATCTGTTTTAAAACGTATTGGGGACGCCTGAGAAAACTCCTATAATAA
This sequence comes from Candidatus Bathyarchaeota archaeon, assembly GCA_020355125.1. GTDB lineage: Archaea > Thermoproteota > Bathyarchaeia > RBG-16-48-13. Next base: position 1,793,580 of record CP070659.1, read on the forward strand.
TCGTTAAGTATCTTCCAGAGCACGTTGAGAGGGACTGCATCGGGATAAATTTCGGGTATACAAACTCCTGTCTCCCAATATTTCTCTTCGTTTAGCAGTCCTATATTTTTAAATTCCTCCCAAATAGCGTTTCCTGGAAAAACTTCGAGGATATTGATCTGGGGAATATCGATCTTTAATCTTTGAGTGAAGCGAAGGGTTTTATTGATATCGCCTTTAGTCTCATTTGGGGCGCCTATTATGAGGGAGCCAACTATGACGTCTACTCCTGCTTTTCTTGCATTTGCTACGGCTCTTTCGGTTTGTTTTGGATTTATTCCCTTATTATAGTAATCGAGAACTTTCTGGCTTGCACTTTCTATTCCGAAGTACATCATTCGGCAACCCGCTTTCACCATTTCCTGAAACATGTTGTAAGAAGATTGGTTTACTCTTCCTTCACCGATCCATTCCAGATCGATCTTTTCTTTTCGCATCCTATGACACAATTCGATCACTCTTTTCTGGTTAAGAGTGAAGTTGTCATCTACGAACATTATTTGTTTATAGCCTTGGCTCACGAGAAAATGGAGCTCCTCCAATATGTTTGTTATTGATCTGGATCTCCATAAGTTGTGGGTAAAATTTGTGCAACTGCAGAATCGGCATTTGAACGGGCATCCTCTTGAAGAAAGAACACTGGTGAATTTTTTAGGGGCTACTTTTATCCCAATCGTTGTGTTATGATATTCGTCTTGTAATAGGTCGAGTGCTGGAAAGGGCAATGAATCTATATCGTTTATGAGTGGTCTATCAGGATTGGAAATGATCTCGTTGTTGTGTCTGAATGTAATACCTAAGACGTCTTTAAGACATTTCTTTTCGGATAGACAATTCGCAAGCTCGAGACAGGTTTGTTCTCCCTCCCCTCGAACAACGATATCTACGTAAGGATATTTTAGGAGAATTCGTTTAGCGTTAAATGTTGCGTGATGGTTACCAAATAGAATAACAATATTGGGGTTTTTCTTTTTAATCTCTTTAGCGATCTTTGGCGCTGTGAAGCTTGAACTAAGTAAGGTAGAGAAGCCTAATATGTCCGGATTTTCTTTCAGAATCCAGTCTACAACTTGTTTCATTGAATACGCTCCTGAACCTTGATCTAACGCAGAGACTTCTATTCCAGCGTTTCTTAATATTGAGGCTATATACAAAATGCCTAAAGGAGGGCTGGAATTAAGCATCGTGGTGTGAAGTTCGTTAGGTCTGGGATTTATTAAAGAAACTTTCATTTTGAATCCTCTTCAAATATATCCATAATCTTTTTCTCATCTTACATCGGTTTAAGCGCGCGCGCACGTTCATAATAATAAGTAACACATAAAATGATTAAATCGTTAAGTGAATTCTTGAATCTAATTCCTGTCATAAATAACGAAATATACAATTGTATTTACATTTATTTACTT
>CP070659.1:1795127-1800306 GCA_020355125.1 Candidatus Bathyarchaeota archaeon
ACTTATAGGACATAAAGTTTTCTAGAATTATTTCACTTATGAGCAAGGATTGTTTTCCACCAAACCTTAGAGAGCTATCAAAAACTTAGGTTAATCTTCCTTTAGCCTTATGTTATAGATATATGCAAAAAAATTGGATAAAGACAGCCGTTTTTACTTCAAAAAGTTAAAACTCGTTTAGCAAAACGATCAAATGTGTTACAGAGAAGTACATAGCCTTGATACTGCAAGTAACATTCTTTTAATTATCCAAAGGCAAAGACAATGCCACTAATAAGTACTTTAGAGCGCGAGCATTGGCTAGTTTCTTATGTTAATACTCGGATGTACGCTTGCTAATGCTATAAAAGGCTGAGATTTGAAATATGATTGGGAAACAGGAAAAGAAATCAAAGAAGCGTACTGTATCAGATTCTAGGAATCTTCTTGATCTAAATATTATGTGACGACTGTTGGCATGGTAGATTTATATATTGATCGAGCAAGGAGACGGGCGACTCGAATAGGTTCAGGGACTGCTCCTTGGAGTGTGAATTTGTGGAGAATTCCCTTCGCTTCCTCGAGGTTCATCATTACACATCGAATGTAAACGGTGTATCCATTGCGAAGTGTGAGAGGTTGTCTCCGCTTATTTTTATGATATATTTCAATTCGGGCTTCATAATCGTTCGGAAAAAGCTCCATGAAATATTTTTCTAGTCCGTCGGACTCCTCATAGGTCACACAAACGAGGGGTAAGCCAGTCTCTTTAGACACTTTATGTAAATCGATAACGTTATACCAGCTTATAACACAGCCATTTATCATTAGAAGATTTATGTCGTCTCGTTTCAAAGCGTTATACATCTCTATCACTTTTATCGTAGCATCCATACCTCCAACTGTAGCAGTAGAAATAGTGAAGCCATCAATGATTCTATCAGTTCTCATTACAATGCCTGCTAGAATTGAGTGTTGACCTGATTTTTTCACAAAGCTTTCGGAGATCCCTAGAGATCTAATAGCTTTTTTATGGACATGTAAAGGCAAGTTGATCACTATAACAAGACAACCATGTAGCATATGCGCTAAAGGTTGATTCTACATAGAGATTAGCCAACATATATTAATAAGATATTTAAAAGAAAGTAGTGACAAGTTATTCATTGGCGAAGGGAAGAGTAAAACGTGCCCGAAGGTTTAGTCTTTAGATTAAAAAAAGTCTTTGAAAAGACTGAGCCTAAAGAAGAGGCAAAAACGTACTCTGAAGAAAAAGCATCAACTTCAGATACTATTTTACCTATTAAAGTAGAATGTTCCATAAACCCAGAGGAAGCAAATAAAGCTAAAGAAGAACTAAATCTTTTGAGTTTGGAGAAAGAAATCACTAGCTATGCCATTACACGTCTTTTTGAAGCGGAAGCTGAGGGAAAAATAACAAAAGAAGAAAGGACACAACTAGTCAATAAATACAAAGAAGAACTGAAGAGTCTTAATTTACAGATTGATAAAAAACAAATGATGGTAAAACTCTTTGAACTAGAAAATGCCCAATCAGAACTCGTCAAAATGTTTCATGACAAGTATGGGGAAATAAACAAGAACATTGAAGTTATCAGGAACACATTAAAAGTTTCGACTAAAGAAATCGTCTCACTGAAACCTAACAAAGTAGTTAAGCCTCAAAAAGAAGAAAATACTCCACCTCCAAGGGAGGATAAAGCTGCCGAGAAACCTGCCTCTAAGTTAATGACCCCTCCGAAAACAAAGGCTGATGAAAAAATCGAGGAAATTCAAGAAGAAGTCTTAAAAATGTTAGAAAGACTGGAGCAAATGGAAACTGAAACCTAGATGATGATGTCTTGAGCTGGAGAGAAGACGCTAAACATAGAGCATCAGTGGAGGCAGCAAGGCTTGTTGAAGATGATCAAATTGTAGGTTTAGGGTCAGGCTCAACCATGTACTATTTAATAGAGGAGTTAGGGCGTAGGATTCGTGAAGAAGAACTAAGAATTTGTTGTATACCTACATCAAAGCAAACAGAGTCTCAAGCAAGAAAACACAAAATCAAGTTAACAACGTTAGATAAACATCCACAAATAGACATAGCAATAGATGGTGCAGATCAAGTCGACTCAAATTTAAATTTAATAAAGGGAAAAGGCGGCGCACTGACACGGGAAAAAATTGTGGATAGCATCGCTCGGTTTCTCATCATAGTTGTTGATGAAACTAAATTAACGGATCACCTGGGGTTAATGCAACCAGTTCCTATCGAAGTCATGCCATTTGCGCTCAAACCAGTCATGAATAGAATAAAAAAAATGGGAGGAGAACCCGTTATCAGATTCGCGACAAAAACAGCGTCGCCAAGTAGTACAGAACAATATTTCACCACAGATAATGGAAACATCATCATTGACGCTGAATTTGGCACAATAAAAGCCCCAAAAAAAATGGAGATGGAATTAAAAATGATCCCGGGAGTTATAGAGAACGGCCTCTTTGTGAATATGGCGCATAGAGTGTACGTCGGCATGAAGTCGGGAGCTATCAAAACAGTAAACAAAGAAGAAGCGTTTCTACAATAGGTTGTTGGTGTAAAAATTGAATGAAATAGTGTTCCCTGTTAAAGTCACCGCGATCCATCCAGCATATGATAATCAAGGAAACGAGTATATTTGCATCGAATTTGGATTCCGACCACCTCGAATACCTACAATGATTCCAACAAGTGTTCCTGACGAAGTGTCTGAAATGATCAAAGCCAGTAGAGACGTTGTGAAAGTAATGGTTCCACCTCAGCTTCAAGCCCAATGGAGAACGTATGCAAACAGATTATCCCTATTTTTGACGTTAGATGAGTGGGAAAATCTACAACAGAAATATACGGTGAGCGATGAATTTAATATTACCATTCAAAGTAATGGCAATATCGTTGCTAAAAAGCTATGAAACCTGAATCGTGGGCCCTACTAGTTTAATGGTTCCTTTTGGTTGGAGAATCCGTCATAGATAGGTCTTTTATTCGTTCTACTCCGCCAATTTCATCAATAATGTTGGATACACTTTTTGGCAGCAGTGTTCGCCAATCTTCATCGACTAACATTCTTCTTCGTACTTCGGTTGAGGAGTATAGTTCTCGGTCAAAAAAGGGAATATGTTCAACCTTTATTCCCGCTTCATCAAATAATCTTCGTGTTAAAGGATCATTTGAATACACTACGTTAAAATGTGGCGAATAAGAAATCACGTGAGCGACCCAAAGAGAATGCATACGCAGATCCGGAACGGGGATAAAAAAACATTTTGAAACGGGAATTTTTGCTTCTTGAAAGGCTTGTTTCAGCATCATTATGCGCTCGCCTGCGGTAAAAGGATTCCCGATTTCATGGCTTTTCTGGGCACTTCCTATAACGATAATAAGTTCGTTAACGTTCTTCATGATGGATTTTATCACTTTTAGATGGCCTAAATGTAAAGGCTGAAACCTTCCAACATATAAGCCCCGTTTCACTCGTCCAGACAATATGGCACCCTCATAAAATCGTATTGTCAACAGGTTTATATCATATACTGTAATCTCAATTAAATTTTCTTAGCAAACATTCATAGATATAGCTGCATGTTATACAGCCAATTTTTCAGCAAGTTCATAGAGATTCGTGTTTAGTGGTTTCCAAGTGTTACAGGCATAATCTAAATCAACAGCGACCAGGTTATTATCTTGTAGGCCAATCATCTTGTTTTTCGCTCCCTCCAAAAAGATTTCAACAGCCTTAGCTCCAAACAAGTTTGCTAATAATCGACTGCGAGCCGTAGGTGATCCCCCTCTTTGTATGTATCCGAGTTTACTTAATCTAACATCAAAGGAGGTGTGCTTCTCAATATATTTGACTACTGACGAGGTATTTCCTATGCCTTCTGCTGCGACGATTATAGTCGTAGCTTTTCCTTTCTCCTCATAGCCTTTTATTATTTCAATTATTTTTTTTAAGCTACACTCAATTTCAGGGACAAGAATGATTCCTGCGCCAGCTGTTAAACCGACTTCTAACGCGAGGAACCCTCGATCTCTTCCCATCACTTCTACAACAAATACTCTTTCATGGGAGAGAGCAGTATCACGGATTTTATCGATGGCATTGAGAGCGGTGTTTACCGCAGTGTCAAAGCCTATGGTTGTGTCAGTCCCAGCCACATCATTGTCGATAGTTGCAGGTATTCCAATAATGGGGATATCAATATGCTTCCCTAATTTCACTGCTCCTTTGAAGGAGCCGTCGCCCCCAATAACTATAAGTCCGTCAATTTGATTCTCTCTAAGCACATCAGCTCCCCTTTGAACTCCTTCAATTGTTTTAAATTCAGGACATCTTGCACTTCTAAGAAAGGTTCCACCAAGATGTAATATTTTACCTACAGAACGTAAGTCTAAGGGAGATATCTGATTCGATATTAAACCGCTGTAGCCTCTTTCAATTCCCACTACTTCTAAGCCAGAGGGGATAGCACAACGCACAACAGCCCTGATAGCTGCATTCATCCCTGGTGCGTCTCCCCCACTAGTAATAACTCCTAATCTCACAAACACTTCCCCTGATTATTCTAATGATGCCTCACTTGATATATTAAACCCTTTTAATCGATGATGGCGCGAACTGGCTAAAAATACATTCCATTATCTCTTCGATGTTTGTGTGTGTCTGCTCTCTGTTCGGCTTTGTTCGCCCGTGTTCGATGTTTTTCGCTCCTGTATGTCTTTGTCTGCTGTGTTCAACTTGTTTGGTGAATATTTTTACTAATTTACCACTTTTTCTCACATTTATGTCCCTGCTTGGAAGTGCAATTCTCAGGCTTCTTTGATACATCTGTTCTTCGTACACAATCGGTCAAAGCAGACAGGGAGGTGTAGTGTGAACAATCGATTCTATCCTTTATCGTGTTTCAACGAGCATTCATTGTAAAAACCATTCAAAGAAACATTAGCGCACGCAAATCGAGCTTGTTTGTTCAAAAACCAGATAATTATTTTGGCTTATTTCCCCACACTATTTCTGACGGGATTATGTGGCCAGCGAATATAATTTCTCTTTTCACTTTCTGGAAACCGAGTTCTTCTAGGAAAGCCTTTGTTAAGACTGGTCGGCATCCACCAAGCAACGAAGGGCATTTGCTGTAGATCCATTCATAGAGCTTC
>CP070659.1:1800406-1804370 GCA_020355125.1 Candidatus Bathyarchaeota archaeon
ACCGGCAGTAATTTTTTAGTGGGGTGTAGTTCACCATGGTTATAAAATGGGTATAGGGATTCCTGTGGGACCAGTTCTCCACATACTCGTAAAGATATCCGTCACACCACACGAGATGAGGGTTCTCTTTCCCGACTTGAAACTCTACGAGATCCTTTATATGCATCCTCTCTGGTATACACGCAACTACGTATTCAATTGTCCTGGTCCCTTCCATAATCTTAAACACCTTATTTCTTAATGATTGATTCCTGAATTATTTATCGCATTATTTAATTTTGATCCGTTTCCATCGCGCTTTCTTTGCGCATATGTTATCATAAATTTTAGAACTCTTTATAAGGGATGCCTCCATCATTCTAACGGATAAAAGCCTCATGGTTCTGTTGAAATGCTTCAACAAAGAGGTGAGGATTTTCTAGTATTGGGGTAATTGTTTGGGTAAAAGAAAAGTTATAAGTGAGTCTGAAATCAAGCCTCGATTGCCAAATAAAGAATATGAAGTGTTGGGTATTGCTCAAAAACTGCTTGGCTATGATCGGATCATGGTTAGATGTCTAGATGGATTCACACGATTATGTCGGATTCGTGGCAAGATGAAGCGACGAGCTTGGATTAGAGTGAATGATATTGTCATCGTCTCGCCATGGGATTTCCAGTCGGATAAGCGCGGAGACATAACTTATCGTTATAGGCGAAACCAAGCAGATTGGCTTAGACACCATGGCTACTTAAATTCGTCTTCCTAATCGGTAGCCTGCTTGGGTGTAAGATTTCATTAAGAACATCAGTCTAGTGAGAATAAGGATATTTTTAAGGAACAGTCCAGCCTGAAAGAAGATTAGGTTTTTTTATAAAGCCAGTTCCTATTAGCGTGTATGTTTCTCTTGAGTAAAGAGCTTGATAGCTAGATTTTCTGTCTTAAGGCTGGTTTACGATGGTTATGGTGCCTTTTCGACCCAGCCGTATTTGAGGCGTGCCAGCGTATCTTGCAACGTAACAATTCTTCAGTTCGACCTGGTCATCGATCTGAACCATGTCTATCTGATCATTCCATAGGCTTAGCCGTATAGATCCAGTATTATCTGCGATTGTTACATTCGAAACACAGGCCTGTGATCCCCACCTTGTATTGACGAGTGATGCTGGCGGTTTCTCTATGATTCTTCCGATGATGTTGATTTTTTTCATGCCAATTTTCAGGTTATCGATCTTCTGGTCTTTGGAATATTTTTGCTGCGTCATGTGATCGGGTATTGGGTTATTCTTTATGTACTCTCTAATATTGGGATTTCGTATGCTCTCTAGGTTGAGAGGAGACTGCCAGATCGCTTTTTTGTCTTTTTCTATGAGAAATGTAGCTGTATCGTGATTTATCTCTCTGCATGTGATTGTTAACCTTCCGTAGTGAGCCGTTTTTTTCTTCCATGCGTCGAAAAAGGTGTCTGCTAGTCGCTCTGGGTCTACATTGTGTTTATAGGCTAATGAAATGATTGAATTCAGATATGTATAGTACGACTTGGACTTTCCGCGGGGACGGCCTCTATGCTCTAGGCGTATTCCCATTCTTGGAGTCACTGATTGCTTATCTCCTAAACACAATGTTTGCATTCTTTTTTCTAGTTGATAACTAGCAGCTAACTCTGTGAACGTCTAGTCATCTTCTCCGTCTTCTTCGTCTCCGACCTTTATCGAAGGCGCGTTGATTAGTTATCATTTTTTGATAATTTCGAAGGTTTCTTCGCCGAGGGCTTGTGTTTTTTTTTCTAGTTGGTGGGATTTTCGGCGTTTGATTTCTAACTTTTCCAGCTTTAGTTAATGAGCCATGGGTGGGCATACTCTGTCTCCTTTATTATTTCGAACCGTTTACTATAGCCTTTCTGTATACTGTTCGTAACACAAGTAAGAATTATTTGTCAGATCCTGAGTTTAAATGTAATTGTCGATCTCACCATTCAAACTTTACTCTACACAGTATACGTATGGTAGGTACTATCCTCACGATCTCTTTTAAAGGTTCTTGTTTACAAGATTAATATTTATTCACGCTCTCCCCAATCGAAAGCTGAAAGGGAGCCTCTGATTGTTCATTTCGACGCTTTTTTGAGATACGATTTTTCTGATAAATATGATATCACAATAGCGCGTATCTTTTCCGCATCTTTAGTTCCAAAACCTCTTAGGTTTTTTAGTATTTCATATTGTTCGTCATCTAGAGTTACCATTATTCTTTTTACCATTCTCTACGCCTAGCTTATATTGAACGAAATATTTATTACGAGTATCTAACTAAACAGTTACTTTAAAGATAGAAACCAGTAATAAATATTTAGCTTAAGCGTTTAACGATCATAGCGATGCTAAGAAGCATCATCATGGGATAAAAAATGGATTACCAGTATAAACCTGCTACTGTTTTGGCGGTCGCAGCTGTATTAGGAGAGTTGCATCAACGAATGAAAGGCTATCAGTTCAATGTGCTACAACTTTTCGACATAAAGCTACACCATGAGCATATCATTTTCCTATGCTTCATTAGTAGTATTCTAGTCTATTTGGTCATTCGAAGAAATTTGAGAAAGTGCGCAATCTAGCTAGCGAGCTTGCATGCTATTGGCGCGTGTGAAAAAATACATGGCGGGGGAGAGTCTCTTCAGCATGCGCGTTATAGACCTTTTTGACCATGAATTGTTATAAGGGTCACGCTTGGTAATTTTAAGACATTATGTACCTCTTTTTTTTAGGTTGATTACTTTGTCTAAATGGAAAATCCGAAAATATTTACCATCTGATCGAAAAGCTTGTCGAGATTTATGGGTAGAATTAGTAGAACAACATCGTCAGCTTTATCAAGATCCTAGCATTGGAGGTGCTAATCCTGAAGATTATTTTGACCAACATCTGGCACAAATTGGGGCTGAGAACCTTTGGATTGCTAGCTTTGGCTTGAGAACTATTGGATTTATGGGGATAGAAGTCGATGGAGATGAGGTTGAAATCGAACCTCTTATAGTGAGTCAACCTTATCGGAGTAAAGGAGTTGGAAAAATGTTAGTTCAAGCCGCTATAGCTGAAGCCCATAAGATAGGGGCTAGGAAAATTAGTGTTAAGCCTGTTGCTAGAAATATTGAGGCTATTAAATTTTTTTTTAATCAAGGTTTTAGAAACATAGGCCACATTCAACTTTTTATCAGTTTTCAACGCCAACAATGGAAAGAAGGGCTTAACTTGTTTGATCTTCAATTCAGCTTTTAATCGTTTTTGGTATGCGTGATACTATGCTGGTATAAATGAAAGCGCGCGCTAGTATACTTACGAGTTTAGAGTATGGGGGACTAGATAATTATGCTACGCGATTCATGCTAGCCGTGTTTTAGATTTTTTTATTTATTATTTCATTTCAGAGTAGGCTTCTAATATTCTTAAACTCGCATTAATAGCAAATGTGTTTAGATTAAATCGGGATTTCCTCTTGATTGATAAATCTATTCCAGTTACGTAAGAACAGTCGAGTATTGCCCGCTCTAATTTAGAGTATGTATAATGCTCTTGGTTTTCCTTTAAAGTATATTCGCCTTGACTTTTTGTAAATTCAAGTATCGCTTCTTTTTCAATGTGTTTTGGCTGTCCTATTAATAGGCTAGCAAGATCAAGATGGCTTAATCCGATGCCAGACCATTCCCAATCTACGATTTTTAAAGTATTGCCGTTATTTTTATCTATCCATAAATTGGTTCTGTTATAATCCCCATGAATTGTTGTTAATTTCTCATTATCGCTCTTAAGATAGTTTACATATACATCGCTTATTTTATCCCATTCGTTTAGAACCTTTTTAAAGGCTGCATGGGGTTTTTTCGTATAATATCGTTGAAAATTTTGAAGGGCGTAGTTTTGTGCTTTTTTTCTAAATTCTAAATTGTATATTGGGAAGTCATTGATGTTGTATTTTTTTCTCCAATCG
>CP070659.1:1804470-1812826 GCA_020355125.1 Candidatus Bathyarchaeota archaeon
TTGCTTAAAGCGGCCACCAACAGTATATGTGATAGCGTACGATTTGGACCTGAGTTTTGTGAGGTAAAAATACCTACTCAAAACATGTTGACGAAAGCCTATCAACTAGCTCTTAAAGGAGAAAAGGAGTTCATTTATGTTACTCCCAGACTTTCAAACAGGGGTATTGAAAAAATACGAAAACAATTGGTTCTTCTAAACGATTTAGGAAACGTGCGAATCGTGGTTAACGATTTGGGGATTCTTAACTTTTTGGATCAATACCCAAATGTACAACCACATTTAGGAAGACAGCTCTCCTTTGTGCCTGCGAGATGTCCTTGGGCTTCTGAAATCATCGATAATGGAGGATTATTGGCGAGGCGATGGGTGGGAAAAGTCTTTACGTCAACTAGTTTAAACTTTACGTTAACGGTAAACCTATACCGGACACTTGGCTTTCAATATGCAGATGTTGATTGGATTCCGCGCATTTTTCCCTGTTTCGACGCATTAGTAAAAATGGGGTTTTGTCTTTCGCTTCATCTTCAGTTAGTGCCGGTTACAATTAGTAGAAGATGTCATACTGCCCGTTTCCTAGGAGAAGAAACGCCAGAGGAGTGTTCTAGACAATGCTTCTCTCGGACTTTCTTATTGGAGAACGATGCAATCAAAGGAAAATTATTTCTACATGGTAATGTAGTATTCAGCCGCACAAAGCCTTTAAAAGAGTTTAAGAAGATGAGGGAAGTGAAGGTAGCTGAAATTGTTATGTCGATGAATCCTTTAACGATGATAGAGAGTACCCAAAGAATAGATGAAACGATCCAAAGCCTTCAAAGTGTGCACGCTTAGCCATCGAAGGTTTGTAAAGGCTAAAGATTTAAAAATAACCATAGCCTACACAAATAGCATTAACTCTTCCATAGAGGGATTTATTATGTGGACATCTAAACGTGTACAGATATCGCTCCGAAAACCGTTAGAGCAAATGAAGTATATTTTAGCTACAGATGTAGGAAGCACTACAACTAAAGCTAGGTTCTTTGAGAAGAAGAAAGAGGGTTGGAGATTTACAGCCGCTGGTGAGTCTCCTACAACAGTTGAGGCGCCATATGAAGATGTAACGATGGGAGTCTGTAATTGTGTACGGGAGGTAGAGGAGCTAACTGGGCATAAAATCCTTTCAAGAGAACCCCGAGGCATTATGCTACCATTTGATGGCGATAGTGGAGTGGATCTGTATTGCACAACCAGTAGTGCAGGTGGAGGCTTGCAGATGATGGTTGCGGGAGTAATTACATCTATGACTGCTGAAAGTGCAAATCGGGCAGCTTTAGGCGCTGGAGCAATTGTTATGGATATTATTGCTGTTGACGACGGTAGACCGGACTATCAAAAAATTCAACGTATTCGGACCCTTCGACCGGACATGATATTGATGGCAGGAGGAACTGATGGAGGCACAATTAAACACGTGGTAGACATCGCTGAGCTGATAAAAGCTTCTGAACCAACACCTAGACTTGGAATAGACTACAAACTTCCTATGGTCTATGCAGGCAACAAGAATGCAGCTCCCCATATCCAAGAACTCTTTAAGAAACTTGCACTAACCATTGTGGATAATATCCGACCTACCCTCGAAGTTGAGAAAATCGAACCTGCGAGAAAGGAAATCCACGAACTTTTTATGGAACATGTTATGGCACACGCACCTGGATATCTTAACCTTATGAAATGGACAGATGTGGATATCATGCCTACTCCCGCAGGAGAAGGCTTGGCCGTACAACTGATAGCGAAAGTCTATAACAAAAATACTCTAGGAGTAGGGCTTGGCGGAGCGACAACCAATATTTACTCAATTTTAGAGAGTTATTATCCAGGCTATGAAGGGGATAGACATGGTTTTGTTCGAAGCGTCAGCGCCAACCTAGGTATGAGCTACAGCATTTGCAATGTTCTAAAGGAAGCAGGCATCGACAATATTATGCGATGGCTTTTCATCCCTTTGGATAAAGATGATCTTAGGAACAGGCTGAGAAATAAGATGATCCGCCCGACCACTATACCACAAACAACTGAGGAGCTCATAATTGAACAAGCAGCAGCCAGAGAAGCCCTTAGACTTGGACTAAGACATCACCGAACCATTGCAACCAGACTCAAAGGCGCAATGATTAAACGAGATATGACTAGCGCCATCTTTGATCAAGAGTTGGAAGAAACCTATGTCGATATGAAGGATATAGACATCATAGTAGGCACTGGAGGCTTGTTATCACACGCGCCAAGAAGAGTACAATCACTTCTCATCTTAACGGATGCGTGGCAACCTGAAGGTGTTACTTGGCTTTTTCAAGATAGCGTTTTTATGATGCCTCATTTAGGAGTATTGGCTACGGTTCATCCAGAAGCTGCCTGGCAGATATTTGATAAGGATTGTCTCATAAGACTTGGCACAGTAATTGCTCCGACAGGCTTAGCTAAAGATGGAGAAGAGATCTTAGACATCGAAATGGAAATGCCTGACGGAAGTAGCGTTAAAGAAACAGTAGAGTTTGGAGCAATAAAGAGGATAATGCTTCCTGAAAGAGAGAAAACGAAAGCAACTATTTCAGTGAGGCGAGGCTTCACTATCGGCCCTGAAGGCCAACGTAGGATTGAAGCAGATCTTATAGGAGGAATTGTCGGGATAGTTATTGATGCTAGGGGTCGACCACTGACGTTTCCTAAGGACGATAGTGAAAGGATAGGTAAACTTGTTGAGTGGGCTAAATCTCTCGACTTGTATCCAGAATCAATATATCAAACCGTCAAGGAGTGATTGTAATGGCGAAAAAGAAAGTTGCAGAAGAAGCACACGCTTATACGCCGGGACTAAAAATTAAGAAGAATACGATAGCGAAAAAGCTAAGAAAGCTTCCCATTCCAGGCGAAGTATTCTTTACCGTTGGTAGCCATACGAGTTTTGAGTCAGTCGTGGCTAAAACGATGGTTCCTGGGGACCCTCATGTCGTTAAAGCTGCTGATCTCCTTGAAGTAGTACCTGCGGATCTATCACATTACATGAAAAAGAAAGAGGGGGACACCGTGAGTAAAGGCGAGAGCATCGCAAATTATTCCGCTTTTTTTGGATTGTTAAAGAAATCTGTGGAATCACCAATCGAGGGCGTAGTCGAGAGTGTATCTGACGTTACAGGCCAAGTCATAATAAGGGAGAGTGCGGTACCCGTTGAGGTTAAAGCCTACATTCCAGGTACAGTTATTGAAGTTTTGCCTCAAACGGGAGTTGTGATAGAGACCTATGCCGCCTTGATACAAGGCATTTTTGGAATAGGAGGAGAGACCTGGGGAAAAATAGTAATACGCGCTAAAACTCCTGACGAAATTTTATCTGTGGACAAGATAGATCACGAGTGTAAGGGGAAAATTGTTGTTGGGGGTTCCTTGATTACGTTAGATGCCCTTAACAAGGCTGTCAAAACGGGTGTAACTGGAGTGGTTGTCGGCGGTATTATTGATACAGATTTAATAGATTTTTTGGGGCACGAGGTAGGAGTCGCAATAACAGGGCATGAGGAGCTAGGATTAACCTTAATCATAACCGAAGGCTTTGGTAAGATTGCGATGTCGGATCGAGCGTTTAACCTACTTAAAACCCTTGAAGGCAAAGAAGCGGCAATAAATGGTGCAACACAAATTAGGGCGGGAGTTCTCAGACCTGAGATAATAATTCCAATTCCTGAAGAGGTAGAAGCCAAAGAAGCTGTAGAAGAGCTAAGTAGCGGCATGAAGGCTGGAACCCCTGTGAGAATTATTCGAGAGCCATATTTTGGAGAAATAGCAAGAGTTATAAGCTTACCAGTTGAGCTACAAAAAGTGGATAGCGAATCATTTGTAAGAGTCGTAGAGGTTCAGCTTGATAATGGTGACAAAGTTATCGTGCCTAGGGCAAACGTAGAGATACTTGAAGTTTAGAGATCCTTTTTCACATATTCGGATTATATGGTCCTCAGAAATCTTTATCTCAGCACTACGAAAAAATTATAGACCTCATTTTTAACTTCGGTAATGAGTGCCTTTTCCAGCGCGCGCGCATAGGTGTATTTAGTTCTGATTGTCGCTTTTTGCAACGTCATATTTGGGTTCATGAGTGAATAGCCATGGGAGGCCTGTAGGCCGGTTTCGTGGATATAACTTCAATATTTGACGCCTGAGTGCCAAATCTCTGGTAGTAAACGGTGCAGCCTTCTGTTGATACAAAACCGCTCGAAAGCCAGAGAGCCTCACTTTAAGAGTATCCGCACTCACTTTAAGCCGCTCTCTATAATCTTTAATAAGAGAGAGTGAAGTCCCAGAATCGCCTACTGTAATCCTCTCAACGTCAAACGACTTAGCAAGATCCCTTTCAATCTTCTCAAAATCGATTTCGTTCCACCACCTGAATCGAACATAATTATACGGCTCAGCCACTATTGTTCACTCCTTTTGGACAAGTCGAGCGCTTGCATGTTCAGTATGGATTTTTAAGAGACTGATTTATTGCCAAAAAAGGTTCCTTAACCTAGCGAGTATACCTTCTTTTTTTGCCTTTTGTTTGCCATCTTTTTCTTTTTTCATATTGTCTTCTAGCAGTGTGTATGCTATTTCTAATTGTTCTATTCGTTCTTGTAGTTTTTTGACATTTTCTCTTTTTTCGAATGTAGCCATGAGACGGCTACCACTTTCACCAAAGTTTCCTAAAGCGTACAAGTAGGGAGAAAGAAAAAATCTTCCAAGCTGTCCTCCAATAAAAGAGTACGGCAAAAACCCTGTGAGTAGGATTCCTGCAGGCAGCTTTAACCCTCTGTCAACAACGAACTGAGCCACCTTCTCTATTATTTTTTCCTCTTCTTCAGGGGTCGGCTCTTCTTCCCACAAGGGGTTCTCCTCAATACCCTAAATTTTAAAGGCTTATTTAAAACTTACGCGCGCGCCAGATTCATCCAGAAGCAGTTAATAGTTCATCATTAGAGTATGCAAATAGGGTAAAGCAATATTTAATTAATTATTAGGAAGTATCATGATAACGGAGCAACATGGACAATAACGATAGAGAGCTGACTCAGGAGAGACCGATACCAAAACTCCTTTCGCCCATACGATCCTATGAAGGCGCAGTCAGAGTAATCCGCGCCGGCGCCGACGAAATATACTGCGGAGTAATCTCAGAAATTCCCTCACTCAAACACTTCGTGTTATATCGAGGGGTGTGGTGTAATCTACCCACATATGAAGAGTTGGGAAGGGTAGTGAAGTATGCCCATGATCACGGTGTGAAGGTACTTCTAACCGCAAACCTGCCCTTCATGATAGAAGCCGTAGAGAACGAGATAAAGAACTATATCCGTGCATGCCTTGACGAAGGCATAGATGCCTTAATAATAGGTGACTTAGGAGTGTTATCAATGGTAAAGTCAATGAGTGTAGACATCCCCCTCTACGCCAGCACCTATCTAGCAACATTGAACCAGGAAGCAGTCGCCTTTCTCACTAAACTAGGATTTGAAAGGGTAATACTTGAGCGCCAGCTAACAATAGACGAAATAGCTGAAATCGTCCAAAAGAGCCAAGTCGAAATAGAAGTATTCATCCATGGCCTAGGTGGATGTTCGCATATAGATGTAAGTTGCTATCTAATACACGCTCATTTTCCTGAATTGAACCGTGTCCGCTTAATGATCGACTCATCCTTCAATCCTCCGTGTAAGCTCCCGTTTGAGGTTTATGATACGGATAATGATCAATTGCGAAGTAACAGCGTCCCTATACTGGATGCACAGAGAATCTGTTCCATATGCGATTTACCGATGCTTATTCGAACAGGTGTCACCGGCCTCAAAATCGAGGGAAGAGGTAATCCCGCTGTCTTTCAAGAAAGCACAACGAAGCTTTATCGTGAACTCCTCGACCTATTGGAACGTGGACAGATGACCGCCTACTGGAAAAAGGTGGAATCTTTGAAACGCCAATTTATCCCCATGCACCCCTATTTGCAAAACCTCCACGAAAGTTGCTGCGAACAGAAACGGTGCTATTATTCGCCTTTTTTCCACGCTCCCTACAAACTTCCCGTCTCATGGCACGCCTGGACCAAATGCCAGTTTAAGACCCTTACGATGGTCAAGAATGACGCACGTAGTTTAACGGGTGTTCAGGAATGAAAGTTTCAGTACAAACCGATAGTTTTGCAATGCTTAAAGAAGGCGTGGAAAGCGAGTGTGACAGAGCGCGCTTTGGTTCAGAATTCTGTGAATGGATGATACCTAGTTTGGAGGGATTAAAAAAGGCGTATTCGCTTGTAAGTGATAAGGGAAAAGACTTTATCTACGTTACTCCTCGGGTCTCACCTAGTAATCTCGAAAAAATACAAGATCAACTAGCGTTTTTAGATAGGCAAGGAAAAATTGGGGTAGTTATTAATGATTTAGGGATACTCAATGTTCTGGAGCAATATCAAAATTTAAAGGCGCATTTGGGGAGACAATTGGTATATATGCCAGCCAGATGCCCATGGAAGGAGATTACGCAACAACCAGTTGGGTTCTTAGCACGAAGACAGGTAGCAAAGATATTTTACCAAACTAATTTAAATTACATACCAACCATCCAGCTCTTCCAGAAACATGGGATTTCAGACGTTGATGTCGATTGGATTCCAGAATCTTTTTCGTATTTCAATTTTTTAGCGAAGAACGGACTCAATCTCTCTATTCATATGCATTTAGTGCCTATAGCCGTCACTAGAAGATGTCATACTGCACGTTTCCTAGGAGAAAAAAGTCCAGAAAGTTGTTCTCAACCATGTAATACGCAAGCATTTCTGCTAAAGCATAACATATTGAGGCTGGAATTACATCTTTATGGTAATGCCGTCTTTCGCAGTGTAAAGCCAACTAAAAAAGACGCTAAGAAACTTATTAAAAATGGAGCGTCTGAGTTTATTATTGGAATGAATCCTATCACCAAAGTTGCTACCCGAGAAAAGGTAAACGCGCTTATACATAGCATTCAACCGTAGTAGGATAATCCTCAACATGCCCCCTTTCATGTGCAGTTATAATAGGTCTTTTTGGGTGATCAATATATTACCACTGCTTCGAATTGGATTCATCCAAATCTGCTTAAGCTTTCTGTCTTTGAATTCGTATTTACCTACCCCAGGGATCCATCCTCTTCGTCCGTTGGGCATAGTGACCTTTAGATTAAACTTATGAACGATGTAGTCTTTGCCCCCATCCATGAACGTGTGGTCAATTATTAACTTACAAAAGTGTTCTCCCAGTTCTGCCGCCCACTTTTTTATCTCGTTCCTTCCTTCAAATTTATAAAGGGCCCACATCAAGGTGGCATCTTCTGTACATAGAGAGTCTAAGCTCTTTAGGTTTTTCTTCATTAACGCGTCATAGAAGGCTTTCACTACTTGCTCGTGAGATAGACCAATATCTTTCTTAGACATGCTACTACCCTAAACTCAACTAATACACTCATTGTATGTAAAAAAAAATAAGGAAAAAAAAGGGAAGTTATCCGCTAAGCGCTGCGACAATCGATCCGATAAAGTCTTCTATTACGAATTCTACTCTGGAGAAAACGTATAGTTGTTGGCCGACAAATTCTGTTGCTAGGTAATACGCCATCACAACAACGATGCCAATGCGTCCGATATATGATACATATTTGTATGGTCCGGGGCTGAATGACAGTCTTCTTGAGAAGATGAAATACCACGTTACTCCAACTAACATAATTAAGAGTATGATGTGGTTTATCGCATCTACACCTGTTACTCCCGTCAGCGGTTGTATGCTACCAACGATCTGTGCAATGATTGACGCGGCTACGATTCCTCGTATGCTTAGGCCAATATAGGTTCCTGTCATGAGTCCAAGGCTGTAGCGCATGAGCCAAGCATATTTTCTCCAAAACCGGAAATACGTCAGAAAGCCAAGGAGGAAGCCTACAAGGTATATGATTTGTCCTTCTAATAGGGGAGTTAGGCCGTTATCAATGAGGAACCAAAAGCCAGAGTTAAATGAATGTGCTACGGCAACTCCGATTATCGAATATTCAACAAAGTGAAACAGATCGGATTCTTTGTATAAGTATGACCATCCAGCTACGAGGACGATAAAGGTCCAAACATTCCACGCTAAGTCAGCCATTTCATTCTCCACCTCGTTGCCTGTAGATATGATAAGCGATGTTACGGACTATGATCGCCGCTATGAATATTAGGCCCCCCATCGAAAGGATATCCATTGTCATCATAGCGTGTCCTGGGATGCCGAGGAGATACTCGTATTCAGCGCCAGCTTTTATTCCAGCTAAC
>CP070659.1:1812926-1820690 GCA_020355125.1 Candidatus Bathyarchaeota archaeon
ATCAGACATAACAGAGTACATATCGAGAAGGCGGATTTAGGGATAAAATTCTCGAATATAACAGGAGACATAATAGTTGAAAAGCAGGGTAGAGTAAAAATATGCGCTGGATCTGACTGGTTCTTCTATACGGATCTTAAAAACATTCCGCAAAAGATATTGCAGAGCGTATCTGAAACATTGAAAAGCGAAGCAACTAATCAGAGCGTAATGATAATTGCTGAGAAAATCAATAAGGTTATTGGTCCATAGATACAAAAAGTGGAAAGGGATACACAAGCTAGCTAGCTTTCTGTAAAGTGGTTGTAAGGATTTCAAAAGACAGAATCAATGTTTGACGCTTATGCGCTCTAGTGCTCGTTATAAGAAATTTTTTTTGCGCGTCCGCGTTATAATATTTTAGCTAACTAGAAGTTACAGTTGCATCCGTCGCAGGTTTTTCTATGAAAGGTGCTTTACTATGAAAGATTCTCGTAGCTGTGCACAAGATAGAGGCTACGATTGCGAGGTAAAAGGTCCATTGAAATGCACCTGAAAGAGCTAGGTTTATCTGGACACCACTTAATCCGCCAAGCAGTTCTGAAGGTACTTGGATTATGGAGGTACCGATTATTGGTAGCGTAAAGGCGATTTGGGCGTATTGATGGGCTATAAATGGGGCGAGCTGGGAAAGTGCCACTAGTGCCACGAGAAAAATGATCAGTATAGCTAGAGGGTTTTTGTAGGACCAGTAGAGCAATGGTTTCGAATATTCTTTTTTTGGATTAACTGAATAAGCAATCATAAAGACCGCACTGAGAGACAGCAATAGTAAACATGAGACATTGATGGCCGTCAAGAAAGGAATCATAAAGGCAATACCTAATAAGCTAAAGCTCGAGTTGAGCGGCGAAAAGTTTGCGTAGCCAAGGTCGCCGATTCGAAGTTGCCACCAAGGAGCATAGAGTGAGAGCGGAATAACTGCAAGTAACAGTAGACCGCTTACGAGTCCAAGCCAATTAATGTTTTTGATCTGCATAATTTTTCACCTTTAGTATTCTTCAGATGAGCCGGATTCTAGAGACCCAAAAAGCTCGTTTGGATTCAAGTTATCGCCGTGTATTTGAATTCCACCAATATCGATGTCAACATTGGTAAAGCGAATGTCGGTAAGATCTAAACCAATTTCTCCGATGTCTTCAGGGGTAAAAGTAGGATCAGCGGGGTCAATGCCGCTGTTTTGAAGCAGTGAAATGAGTTCTTGGCTAAACGTTCCTTCAATTGAAATCGTAGAATTTGTACCTGGAGTGAGGGTCACAGGATTCCCCAAGGTTATCGTTCCCAAGATAGTACCATTTTCATCAGTCACGGTTAAGCTAAATGAATTACACGTGACAGGGATTTCTAATGGACTGGTCACATTGATAGAGAACTGAAAAGTGCCATCTTCCGGGTTAAATTGAAAATCATCGTTAAAAGTTGGTTCGACATTGCGCATGTTGCTGATATCGGGTACGAGTTTCTGTATAGCTTGGTTGTTTCCAGACATAGCATCGATAATTTGCGGTGGTACTATGAGGCCAATCAAGTTATCTCGATAATCTAAAACTGTAAATAATAATGGCAGAATCACGCAGCATATGGTGATTGTTCTGAGAATCCATTTTAGTTTATTCATTTCTATGATCCACCAACTCAGGATTAGTTGAGGCGAGCAAGCTTTTATCTATGGTGTACACTCATCGCTTTAAGATTTTCATCAGCCATAGTATAAGGAATATGAATTCTAAACATAGATTCTGCTTAGTAGCGCGCGCTATCTTATATTCATCTGAATAGGTTTTCTAGCATCCATAAGATGTAGAGCGATTTTTAATGAAGACAGTACTGTAAGGGTTATTGTTGCTATAACGAAGGTGCTACTGAATAACTTCATGAACTGATCTAACCTAGCGATTTCGGAAAGTATCATACCCGCTATACTTGCTAGCCAAATGTAACTCGTCATTCGTAGAGTCTTAGCGGATATCTTGATTTTTTTTACGATGCAAATAATTAATGTTAACGGTAGAAAATAGACGATTCCGATCAATGAGCTTGTGACAAATCCTGCTGCGACTACTCCACATTCTGGATTGAAGCTACAGATCGAATAGGCGACTGAACTTGTGTGAAGTATCCCGATGAGAGGATATAACACCATTTTCATTGCTCGACGCAGCCCTTCGTTTCCCGATATCGGTAAGGCAACACTTGGACTCCATGAGTAATAGAAGGAATTGAAAACATCCATGAAGTTCCTTCCCGCGTACGTCGTCAACACCGTGGAGTCTCTGAAGTTTCTAAGAAATTGGACTTCAGGACTTAACTCGGAACCATACGTGGCGGTAGCTATAAAGCAGCCTTGCTGAGGTTGTTCTCCATGCGTTGCCCAACTACTCCATCCATGAACATTACAATGTGCTCGTACTCTGATCGTTTCATATTCCAATGCTCCTAAATCATAGGTGTACGTGAATTGGGTTTGAGTCTGGGGATCAAGGCCTGTTATGCTTTGCACATCATTATCGATCTCAACATCAATTCTATTTACATAGTGACTTGAAGTAGGGTTGTTATGTTTAATCTCGATTGTAAGTAGTGTATTGTCTTGATCTGTTGACACGTTTATTTGAATGATTACCGGAGTATCAGCTGAAACAGGTTTAATGGGAGTCAAGACTAGAAGAGAGGCCAAAAACGATACCGCTATCCATATACGTATCACGCACATGCGGTTTCTATTCACTCTGTCTTCCTCCATGATTACTTTTTTATTTTTTCTATTATTTATTTCTAGTTATGTCTCCACAAGATATTACTTTTCTATCGCAGATTGTTACGCTACTCATTCTCATAGTAGGGTATAAATTGGTGAGAGATAAAAAGTTGAAAACACATGGACTAATTATGACTGTAGCAGTTTCCTTACATACGTTCACCATCTTATGGGTTATGGTGCCCTCGCTTATCACTTATTTAGGCGGATTCTTTACGAACGCTTTAACTCCAATAGTGCTCGTCCTTATGATACATACGATCGCAGGAATCGTGACCGAGATGTTAGGTGTTTTCCTGATTGTAGAATGGAGATTTCGACCACCCCCAAACATGACATGTGCCACAAAAAAATGGTTGATGAGGCCCCTCATTACATTGTGGACCTTTGCATTAATTTTAGGAATAGCTTTCTACGTCTATTACTACTTTTAGCGCGCGCTAACAATAATAATAATCAATTTGTATTAATAATGGCTAGCTATACAACGTTCCAATTCGTCGGGAATTACTAGCGCTAGCTGATAACTGATGAGTCAATTCGCGTTTATTCGAAAAAATTAAGTAGAGTGTGTATTTATATGGAGTTAAGATGGGATCATATTCTAAGTGAATGGATCATAGTCTCCGGTGAAAGAAATAAACGTCCATTTCTGCCCAAAGATTTCTGTCCTTTCTGTCCTGGAGCTGAAGAAATCCCTCAGAATGGATGGAAAGTGTTGAGTCTACCGAACAGATTTTCCGCGCTCATGGCTGATCCTCCTTTACCTGATGTTACGTCTCGCAGGTTACTTTATTCTAAACCATCTAAGGGGCTCTGCGAAGTTATCATCTATACCCCCCACCATAACGCTTCCTTAGCAAAGCTAAGTGTAGAACATATTAGATCCGTAATAGAGCTGTGGACTCTACGGTTTAGAGAACTGGGAGATAAAGATTACATTAAGTACGTCTTCATCTTTGAGAATAAGGGACGCATGATCGGGGTTACGCTTGACCATCCACATGGACTGATCTACGCTTTTCCATTCATCCCACCATTAATTAAAAAGGAATTGTCATCAAGCAAGCGATATTGGAAACGGAATAAGGCGTGTCTATTCTGTAAAATACTAGAGACAGAGAGGAAGGATAAGTTACGGCTGATCTGTGAGAACGAGAGTTTTATATGTTTTCTTCCATTTTTTGCCCGTTGGCCGTACGGTGTTCACATATACCCCAAGAGACATGTACAGGCTCTACCCGATTTGACAGAAAAAGAACATGAACGGTTTGCTTTGATTCTGAAGGAGGTCCTGACCAAATTCGACAACCTCTTCAATATGAATTTTCCTTACATAATGGTCTTACATCAAAAGCCAACCGATGAAAAACCGTATCCCTATTATCATCTTCACCTAGAGTTCTATCCACCTCACCGAGACAAAAATAACATCAAATACTTTGCTGGAGTTGAAATGGGAGCTGGAACAGTCACATTTGATTATCGTCCTGAAAGTAAAGCCAAAGAACTGAGAGAAAGTCAAGGAAATGACCCTCTCCCCCACAGAGACTTGTGCTAATCTTACAAAGGTGGAGTATATGATACCCCCTGTAGTCGTCTCCTCTCCAGGAAGAGCAGATTTTCTGAATACCCATCAAGACTATAAAGGTCTGCCTGTGGTATCTGTCGCTGTAAACCTCAGAACGTATCTCCTCGCCAAACCCATAACTAGGAATATTTTTGTAATAAAGTCCCTAGATTTAGAACGATTACATGAACCTTCAACTGACGTATTCACAATAAGGGAGAATAAAATGTTGAAGAAAGGTTTTTTCGGCAACTATTTCCGAAGCATAGTAAATGTACTCGTTAAACAAGGTGTAGCGAGAAAGCTACAAGGAATGGACATATCTGTTGAAAGCGAGATACCAATAGGTTCTGGACTGGCGAGCAGTGCTGCACTTGAGGTAGCATTTGTAGCTCTGCTTAATCATGTCTACAATCTAGGTTATACGAAGAGGGAGTTAGCCGAAACCGCATATATCGCAGAGACTGAAGAGGTAGGGATCCCATGTGGAAGGCTAGACCAATACGGCGTTTCCTTTGGAGGAACCATCAAACTCGACTGTAAACCACCATATACGGTTGAACCTCTTCCTTTTAAAGCACTAACTTTCGCCATTATCGACTCTGGGATTAGACACTCTACAGAAGATATTCATCCAAAAAGGCAGGCAGAGATAGATGAGGGACTAAAGACGCTAATGGAGAGTCGGGTAATCCCCGACACGTTGAAGGCGAAGCTGGGGTATAGGTTTGACCAGCCAAGATGGACGGAGATAAGGGAGGAAGAGATGGAAGATGCTCTTTCAGTATTAGATAATAAAACAGAACGAAGAATCCGGTTTACGATACGAATGCAAAGGTTAACTGAATTTGCGCTTAAAATTTTACGATTAGAAAAGCTCATCAAGAAAGATGTGGTCCAAAACCTTGGAGAAGAAGAATGGAATCGTATTCAAAAATCTCCCTCAAGTAAAAAGGATAATTTGGTTTTAGGTGGGGTAATGAATAAGCAGCAAGCGCTTCTCAGAGACTTTTACGACGTTAGTCTACCAGAGATTGAGAAGATATGTTCCACGGCCTTAGAAGCTGGAGCTTACGGTGCCAAAATATCCGGGGCAGGAATGGGCGGAAGCATCATAACATTGGTGAAAGATAAGAAAACTGGACAAGAAGTGACCGACGCATGTTTATCTGTTGGAGCTAGAAATGGATGGGTATCAGTGGTTGGAGAAGGCGTAAAAATTGAAGCAGAGTAACCACGTGCAATAGCGCACACTGCTAGCTAGCTATTGAGCAGAGTATTGGACACTAAAATCTCTGACTAATTAGCATGAATGCAAGTAGGATTTCTTTCTTCCTGATTTTAGTTATTCAGTAACTTATCTTAAAGAGTTGAGATAAATGAACCGACTTTTCTTATATTACACACAGATCCAGAAGTATTCGACGTAGTATGGCGAATTTAATATTCGTATGTCTGAGGGGAGATGGATATGGTTGCCTCTAAAGAAGGCGTATTGAATAGCGCCCGCTTCATAGACGAATCCGCAACGACCTTCACTTTGGTCTCCATCGATAGCTTCGACCCAATAATTTTTAACAATGCGTGCTGAGCCGATACTCTCGTACCATTGTAGTTCATACGTGATTTTCCCTTGGTCGCCTAAAGTCATGATGACGTCGATCGCGGTTGTTACATTTTCACGGAAAACATCATTCCTTAGATTATGTGGAATTACTTCAACATTTTCATATTCCTTTGTGAAGGATTGTCCTCGTATGATAACTTTTGGCACAATTAATTTGCCATTGTTTTGGTTTCGTCTATCTATTTCTTCTCTCCATACAGAATAGATACTCTCCAAGTGGGTAGCTGAATCTAGTGTGTAAAAAATTAGGGTGGTGCCATCTTTCCAGGGATAGTGATCGGGTCTGAAGACGTTATTCTCTCGCCAACCACCGCTATAATAGGTTCGATACCACCAGTGTGGGGCATCGTTCAATGAATCAATGATATATGTGTTCATGGATTCATCGAAGTGGTATTCTAACGTTATCCTCCCTTGTGTATCTAAGTGCACTAAAACATCAAACATCGAGAAGAATCCTGGGTTAAAAAGATCTGATCGTACGGTTTCGATCTCCGAAGGATTAAAGGTATACTTTTCACCATTTATCGTAACCGTTCCTTCCAGCGTTGGCATTGTTTTGTCTTGAGGCTGAGGTGTTGGAGAGGGAGAGATTGATTGAGAATAATTGCTGAAAGACCAGAATGCAAGGCCAAACAGGCTTAGAAGGGCAATTATCATGATAATGGTGAATGATTTAGTAATCGTGAATGACATATTATACACGTAATCAGATGAGTCTCTCTGGACAAGTGTTAGAAACCATGTTAAGCTAACTAGCACGCGCATCTCGCTTTCTAATTCACTATCAACGTTCCTCTCATACTGCTGTGTCCTACTCCACATTGGACGGAACAAAAGAAGGTAAAAGCTCCAGATTTACTAGCCACAAAGTGTATGGGAACAGTTACGCCGTCCGGAATTACTCGAAAGATTCCATATTCGATAATTGCGAATCCATGGCCTTCGTCTCCACGATCCAGACCTGTGATTCTCAGTATGACCGTATCTCCAACATTTACTTCTATTCTTCGGGGATTAAATTCAAATTGTTTTGCGGTCATTTCGAACTCTTGGACCTGCCCTGTAGGAACGGGCGTCTCCGAAGGATTTAGGTTGCCTGAGATAAACAGGAATCCTCCAGCAGCAATCGCTATGAGCACTACAATTACTCCGAGACGCGTTGTTTTAGTCACTTGTCTCCCTCATCTACCTAATATCACGCCGTTATATATATATCTTTATGTCGACCAGCTAGCTAGTTGAGTAGCGCGCGCAACAAATTAATAATCACTTTTGTAATCTCTAAATTTCGTATTTGAAATAAGCCAAACATTTCTTTCCTCTACATGTCGCTCAACATAAAGTATGTCAATCCTATCTTCTTCCCCAAATTCTTCACATAGTTTACGAATGAAACCATCCCGTGGGAAATTGACACGTTCATATGGGTAATCTCTGACGAAAAATAGCATGATACCGTTCTCCACCTCGTTATCTGGATCTGAGAGCTTCAGCCAATCCCAGTAGGTATGCCAAAAGAAGCGGTTATGATGTTCGTTTAAACTCAGCTCAATCGCAGCCAGTGTTCGTTGCTCACCGATCCCTCCTGATCGACGAATAAATCTGTCTTCTGTACGTTCAGGATCCCATAGACATAAGTCAAAATGGCCTCTTGAACCTCGTTCTAACTTTTCAGACCGAGCTTCGTAATTTCGTTTATATCGACTTTTTGTGGGATACTCTTTATGGAGTAGATTAGATGTGACCAGTTGACCATCAGCTCTGACT
>CP070659.1:1820790-1825486 GCA_020355125.1 Candidatus Bathyarchaeota archaeon
GGAAGCCAAAGGCTGGAAAAACATCTTCAACATCTGCTGCGAACGCGTCGACGAAATCTTAGCCACCCACGAACCCCAACCCCTCGACAACGACATCAATCAAGAACTGAACGCAATCCTTCGAAAGACCGATAAAGAACTCATTACAACCACCGTCTTCTAATTCGGTGGAGTCCCTCAGGAAACGGAGCCAATGGCGTGATGACAAGCTACAACAGGTGGGCAGCCCACCAATTGGCGTGAAAACGCCAATCCTAACCTGAGCAAAAATGTGCGTCAACCATGTATCCCATAAATGATAGACGCTGATAGATTAAAGAAATAATATGCGAGAGCTAGCTTGCAACTATTTATTTACACTAGCCTAATCCTAAATACTCTAACTAATTACGTGCGCCTCCAGGAAGATATGTCAATAGAGAACTTCATGGCGACAAAAGCTGTAGAGGAACATGGATGCACGCGCTGAAAATCTAACAACATTTAAAATTGTCATTTCGAGAAAGCGGCAGCACTACATAGTTTCTAAAACCTTCGTTAGCATGTTGGAAGGAATATGCCAATTTTTTTGTTCGAGGTAATCTTTATGCGGTTGGAATCGTTGTTGAACCTCTTTCAACGGTTTCCCAACAAGTTTTACGTTGGAGATAGCTCCTGTTCCTAGAGGGCTAAAACCGTATTTGCCTGTCGCGTACTGTAAATAGCCTATCTCAGTGGGATCGAATCCCAGTAGTTTTGTCGCTATTATATCTGCAGCTACAAAATTAATGCTTGCCAAAGCAACGTGTGCGTCAACAGGAGTACCACTTACTGGACCATTACCCTCCATCCCTTCCCATCCATCAATCACTGCTAAATGGACAGGGATCAGTTTGGCAATCTTGTAAAGATTGAGGTTTATTGCTCGATAGCCTTGATGCATTTTTCTTTTGTCAAGCACCGCGCCCATAACCATGTTTTTTAGACTTAACGTCACAACTACAGTATCATGTGTTTTTAGTACTGCTTCTGAAATTCGATAATCTGCTTCGATTATTGTCTTAGCTACGCGTATCCGAGTAGTTCCGAAACCGTTTCTCTCTCTTGTGAATATTTCAACCTCATCGTAGTCATCATCATCTAAATCTATTAGTTCTATTCCATACTGTTGCCTGAGTTGCAAGTAATTATAATTCTTGAAAGCTGTCGTTGCACTTTGGGAAGAACCTTCTGCTATACATACTTCCTTTGGATTGAATTGTAATAGAAAATCGATAACCGCTCTTGTAGTATCGATTTGGGTGGCGCATAACGGAACATTGTCGCATACAAAGTTGGGTTTAATTACGATTTTTGCTTTATTTCTTATACTGTTCTCGATATCATCATAAATGTTTGTTAGTGCTGTTGTTACAGTACTATATCTATCTTCTTCACAGGCAATAGATACTTTAGGCATAGTATCACCATTTACTCTATAAGAAATATATTTTTTGTTAGGATAGAAAGAATATATGATGCGTTTATAAAAGAGGAGTTTCTCATGAACGATGATAAAGTGTCAAACGGTTTCAACAAATCACAGATAGCTCGACTAATTGATTTAGTAAATTACCAAAAGGGAGCCGTAGTGAGTCGAACAATCATCGATAAAGAACATGGAACTATAACGTTGTTCGCGTTCGATAAAGGACAAGGCTTAAGCGAACATACAACGCCCTACGATGCGTTGGTTTATCTTCTTGATGGGGATGCAGAGATTATGATCTCTCGTAAACTTTTTTGCTTACGAAAAGGGGAAATGATAATAATGCCAGCCAATCAACCCCATGCTTTAAGGGCTTTAAAGAAGTTCAAGATGATGTTGATTATGATTAGATTGTAAATACCCAACATTCGTAAGATTCGTAAATAATAGGAACTATAAGATCGTCCTAAGTGTTTCGTGACACGCTCAAAGCGCCCTTTAATCAGCGCACGCGCTGTGTGCCTTATAAATCATGAAAATATTTAGCTAAAGAGTATAGGCTAATCACTGAAAAACAAGGCTAATCATATGAG
The DNA here is from genome assembly GCA_020355125.1 of Candidatus Bathyarchaeota archaeon. Lineage (GTDB taxonomy): Archaea > Thermoproteota > Bathyarchaeia > RBG-16-48-13. The sequence continues at coordinate 1,822,831 of CP070659.1, forward strand.
AAACAGAATAAATCACACAATAAACTAGCTCTCAGAAAGATCTAACTCCACCTTTATCGCTGTAGTGAGCTCATAAACAGAAACATTTTAAAGGCTTTTAACGATCAAGTTTATTAAAAATTATTTTGAGAGATGTCTCTATGAGCAAAATGTTAATTATTTATGATTCAAAGACAGGAAATACGGAAAAAATGGCCTCTGCAATCGCCAAAGGCGTTAAAAAAGTGAAAGGAATAGAAGTTGAAGTAAAAAAGGCAGACAGAACGAATCTAACAGATTTGATCGAGGCAAACGGCATAATCATGGGCTCCCCAACGTATTATGGACAGATGTCTGCAAAGCTAAAGAAGTTAATTGACAAGTCAGTTGATGTACATGGGAAGCTTATAGGAAAAGTTGGAGCCGCTTTCACAAGCTCAGGCGGAATCGCAAGTGGTGCCGAAACCACGTTGCTGTCCATACTGAAAGCCATGCTTGTTCATGGAATGATAATAGAGGGGAGATCTGAAACTGAACATTATGGAGCAGCGGCGATAGGTGCACCAAACAAAGATGAATTAGAATCGTGCAATGACTTGGGTGAAAGAGCAGCAAAACTAGTCACACGATTAGCCTCGCTAACTGAATAAGCGCGCCCGTGCTACTATACATTAGACATGATTAAGGACATCCATATTATTTAGAATGATGACTTGATATGGCTGTCTCCACAAGGGAACGAATCCATATTTTACAAATAAAATTATTGCAATGGTATGCACAACATGGAAGAGATCTGCCCTGGCGGCAGACGCGTGACCCGTATCAAATTCTTGTCTCTGAAATAATGCTTCACCAAACTCAAGTTAACCGCGTTATACCAAAATTCCAAGAATGGCTTAAAGCGTATCCAACGTTTGAAGCACTAGCTACTGCACCGATTGAAGAGGTTCAACAACTGTGGCGACCGTTAGGCTATAACTTCCGGCCTCTAAGACTACACCAGATCGCTAAATTCGTTGTAAAGGAACATCAAGGCAACCTCCCGAAAAAGATGGAACAGCTCCTAGCACTTCCTGGAATTGGAAGATATACCGCCGGAGCACTACTTAGTTTCGCCTTCCACAAAGACGCGCCAATTGTTGATACTAATATTCGGCGGGTCATCCAGCGCATATTTGGAGTTAAAGAAAATCCGATGCGAGGAGTGGGGAAAAAACGCATTTGGCAGTTAGCAGAAGCTATGATTCCCGAGAGTAAAGCGTACATTTTCAATCAAGCGTTGATAGATTTTGGAGCCCTCTTATGTACTGCAAAAAATCCACGTTGCTCCGATTGTTTCGTTAAAAAGATATGCATCTGGAGCGAAAGTGCGTGCTACAAGAAACAGTTGGTGCACGTTCTAAAAACTAATTAAATACAGAATATAATCTATACCGAAGTGGTGCAATGCAAATAGTTATTATCGGGAATGGAGTTGCTGGTTTTACTGCTGCTAATAAGTTAAGGGAAAACAATTCAGCAGTCAAGATCTCAATCTACACTGATGAACGTCACGTCTACTACCCACGTCCAAGGCTATATGACATTCTTTCAGGCAAGTCTATACCGCAGGAAATTTACGCATTCTCAAAACAATGGTATAAAAAAAGAAATATCATAATACATTTAAACCAAAAAGTGCTGCGCATCGAACCTGATAAAAAGGAGCTTCTCTTGGACGACCACTCATATGTAAGCTACGACCAACTTCTCTTAGCAAAGGGAGCACATCCTTTTGTACCACCAATAAAGGGAGCGGAAAAATCCGGTGTCTTCACTCTTCGTTCCATGAAAGATGCTTTAACGATACATAACTCCGCAAAAAAGACGAAGAAGATTATCGTTATCGGAGGAGGCCTGTTAGGTTTAGAATCTGCTGCATCTCTAATGAAACTTAGCCAACAAGTCTCTGTCGTCGAACTTTTCCCAAGATTATTGCCACGACAGCTTGATCAAGATGGAGCTAATATCTTAAAAGACCGAATTGAAAGTCTAGGCATCGATATCAAAATAGATAAAAAGACAGAGGAAATACTTGGTAAAAATGCTGTTTCAGGGATTCTACTTAGCAATGGAGAAAAACTTTCTGGAAAGCTTGTGTTAATTTCAGCCGGTATAAGACCGAACACGGAATTAGCCGTGAAAGCGGGAATTAAAGTAAATAAGGGGATTATCGTTGATCCACATCTCAAAACCAATTTTAATAATGTGTATGCTTGTGGAAATGTAGCTGAATTTGAAGGAAGAGTCTATGAAACGATTCCTGCAGCCATAGAACAAGCAGAAATAGCTGCCATGAACATGCTAGAAAAAAAGGATTATACCTATAGGGGAACAACGCTATCTCACACTTTAAAAGTGGTAGGAATAGATCTAACATCGATCGGAATTGTAAATCCTACGAGTTCTCAATATCAAGAAGTGAAAAAGATCGACGAAAAAAGAGGGATTTACAAAAAAATCGTTTTGAAAGACAATAAAATAGTTGGAGTAATAATGTTAGGAGACGTAAAAGGAATTACGACGATAAGGAAATTAATGGCCCAAAAAAAGACCGTTGCTCGTTACCAAGGACAACTTTTGGAAGATAGCTTTGATTATAGCGAGCTTTAGCTCGTGGGCATTATGATGATTA
>CP070659.1:1825586-1834786 GCA_020355125.1 Candidatus Bathyarchaeota archaeon
CCAGAAATCGTTGGTAGGCGGAGGCGACTTGCAGCTGGCAAACTTGCAGGTAAACACGGTATAAAAGCTGAGCTTTTGGATTCAGGAATTCATCCTACGGAGCTTCAGCTTAAAGAAATTGTTAGTCGTGTAAAAGAATTAGGGGATAAAGGTAAGATGGTTACCGATGCTGACCTTTATGCAATGTCCAGAGCGGTCATTGGTGAAGTTGTTGAAGAAAGAATAGTTGAATTGTCTGATTTTGCAGTAACAACAGGTATCAGAGTTATTCCGACGGCGTCAGTCAAGCTTTTGCTTGATGGAAAAGAGTATATAGCTGCCGAAACGGGTGTTGGACCTGTAGACGCTGCAATAAAAGCTATTCAAAAAATTACGAATCAGCTAGCAAACGTTCGGTTAACCGAATACCGTTTAGAAGCCTTAACAGGGGGCTCAGACGCTGTTGCAGAGGTAATAATCAAAGTTGAAGATAAGGAAGGGAACATTGTCTCAGCAAGAGGTGCCCGAGAAGACATCGTTATGGCAAGCGTCGAAGCCATGATAAATGGTTTAAATAAACTACTTTTAAAAAGAAGAATATAAACAAAATCTCCAGTGCACGCGAATCTCAACAAAGGCAATCGTTAGCACGCGGACGCTTTGGATATGTAGTTATAAGAAAGTAAATAATTTTAACTACGAATATTCTTTTCTTTTCGTCATATTATAGGATAAAACAAGAGGTAAAAGTATTCATGGTGGATCTCAGAAGTTTTCTAGATGATTTAGAACAGATAGGTGAATTACTTCATATCAGTGAAGAATTATCGCCAAAACACGAGATTTCTGCTTTGCTAAAAGCCTTTGATGGAAGAACGCCTATGTTCTTTGATGTAGTCGAAGGATTCTCCACTTCAATTGTTGGCGGAGTATGTGGCTCGCGCGCTAGAATTTACCACGCTCTTAATTCTAACGGAGTTGATTTTTACTCACGGTTACGTAAGGCAATTCATAACCCTACACCAGTAGAGATTATAAACAAAGGCCCTGTTAAACAAGTTATCGAAGAACCAAACCTATCACGCGTCCCTATACTAACCCACTATGATAAGGATGCTGGACCTTACATTACTTCAGGAGTAGTGTCGGTTCGAAATCCAGATGGAAAGTCGGAGAATGTTTCCGTTCATCGATTATTAGTTTTAGATGACAACCATCTTGCAATACGTATCGTTCCCCGCCATCTATATGCTTTATGTCAGATAGCGAAAGAAAAAGGAGAAACACTTGATGTCGGTATATCGATAGGTCTTCATCCAGCGATAATGTTGGCGGCCTCATCTCCGGTGCCTTTTGGAATCAGCGAGTTTGAGGTTGCTAATACGTTATTGGACAGCCAACTGCGTCTCGTAAAATGTGTCCACGTTGATGCTTATGCTCCAGCGAATGCAGAACTGGTTTTAGAAGGTAAGCTCCTATTGAACAAAGAGGTACTAGAAGGACCTCTTCCAGATGTTACTTCAACGTATGATGTTCAGAGAATGCAAAACGTTATTGAACTGGTAGGTGTAATGCGCCGTAGGGACTATCTATATCAGGCATTACTCCCAGGTGGATTAGAACATCGTCTCCTGATGGGTATGCCTCAAGAAATTCGAATCTGGGAATACGCAAATAGTGTTGTTCCAACCATAAAAGCTGTTAACATGACGTCTGGAGGCTGTGGGTGGTTACATTGCGTAGTGAGTTTAGAGAAGTTTAGAGAAGGAGACGGAAAAAACGTTTTAATGAGTATCTTCGCAGCTAATACGAGTATAAAACATGCGATAGTAGTTGATTCAGATATTAACGTCTATGACATGGAGCAAGTAGAGTGGGCTATAGCAACTAGATTTAGGGGGGATCAAGGGCTTCTAGTAATACCAAACGTGAGAGTTTCAAGCCTCGATCCTTCATCAGATCAAAATCTCGAATTGGGATGTAAAGTTGGTATAGATGCTACTAAAACTCTTTTAAAGCCCAAAGAAAAGTTTGAAAGAGCTGAAATACCGAGAAGTGAAAGGGTTTCGGAAATAATAAAAGCCCTAACAAATCCGAAAAATAAATGATGTTTTACGTCAGTGTATAGTGCTTATTGGGCGATATTAGCTCGCTAGCGTTAGGAAGCGCGTGCGATAAACGTTACGCTATGCATCGTTATAAAAGGTCACAAAGAGAGGGTTTATAGGTGGAGTTTGAGGCTAAAGTCATTCAAGGATGGATGAACGAGATAATTGGTAAAATCCTAATAACGCGCTCTAAACTCTCTTTTCTCGGGGATATAGATGCTGATACTGGAGAAATCGTGGGTTGGGATATTGATATCAAAGGAAAAATCATTTACGATAAAATCCTTATATTTCCAGGAAGTAGGGGAAGTACGGTGGGTTCCAATGTTCTTTATGGTTTATCACGAAAAGGATTAGCGCCTAAACTTATAGCTACCTGTAGAGCTGAACCTATAACGATTTCTGGAGCGATTTTTGGGGAGATTCCAATGATTTCAAACCTGAGTGAAGCCATTTTTAATCACTTTAAAAATGATGATTTTGGTAGTGCAAAAATTATTGATGGTAAGGCCTACATTAAACAAATCATAAAAGATAAATAGTCATTAGCGTCCTGTAAGACCGCTTGTTTATTGGCGGGTATATATGTATCTCTCACAAAGCGAGGAAAAGATTCTTAGGGGTGATAGAGGATGGGCATTAGCTAAAGCTATGAAACTCATTGTAACCCTAGGAGAACTAGGCGATGCTGAGAAACTTGTATCAATCAGAAAAGCACAAATTTCGGGGGTGTCCTACAAAACCGTTGGTGATTCTAATCTTGAACTTCTCGAGATGTTAGCGAAGGAGAAGATAAAAACCAAAATTAATGCTACTCTAAACCCCGCGGGTATGGATTTAGATCGATGGGAAGAGATGGGCATCCCCCAGTTTTTTGCTAAGAAGCAACTACGAATCTGTAACGCCTACGAAAAGCTGGGAATAAAGAGGACTTGTACTTGCACGCCATATCTTTCTGGCAACAAGCCTAGTTTTGGTGAAATGGTAGGCTTCTCGGAATCCTCAGCTATTGCTTATGTCAATTCTGTTTTAGGAGCAAAGACCAATAGACATGGTGGTTTAGATGCTCTATCAGCTGCTTTAATAGGTAAAGTTCCACTAATGGGATACCTATTGCACGAAAATAGAAGGGCTAACCTTTTTGTTAACGTAAAATTTAAGCCCAAAAATGAAGCTGACTATGCTGCATTAGGTTATTTCATTGGCAAATCCACTCAAGCCGATGATGTTCCAGTTTTCAATGGATTGGCGAATGCCACTCCAGATAACCTTAAACTCTTAGCTGCTGCTTCTGCAGCATCTGGAGCTATCGCCCTTTTTCATGTACTCGGAGTAACTCCTGAAATAAAAAGAATAGAAAAAGGGGGCATAACCCGACGATTATCGACTATTGAAGTAACAAGTGAAGTGATTAAATCAATTTATGATGAGCTCTCAGCAAACATTAAGCCAAATTTAATTGCTATTGGGTGTCCGCATTGCTCTCTAAAAGAAATAAAGACGATTGCCTACATGTTGGCAGGAAGGATGATCAGGGAGAAGATGAAGTTTTGGGTTTTTACGTCGCCACAGGTTTTTTCTAAAGCTGAAAAGAAGGGATATATAAATATGATAAAGACTTCTGGTGGAGACGTATTTAAGCACACCTGTATGGTTGTGGCTCCTATTGAAGAGATGGGGTTCGAATGTGTTCTCACAAATTCGGCTAAAGCATCTTTTTACATACCGCGTCTAACTAAAAATAGATGTCAAGCAGGGCTTCATTCTCTTCTAGATTGTGTTAGATTAGCAACTAATAAGTGAAAGAGTGGGTGTTACTTATTCGGGACTCCGCTTTAATCTAGTTTTTCAGTTACACCTTGACCTAATGCTTTTTCAATAAGCAACCGTTGCTCTATGCTCGCCGTCCACTTTCGCACCTGAATTACCGCATCTGGATTGACACTGATAGAGTCAATGCCGCTTTCAACTAAGAAACGAATATAATCTGGACCATAGACGCTGGGTGCTTGTCCACAGATGCTAACTGTAAGTCCATCCTTATGGGCGACATTTATTAGATCTCGGATAGCTCGCTTCACGGCTAAGTTTCTTTCATCGAAAATATGATCAACAGCTGCATTGTCTCGATCGCAGCCTAAGATAAGCATAGTCAAATCATTGGATCCAATACTGTATCCATCCACAAACTTATTGAATTTGTCAGCTAAAATCACATTGCTTGGGATCTCAGCCATTAACCATATTTTGAAGTCTGGTCCACGTTTAAGACCTTCATCATCTAATATCTTTATGACCTTTTCTGCTTCTTCGACAGTTCTGAGAAAGGGCAGCATTATCCAAAGGTTCTTCAGACCATACTCTTCGCGCACTTTCTTAATGGCTTTAACCTCGAGTTGAAAAGCTGCCTGAAATTTCGGATCATAGTATCGTGAGGCGCCTCTCCATCCAAGCAGAGCTGATGGTTCGTCGGGTTCATATTCTTTACCCCCTTTAAGCTCACGATATTCGCTAGATTTGAAATCACTGAATCTTAAAACAACCGGTCGTGGATTCATTGCTTGGCATACTTTTCTTATTCCTTCCGACAAACCATTTATTACTTTATCAGGCTGACCGGTTTTTATAAGATGTAACGGATGCTCGCCTATAGAAGAAGCCCATATGAATTCCTCTCTCATTAAACCTACGCCATCGCAAGGAAGTTTAGCAACTCTATCTGCTATTTCCGGTTCGCCTAGATTTACTAGGATTTTCGTTCCAGTTATTGGATGAAATTCAGCTAAAGCCACTGGTGTGAGTGCTTCTTCCTTTTTAACCACGTCCTCCAAAATCCCTTTGTATACAACGCCATTAGATGCATCAACAGTTATTTGTTCGCCATTAGCTATCGCTTCGGTAGCAGCTATTCCTTTGCTAGCAGTTCCAACAATACAGGGAATTCCCAGTTCTCTAGAGACAATGGCGGCGTGGCAAGTCATTCCACCACTATTAGTAACTATAGCTTTAGCCTTTCTCATAGCGGGAACCCAATCCGGAGCCGTCATCTCAGTTACTAGAATTTCACCTTTCATAAAATCGTTTATGTCAGTTACACTCAAAATTATATGGGCTATACCAGTAGCTATACCTGGCGAGGCAGGTAACCCTCTTACAATTACTTTCCTTTCACTAATTTTTATCACATCTCTTTTTGCTTTTAATGTAGCTTTATCTTTAAGCGCCCAAACAGTTTCAGGTCTTGCTTGCAGTATCCAAAGCTTATTATCTCTCTCATCTATTGCCCATTCTATATCCATAGGTCTTTCATAGTGTTTTTCAATAGCTATCGAATGTTTAGCTAACTTTACAATTTGAGTTTCGGTCAATACTTGCTGATTCTGAATTTCTTTAGGGAGCGGGGCTTCAACCGTGCCTCCATCAATTTTTCGGATTAATTGAATAGGCTTTGTAGAGATATTCTTACTGACGACCTTCAAATCGTTCTTATTAACTAAATACTCGTCAGGAGTAATCTTCCCTTGAACTATGTATTCTCCGAGTCCATATCCCGCCTCTATTAAAACTACACTTGTGTCGCCGTTTGAAACGTTTAAAGTAAAAGCTACTCCAGAAGCTTTACTGTACACCATAAGTTGAATCACAGCAGATATGGCAGTGGTCAAATGGTCGATTTTTTTTTGTCCGCGATAAAATATGGCTCTATCAGTGAATAAGCTGGAGTAACATTCCTTCACTTTCTCTACAACCATGTCTTCTCCCTTGATGTTCAAATATGTCTCTTGTTGACCCGCAAAACTTGCGTCAGGTAAATCTTCAGCCGTTGCAGACGAACGTACAGCTACATATGGAACTGATTCTTTAGAGCGACTTGCGAGCTCTCTATAAGCGTACTTAATCGTTCTCGCCAGGTCTTTTGGCATCTCTGCCTTCATAAAGGCTTCTCTAATAGATTTACCCACTTTTTGAAGAGTAATTGTATCGTTTAAATTCCTGAGCTTTCTTAATATTTCTGGGATTTTGGTGTCTAATTCTGTATTTTTAAGAAAATATCTATAAGCCTCTGCTGTAGTAGCAAAGCCGTAGGGAACAGGAACCTTTGTCTGTGAAATCATCTCGCCTAGATTCGCTGTTTTTCCTCCAACCAATAATAATTCTTCTTTACTAATCTCATCAAACCACAAAACATATTTTTGATCTTTAGACAAAAATGGTGACTCCAATAATTTTCTTCTTAACATCTTCATGTCGAGAAAAACATTGATTTAGAGCTCAATAATTGTTTTTTGTTAATATAAAACTATGTCTCTTCAAAAGTTAAAGCAGTTTTGCGCACACTAGAGATCACTTCTCCATGTTTTAAGCTAGTTAGTCAAATCGACTTAACAATTTTTAAAAATACAGCTAATTACGTCTTCATCATTCCATGCACGCTTTCCAGATGCTTCCACGAAAGTTTTATTTTTTAGTTAAATGAGATTGTTTTCCAACAAAAGGAGATGCGAGGATGAATGATAAAAGTCTTGGCTCATTAATCGTCGCTTTAGGACTTGCTGGAATTATCATTTATCTGTACTGGCTTTTAGCGCCGGCTAATTCAAACGATTTACTCTTCTATTGTCCGTGGGCTAATGCCCGTTGGGCTATAGTTATTCCTATTGTAGCTATTGTCTTGCTTGTTCTGATCATCGCCATATGGATTGGATGGACAATGGCAGCTACACCTCCTCCTAAAACACTTGAAGAGTTTGAAGAAGATTAATCTTACTGCCATACTTGTGCTCACGGACTTTAGTACGCATGCGAGCAGATCATTGTTTAATGATAGGCTTACTCTTTTTCTTCATCAGTATCTGCCACGTAATAGTACTGCCCAATTTCTTTTTGATATCTATCTAAACGCGAAGCTTCTTTATTCACCCTGGGTCTCTTAGTCTTCGAATCTCTTCTGAAAGTTACTCCCATAATTCTTAGAAACATATTCATTCCATCGCGAAGACTAGTGGGTGAATATGCATGTCCTCTCAGTCCTGGATCCCCATCAAAAACCATTATTCTATCTGCTATGAAGTCTAAAGCAGCTACATCGTGTTCAACCACGAAGGCCACTACTCCTTTGTTTTCTACTAGTCTCCGAATGGTTCTCGCCATAGTTAATCGTTCCTCTACATCAAGATAGGCGCTTGGCTCATCGAGGAGGTATATTGAGGACTTCTTGGAGAGACAAGTGGCTATTGCTAGCCGCTGCAATTCGCCTCCACTTAACTCATTTAATTTTCTTTCAAGCAGGTGTTCTAAGTTTAAAGGTTGTAGAATTGTTGTTTGGTATTGCGATGCGTCAAATTCACCCTTCACGATGGATCTCAGTATCGTTTCAACAGATCCATTATAGTTAACAGAGATATATTGTGGTTTGTAACTTACTGTGGTATTGTCTAAAGAAGGGCGATATCCTTTATCAGGCTTTTCTAATCCGACAAGAAGTTTAATGAAAGTTGTTTTTCCTATACCGTTAGGCCCTAAAACTCCTATGATTTCGCCTTTATGAATGTTTCCTGATTCTATTGTTAGGCTAAAGTCTTCATACGATTTCTCAATTGGCTCCCACTGTAGAATCAAATCATTAACATTCCATTTGGTAATTGGAGGCTTTGCATGAAATTTTATCGCAGTTTCTCGGAACCTAACATTTTCACTGGATATATACCCATTGAGATAGGTATTTATCCCAACTCTTGTTCCTTGCGTATTGGATACGACACCATAAACTGATGGTTTTCCATAGAGGATATAGACTTGGTCTGATAGGTAATCTAAAACAATTAGATCGTGTTCCGCAACTATTATGATCTTATTCTCGTCTTTTAAACTTCTAATCACCTTCGCAGTCTCTAAACGTTGTTTAACATCTAGATAACTTGACGGTTCATCAAAAAGATAAACATCAGCATCTTTACAAAAAGCTATAGCTACGGCCAGCCGTTGCAGTTCTCCTCCACTCAAATCTCCAACGTCTCTTTTCCTAATGTTTTCAAGCTGAAGTTTTTTCATAATTTCACTGTATTTTCCTCTTTCATCTGCTTTCTCTAGAAGTCTATCAATTCTTCCAGTAGCAACTTTAGGAATTAAATCTACATACTGTGGTTTATGGACCACTTTCAGCTTTCTTTCTCGCAGTTTAACGAAATACTCTTGTAAAACAGATCCCCTATATTTTCTTATTATTGAGGGCCATTTTGGCGGGGCATCATATTTACCAAGATTTGGTTTAATATCGCCTGCTAGAATTTTAAGAATAGTGCTTTTACCGATTCCGTTTTTACCAATTAATCCTGTTACAATTCCAGGTTGGGGAAGGGGAAGTCTGTAAATTTTAAACATGTTTTTACCAAATCTATGTGAACATTCTGTTTCTAATTCTTGTGGTAAATTCACTATCGAAATTGCATTAAAGGGGCATTTCTTTACGCAGATGCCGCATCCAGAACATATTTTTTCATAAATTGTTGGCTTATTTTCCTTTTCCTCTATTTTAATGGCATAGATATTACTGCGGACTAAGGGACAATATTTTATACATACCAAGCCACAATCTTTGGGTCTGCACCTATCCCTATCTAAGATTGCAATCCTATTCACTGGTGTACACCTATTTAATACCAAATCCTAGAAGTAGGGGCAAGACAAAAGAGGGATGGAGATAATGTCCGTTATTCTATTGTTACCATTCTTCTTCGTCGTCCCAGTCTTCATCTTCGCTCCATTCTTCTTCGTCGTCCCAGTCTTCATCTTCGCTCCATTCTTCTTCGTTTTCTCTGGTTTCCAACTATTTTCCTCCTGTTGGGAGTTTTCTAGAACTTACTTGTTGTAGATATTATTAAAAATATTGTTCGTAAGCTAGCGCTAGCTAGCGCGCGCTAGCTATTCATTCGACTAGCTTTTCACAGCTAAGATAGCACAACGTTCAATTATTGCTTTAGTTAAAGCGTCTTCTAACGCTGTATTCTTGTTTATAATAGCTTCAAGTTCCAATGTTGTTATATGAAACGTCTTTTTTAGTTTCTTAATTTTATCCTTGTCTTCAATTTTTAATACCCGATCATATCGAGTTCC
>CP070659.1:1834886-1842449 GCA_020355125.1 Candidatus Bathyarchaeota archaeon
AAAGATGTAGATCTTGATGCCATATTGAGATTAACCAAGACTGAAGATTTAGACCTTGACGCAGTACTTAGATTAGCTAAAACTAAGACTTTAGATTTAGATGCAATGTTAGCTAGATTAACTAGTCTAACCACAGACTTAGACGCAGTGCTTAGACTAACTAAATCTAAAACTGTAGATCTAGACGCATTGTTAAAATTTGTAAAGACTGAGGATGTAGACTTAGATGCCATACTTAGGATAGCTAAGACTGAAGATGTAGATTTAGATGCTATATTAAGGCTAACTAAGACTGAAGACGTAGATCTTGATGCAGTATTAAGATTAACCAAGACCAAAGACTTAGACCTTGATGCTATATTAAGGATAACTAAAACTAAAGATGTAGATTTAGATGCTATACTTAGAATAGTCAAGACTAAAGACGTAGATTTAGATGCAGTACTTAGACTTATGAAGTCTAAGACTTTAGACCTTGATGCTAAATTGGTCGCAGCCCTCACCGGAACTAAAGATGTAGATCTAGATGCTATACTTAAACTAACTAAGCTTAAAACTTTAGATCCCCAGCCAACGCCTTCACTCGCTCGTTGAAATAGTGCGGGAGCCTCTACTAACTGTATTTGAACATCATCAACAACCATCATACCAGGAATTGGCATGGTTGTCGTCATTGGTTGGTTAAGAATCTTTGGCTTTGCATTTGTTAAAGCAGTGAGGAGCGAGCTTTTTCCTGAAGATGTAACGCCTAGAATAATTATTTGAGCAGCTCCTTCCTTTTTAATAGCAAATTTTCCTCTAAACGAACTAGCCGTTTTCCCGCTTTTTTGTATTTCTGCTTCCATGCGTAGTTTTGAAAGTTTTGTTTTAAGGCGACTTCTTAAACGTTGAGTCCCTTTATGTTTTGGTATTGCGCTTAAATACTTTTGTAAAGCAATTATTTTCTCTTGTAGTGTTTTGGCTGCAAGATATTCTTTTTCGAGTTCTCCACATTGTGGAGGTAGATTGGTAGGCATTTTCACCACTAATGCAATTTCGCACTTTTAGCATGCGCGCTGTATAATGTTTTAGCTTTAAAGAAAGCCCCTCTTTCTTCTATTAATTCGTACATCAGATTCGAAATTGCTCCAAATTCTTCTGGTCTCAATTCACAAACTCGTAAATGTAAATATGAGCAGTCGTTGATTAGCAGCCTTGCTTCTCTCTTTTTAATCTCTAGTCTTTTGGAGATAATATTTTCAAGAGCGTTTTTTAATCTCTTGTTTCTTTGCGTGAAGAGGGCTCTGACAAGATTAAAGAAAAAATTTTCGTCAACAACCTGAAAAGGAGGTGTTTTTGGCCGTATTAAAACTATATTGGATTTAACTTCTGGTTGAGGATAATAGGAAGCCTTTAAAACACGTTCTAGAAGTTGGATGGTAAATTTGTAATAAGACAAAACAGATAGATAACCGTAGTCTTTATGAACCGCCGCAGCCTGGAGTCGATTAACAAATTCTTCTTGAAGAGTTAAAACTGAACACTCGAACTCTGGATATCGTTTTAGAATATTTGTCATAAATGGTGTAGAAATTGAATAGGGCAAATTGGATACAATTTTGTTAAAATAAGGCAGGGAAGCTTTCAAGATATTATCTTCGATAATAGTTATGTTTTTCTGCTCAATCAATTGGCTTCGTAAGGCTTTTACAAGTTTGGGATCAATTTCAACAGCTATTACTTTTTTAGCTATCTTTGAAAGGAATCCCGTTAAAAAACCAAAACCAGCTCCTATTTCTAAAACAATGTCATCGCTATTTAGATTTGCATAATTGACGATTCTAGTTAAAAGATCAGAGTCGATACAAAAGTGCTGCCCTAATTCTTTTCGGGGCTTAACATTATATTTTTTAAGCAAAAACTTGGTTTTATTCAAAAAATCCATTAAAAGCTCGCCAACTAGGAAGGACGAGTAAATATAGTATACTTCGATTTGGTAGACAGTTCTTCAATGATTCTTTTAACTATCAACTTAACCAGATCTGGAACGCCTGTTCTTTCTTTAACATCTTTAAAACTTATGAATGGTGTCTTCTCTCGCGCTCTTAAAATCACCCACGTATACTTTTTACCTATTCCAGGTATCAATTCTAAAGAATGCATCCGCGGGGTTATCGCTTGAGCTCTATTTAAAAAGGCAACAAATTTTTTCTCTTGTCTTTTTACAATTTCTTCAATTACTAAGGGCAACTCGCTTTTGGAAGACGATGTTAAATCATTATACTCGATTCTACCAATTATATGACTAATTTTATCGCGAGGCAAATCTTTGACAATATAAATCCTTTCGTTAGGTGTAACAGACATCGCGTCTTTTGTAGTAGCTTCTAAGAGTGTAAAAAAGGCTTCGCCTATTATCTGAGCTAAAGGTTGTGATTTATAACTCCCCTTTCTTGCTCACAATTTACCATGTAGCATAAAATCTAAAACATAAGCAAAATCTTCGAATTTTTTTGGAGCATATAACTCACTGCTCATAAGGCCCCCCCTCTAGCTGTTGTGGTTTTTTTTTATTTTTATGGCGAATTCTCTTCAAATTAAATCTGATCTTCCAAAACATTTTTTTAAAAAATGATGGAAATAGATGTTGCTATCGATGATTATCGAGCATTTCCAACATTTCTTTTATTTGAGATGTTATAAAAATTTTTTTTCTGTTTATTGACAAAAAAGCTCGAATTTCTTCTATGCTTTTAGGCATACAATTTACCAATTGTACAGCCATCTTTCTTGATAGATCAAATTTCTCAACTAGTTTATTAATTAGTTCTTCAGCATTTACGGGAGTTATTTTTGATAGTTTCGCGATATAGTTATAGGTTCTTAACTGAAATAGATTCAACTCCCCGAGTTTTTCTAATATGTTTTTCGCTTCGGAAATAGATATTTCTTTTTTATCTACAACTTTTCGAGGCATTTTTTCACCTCAATATTTAATCCGTATAAGGCGTAATATGTTCTGGCCGAGTTATTATATTTCTGATTTTTTTTCCTTCACGGATTTCGATGACATAAGCACGACCTCTTTCTTCTTTTACTACTCCAACTTTCCCTTGATATCGGATGTGCGGCATTCCTTTGTGAATACTTGAATCGATCGTTACAACAACCTTTTCACCAGTCTTATATTTATAGAGGAGTTTACCTACTGACGGTAAGCCTCTTTTTCTAGGTTTTTTCTTTAAAACCTGTCTAGATTTTCTTTGGATTCCTCTCGATTTTCCCATCTATGCAACTTCCATACTAATATCCATAATATCAAGCTCAATGCACTTCGCTGAAGTGTTTATTAGCTCGGCTAAACTGGGGGTTGTTTTTCCATCATCCCCATCTACTAATTCTTTAATATATAACCCTCCTTGGCACCGTACTAACATCTCAACAAGATTCGGGTTCAACCTTTTAAATTCTATTCCATATAAGTATTTTTTTCGGTTTTTTGGAGATCTTTGACGCGAAAAACGTGAAGGCGATTGTTGATAAATGATCTTGTTTTCCAGCGCTTTCTCTATTTCTAACAATTGCTCGTCGGAAACAGGATTCTCAAATTCTACTAGCCCCCGATAAATTTTAGTCTGTTTTTTTTCTTTCATAGCTTGAACTCGTTCTTTTAAGGAAAAACCAAGATTGAATATCTCGATTTTGTCTTTAGCCCCTTTATTAATTTCGGTTTTAAGAGATTCAAGGTCCATATTTCGTTTTTTAGGATTCTTTACTTCAACAATAAAGGGTCTCCCTGAACCTAACACTCTTACATCGACGTCTTCTCGGCCCGCAGAGTGGAGTTTAGCGTCTGTTCCTTCAAACATTCTTTTTATTTCACCCGTTATTAATTCTTCAATCGACTCGGAGTATTTCTTTCCCGTCCAGCCACAGTCAGCGCATCCTATTCCTACACATTTATTACAAACCCATCTATGTTGAGGAATTCCTCTAACTAATTTTTTATAGTGTCCAGAAATAAATATAGGGCTAGCTTTTACCGTGATCTGCTTTGTAAAGACGTTTATTATTGCTATAACGTCTGATTTTACATGTTGTACAGTTTTCCCTGTTATTTCTGTAACTTTTTTTCCAATCTCTCTGCTGAATTCGTTTTTGATGCTTTCACTCCATTTTATATCGAATTGTGCTCGTAATTCATCTTCCCGCTCTTCAACTTCTGGCGGTATTTTTATTCCAAGTAAAAATGTCTTATATTCGTATTGAGAAATTTTTTCCACTACTTTATTAGCTAATTCATCTACATACTCAAAGACCCCATTGCAGATGTAACATTTCGTTGGCGTTCTTTCCAGATCTTGACCCAATGACTTCAACACCTTGTAGGCTGATTCAGATAACCCATTTAGCGCAACCAATTTTATTAATTCTGTCCCTAGTTCATAGCTATCATTTAATATCAGCCTGTTACCCTCTAAGAGGAGTAGTAACTTTATTGAATAGCCTCTCTCTTGGTTTGTAAAGCCGTAGCCAAGCAAAGCGAACTGTCGTCCAAGACAATGGTCGCAGAGAGCAAAATTTTCTAATAATGCTAAACTAATTTCGTTAAGTTTCATTGATATTTACCTTATAGGCAGCTAACTAATAGCAAAATTCTTAGATTCTATGTGAAACTGATGTCTTTCTGGGTTCTTAACATTTTTTTCAGAAACGGAGGCATCTTTCTCTTACCTATAGATCTCATGAATTTTCTCATAGTAAAATATTGTTTAATAAGTTTCTTCACTTCTTTTTCACTTGTGCCTGAGCCCCGAGCTACTCGTTTAATCCTCGATGAACTTAAAATTTTAGGATCATCTCTTTCCTCTTTGGTCATTGACTGAATAATGTAATGCCACTTTTTCAAGCGGTCTTCTGCTTCATCGAGTGCGTTCTCCGGCAGTCTGTACCCCATATTGGGAATCATTTTTAAAATATGTTTTAACGGTCCCATGCTTTTCATAGATTCCATTTGTTCGTACATGTCGTCTAATGTAAATTTTCCCTTCAAAATTGCCTTTGCTTTATTTCTCGGAATTTTGGCTTCAGCCTCTTTGACTTTATGAATTAGCCCCTCTATATCACCCATTCCTAGGAGTCGGCCTACAAAGCGTGAAGGAACAAAGGTGTCTATAGCGTCTATCCCTTCTCCCATCCCAATAAATTTAATTGGAGTTTTTATGGACGCAACTGCAGATAAAGCACCGCCTCCTCTAGCTGAACCATCAAGCTTAGTTAAGAAGACTGAGCCAATTTTAGTTGCTTCATGGAAAGCTTCAGCCTGTATCGATGCTTGTTGCCCGATGGTAGCATCAATAATAAGGATAATTTCGTCGGGATTTACGATGTGAGCTAACTCTTTCATATCCTTAATTAAGCTTTCTTCGTTTTTGTGTCTTCCAGCGGTGTCAAGAATGATGATCTCGTATCCTTCGCTTCTAAATTTTTCGATTCCCTTTTTAGCGATCTTAAACGAGTTTTTCTCATTAAGATCACCATACATTGGAACATTTGTCTTATCTGCTAATTGCTGCAATTGATGAAAGGCTCCAAACCGAAATGTGTCAGCACAGATAAGTGCTGTCTTAAAACCTCTTTTTTGAAAATATCGAGCAATTTTCGCTGCTGATGTTGTTTTTCCGCTGCCTTGGACCCCAACAAGCATAAGTATGTTTGAGACCCCGGGATTTATACGAATCTGTGCAGGAATGTCCCCTAAAAAAGTTGTGAGCTCCTCATAGATTACTTTTATAAGGTGTTCTCTTCTACTGATTCCGCGTGGAAGTTGTTCATTTAACGTTCTCTTTCTAATCTTCTCTGAGATTTCTAGAACAAGTTGCACCTTAACATCTGCCTGTAAAAGGGCTCTCTGAAAATCTTTAACAAGTTCATTAACGACAGACTCATCAACTATAGGCGCCTTTATTATTTTCCTAATCGCGTCTGTAAGGGAAGATCCCAGTCTTTCAAGTGAAGACATGTTGGCCACCATTTTGGGTATATGCAAAGGGATTGTAACATTCTAAGTAAATACGCACTTTTTTTTCATAATTTTTCATTGGTCTAGTGTTCTCTCTGTCCTCATCAGCTAAAACTAATTTGTATAAGGTATTAATTAACTATTCGCATGATGATTAATCTTCTAAAACTGCTGCTACTAAAAGCGGAAAGATGATAGTAGCGTCACCAATAACTGTTTCAAGTTTTTTTAAAGGTTTTGCTTTATTCCAAGAGATAGCTTCCTCTAAAGGAGCCCCACTTAAGCTTCCACCTTCAGGCCTATCTAACGTTATCTGAACAGCCGCGTTCACCCCATCTTTCAAAATACTGACCCCTAAAACGTGATGTTTTGGAAGGCCTCCTCCTAAAAATATTGCTCCAATCTTTTTAGCATCGTAAATTATGTCTGATAATCTATTCAAATCCAGAATAGGATTTATCCGTAACTGTTTAATTTGATTAAAAGTCCATAAATGTAAACCGATCATAGAGTCTAATAAGCCTGGTGAGAATATTGGCACCCCATGTATTGATGCCTTTTTCAAGACTGATTCTAAGTCGGTTATCTTTTTACTAATTTCAGATATTAGGTCACTTATCGATATGTTATCTACCCCCCTTTTCAAAATCGAATGAAACACATTACTCATTTGTTTTTCCAACGCCTCAAATCCCTTCTGCTGAAAAAAGATATCTCCAGCACGACCAATTCCCTGTTTCTTCAACTCTATATCATCCACGGAAAACGATCCTCTGATCTCTTTAAATCCCAAGCCTTCAATTACATCATGTACGATGTTAGCTCCACTAGCCACAATCACATCAATGTATTTCCTACTAATCAATTCGCCGACAACGCTTCTAAGCCCTCCCGGAATCATAGGTCCAGCTAAAGTGAGGAAAACAGTATAGTCGGGATCCGTAAACATTTCCTTTAAAATAGCTGCTGCTCTAGCAAGTCTTCCAGCGCCCAAGACACCACTTTTCCCCATTTCAGCGACAAGTTGACCTGCAGTCATGCCTGAAGTCACTTCTATGTGCTTTATATATTTCAAGTTACGAATTCTCCAATTTAAATGAGAAAAGAAGAAGAGATAATAAAAAGATTCAGGCATTAGAATATGTTTGTTGATTAAAATGAAGCTTAAAGACTTCATTAAAGGAATTAGTAAAGTTCGCTTGCTTTATTTAGAAGACTCATATTTAAAGGAATTTCAAGCGAAGATCCTGAGAACCCGCATGGATGGTAAACATTCAATTTATCTTCTACTAGATGAAACCGCCTTCCATCCAAAAGGAGGAGGGCAACCAACCGATACTGGCTTTATCCATGGTCCAAATTTTAGAGTGGCTGTGAAAAAGGCTATGCTTGTTAGTGAAGTAGTCGTACATTGGGGAAAGCTCGTAGAGGGTGTGGCTGGGGGAAAAACGATCCTCGGCAGGCTTGAATGGGATTCACGATACAAATATATGAAGAGACATACAGCCGGACACCTTTTTGATCACTGTTTATCTGTAACAACGGGTATTGCAGTGGAAACG
>CP070659.1:1842549-1848942 GCA_020355125.1 Candidatus Bathyarchaeota archaeon
TTTAAAGCGTTCAACAATCATACCTTAGTTAATACACGAACCCTTGAAATTAACGTTTTGTCAGAAGTCCGAGCAATCACGACATTTTTTTGATAAAAAAATGTTGACTAAGGGTGAAGGGGTTAGATAGAATCCCATTAAAACCCATGAGTGCGCGCTGGACTTTTATTTTATTCTTTCCGTGGATAAAAAATGCTGCTGCTGGGATGGGGCGCTAGATACTTTATTTGACGATGTTAGGTGAAGCTTTTCTCATTTAAATGTTCTACCATTTCCATGCACTAAAACCTTTGAGTTCAGCAAGAATCATCTTAGCCTGATAGCCTCTAATACTTCTGGCGCGCGAACTTTTATTTTATAAATTTTGCGTATGGTATTCGCCATTGCTAAGCATTTTGTTTTTTCTCCATGGTTTACTATGATGTGTTCGGGTTTCGGTGAAAGTTTTCTTAAGTAAGATAAAATCTGATTTCTATCAGAATGTCCAGAAAAGCCCTCTACGGATTCAACTCTAAGATTAATATTTATTACATCTACTCTCCCGTTGTTATTCACTAGAGGCACGTCAGTTAAACCCTTTTGCACTCGTTGGCCAAGAGTTCCCTCTATTTGATAGCTTACGAATATAAGGGCATTCCTAGCGTCTTTTGCTAGATTCTTAAAATATTCGACAGCGGGTCCTCCTTCAAGCATACCTGATGTAGCGATTACTATACAAGGTCCGGCCTGTAATATTTCTCCTCTAATGCTAGAATCTTTAACATTAACAAAATATTCTGATTGGAAGGGATTATTTCCTTGATTGAAAATCATATCTTTAATTTTTCTACTCAAATGCTCTGGATATGCGGTATGAATTGCGGTTGCTTCATTTACCATTCCTTCAATATAAACGGGGGTTTCTCTTAGGAGGCCTCTTTTCATATAATTATTTAGCACAATCATAATCTCTTGAGCTCTACCAACAGCTGGCACAGGGATTAAGACTTTTCCATTCTTTTCTATAGTTGAATTTATGATTGAAACTAATTTATTTTCAGCTTCTTTCCTTGATGGCATGAAATCTTTGGGACCTCCATATGTGCTTTCAGTGATTAGTGTTTCGACTCTCGGAAATGTCGGTACGGCAGAGGGTAATAGCATCGTTTGTCCGTATTTGAAGTCACCGGTGTATATGATGTTATGCGCACCTTCACCGATATGCATATGAACAATAGTTGACCCGAGAATGTGTCCTGCGCTGTGAAACGTCAGGCGTGTATTTGGCGAAATATCTGTGACTGTTCCGTTTTTGATGGGTATTGTATGAAGGACGGTTTCTCTAATATCTTTTTGATCATAGGGAGGAATCATCCCCTCTTTGCGGGTTACATCTAGATAGTCAAGTTGGAGCAGGGTCATCAATGTTGCAGTAGGTTCAGAGCAGTAAACTGGGCCATCAAAACCATATTTAAACAAGAAGGGGAGAAATCCGCAATGGTCTAAATGTGCATGAGATATGACTACTGCATCAAGTAGTTCTAAATCAAAGAAATCTGAACTCAGTCTCGGATATGCATTAATGGGGTTTTTAGAACCGGGGTTTATACCACAGTCTAAAAGAATACGCTCCTCATTAGTTTGAACGAGAATGGCGGATCTCCCCACTTCTCTGAATCCACCAAGTGCTGTAAGATTTATACTACGCGCTTTAAATACAGGCGGTCGAAAGATGCGTTCGCCGACTGTCCTCAGAATCCTTTCTCTCTCTTTGCTTTCAGAATGAATGAAATGGCGTATGTGGGCAATAATATTAGAGGATATCGAAGGACTTCTTAATATTCTAGGTCTCCATTTTGTTACTTTGATAATTTCTTGAAGAGAACTTCCATCTCTACCGATAACTAATCCAGGCTTCTTAGCGTCAATTATTACTTCTCCTAACGAGGGATCGAAAGAAACAGTTGTTATTTCGGCTTCACTAGGCACTAAACTATATACGAGTTTTTCTGTTTCTCGTTCATCTACACGAACGGAAGGGTCCGATCGTATTACTATTCTTTTCTTGATTAGGTCTACTATTCCAGTAACAATGAAATTTTGTTCCACAAGAACCTCTGGCTTTTTCGTATATATGGCTATTCTTGGGCCTTCAAATTCGATTCTGCTTATTTCTGCTTCTTTTGGAACGTGTTGTAATACCGTTTCTCTAATTTTGGCCTGCGCCTCATTAAAAGAGGATCCCAATGATTTCACTATCCAATGAGAAAAGGCGAAGATCATCCAGAGGACACAAGTGCGTGTTTTTCTTTATCGCTTAGTTCTCTATAGCCCTCTTTATCTGTTATAGTAACAACATCAAAACTATCACCGCTTCCCGCGTCTCGCTTCATTGCGGATGTAACAGCGCGAATAATTAATAACTTTCCTTCTTCTATACTGAGTTCTTTAGAATATCCGTCTTCTAATACACCATATGCAATTGGTGATCCAGACCCAGTAGATACACACGTTTCCTCTATAACACTTCCAAAAGGATCTATAGAAAATACATGAGCTCCATTATCGTCTACTCCACCAACTAATGCTTGCATTATCAAGGGGTATCCCCTTGAAGAGAATAGAATATTGGCGGCTAATCTTGCGGCAGCGCTAACAGGTATACGTCTGCCCTTGTTAAAGAAGAAGAGGCTGGCATTTGCTTTAAGAATTTCAACTACATTCTGAGCGTCAGCAACTACTCCAGCAATAGTTATAGCGAGGTGATCATCTAATTGGTATACTTTCTTTCCATGTTTATGAGCGATAAAATATCCCATGGTAACTCGTGTGTCTGTTGCTAAAACTATTCCATCTCTACAAACTATTCCAATAGTTGTCGTACCTTTCAGCACCATGTTTTCAATTTTCTTATACCATTGATTTTCAATCATTATAGGTTATCTCCCTGAGCTGTGATGGATGAATAAAACTATAGGGCCGCTGAGAATAAATCCCTATAAAATAAATTCATATAGTTTGTTTAAGCCTATCCTTAAAAACATTTCGTGATTTCTTGTTGGCGCATAGTTTACGTAACAACACAATATAAAAGTGTATACTCATATTGTTATGAGTATGACACTCCCTGTGCATCGTATGCAACTTCCAAGAGAAATATTAATTGGCTGGGAGATTCTCGATAGAGCTGAAGAAATATTTAGGCGTTTAAGATTAAAGCCGTCAGCTTTAGTATTAACAGGTCCCCATGTGTATAACATCGTTGGAAAAAAAGTAATACTCTCCCTTGAATCGTTGGGATATGAAACTGATTCGTTTATTGTCAAAGAGTCGACAAATAGACAAGTTAATGAGATACTAAAAGTTGTCAAAGATCATAAACCGGGATTCCTTTTGGGTGTTGGCGGAGGAAAAGTTATAGATGTAGCTAAACTTATAGCCTATCATATAAATAGGCCCTTCATAAGCGTTCCAACAGCAGCCTCTCATGATGGAATTTCAAGTGACCGGGTATCAATTTCAGATTCTAAAAATTCATATTCGATACAAACACATGCCCCATTGGGGATCATTATAGACACAAAAATTGTTGCGCAATCACCTTATAGACTCACTGCTAGTGGGTGTAGTGATATAGTTGCAAAATATACAGCGGTAAAAGATTGGGAATTTGGACATAAACATAATGGCGAATATTATGGGGAATATGCATCAAATTTAGCTTTAATGAGTGCAAACCTTATATTGAAACATGCAAAAACAATCCGTCAAAATACTGCTGACATCGGTTTGAGAATAGTACTTGAAGCTTTGTTAAGCTGTGGTGTTGCCATGAGCATTGCTGGGAGCAGCAGACCTTGTAGCGGCTCAGAACACTTATTCAGTCATGCTCTTGATATGATTTCCCCTAATGTAGCATTACATGGAGAAAAATGTGGCGTAGGTACCATCATGATGGCTTGCCTACAAAAAAGAAATTGGCAGAGGATAAGAAATAAGTTAAAAATAATTGGATCACCCATAACCGCGAAAGAATTGGGCGTTAAAACGGATCATATTATAGACGCTTTAACCATTGCTCACAAAATTAGAGTAAAAAGATACACGGTTTTAGGAAAAGAAGGGCTAAGTAGAACTATGGCTGAAAAATTGGCAAAAAAAACAGGCGTCACCGATTAGAAGGAAAAATAGTTGACATGAATGGAGAAAAAAAGCAGAAAATTACCCTTATCGGTTTGAAACAGGCTAAAAAATGTTTTACCTTTGTTTACGAAGGCGCAGCAGAGGAATGTAAAGACTGTAATCTTTTTACTGTCTGTATTTCGAATATTGAGTCAGGTCGTATATATAAAATTACGAATACACGCAACAAGATTTTTCATTGTATTATCCATGAAGAAGGGGTAAAAGTTGTTGAAGTTGTTGAATTGGACATTGAAGGTGTCATAGAGAGCAAATTAGCATTTCTTGGAGGAATAATCTCATATTTTCCTCAAGAATGCAAACGATTATCGTGCATAAACTATGGAAGTTGTCTGCCTCAAGGCGTTAGGAAAGGTGAAAAATATAAAATCCTAGAGATTAAGGGAAAGATCAAGTGTCCGCTTGATCAGTCGTTTGTTCTAGCGAAGTTGCAGCGGGTGGTTGAATAGGTTTCGCATACCGATAGATTTCAATAAAGGAAATTTTGTCCACTTCAAGGTATTTTTGAATATCGGCTGCTATTCCTCTTTTAGCAAATTGTACACCTTCTAGGTAAAATGCTTCTTCGGGCAACTCGATATCGACTTTCTTTTTAACTGCCTTCACCTTGATTTTTTCAATATTGGCTGTCGGTATTCTTCTGTGAATTAACGCATTAATTTTATCCAATCGCTTTTTAAGAATCTTCTTTATCGTTAAATTATAGATTAAAGTTTTACCCGCAAGTGGTAGATTGAAGTCCACTTGAACTCGGCCTGCGCCTACAGCCCTAACGGTGCCTAATTTCCCATCAATTTCAATTTGAGCGCCTGGGAACGGGCTGGTTTTTTGCCCCTTAAATTTCCGTATTGATATTAGCTTAATTTTATTCGGGTCTCTTAATCCAAATCCATCTTCAGGCAAGATTTCCACTGTTACTGGCTTACCAACTTTAAGCCCTATTAGAGAGTCGTCTAATGCTTTGAGGACCCATCTTTCTCCAACAACAACTAGCATAGGCTCATAGACCGTATTTTCTTTAAAGATTCCACTTTTTGTGGCTTCGTCTAAGATCGTTGTATCAAATATTTCTCCAGTTTCATCGATCTTTGTGACATAATCTATTAGGATAAAATCGCTTTTCTTTACTGCCAATTAATTTCCTCCTTGTACTAACAACATAAATTATGCTGTTTTAAGCTTTTCACAATATTATTTCTATTTTACACCATGTGATTTTTAATTATTTGCGTGAATTCGAGTTTAATAAATTTCTGTTGACAAAGTAGAATTATTACTTTTTACTTATTTTTATCCATTTCTCTGGCAAGTTAACGGGCGTCACTTATTCACACGCTTGTTTGGGAAGAAGCAATAAGAGAGGCAGATGTAACAATCAAAAGTTAAAAAAACTTTTTTTCATGTTACTATTTTCACCCATCTCTTTTGCTAATTCCCTTAAAAGCTTCTTCTGTTGCTTTGATAATTTTGTAGGTATTTGAACAATTACCCGAACAAGTTCATCTCCTTTACCATAGAAATTCAAACGAGGCATCCCTTTCCCTTTTAACCTAAAAACAGTATGAGTTTGGGTGCCTGGTGGAATCTTTACTATAGCTTTGCCTTCTAGGGTTGGAACTTCTATTTCAGACCCGAGAGCAGCATATGTGAAATTTATTGGGATATCACATAAGATGTCTTCGTCTCGTCTACGAAATAATTTATGAGGTTTAACATGGATAAAAACATATAGATCTCCTGGAAAACCTCCTTTTGACCCAGCTTCTCCTTCGCCACTGAGTCTCAGCCCCCAACCGTCATCTACGCCTGGCGGAATCTTAACCTTTATTCTTCGAGTTCTTAATACAACACCTTTTCCATTACATTTCTTACAGGGGGATTGAACTATGTTTCCTTTTCCACTACACATATTACAGGTTTCGACTTGAATTAGTCTTGCGAACCCAGTTGATCTAATCCGTTCTATTCTACCTGTTCCTTTGCATCGGGTACATGGTTCAGGTTTTGTACCAGGTTTTGCCCCACTGCCTTGACAGTCATCACATTTTTCAGTTCGTGGGACTTCAATTTCTGTCTCTAAACCAGAGGCTGCTTCTTCAAGAGTGATAGCTATATCTTGTCTTATATTATTTCCACGTACGGGCTGATGTCGCCTTGGGGTTCTGCGGCCGAAAAACATATCGAAAATGCTATTAAATCCTCCAAACCCAA
>CP070659.1:1849042-1865387 GCA_020355125.1 Candidatus Bathyarchaeota archaeon
GGACATTCATGGAGCAGTATTGCATCTAGCGAAGACGCTGAAAAAATATTAGGAGAGGCAACTACTATAGCCGAACAAAAAATTAGAGATGGATTCCCAGACCTTCCGTCGACATCAACTGAAAGAAGGCTTTAATCTCAATACATGCCGGTGTTGAAATTGGCGATGAGTAAAAATAAATTAATCTTTTCCTTTGCTTTCCTTGGCTTCATGATTGGCGCGGTGGCTTACTTTGTCTTCGACTGGCTAACCACGATTAATATATCGATATCACAAGTACTGTTTGCGCCATGGTTTATCTCAGGACTTGCTGGATCTATAATATCTTTGGTAGTCATATCTGTGTTTGCTTACATGTATTCTCACAAATAATCCACTTTTTTTTTAATAATGTGCTCACTTTTTTTTCCATGTACACACGCGCGAACATTATGCTTCTACTTTATTGTATATTTAACTCATTGAGAATCGCTAAGCTTATCCAAAAGGCTTCCAATTTTCCTAAAGTTTGTTAATAAGTTTTTTGGCGAACGTTTAAAAGGTCATTATTTCTGATTTAATATTGAATTCCCTATGATATGGAATCCCACGAAACAGGTGAAGTCCGAACCAAAATGCGTGTTTTGTAACACTTCTACTAAAGCCACCGTTATTCTCAAAAGCGGAAGATTCATTGTGAGGGGATGGAAATGCCCAAAATGTGGATTTACTTTAATTCACCCAAACGAGATTCCTAAAGCATTAAAACTCTTAAGGGAAATAGCGGAAATCTAGGTTTGTATTCCTTTTTCGCGCGCGCTACCTGCTACGTCTACTGCCACATATAGGACAATAAACGGCGTTATCGGGTAAAGGTTTTCCACAATATAAGCAGTAATCAGCAGCTCTAGGCTTTGTAGTCCAAGTCGTCGAAACCGATGGTCTTGACGTTGTTGTCGCCTTGAAGATCGTGGAAATGACGAAGCCTGTGATAAAGCCTCCTATGTGGGCCATATAAGCCACTGCGGTCATGGTGCCGCTATATAGAAGCTGAAGGATAAACCAAAACCCAATAAAGATCCAGGCAGGAACGGGGGCGATTCTGATGAAATAGAAAGAAGGCACTATGCTGATAATTCTTGCGTTAGGGAAAAATAATACGTATGCAGCTAAGATTCCAGATACAGCACCAGAAGCACCTATGGCTGGAACAATGGCGTCGATTCCTCCAAACATCACTGCTACAACAGAATGCGTGAGTCCTCCTACTATTCCAAAAGCTAAATAGAGAAAGAGAAATTTAGTATGTCCAAATCGATCTTCGACATTATCTCCAAAAACGAATAGGTAGACCATGTTTCCAACTATGTGCCATAAATCTGCATGAAGAAACATTGAGGTTATAATAGTGTGCAGTTGCTTTCCTTGCATCACTAGGGCTGGAATTTCTCCGTAGTTATAAAAAAGTTCCTGAAGCTCCATTGTCCCATGATTTAGTTCCCACCAAAAAACAAGGGCGTTTATGATGATGAGAGTCCATGTAACAAAAGGAAGGCTCTTCCTTCTATTCTCATCGTAAAGAGGAAACATTTTTTCACACCACATTACTATTGCTGCTGAAAAAAAAGGATTAAAACGGGTATCTCTTAATGTTTGAGCTATACTATCCTATGACTATATAAAGCACTCGCATTTATTTAACTCGTTTTAATGGAGTAAAAATCCAAGCTCTCTATCCTTAGTTAAAGGAGGGTATAAATGATAAGAGCAGGCACTGTGTTTTGCTTATGTTTGGCTATTGACTAGATTGAAGGCTGCTGCTAAAGCTCCATATAGCACGATGTTTTCGTCTAACGGTGTGATTTTTATTATTGGGGGGTTGTTAATGATGTATCTGTTCAGATATTTGTTGATTGGGGTTATAACTAAATTTCTGTTGTTTAGAGCTACTGCGCCACCAACTGTAATGAGTGAAGGATCATAGACGTTAACTACGTTAGCAAAGCCTATAGCGTTAAGCCGACCTACTTCTTCAACAATTTTTAAACAGGTTTTTTCGTTTTGTTGGGCTCCATAATAAATATCTTTAGTGGTTATCTTGTTGGGGTCACCTTCTGTATACGAGTTCAATAGGCTTTTACTAAAGCTTTTCCATCCTTCGTCTTCAAAAATTATTCTCGTATAATTGGGTACATTTCTGCCCGAACAATAGGCTTCCCAATGACCTCTCTTCCCGCATCCGCACAGAAGTCTGCCTTGATAATCAATAACCATATGTCCTATTTCGTGGGCATTACCGTCTTTTCCTAATAGGAGATGGCCATCGACGAATACACCGCCTCCTATACCAGTGCTTATCGTTATATAGGCGAGATTTTCTTCGGAAGCTCCTAAGCCAAATAACTTTTCACCGACTACGCCTGCTACACAATCGTTTAAAAGATGTACGGATACATTAAACTCATTTGTAAGGGGTTGTACTATGGATATAAAATTATAATGAGGAATATTAGGGGATTTTACAATACCCCCTTTCTTTCTGTCTAGAGGGCCAATAGCGCCTACGCCTATGCCCATAAGTCTCTCATATGGAAGATTCAATTCGATTAAAAAACCATTTATTCTGTCTATGATTTTGCGGGTTAATGCTTTAGACCCTGATACAGCAGCCGTAGGCTCAGATTTTTTAGCTAAAATTTTACCATTTCTCAAACCTATGGCTACCTTAAGATTAGTGGCGCCTAAATCGACAGCAACTCCATAACCTTCTTTAACTGCTAGAATCCGGCTCTTTTCCTTCGTCTTTATCATAATTTTTGACGGCGTTTTTTGATGCTGTTTGATTCCCATTTAGGCCCCTCTCAGTTAACTACGATTACTCAATTGTGGTATCCATAGAGCATGTTTTTACAGGGTATTTAAAGTATAGTGAATAGGATTAAGGTCTATAGTATGCGTCTTCTAAGGAATTATACGCTCTCTGTGTTAGTGCGTTGTATCAAACGTTACCCCTCATGGGGGAGGGCAGCGCGCGCTAACGTTTTTAATGGATGTAATTATGCTAAGTTTAAGACTTCCTTTAAGTTAGCTCTGTAAGGGCCAAGTCTTCCACCGTAGTTTGCAGCAGTAATCTTCGCTATGCCGGGGATGCTTATCGCGGCTTTGACTCCTTCGCCAACAGCTTTTTGTACAGCTTCCAAATACAGCCCATTAATGACAATTTCATATACGCAATTAACTTCGCTTGGAATTTTTGTTGCGGGTACGGTGGTTTTTAAGGTTGGGCAGAAGAGATGGTTAGTAGAAGCTGGTAGCTTGTATTTTAATGATCCAACTTTGGATCCAGATTTGCATATTCCTCCAGGAAATGGTAGTATTACGTCTTCCACTTTATTGATAGCTTGCACCGCCTTTTCCGCTGCGGTTAGCCCGGTCTTTGGATTTTGTGCTAGTATTAGGAAGTTTCCGCCGGCAACGCCTTTTTTGACGCCGAATTTTTCTTCAACTATAAATTCTCCTTCCATTACTGGAATCCGCCATACTCTTCGACTTCCCAGAGTATCTCGAGTTTGATACCCGTCGCCAAAGAGGCTTAATGTTTTTCCTATTTTGAGTTTTTTCGAAAACGCTTCACCCATAGCATCAAAGGCAGCCGTCGTTGGACAAGTCAATATGCATTGTCCAATTCTCAACATCATTTGTGCCTTTAATTTGTAGCCTAAATTATGGAAAATTTGGATAATAACACCCGGTCTTCCATCGGGCGTTTCGCTTGGTTGTACTGTTTTTTCTATTCCAGCTTCGGCTGGAGACATGATAATTGAAGAAGCAAAACCAGTGGCAACTCTTGCTGAGGTTAATGCCCATTCTTCAGTAGCAGCGGATATAAGTATTCTCCCACTCCACATAGGAAACATCTCGGCGAATGTATCCTGTATTGCGCAAATGTTTCCACTCGGGTGATGTTTCACAATTATTTCATTTCCATCTTTGCGTAAGACTTCGATCTTACTTTCGCTTTCGATAGATTTTAACTCCATCTCGCTCCGTGACATATTGAAAACCTGTCTTCAATAATTTCCCATCTTCTTTAATAGTTTTTACGGTCGCTGAGAAATTTATGGCATCAAGCACGCGCGTGTTACATCGAGGTTACTGGGATTGTGTGCACTAATATTCCGTCCTTCGATATTTCTAAGGGATAATAGTTTTCACTAAAGTTTGTCCTGGCCATCTTGCTTATACGGATGAATCGAGCTGCATATCCATTTAATGTTTTTCTCCGCACTTCAATTATTCCGTCAGCTAGTTGTTGAAAAGCAGTTTCGATGTTGGTGCCATGAATTCCTAAATGTAACGCCGCAATACCCACTGCTTTCGAGATTCTGGTTGCGTATTTAGCGTATTGTAGAAATCTGAGAACATCGCGATGGTTTGAAACGGTGAACAAAGGTGACATTGAATAATATATGACAACTAATTTTCTTCTACGTAACGCCATTTTTATGGCGTATTTTCTTCCTTCAGCAATCATTTCTTTAAAATTGAAAGAAATCTTCTCAGGCTCAACGAGTTCACCTGACTCATACATCTTTTCTTCTATGATTTCTTGTCCTCGCGAAAAAACATCTATGAAATGTAATTTGTCCTCTTTCTCGAAGTCTTCAATGTTCCAATTACTTTGATACATGTCGTCTCTGATGTCTTCAGCTGATTTATCAACAGCAAAATATAAGACGTAATAACCTTTATTTAGTAGGCTCCAAGTCACATGATTGCATATCATTTCTTTTCCACTATTGACGTCGCCGACTAATCCTATTGCGGTAGAAGGAGGTAACCCTCCCTTAAGAAGATTGTCTAAACCATCAATCCCTGTCGGAACTCTATCCAACTCGAAGCCTCCGAGAGACGCGCAATAATAGATTAACTTATAAACTTTTAAACTTTTCTGATAGAAGGAATATATTTGAAATATGAATTAGTGACCTGTTTTCATAATTCATTACTCTTTTCTAATCAATATAGTTGATTAGTAATCGATATGAGGTAGTAACAGCTAAACAGGAATAAGATTTGGCCCTTAACGTATTTTCCCTATCTAAATGAGTGAGGAGTAGGTTCTATTGTCCTTGATTGGTCTTCAGCTATTTAAATCGTTAGGGATTGAAAGTATTCCGATAGGAACCAACATCATTTTAACAGGGCCATCTGGTGTTGGGAAATCTGTTTTCTGTGAAACCTTAGTATTCAACTGTATAAGCGAAGTCAATGTAATTTTTATTACTCTTTCTAACCCCCCTCAAGTTATAAGAGATAAGACCATCGGGCAGGGTAATAGACTCTCGTATGAGACGAAACACCTCATAATAATTGATGCCTACTCTTGGACCATTGGCAAAAAAGAAGAGGAAAGATATCACGTATCTCATCTATCAAATTTAAACGATCTAAGCATCAAAATCTACAATGCAATAAATGATGCAGAACACCCTAAAATCCTTATTTTTGATTCCATTTCTACCCTTTTCTTATATAATTCTGAGATCGACATCACCCGTTTTATTCAAATTAATATGGCTCGCCTTAAAGACTTGAGGTGTATAGGTTTTTGGCAAGTAACAGAGGGCATTCATAATCTACCATTTTATAACTCTCTCAGAAACTTAACAGACGGCGTAATCGAGATGCGCTTTGAAGACACTCACCAATTGAATCGGTTTCTTCGTATTCATACTCTCAAAGGGATGGCTCATCAAACCAACTGGATTCCGTTCACTATAGACAACGAAGGCCGTTTCATTATTAACAACGATAAATCGATGCCCAAATTAGCGAAAACAATACAGAATAGAAATCCAGACTATAACTCTATAATGCTTTAATATTCTAGATGTTTACTTCATAAACAATTTATCGTTAAGATAAGAGAGAGCTAAAATCGAGGTAAAACATTGGAACCATCAGGAATACCCGGGTTGGATGAAATCGTTGGAGGAGGCCTCGTTAAAGGCAACTGTATTCTACTACATGGCGGACCAGGAAGTGGAAAAACTACTTTAGCGATGCAATATCTATATAATGGCGCCGTCATGAACGATGAACCTGGAGTTTTCATTACTCTCTGTGAAAACCCTGAAGAGATTAGAAAAAATATGCTTGCCTTTGGTTGGAATCTCAAAAAAATTGAAGCCGACAAAAAACTCAAAATCATTGATGCTCGTCCGGTTACTTTCAATGAACAGGGTTACATTGTACCAAATAATGAGTTGTATAAAAATGAAAAAGTTCCCTTTAGCCATATATCTCGACTTATCGTTCGCACGATGAGAGAAATGCGTGCGAAACGTTTGGCAATAGACTCGATAACTGTTTTGACATCTCAGTACAATAATCCAACATATATTAGGCAAGGATTGTTAGGGCTGATTCAAGTCTTAAGCAGCTTAAACTGTACTACCCTATTACTTGCAGAGAATAGAGGAGACGATAAGGAAACTAATCTTGAACGGGCATTAGTTCAAGGCGTGATATTAATGCACTATGCTCGTAAAGGATCAGCGATGTTACGTGCCATTCAAGTGCTCAAGCTAAGGGGAAGAAAACATAGCTCGGATATTTATCTTATGGAAATTTCTAACAAAGGAATCATAATCCATCCCCAAGAAAGGCTGGAGATTTAGCGCGCGCTAATAAAATCTCATGGTCTTAAAGTATAC
This sequence comes from Candidatus Bathyarchaeota archaeon, assembly GCA_020355125.1. Lineage (GTDB taxonomy): Archaea > Thermoproteota > Bathyarchaeia > RBG-16-48-13. The sequence continues at coordinate 1,855,741 of CP070659.1, forward strand.
TTTACGGCTTCTTCTTTCTTTATTTAAATATCCTAGCCTTGTAAGCTGATTTAAATATATAGTTTCTACAGTTCTATCGCGTTTCGTTTTTTCAGCAACTTCGCTTGCGGTGGCTTCTTCGAGTTCTTGAATCGCTAACATAGTTTTCTGGAGGCTGCTTGGAAGATTTAACATGTCTTTTATATTAATTGTTTGGGAGAGTCTAGTTGGTTCAACATTTTTTCGTTTGATTGTTCGCTCCAAGTAGTCAAGGCGTTCTTCGATCTTCTTTATTCGGTTAATAACTTCTTTGCTCATATCACAACTGAACCACAAGTTTGTATATGTTAAACTGTTAATCAGTATATAATGTTATTGCTATAAATAGTTTACGTTATTAGTGTATGCACTAATAGAGAGTTTGTTAATTATTTATTAGTAGCGTATTTTGGTTTTTATATTAGTAAGGCAGTTGACCGTTAATTGGCGGGTAATATAATAGGTTATAAGGGTATAGCTCTAAAACTCTTGGAAGCAGCAAAAGTTGAAATTGGAAGCAATGTAAAAATCACAAGTGATCGTAAAACATTTGAAGGCATTCTTATACCGCGCTATGAGTTAGCAGACGATGAACATATAGTCATCAAACTTAGAAATGGCTACAACATTGGTATAAAAGTTACATCTATAGCTAAGCTGGAAAAAATTGGAGAAGGCCCAAAACCAGCCTTTGTTTCTCCTCCTATCCCAACGGACAAACCTCGTTTGCCAACTGTTTCTATCATCAGTACTGGAGGTACAATAGCAAGTAGAATTGACTACAGAACGGGCGCTGTTCATTCGGCACTCTCAGCACATGATCTTTATAGTGTTGTTCCCGAACTTTCAGAAATTGCTAATGTTGAAACTAAGATCTTATTCAGTCTTTTCAGCGAGAATATTCGAGCCATTCACTGGTCAAAATTAGCAGAAGAAATTGTCACCTGCATTGAAGATGGCGTCAGAGGTGTAGTGGTATGTCATGGAACGGATACCATGGCTTATACTTCTGCGGCTTTGAGCTTTGCTCTTCAGAATCTCCCTATACCTATAATTCTTGTGGGATCTCAACGATCTTCAGATCGTCCAAGCTCTGATGCAGCTGTGAATTTAACGAATGCAGTAACTAGTGCAGTATCGATTCCAATAGCAGAAGTAATGGTTGGAATGCATGATTCTGTATCTGATACGTCAACAGTTCTCCATCGAGGCACAAAAACTAGAAAATGTCATACAAGTCGAAGAGATGCCTTCAAATCGATAAATGTCAGTCCGCTAGCAAAAATTGAAGAAAAAAACATTTCAATTTTAACCGAAGAATATGTAAAAAGGGATCCAAAAAGGAAACTTGTATTAAATTCAAAATTCGAGGAAAAGGTAGCTCTAGTAAAATTTTATGCTGGATTCAATCCAGAAATCATAGACTGGTATGTTAATGAAGATTATTACGGATTGGTTCTTGAAGGAACAGGACTCGGTCATGTAGGTAATAACCTATTTTCTCATATTAGAGATGCTGTGAACCATGGTCTTCTTGTCGGTATGACTTCCCAATGTATATGGGGCAGAGTTAATATGAATGTTTATGATACGGGTATAGATCTTCAAGAAATAGGCGTTATTCCCTTGGAAGATATGCTTCCAGAAACGGCTCTGGTAAAAATGATGTGGGTCTTCGGACAGACCAAGAATGTGCATAAAGCACAACGCCTCCTTAAAACCAATATAGCCAATGAGTTTTCAAAAAGGACCATTTACCTGTAGGAGTTATAATATATCGATGGACTATTCTAAAATCGGGCTGAAAGTTGGAATTGAAATTCATCAGCAATTAAAGACTGATGAAAAATTATTTTGCTCGTGCAAACCGGATCTAGTATCTTCCGAACCAAGCATTTCTTTCTATCGGAAGCTTAGGCCTACCCAGAGTGAATTAGGGAAAATTGATCCAGCAGCATCCTTTGAGTTCAAAAGAGGAAGAGGATTCGTCTATGACGCAGATAAAAAAACTACATGTTTAGTAGAGATGGATGAAGAGCCCCCTCATCGTTTAAACGAAGAAGCACTTGACATTTGTCTCATCATAGCCTTAATGATTAATGCGAAGATTGTTGATGAAGCTCATGTGATGAGAAAAATTGTAATTGATGGCTCTAATACTACTGGGTTCCAAAGAACTTGTATTATAGCTCTTGGTGGAGAGATAACAGTTAACAATACGAGGTGTCCTCTTCAAACCGTGTGTTTAGAAGAAGACGCTGCAAGAAAGATTAGAGAAAAAGGATTGATCGTTCAATATAAACTTGACCGGCTCTGTGTCCCATTAATAGAAATAACCACAGCGCCAGCGATTCATACTCCTGAAGAAGCTAGAAAAGTAGCCCTTGCAATAGGTAGCATACTGAGGGCGACTAAAAGGGTAAAGCGAGGTTTAGGAACCATTAGACAAGATTTAAATATTTCAATCCGAGATGGCGCTTTAATCGAGGTGAAAGGAGTTCAAGAACTTGAGCTAGTATCGAAAGTAGTGGAGTACGAAGTCAATAGACAAGTAGCGCTTCTCAAAATTAAAAACGAGTTATCTAAAAGACGAGTCGAGTTTGAGACAATTATAAATCATTTTGTAGATGTAACAGGTTTTTTTGATCAAACAACATGTAAAACATTTCAAAACGCAATTGCTAGAAATGGCCGAGTTTTAGCTTTAGTTTTACCAAACTTTGGAGGATTACTCGGCATTGAGTTGATACCTAACATAAGATTTGGAACAGAATTATCTGATTATGCAAAATTCTGGGGAAAGGTTGGAGGCATTATTCATACTGACGAGCTGACAGTGCACAAAATCACTGAAGAAGAAATTAACAATGTAAAGCGCTTCTTAAATGCGGGAAGAAAAGATGCGATAATTTTTGTTGCGGATCACATAGAAAAAGCGCACGAGGGATTAAATGCGGTGGTAGCTAGAGCTAAACAAGCTTTAAAAGGAGTTCCCAGTGAGACTCGAAGAGCATATCTAGACGCCACTACTCGATATTCTAGACCCCGACCTGGAGCTGCTCGAATGTATCCGGAAACGGATGTACCGCCCGTTCCAATTAGTATAGAACGCCTTTCCAGTGCTAAACAGCACATGCCCAAACTCCCTGACGAAGTCATTTTTCGGTTAATGAAAGAATACGGCTTGAACCAGAAACTAGCAAATCAATTATATAATTCAGATTATTTAGCCGTCTTTGAGAGGATAGCTCATACATCGCAAGTGGCACCCACATTTATCGCTGCTGTATTAACTGAAACCTTTAAAGGATTAAAGAGAGAAGGTTTTGCGGTAGAATCCCTCAGTGAATTATTTATTGAAACCTTATTTGAACTAGTGGATTCTAAACGTATAGCTAAAGAAGCTATTTCTCAGGTTATAGCTTGGAGTATTAAGAATGATGAAACAGATTTAGATAAGGTATTACGTGCTTTAGGGCTTGAAATGATCTCAACTCAAAAGTTAGAAAAAATCCTTTCAAAAATTATTGATGAAAACGAAACCTTGATCTATAACCGAAAAATTATGGCCATAGGTCCCTTAATGGGAATAATTATGAGTGAATTTCGTGGAAAAGTAGATGCAAAAATGGTTAATCAGCTTCTTAAAGAAAAAATAAAAGAAAAATTAATGAAAGAAGACACGAATAAAAAACAGGGAAAAGGAGTTTTACCAAATAGCGTTTAAACATCTTGAATGATATGTCTTCTTGTTTTGGAGCCGTTAAAAACTATGACAACTCTGACAAAAGCCTTCATACGTTATCTTGAGGGATACAGAAAGACCGTGGTTTTCGCTTTAACAACTCAATGTAATTGTAAATGTCTTATGTGTGACATGCATACAAAGGAGCCTGAATATATTAGTTTAAAAGACGCAAAGAAAATCTTAGATTTTCTAAAAAATAACAAGTTTTTAATAGTATATTTTACTGGTGGAGAACCTACTCTTCACCCTCATATTGTCGAAATCGTTGAATATGCTAACAAATTAGATCTAATCTCAAGCATGACATCTAATGGAACGTCAAGTAAACAACTTCTTACAGATTTAAAGAAGGCGGGCTTATACACAATAAGCATATCTCTTGATCATTGGAACCCGTTCATCTGTGAAAAAATTAGAGGACATAAAAACATAATGGCTAAACAATTGGAAACAATCCGGTATCTAAAAGAAATTGGGGTACGGACATATGCTTTAGTTTTTCTAAATACGTTCCTTGTCGAAAAAGGTATTGATAAACTAATAACGTATGTCAACGAAGAGTTAAAAGTTCCGTTTGGTTTTTGCTATCCAACAAAAGCGGCTATAAATTCGTATGGTTTGGGCGGAGTTTTTTCAGAGGAAGAGCTCTATGACAAAATGGAAGAATGTGTAAACACGATTCTGGCTTCCAAAAAAAAAGGCCAAGTAATTGCCAATCTATATACGTATATAGAGGACATAGTAAATTTTCATAATAAAGATAATCCGAATTTTTATTGTAAAGGGGGGGAAGACGTCGTCTACATTGATTGGTTGGGTGATGTTTATCCTTGTTTTATCAAGAAAAAGCTATTCAACATCCTTAAAAACGATGATCCTCGTTTCTTGAAAGATGTTAAATGTAATGATTGCGTAATAAATTGTTTTCGAGAACCGTCAATCTTACCCCATGCGATTTCTTCACCATTATTAATGATGAAGGAACTATGGTATTCATATAATACCAAACAATTATTTAGCTAAAGCACACGCACTTGCAATAGTTTAGCAAAAGACTGTACACGCTATTTTTAATTCTATTTCGAATTTGAGGGCTAGATTTTGACAAGGGGGATAACTAATCAAGGAATTATTGCTATTTTCAAGTCCTTTTTTGAGGAGGATAGCGTTTGAAAAGCATTAGAAATGTTGTCTAAATCCATTTTATCAGTTATCAAGGGTTTAATCCTTATTTTACGGGAAGAAATTAGGTTTAATGCCCTTTTAAAATGTATTGGAGTTGTATGAAAAGATCCTAAAAGCTTTATATCGGCATAGTGAAGAAGTTCTGTATCTATGTTGATGGAAGTGCTAGCTGGGCAGCCTCCAAACTCTAAAACTGTTCCTCCTTTTTGCACAAGTTTCAAAGCTTGTTCCCATGTTGTTGGTAGTCCTACCGCTTCTATTACTACATCTGCTCCGTAACCGTTTGTCAATTGTTTAATTTTTTTAATGCAGTTTTCTTTATTTGCGTTAATTATTACGTTGGCTCCGAGATCACGAGCAATTTTGAGTCTCTGATCAATTAGTCCACAGAGCATTATCTGGCTTGCACCTTTTAGTCTTGCTAATTGTAAATGTAATAATCCTATTGGTCCATCTCCAATAATGGCAACATCATCGCCAGTTTTGATATTACATTTTTCTATTCCGTAGAGGCAGCAAGCTAAAGGCTCAGCAACCGCTGCCTCTTCATACGTTACGTTTGTTGGAATTTCTTGAATGTTACTATTAACAACTGGTGCTGGAACCTTAATGTACTGGGCATATGCGCCCCAGAGCCATGTCATGTTTTCACAGAGATTATATTTTTCTTTATTACACATTATACAACTAAGGCATGGTCCACTGTTACCTGCTCTCACTCGCATTCCACTTTTCATCCAAGAAAGGCTTTCCCCAATTTCAACTATATCTCCTGCCCACTCGTGTCCGAATACTGTTGGATATTGGATAACGCCTCCAACGTATCCCCGTTGAAAAATCTTAACATCGGTTCCACATGTTGTAGCAGCCTTCACTTTAACTAATACTTCTCCAGGATGTATTTTAGGTACATCAATATTCTCCAGTCTGAGATCTCTGACTCCGTATAATATTGCGGCTTTCATTTTTTTGTCTTCAGTCATAAAATTATTCTCCAATAATAACTATTTTCAAGCTTTCTTTGTTGGTTAATGCTGTCTTGAATGCTTCTCCTATCTTGTGTAAAGGAAAGCGGTGTGTGATGAGTTTTTTTGCATTAATTTGATTATTATGAAGAAGTTTAAGAGCTTCTCTGGTCTCAATATGAGATGTTGAGTAAGAAAAAACAATTTTGATTTCTGAAAAAAACAATTTATTTAAGTCAATAGAGGCATGCACTTTTGGGGAGATGGGAGCGAATATACAGATTGTTCCTCCTTTTGAACACACCTTTATGCCCGATGTTATTGCTTCTAACGTGGGCGCTGTCACTATAACAATATTTGCACCTTTATCTTCAGTGAATTCTTTCACCTTTTTTTCTATATTCTCCTTCTTTGGGTTAATTACTACGTTTGCTCCGAGAGCTTTGGCTATATCAAGCCTAAAATCAACTAAATCACTAACAATTATTTGTTTAACCCCACGATTATTTAGCAGCATTTCATGAATTAGTCCCGATGTCCCTGCACCAATTATGGAAACGGAATCTCCTTGTTGGATGTTACACTTGTTTTGAGCTCGAATACAACATGCAATGGGTTCAATCAAAGTTCCTTCTTCAAAGGATATACTTTCTGGTATTCTTAAAGTGTCTAACTTTAAATTTGGAGACGGCACCTTGAAAAACTCTGAGAATCCACCTGGTTCTATATGAGTTCGTTTAAATTGTTCGCACATAGTGAAGAAGCCTCGGCTACAATGGTAGCAAGTCATACATGCTACATGGTGGTGTACAAAAACTCTTTCTCCGACTTCAAATTCCTTGACATTTTTTCCAATCTTAGTTATAATTCCACAGGGTTCATGACCTAAAACAAGAGGGACACGGTTTTTAATGTACCATTTCATAAGGTCCGATCCGCATATACCACAAGCTTTCATTCTAACTAAGGCTTCCTCGGATCCAATATTTGGAACTGGAGCATCTACATAGCGAATATCTTCGGGGCTATAGTAAATGGCAACTTTCATTCTAATCACGTTACAAATTCACATACGCAAATTCATGTAAGAGTAGCATTTATGCTACCGGTAATTTTCGCTATCTAATCTTGGCTACGATGAAGTTTCAACCCAGTGCGTGTTATGAATAGTTAGTACCACAGATTTTATATGTTGGATCCTTATGGTTACAAACACTTTCGTCTAGATTGAGGGGACATCCCGCACCGCAGAGATATAGTTGTGGACAGGATTTGCACTCATTGGGTGCATAATTTCTATTACGTATCTTTTGACATAAAGGATTGTTCCATATACTATTCCACTCATTCTTTAGTATGTTACCAAGCGGTTTGAAGTAGCTCTGACATGGAATCACGTCTCCAGTAGGCTCGATACACATGTTTATCCGACATGCGCTACAGTTTTTTATCCCTAATTCAAGCTCTAGGGGATTAAATACACAGTATCGAGTAGGTGTATACCACACAAACTCCATTCCCAACGTAAGTGCGTAGTTGCGTATTTTCGTTAATAACGCTACCAGTTTCGTTTCCTCAATCGCAAAATCTTTGGCCACGTCAGGTGCTTTTCCAGAATATATCACGCTATTAAGCGCGAAATCTTTTAGTCCAAGACTATTTAGGAATTGTACGGTTTTTAGTATATCACTATAATTATATTGGTTGAGTGTCGTATTGGTAATTGTGTACACTGGTGAAGAAATCGCGTTTTTAAGTCCTTTTAAGGTTTCTCTCCAGCTTCCCTCCGTGCCTGTTATCTTATCGTGGACAGATTCATCATGAGATTCAAGCGTAATCTGGATGTGATCAATACCCGCTTTGAGCAATTCTTCTAAATATTTTTTGTCTTTTAGTTTCCTACCATTTGTTACCAAGCCGCTGATAAGTCCTCTCTCCTCTGCATAGCGGATCAGTCTTGAAAGATCATTTCTAAGCGTCGGTTCTCCACCAGTAAAAACAATATGGGGTATTCCAATTGTAAAGAGTTTATCAATAACTCTATACCACTCTTTTGTTGATAGTTCAGGGGTTTCTCTGGGGCCTCCAGTATAACAATGAATGCATCTATTATTGCATCGATATGTTAATGCTAAGTCCATTCGATAAGGCGATGAAATTTTTCTTTGGAACGGCTCTATCTTTTTGACTCCCAAATATGAAACTGGGCAAACATCGCTGGTTTTGGCAAAAGTATTCACGATAAATAAAACATCGCGATAATCATTCAACGCGGTTTTCGCGTCAACTTTGTATCTTTTCTTTATTTTTTGTACGGCTTCTTCCTCTGAATGTCCTTTCATAAAAAGATATACGTGCTCTGTTGCTGTTTTATTCAAGAAAAGGACTCTTGAAGCATTAACCATAAGGATGCCTTTACCGTCTTCCTCAACTCTGAGATGTAGACGCAATCCTTGCCATTTTCCAGTGGCACGATAATGGTACAAACCCTTTTTAATTTTTTTGAGAAACCACTTATCTACAAATTTCATTTTAACGTGCACCTCCCCCTGCACATGCACAAGCACAAGAAACACACGCACAGGCACAAGCGCAAGATGCTCAGGCGCATACACATCTAGCTTTTCTAATAGGACGGGAAGATATGGCTTTTGTTTTTGGTGGAATTAGTCTATTGGTGAATTCTTCAATATTCTTAACAAGTCCGTTTGCTGTTTTTTCGATACCTGTTACTATATTATCCGCGAACTCCTGAATCGGCACCGGCTTGACCTCATTAGAAGAAGGTTGAGGGCTTCTCGATATTGGATGGGGCAGATACCAGTACCAACTAGGATGAGGAAGAATTAAGACGTCAGGTGAGAGGCTTCGGAAGCGTTCCTTATGTTTTTCATCTAAAAGTAACCACTCTAAGTTCGTTTCAATGGCTTCACCTCTGAGTTGAGGCGTTGTTGCTTGAATGACTTGGCTCCACGCTTTCTCCACAATAGATTTATAGTAGTTAACAGTGTCTTCCCTAGAATAACCTCGCATCTTTTTGTCTACATTATTTCGGAGGCTAAGATAGGTTCTCGCCAAGTTCTGTTCGTTGATGAAACCCCTTGGCCCGATTCCTCTAAGGAAGTCTATCTCATAATACCATAAAGGCTTTTTATAGTCTTCATCCTGATCTTCGATCCTCTCAACCCTTACTACTGGTTCGGTTTCAAGTACTTTCAGAATTCTCTTAAGAATTAGACCGAAAAGAATCATAGTAAGGATCCTCACTGGTTTGAAACCCACAACTTCTGCTGCCTCAACAGCGGTGAAGCCACGTGCAGGACCCAGGGCTTCAATCGCAATCCGAGGTTTCTCATAAGATGTTTTACGAATTCTAAATATTATTAGAATAGCTCCCGCTATCGATGCGATTAGAGCAACAGCTATTGCAATGGGCGCGAAAAACTCCCAAAAATTTGTAGTACGAATATCTACATACTTTTCTGGAAATGAAACGCCAAAACTATACTTCGTTTCTGCAGGAACATCGTGGCGTTCCCAGAAAAGTACATAATTACTATTTTCTAAAAACAGGTTATCATACTCTATTTCCCCAGTAATGATCTCACCCTGCTTTACTCCTTCTGGCAAAACAAATGCAACACGCAGATTACTTATAGATGCAGGTGGATTCTCCCACCATGCTGGAATGAAAAGCATACCGACATTGCCTTGGTTTGTTGGATCCTCTC
>CP070659.1:1865487-1872658 GCA_020355125.1 Candidatus Bathyarchaeota archaeon
AAGGAATTTCACTTTGCTTAATAAATATAATAAATACGTCTTAACCCAATGCTAGCTATCGGAATCTAACTCTGCCCTTCTTTGTTGTTTCTCTTTTTGTTCTTTGTTTTCATGTATATTTACAAACTTTACATTCCTTCTCTCCATCTTGATTTATAATGATCTTTCTACTGTCACAGTTAGGGCACCTTTCTTTTCTAGTCAATCGATTCCCCTTTTACTTTTATTTTTTTGCAGTTATTGTAGTCTATTGGAGTTGAAATTTTACAGATATTGTTGCAATAGTGTCTATCTACATATATTGGTTGTTTTTTTCTATTAGATTTTATTGGGCAGCGTTTAGAATCCATTATTATATTACTCAACTTAGTACTGACATAATTTCACAAAAACCTAGCGTGCGCTAAGCATTAGTTTACAAAATGAGAGTATATCATAGTTTTTATACTTTTCATTTTTATCGGCTCATTTTCGTATTATGGACTCTATTTGAAGACATAAAGGAAACAAAAAATCAAAGTCGCGAAAAATTCTATTCACATTCAGTTAAAATATTAATTATCAGGCGCGCTATAGAATATCTTGAAGAGATTAATGAAATTAGGAGTAAGCTTACGTAAATAGTTCAATTTAACATGATATAATTAGATTGATTGTGGAATAGTTGTGAGTGACGCTTTTTCAGCTGGATTAGGTATGGCGATGGGGCTCCTAATGAGACAACATTTAGTTCAAGCTATGGAGGCTATAACTAAGCAAGATATCATTTGTCAGAATTGTACTATAAGGAATCCTATTGAAAACAAGTTCTGCTCTCACTGTGGACAAAGCTTACTTCCACTTCTGCAAATAACTTGCCAGAAATGTAAGGAAAAAGTTTCTAGAACCATAAAGTTTTGTGGTTATTGTGGCTCACTTATGAAGAAAAAGGGAGACGAACATAATCTTCATGATTCGCGCGCCAGGAAGTGACACACGCGCGCTGGACCGACACATCAGGGATATATTGACAGACTAGCGCACACAAGCTCCAAATTACTCAGCCATCATTGTTTATAAGAAACCTATCGAATAAGAGTCGCGTGCATATACTTTTCCATTATTTGTTTCGAGCTCACAAAACTCAAATACATATTTACGCACGCGCTAACTTTTAAGCCTATTCCATAGCCAACGCGAAACTCAAATATAGAATGCTTCCAAATTCTAAGTTATTTTAAAAGGAATCACGCTTTACATAATATCTTTATTAGATTATGTAAAAAAATTATATTTGTGTGGATATATCTTGTCTTTTTGTCCAAAATGTAGGGGCGATGTCGCACAGGGAGATCAGTTTTGTTCTCGTTGTGGATTCGCAATTACTACTAAATTACTTGGCTCCGGTATTATCATTGTGACTACTCCAACCGTTCCCGGGCATCGTATAAAGAAAGTTATGGGCATCGTCACCGGTTTAACAGCGAGAACTAGAGGGATGGGTGGCAAGTTTGTTGCAGGGATTCAGTCAATGCTTGGTGGAGAAGTTTCAGCCTTCACATCCGAGATAGAGAAAGCGCGGAGAGAAGCTATGAAACGGATGACCGATAAAGCTAAAAAACTGAGCGCTAACGCCGTAATCGGTTTGGATATCGAGACTTCGGATGTTCTGCAGGGAACCATCCTTATCTCTGCGACGGGAACAGCGGTAATAATAGAACCGGGATAACTGAAAAACACACATGCGCGTGCGCTGAATTAAACAAGGTTCGACATTCATGCTGGTGCGTACATTGCACTTTTGGGTTTTAATTGGACGTCTAACCAACTCATAATAAAGACACTATTAAGCTAGCTAAATGTAAATAGGGTTTCGAGAATCTACAGTTATTATTTTTCAGTTAGTTAAAGAAAAAAATGAGAGGATGTTTTTGATTAAAGAAACCTTTTTTCAACCTTATCGATTTGTCTTTCTAAGATTTCCATAGCTTTGTCTACATCATCTTCGTTGATTATTAACGGGGGGGCCATCCTTATATTCGAGCCTGAAAAAGCCGACATTATGAGAAGTCCTTCTTCCATACAGCCATCGCTTAGTACCACCATCGGGCGTTCTTCTATTGGTGCATTGGGATCTTTTGACATAAGAGGTTCCTTGGTTGCTTTATCCTTAACAAACTCGATTCCTTCAATTAGGCCTAATCCTCGAATATCTCCTACTGATTTATGTCGATCTTTAATGCCTTCTAGAGCATCCAGTAGGTATTTACCAATTTTCTCAACGTGTTCAGGGATTTTGTTCTCTATGTACGCATTGATAGCTGCTAGTCCCGCTGCACAGGCTAATGCGTGTCCACTATAGGTAAAACCATGGGCGAAAATCTTTTTCTCAGAGAAAAAGTCTCCGATTTTGCTGCTCATAACTGTAGCTCCTAATGGGACGCAAGCATTGGATATGCCTTTTGCTAAAGTGAGGAGATCTGGCACCGTGTTCCAATTTTCGTATGCGAACAATTTGCCTGTTCGACCAAATCCCGCAATTACTTCGTCTAAAATCATCAACACATCATATTTGTTACAGATCTCTCTTATCATGGGAAAATACTCGTCAGGAGGAATAATGGCGCCTGCAGCTACGACAACAGGATCGGCGATGAATGCCGCTACAGTTTCAGGGCCCTGTTGCTTAATCGTATATTCTAAGAACTTGGCACATCTTATTTCACAGCTGGGATGTTCTACACCAAAGGGGCATCTATAGCAATAAGGTAGGGGTATGTGAAAGAATCCAGGTACAAGAGGTTCATATGGATTCCGATTAGAGGCAATTCCTCCTGCGCTCATGGAGGCAAAGGTCGAGCCATGATATGCTCCCCAAAATGAAATGACTTTAAAGCGCCCTGTATAAATCCTAGCAATCTTAAACGCTGCCTCGACTGCTTCGGTTCCACTGTTGCTGAGGAAGGCTTTAACGAGATCCCCTTTTGTGACTTCTGCAAGTCGCTTCGCCAAGAGAATCTTTGGAATGTTTAGGAAAGTGTTCTTTGTATAATTCACCTGTTCCACTTGTTTTTTAACCGCTTCGATAACCTCTCTGTTCCCCATGCCTAGATTAACGTTGAAAAGCTGCGATACGAAGTCTAAATATTTCTTACCTGTGGCATCGAAAAAATACGCGCCTTTACCTCCAATGATGAGGGGTTCTATGTTAGGAAGAGCTCTGGTCTGCCAAGGTTTAAGCAAATATTTTGCTGCGTCTTCATAATAACTCTGTAGTTCAGCTTCAGGAATGGTTTTTATTTTTTTAGCCATCTTTTTTCATCATTAATTGTGATGGATCTTCATATTAAAGTTATGATGAGTGCGCGCGCTACCAAAAGACTTATATAGTATAACGCTGTTATATTATGTTGCGCTGGCTGACAACTAGCTTTCATATACCTACTCCTTTACCATCAAAATCTAACATTATCTATACACTAATTCACACAGATCTCAACCGACTGATAACCCACGCCATAACTAAAAACTCAAAGGTGATTTCACGAACATGAGTAATCAAGTTAGTATATTAAGAAAAAAACAATGTCCCGACTGTAGCGGGACCACCTTTATCGAAGATCATGATATAGGCGAAGTCATATGCAATACCTGTGGATTAGTAGTCGATGAAAAAAATATTAACGAAGGAGCCGAGTGGAGAGCCTACACTCTTGAAGAAAGAGCCCGAAAAGCTCGAACGGGCTCACCAGCGTCTCTGATAAAATTTGATAAAGGACTTTCAACAACTTTTCAACCCTACAAGGATGGCTATGGAAAACCACTTTCGATGAAAGATCGTCTCAGGATGATGCGACTCCAAAAATGGCAAATTCGAACCAGAGTCCATTCCTCTGCCCATAGGAATCTATCCCAAGCCATGAACAAGCTTACATTATTGTCAGATAAATTGCATATTCCGAAGGATGTTGAGGAAAATGCAGCCCATATATATCGCAAAGCTTTTGACAAAGGGTTAGTTCGTGGACGCTCAATTGAAAGCGCAGTGGCTGCATCCCTCTATGCCGCATGTCGGTTAACGCGCACCACACGCAGTCTCACAGAAATCGTTAACGCCAGTAGCCGAAGCCGAAAAGAGATCTCACGGCACTATCGGATGCTACAACGAGAACTGGATCTCAAGATACCTATAGATGACCCATTTAAATATGTGTCCAAGATTGGCTCCAAAATCGGCATTAACCAACAGGTTCAACAAACTGCCGTTAAACTTCTACATAAGGCGAAACAAAAAAAGACTTTATCCGGAAAAGACCCGATTGGCTTAGCAGCAGCTGCTATCTACATTGCCTGTAAACTTAACATCATTCGAAAAACTCAAAAAGAGATCGCTATTGCTGCTAACATCACAGAAGTCACCATTCGAAATAGGTATAAAAGCCTAATCAAAACACTGAAATTAGACCTGTAAAATGACTTCAAAAGATCTGGTAACAATCATTTATAACTAGAGATGAATTTTTGCTTGGAACAATGCTGCTTAAAGTTCAAGAGTGCACGCGCTAATTAAATTCTGGATGGCTAACGCGCACTCATTATTGACTTGTGGAATTATTCCGAAAGTGCTATTCCGCCAGATCTAGGATCGGATCCCCCTCGTACTTTTCCACTAGCTCTATTTATGGAGATCGCTTGTACGAGAGGCCAAAATTCATAATGGAAGGGAGATCTCTCTACTTTATGCCCTGTCCTCATTAACTCGTCGCAGAGGTATGAAGGGATTCTACGGGTCACATCCACAATATCTAACCACTGGCAGTCGATCCTTGGAGCGGATACTGCTTCGACAGGACTCATTCTATGGTCAATGATATTAATGATTCCTTGGGCTATTCCTCCAATTATTCTATTTCCGCCAGGAGCGCCTATCACTATTGTAAGTTCTCCATCCTTAAAAACTAAAGTTGGAGCGATGCCTGTGATACGGCTCTTTCCAGGTGCAATTGAGTTAGGGTGGCCAGGAATAGGGTCAAAGCAGTTCATGCAACTATTATACATGAAACCAAGACCCGGGGTCACTACACCTGAGCCAGAGGACAAGGAATGTGTTAAAGACACCGAGTTTCCTTTACTATCTACCACTGAAATATGAGTGGTTGAAGCCTCTTCATTTCCTTGCCTTCGAGGGATACTAATCCTCTCCCCAGCATTGATTCGTTCCCTCCATTTGGACGCATGTTTTTTAGAAATCAATTTCTTTGTTGGAACGTCTATGAAGGCAGGATCGCCAACGAAATTAACTCTGTCTTGTTGCGCGGCTTTAAATGCCGAGACAACCAAGTGCATATGGTCTATTGCACTGGAGCCTAAGCCACTCCAATCGTATTGGTTTAAAGGGTATCCTTCAAGAATATTAAATATCTCGATGAGAGTGATGCCTCCTCCGGGTGCAGGATTCGACGATATAGTATATCCTCTATACTCAGTGGTCAAGGGCTGGCTAATTACTACTTTTGGAGTTTTCCAGTCTTGAATCGTAATGAGGCTATTATGTTCCTCTAAATCTTGAGCAATCTTCTCGCCAATTTCACCCGAATAAAAAACATCAGGTCCATGGGTAGCAATTTTATCCAATGTTAAACCTAAATCTTTTTGAACCAGTATTTCTCCTGCCGAGTAAAGGTTTCCCTCTTTGAGATAAATTTCTTCAGCAGCTTTCGTCAAATTGAACTTCATTTCACGAGGGCCACGAAACATCCATTGTATCGCTTGTTCGCCTGAAACCGGATAGCCTTTCTTTGCATAGGGAATAGCTGGCTCTATAAGTTCCTTCCAGTTCATCGTTCCATATCGTAACATAGCTTCATGAAAAGCTTTTATCGTGCCTGAAACAGCGATTGATTGATAGCCCCTATCGTTCACATTTCCTTTCAATGTGATTCCATATCCGGAACGGTTTTCCATTATGAATATGTCCTCCCAAATGTCAGGTTTGGCTTTGGAGCCTGCTTTCCCGTGAAAGTCTATAATCTTTTCTTCGCCTGAATCAGCAATATATACGTGTAAAGAGCCAAAACCAGCGATACCACAATTTCTTACTCCGACTACACATTGGACAAAAGCTGTAGTCAAGGCTGCGTCTACAGCGTTGCCACCTCTCCTAAGAATTTTTACACCTTCTTCAACCGCGATAGAATGGGGTGCTACTACCATGCCTTTCATTTTTCAGATCCCCATGCCTTTTTAGATAGCTAGTAATATAAGAAAATACCGTTAGCGTGCACATGCTTCCCATATTATTTTAGACGATATCTATCCGGTTGCTCAAAAAAAGTATGTTGAATCACAATAAACATTATCTAATAGCTTATCTAACAAACATTAGCTAGCTAAGCTTGAAATTGGAGCTAGCTAGATAGAGTGATCTACTATTGAAGCTAGTCGGAAAAAGTCAGCAGGTGTCTCCTTTCTTCGTTTTGCTAATAACGATCTTCATTGATGTAACAGGATTCGGCATCGTTCTCCCGCTTCTACCTTATTATGCTGCCACGTTTGGAGTTGGGTCAACAGCGTTGGGAGTGCTTGTCGCTTCTTTTGCCTTGATGCAATTCATTTCTTCTCCTCTATTGGGCAGGCTGTCGGATAAAATTGGCAGGAGACCAATTCTCCTATTCTCAATCCTAACCTCGGTAGCCAGCTTCGTTTTCTTTGCGATTGCGAACTCCTTTTGGATGCTTCTCGTTTCAAGGATTGTTGCCGGGCTCGCTACTGAGATCGGCATTGCACAAGCATATATTGCAGATATAACAGTAGACAAAGATAGAGCCACGGGAATGGGAAAAGTGGGCGCAATTCATGGCGCTGGTTTTATCATTGGTCCCGCGCTTGGAGGATTTATGAGTACTTATGGATTCTCTGCTGCAGGCTGGGTAGCTGCTCTTTTAGCGGTAATTAATCTTCTTTTTGTGCTGTTTTTCCTTCCTGAATCCATGAGTCCTATCCAGAAGAACAAAAGCTTGAATACTCGTAATGGGTTATTAGCTAGTCTATTAAGCACATTATCGAGACCTTTGATGGGATCGGTTCTGGTAATCCTTTTTGTCATGAGCTTTGCATTTTCCGCTTTTCCTGTTATTATGCCGCTTCTCGCTATGATGTTTTTCGGCCTTGGGTCCGTTGAGATGTCATTCTT
>CP070659.1:1872758-1882954 GCA_020355125.1 Candidatus Bathyarchaeota archaeon
TGGGAATATATGGAAAAGCCAAGAAGGAACTCGCAGACCTAGGCGTTCCATTCAAATAATTAGCACGCGCTAAACGATGTGATTGTAACTTGATGTTTGATATGTACCTGGCTGTTTATTCAGAAGATGGGTTACAACCGAGCGCGTGCATCGGCTTATTTTCAGAATAGCGCGCTAGTTATGCCGTAGATTTCTTACTACTCGGAATTTATTAGCAACTTGGTCAATCATAAGTAGTTACAACAATTCAATGTCATGCTTTGCATAGTTGATGCCCATCGCATCGAATCGTTTCATATGATGTTTTAGCTAGCTAGCGCGTTAAATAACTGTCAGGCATCGATTTGGTAGATACAAAAACATAAAACGATTGCTCACATCCACATGAAAAGATGCATGATAAGGGTAAAAAGTGTTAAATGAGTTTTTGTGAAATAAGGAAAGGACGATGGCGATGTATCCTATTGGTAAATCGGTAGACGAAATTGAAACACCCGCTTTGCTATTAGATTTAGATAAGTTTCAGTGGAATGTCAATAAAATGTTTGAATTTGCCAATAAAGCAAAGGTTAACGTGAGGCCGCATGCTAAAACGTTCAAGGCTGCAGCTATTTGCAACAAACTCTTAGAAGCTGGCGCGATAGGGTTGATGACGCAGAAAGTAGGTGAGGCTGAAGCCTTGTTGAACTCGGGCATTCTCTATCATGAGAAAAACCTCCTCATTAGTCAAGAATTCGCTGATCCGTCTAAAATCGAGAAAGTAGTTGGGATGAACGTTGCAATGGGAGAAGGT
Organism: Candidatus Bathyarchaeota archaeon; assembly: GCA_020355125.1. GTDB lineage: Archaea > Thermoproteota > Bathyarchaeia > RBG-16-48-13. The sequence continues at coordinate 1,873,552 of CP070659.1, forward strand.
AAAGTTGTAACGGCCATTGAAAACATGGCTCAAGCTTTACTATTATCAAAAGTCGCAACTCGATGGCGGACCAAGCAACATGTTGTAATAGAAATGTCACATGGAAGATGTGGAACAGCTCCTGGTAAACCAACTGTTGACTTAGCGAAGAAACTGGTTTCCCTTAAAGGATTGAAGTTCAGAGGAATCTATGGATATGAAAATCCAGTTGTAAAAGAGATTGCGCTTCAAAGGAACAACCGCACTGTTGAAACAGCTAACATGATCAGAAACGTGGGTATAGAGGTCGAGATAGTAAGTGCAGGATCAACAGGAACTTATGAGGTGACAGGAACATATCCCGGGATAACGGAAATAGAGCCAGGCTCCTTTGTATTTGGCGTTGGCTCTGAGGGCACGGGATACGGGTTTAAAACCGTTAATTCGGTCTACTTTAAGTCGTCCCTTTCGGTCCTCACGCAGATCATCGGCTGTAACTTCTCTGATCGAGTTATTACTGATGCGGGTTTGAAGGTTATGTCCTCAGGGTTTGGTGCACCATTAGTTAGGGTACATGACGAGATAATGAGTTGCGAAGGAGTTGCCCTTTCTGAAGAACATGGAACCATACGATTTCAGGAAGGAAGCGAAGAAAGGAAGCGATTAAAGTGGGGACAAAAAATTGAATTCATCCCCAGTCATTGTTGTACCTGTATAAACCAGCATGATAACATTTTTGTAATCAAGGATAAAAGGCTGGCTGCGGTATGGCCTATTACAGCCAGGGGAAAATATTACTAGGATTCGAATTATATAGACGATATTGGAGGTTTTAAAAAGTATAATATTATGATTCTTACTCACACAGTAGATATAGTGAGAAGATTATATTGAGATATTCACATGGGGTTTTGTGATGAGCCTTAGTGCAGGGGATATTGTTAACTTCATCTATCTGGTTTATAGCGCAATTCGAGAGGTTTTACAGAATCTTATCGAGCTAACCTTGATCAGGGGCTCTCCTGAGACGGCTGCAAAGTTCTCGGATGCCATAATGTTTTTAACCACCGTGACTGCGGTTTATGCAATAATGTCGTTTACGACTTCTCTGAGAAACATGATGAAATTATTTGTCCGTCTTGGATGGCTACTCCTAGTGTTAAGTATTGTAATCACTATAATGTTTTAAAGGCAACGTGCTAAGAACTAGATGCAGGCGATATCTCCACATTGGCTCATTGGATTCTGTGCGAAGTGTACAAAAGAGGAGTTTGGATCCTTCCTTTTACAAGTTTGTGCTGAAAACAAAAAACATAAAAAGATCGGTCGACCTCTCATTTTTTGGGTAAGAACCATGTCTACAAGCTCTTGGGATGCAGCTAAACAAAAAGAAAATAAGATGAGAGAAGAAGCCATCGAGCTCTTAACCAAACAAATCCAAATCGAACAAAACGCGGTAGACCTCTATAAAAAGGCTGAAGGCGAGATCCAGAGTAAAATGGTAAAACAGCTATTGTACATGATTCAGCTTGATTCCCTGAAACATATTGCTATTTGCCAACTCGTCATCGACGCGTTAAAAGGTGAAGATGTCTTTTTGGAAGAGAAGAAAGTAGTCCTAGATGGATTGAAAGCCCATGTCGCCTTAGAGAGAGATGCAATGGCGACGGCTAACAAAGTATTGAAAAATGTCTGGATACGCGAAACCGAGGGACTACAAGCCCTCATCAAAGAATGGAGAGACGACGAGAAAAAACATCACGGTTTAATGAAGAAATTAATGGATAAACGCTTCTATCGAAAGGACTTCCGCGATGTTGTAGCTCTCTATCGAAGCACTCCAGAACTGATGGAAGAACGCTATCAAAAAATCTATAAAAACATATACTTTGGCAGAAACAAAAAGCACACCTAATCCTCGAGTTAATACGCGCCTCTAATTACTCTTAGGACTCTCTAATATCCCCTCTACTTGTTTTAATACGTCATTTGATAACGGTTCGGGTTCATGCTCTCGTAGAATGTTGTGAAGCTTTTCTCTAGCTTTTGTTAACAAGTCTTTTTTTCCTTTTGCTTTCCATGCTCCATATCTGCTTCTATCTATGAGGTTTGGAAACCAGTGTTCCTCTGTTATTAGTTTAAGGGTATGTTGGTGGGAGAGGTAATGTCCTCCAGGTCCAACGTCGTTTATAACATCTAGTGCGAGAGTTTCCTCGCTCACTTTCATTCCTTTCACAACTCTGTTTAGCATAGAGTAAAGTTCATCCTCGATTATTACCATCTCAAGACTGCCAGTTGTCGCGCTTTCTAAATATCCAATATCATGTATTAAATTGGTACCAGTAAGCATCGCCATAAGTAACGACATGGTGGCTTCAGCAACAGCTTGGGCGTCGGGGAGTTTAGAGTCTGAACATCCTCCTGTTCCAAAAAACGGAATTTTGTAGTAGTGTGCTAGTTGAGATGAAGCTGCATTTATGACACTAAATTCAGGTGCCCCATAGCCCATAACCGCTGTTTTCATATCCATCACGGTTGCAACTTCGCCAATGATGCACGGGGTGCCTTTTCTCGTCAGTTGAGCAATTATTAATCCCGTTAGGCTTTCAACAAAAGACTGAACTAAGGTTCCTGCTAAAGTCACTGGCCCAGTCGCTCCAGCTTGAACGCAGGGAGCTGACAATATGGGGAGTCCTAACTTAGCGGTTTCAATCAGAATCTCAGCAGCTTTTTCACTATACTCTAAGGGTGATGTTGGCTCTGAATATACAAAGAATAATGGTTCTCTCTTTAATCTCTCGATTCCTCCTTTTATGATCTTTCCTATTTCTATTATCTTTTTTACTCCTTGAAGCGAATATGCAATTACCATAGCCGGTTTTATGGTATTTGTAAAAACCGCTTCCATTTCATGAACGTCCTGATTTTCAGGTGGGCAATCCATTGCCAAGCAAAACTGAGCCGCCACATGTATATTAGGCAACGCATCAGCGACTCTTGCGGCCTGTTCCACATACGTCTTTTTAGCTGTAACGCGTTCAAAGGTCTCGGGATCAATAACGTGTGTTACCGTGCTTCCTAAAACGGTGTAAAAGCTATCTCTTTCAAGTTTTAGCCTATATTTTGAGTTTCGTCCATATAGATGAACAAAGCTTGGCGCGTTTCTAATAGCTTCTTCTACAAGATGGGACGGTATTTTGGTAAGATGAGTCTTTTCGTCAACATCTGCTCCATTCTCTTTAAGCGTTTTGAACGCTCTTTCACTATGTACTTTTACTCCAGTTTTTTCAAAAACTTCAAGAATGGTTAGATGCAGCGATTCAAGCTCATCTCTTGATAAGATGTTAAGCCTCATTCCTATTTTCCTCTAATCTCCTCTTCCGCCTTTTTGACAATCATGCTCAATTTTTCGTTCAATGTTTTATCTTGAGACGGTGGCTGTGAAAGAAGCTGCTCCACCCTGCTTTTTGCTATGACTCTGACATCTTTTTTGCCTTTTTTCGCCCATTTTACTTCGCTTTCTTTATTGAATATGTCTGCCATGTAAAGCTTTGAAACGTGTTTTAATGTGTGTGGGTGGGATAAAAACTGGCCTCCAGGTCCAACGTCGCGGATAACGTCTAGAGCTAAGGTTTCTTCATTTATTTCCATTCCTCTAACAATTCTTTTAACCATTCCAGCTATTTCACTGGCTATAACCGCTGCTTCTAAGGAGCCTATGCTCCCCGCAGCAAGGTATCCACAGTCGTGGATTAAGTTGATTCCACTTGTGGCGGCTACCAACGAATTCATCATGACCTCAGCTCCCGCTTGGGCATCAGGGAGTTTCGAATCTGAACATCCTCCCCAGCCGAACGATGGAAGATGATAAAATTCAGCTAAACTGGAATTAACGATGTTTCCCATAGCGAATTCTGGTGCGCCGTAATCTAATCGTGCTGTTCTCATGTCTAAGGGAGCAATATGAGCGCCAAAGATATACGGCGTACCAGGGTTTAATAATTGTGCAAATGTTAATACGGCAAGATTTTCTGCATTACTAATCGTAGCGGCGCCGGCAAAAGTAACTGGTACAGTAGCGCCTAATTGGGGCATTTGACCTACAACTATTGGAACGCTGCTTTGAGCAAGTTGAAATACATTTTCGTTTTGTAGATTAAACGATAGAGGTGATGCCAGCTCAACATACGCGCCAAACGGAGGCTCTTTTTTTAGCGCTTCGCCTTTTATGGCCTTTCCCATCTGTACAACTTTTTCAGCATTAAAGAGGCCTGGTGCAGAATAGACCACGGGTTTTGTTGTGTTGTTTAGAATAGCAGCCCACTCATGGATATACTCCAGTTGATAAGGCACATCAAAGGCACCTGCTATGGTCATTATAAAATCCATTTCAAATAACGATTCTCCCAACCTTGTTGCATTCACTACATCTTCTTTTCCCGGCCGTCTCCACTCATTGGTTTTATGGTCTAGAATGTATGGTGTCGGTGTTCCTCCAAGGCCGAAATATATCTTTTTATTTGCCAGCTCAATCGCTTTTTTTTTGTCGCGACCATAAATCGTTACTTTATTAGGAGCCTTTTTTAACGCCTCCCGGATTAACGATTCTGGAATCTTAATTACATCCGTATCAACATTGACTTCTGCCCCCTTCTCGGAAAAAAACTTGGTGATTGATTTGGACGCGGACTTCATTCCCACCTCTTCAAGCACTTTAAGCGATGCATCGTGAATTTTCTTTACGTCTTGTTTAGAAAGAAAAAATAATTGTCCACCTTTTAGATTAGTTGGCACAGGTTATTCCTTCCCTAAAAGTCTTAAACCCACATTAACTGCTTCAAGCGCGTCTTCGGCGTAACCATCCGTACCTATTTCCTCTGCCCATTCAGGAGTAACAGGGGCTCCCCCAACAATAATCTTGACAGTTTCTCTTAACTTCTTGTTATTTAACGCCTCTACTACTTCCCGCTGTATGGGTAGAGAGGTACTTAATAACGTAGACATGCCTAAAATGTCCGGTTCATGTTGTTCAACCGCCTTAATGAAACTTTCAACTGAGACATCCTTTCCTAAATCTATTACCTTAAAACCTGCAGAGAAAAACATTGAAGCAACGATATTTTTACCAATGTCATGAATATCTCCGGCAACCGTACCTATTGCAACTGTTCCAATTTTAGCTACTACTGTCCCTTCTTTACTGAGTAAAGGCTCAAGATACTCTGAAATCGCCCTTTTAGCGGCTTCGCCACTCGCGACTAAATGTACCAGTAACAGTTCGCCCTTTTCAAACTTTTCACCAATCAACTTTAAAGAAGCAGTAATAACGTTCATGATTTCCTGGGGGCTAATATTTTTTTTCAAACTTGCTTCCGTTGCTTTTGCAAGTTTTTCTGCATCAAAACCCAATAAAGCATCTTTAACAGCTTCAAGCTCAGACATATTACATCTCAAAAAGGTATATCTTGCTAATTTATAAAGTATTTAAAAGCCACAAACACACGCGTATTTACAAGCTAAAGTAAAAGCTTAGACTTGCGGAATCCTAAAGAAATAATCGTGTCCATACATAGGAAAAAACAAGATTGTATTCGCTCAGGTTGGAGTGGCGTTTCCACGCCGGTTGGTGGGCTACCCACCAGCTTAAGACGTGTCGTCACGCCGTTTGTTCCGTTCCCTGAGGGACTCCACCGGGTTAATAGACGGTGGTTGTGATGAGTTCTTTATCAGCCTGCTTCACGATGGCTTCGAGTTCTCGATTGATGTCGTTGTCGAGGGGCTGCGGCTCATAGGTTGCTAAGATTTCGTCGACGCGTTCGCAGCAGACCTTGAAGATGTTCTTCCAGCCTTTGGCTTCCCACTCGTTTCGCCACTTTCTATCGAGGAGCTGTGGCATCCAGAAGGTATTTATATTCTTCAGCGTTGTTGGTTCATTTAAGTAATTTCCTGCAACACCGACTTTAAGAATCGTATCAAGTGCTAAAGTTTCATCAGTGATCGGGATGCCTTTTATGCTTTCGCGGACGGTTTGGGCGATTTCGTCGTCGAGGACGTACTTCTCCAAGCCGACGGACATGCCGCTTTCCAGCATGCCTAACCCATAAATCTCGTTGCCCTGGGTGACGCCTGCGCTCAGCATCAACGTGTTCATGCTTTCGAGGGCGGCTTGAGCATCGAAGACCTTGGCATCTGTCTAGGCACCCGCCGATACATTTGGGCACTGATAGTATTGGGCGAGTTCGGCGGCGGCGGCGTTGAGCAGCGCCATCTCCGGATTGCCAACCGGATAGTAGCCTTTTCGTACGTCTAGAACTGAGGAAGAGCAGCCCATTTTGCCAGCGATGCCGTTCCATCCGGCGTCGTATGCGACGAGTTGTGAGAAGGTTTCGAAGCTGAGCATTTCGGCGTTGTGGACGACCATGGTGCCGGCGAGGGACATGGGCGCCATCGAGCCCGAGGTCGCCATCCCAATCGTCCAAGTAGCCATTCCATTTTCGGCAGCAATCATCATGGAGTCGAGTCCGGGGCCCGGCCAGACTAAGGGGCTCGTTGGGCAGACACCGCCAGTAATAAAAGGTGTTTTACGGAGTTGTTCGATGCCTCCAGCCAGCACAGACGCCATCTCAATTATCACTTTCATTGTTTTTCCATCTCTTCCACCATAGCCTGGTAATGCCTTCTTAGGATTACTTAACGTGTTCCAAGTAATCAACGTCGTATGTAACCCCGCGGTTTCTGGATTGATATCCCTAGCAGCAACCGCACCATTAGGTATATCTACTGCGTCTAGTGAATTGCCTACAATAAGGACCTTTTCTACATCCTTACAGGTTGATGGGTGTGAGGTTCCATCTCGCTCCGTCAAATATGTCCCTTGATCAAAAGTTGCGAAATGGATCTCTTGCCTCGGAATAGGTTTCAAATCACGATTAACGTATGGAATCTCAGGGAGGGCTTTTTTCATGAATTCATTGACGACGGCTTCGGGGATCTTGGCGGTCATGCGTTTTCGGTCGATGGTGCAGCCATATTTCTCGAGGTAGTCTAGCGCCTTGTGGTTGAGGAACTGGGCGCCGATCGTCTCCAGCACCTTGATCGAGGCGTTGTGGATTCGTTTAATGTCATCTCGTGACAAGATCTGTAGCCTCATTTTTCCCAACTCTGTTATCACCTCCTTTCATTCTAATACTTGGCAAAGCTGGTAAAAAGCCTATTTTTCTATTTTGCATAGCTTTACGCTAACAAGGAAAATGTAGAGCGTGTGAATGCCAGCCAACTAAATATATATTATATTAACCTGTTATTATTACTGCAACTTGTTTGGGGAGGTATATGTTATGGATGTTGATAACATACTTATTACTGATGTGGGTAGCACAACGTCTAAGGCAATTTTGATTAAAAAGATGGACGGTGAGTATCGACTTGCGTATCGAGGAGAAGCGCCAACCACCGTTGAACGCCCATTCGAAGATTGTCGAATTGGGGTACGAAACGCAGTAAGACAGATAGAGGAAGCGCTTAAGGTACAATTTCTGTCTGATCAAGGAGATATAATGAAAGAAAAAACAATGTATCTGTCCACGAGTAGTGCTGGAGGTGGATTACAGATCATGGTGTCGGGCGTAATCAGAAGGATGACGGCGGAGAGTGGTGAGAGAGCGGCATTAGGTGCGGGAGCCATCGTTTTAGATGTTATGGCTATAGATGATGGCAGAGAGGTTCATGAAAAAATTAATAGAATGCGGTACTTGAGGCCCGATATGATTTTGATGGTCGGTGGCACCGATGGGGGCGATACGAAGGATTTGATTGAATCAGCGGAGATTTTCAAGTCAGCTAAACCAAAACCCAGGTTTGGCATTGATTTCAAATTGCCCTTAATTTATGCCGGTAATAAGGAGTGCTCCAACGCGGTGAAAGATATTATAGGCGATGAATTTGACTTGGAGATTGTTCCAAACATTCGCCCCACACTAGATGTAGAAAATTCTGAACCTGCAAGAAATGGGGTTCATGATCTTTTTTTATCGCACGTCATGTCTCATGCACCAGGCTACCCAGAACTTATGAAATGGACTGATGCGCCAATACTTCCCACACCCATGGGTGAAGGGATGGTTTTTCAACTTATTGCGGAAACTTTGGGAGTGAATCTGATTGGAGTTGGCCTTGGCGGGGCTACAACTAACATCTATTCGATATATGATGGCATATTGGTGCGAACGGTGAGTGCTAATCTTGGTATGAGCTATAGCATATGCAATGTTATGAAGGAAGCAGGTATTGCAAATATTATGCGCTGGATCCCTATTGCGATTCAAGAAGAAGAAATTCGAAACGAATTACGAAATAAGATGATTCGTCCAACAACGATTCCACCAACTTTTACGTCTCTTATAGTTGAACATGCAGTGGCTCGAGAGGCGTTGCGACTTGCCTTGGATTCGCATAAGAGCTTAGCTAGGCCGTTACGGGGAGCAAGACGAACAAGAGCAATAGGTGAAGTAGCTATCGATCTTGAGGAAACGTATATCGAGATGCTCAACGTGAATCTGATGGGAACAACAGGAGGTCTCCTCTCACATGCGCCAAGAAGAGCCCAAAGCGCATTGATACTTATCGACGGCTTTCAGCCAGAAGGAATAACCAAAATCATCATTGATAGTGTCTTTATGATGCCGCACCTAGGAGTTCTGAGCACGATCAATCCTGAGGCGGCATTTAATGTCCTTATGAAGGACTGTATGGTACGAGCGGGAACGTGTATTGCTCCAACAGGCCAACTTGAAGATGGCGTAGATGCATTACAGGTTTCGGCAACTCTGCCAGATGGAACTACGTTAGCGAAAACAATACCTTACGGCGATATCGCGCTACTTTCTTTAGAAAAAGGTCAAACAGTTGAAATGGAAATCAAGCCGCATAGGAATCTCGATGTGGGAATGGGTCGCGGAACTATGGTTAAAACCAGTGTAGAGGGGGGCGTTGTAGGAGTGATAATTGACGCCCGTGGACGGCCTTTAATGTTGCCTGTTGACGAAAAGGAGAGAAAAGAGAGCCTAATAAAATGGTATACCGCGATTGGCGCCTATCCTGAGGACGTATGGAAAGAGAAAAAATGAGAAGGGATATATAAAGGAGGATTGAAACCAAAAATGGGAGAAGCATATACACCGGGGTTGCAAGTTAAAGAATTTGCTCGTGTTCAAAAAAGTAGGATGCTTCCTATACCTGGTGACGTACTCGTAGAGGAAGGAGCCATTGTCGCGCCAGATACGGTTGTGGCTAAAACCACGCTGCTTGGCGATATCGAGATCATTGATATCGCTTCAACCCTCAGCATTACCGCAGGCCAAATTAATGATGCTCTTAAAAAAGGCATTATTAAAGTAAACGTGGGGTCTGCTGTAAAAAAAGACGA
>CP070659.1:1883054-1897953 GCA_020355125.1 Candidatus Bathyarchaeota archaeon
GTATTTGTAAAATTGGGTATTCTTCTTTTAATCGCGTAAAAGATAGATTGGCAGCGAAACTCCAAACAGTGGATCGTTATCTGCATTTCACGCTCGTTAAAGAGAATTGGGATACCATTAGAGCTCTTAATTATATTCGAAAAAAAATCGGGGTTTCTTTGAAACGTTTTGGAATTTCAGGGATGAAGGATAAGCAGGCGATCACTGCCCAACGTGTATCGCTCTGGAAAGGAAACATAAAGGACATGATCCGCTTAAAGCTCCCTGATATATTTCTAAAAGACTTTGAATATGCTGATGAAAGAATTACTTTAGGAAACGCTATTGGAAATCGATTTGTAATCACAATTCGTGATAGCTGCAAGAAAAATGAAGAAATTTTGGATATATTGAACCGTTTTAAAGAAATAGTAACTTCACAAGGAGTGCCCAATTACTATGGACCACAAAGATTAGGTGGAAGAAACGCTGATGTGGGTAAAGCCATAATAAACGGGAACCTAAAGCTGGCTACAGAAATAATCCTCAAAAAGATACAGCCATTCCTTGTGGGAGGCGGTGTAAAGAGTATACCAAGAGTATTCTGGTATGAAAAAAACATGCTTAGACACTTAGCCAAATTTCCAAACGACTACGCGGGAGCTATCAGAAAAATACCGAAACGAATTAGGAGATTGTATACCCACGCTTATCAATCTTATATTTTCAACGAAAAATTAGGTCAAAAGCTCTTAAAAAAACGTGTGCCTAAAACTATAATCGTTCAAGGATATACCGTCCCTACGATGCCTGAGTTGAACACAATTCCTATAGAAAGAAATAGTTATCTCATAGCTAAAGATTTTAAAACGTTAATGGTAAAGAATGGCATCGTGAAAATCAGATTCACTTTGCCGAGTGGAGGATATGCTTCTACTCTGCTGTCTCATTTATAATGTTTTCGTCTATATCCGATTCGTTTTTATCCACTTATTACTAGCACGTGTGTGATCTATTTTCTAAAAACGAATTCGGGAAATTCCTTGAGCTTTTCTGCCATATCTCGAAGACGTTTGTCAACAAGATAATTAATAGTTCCTTCTTCAACCCTTCCATCAGGAAGCTTCATACCAGCTTTTTTCCCGGTTAGAGTTTCTATTCCTTGGTCGATTGTTTTCACGGGATATATGTGAAATTCTCCTAACTGTACAGCCTTCACAACTTCTTCTTTTAGCATAAGATTTTGCACGTTACTCTCAGGAATGAGAACGCCCTGATTTCCTGTAAGACCTTTGGCCTTACAGGTTTCAAAAAAGCCTTCTATTTTTTCATTTACACCGCCTATAGCTTGTACTTCTCCCTTCTGGTTTACTGATCCTGTTACGGCAATGTTCTGTTTTATTGGTATCCCCGATAGAGCAGAAAGAATAGCATATAATTCGGTGCTGGAGGCGCTGTCTCCTTCTACAATTCCATAGCTTTGCTCAAAAACTAAACGTGCTGCAAGGCTTAGGGGTTTATCTTGAGCATATTTTTCAGATAAATAACCGCTTAAGATCATTACACCTTTAGTGTGGATAGGACCTCCTAGTTTTGCTTCTCGCTGTATATCGATGATTCCTTCTCGCCCTAAACTAATGCTTGCTGTCACACGAGAAGGTGCTCCAAAAGCAAAGTCTCCCATGCTCATAACGGATAAGCCATTTACCTGTCCAACAGACTCGTCTTTAGTATCAATGAGTATAACATTTCTTCCGATCATCTCTTGAATTTTCTCTTTGATCAGGTTAGATCGATATACTTTTTCTTCAATAGCTTTTCGAACGTGATTAGCTGTTATGAATTCAGAGGCTTCTTGCGTGGCATAGAAATTAGCTTCTCGAATGATATCGGCTATATCTGCAAATTTTGTAGATAGTTTCTCTTGATCTGCTGCTAGTCGTGAGCCGTATTCTATAACCTTAGCAACTCCTGTAGCGTCTAAGTGCTTGAGAGTTTCTTTTTGGCAGAAGGTACAGATAAACGACGCATATTTTTGCGTGTTTTCCTCTGTTCGCTTCATAGATGTGTCAAAGTCTGCTTTAACTTTGAAAAGTTCTTTAAAATCCATGTCTAAAGCATAGAGTTGTTGGTAAAGTATGGGGTGTCCTATCAAGATTACTTTGATATTTAAGGGAATGGGTTTCGGTTTTAAGCCCTTTGTAACGATGTAGCCAAGGCGTTCTCCTGCTTCTTCGATACGGATGCAGCCATCTATTAATGCTCTTTTTAATGAGTCATATGAGAAAAGATTGCGAAATAGGTCGATAACAGGAAGGACTAAATATCCGCCATTAGCTTTATGCATGGATCCCGCACGGATCATGGTAAAGTCGGTTGTTAATGCCCCAAATTGTGCTTCTTTCTCTATTCTTCCAAAGAGGCCATGATAGGTGGGGTTAAGCTCCATTACTACGGGAGCCCCTTTTAGGCCTGAATTGTCAACGACTACATTCACTTGATACTTTCTGAAGGGAATCTCCTTTAACCACGGAGCTGGGAAAGCAAGCTGAGGGGGCGCTTTAGGATCTTGAAGAAACGATGTAAGATTATCTAAAATATCCTCTTGGACATCCTGTATGTAGGTTGATACTCCAGAATTGTCTTTATATTTCTCAGTCAGGTCAGAAACAAGGTGGCCAATAGTGTAAAGGGCGACTTCCCGATTGAGTTTTTGTATCTCAACATTTATGTTTTTTTCTAAACCTCTTACTTTTCGCATGGCGCTTCGTAGTTCGGATTCCAAATCTTTTCTTCTGTTCTCAATTTCCTCCTTCATTTGTGGACTCAAAGCTATGATTTCTTCGTTACTCATGGGTCTTCCATTCTTCAACGGGATTATAAACAGACCCATAGGAGTGTTTTGAAAAATGAAACCTTCTTCGTTAGCCCTTCTATTGAGTTGGGTGAATAGTTTTCTTCTGTTTTCTTCGATAGATTTAATGGTTTCCTCTCTTTTAACAGCATATTCTTCGCTCTCAAACGCTTTCGGAAGCTCTCTCCGAACTTCGTCAATAAAGTCTTTCAGATCCTTTTGAAGCTCTTTCCCTTTTCCTGGCGGTAATTCTATAGCTTTAGGCTCGTACGAATTATTGAAATTGTTTACATAACACCAATCTGAGGGCACTGGTTTTGTTTTTGCTATCTCTTCTAAAAAATCTTTCACCGCTGTTGTTCTTCCGGTTCCCGGAACACCTGCTACATAGATATTAAATCCCCGTTTTTTGATATCTAAGCCAAATCTTAAGGCTTTAACCGCTCTCTCCTGACCTATAATGCCCTCAAGAGGGGTCAATTCTTGGGTGGTTGCACAACTCATCAAAGTCGGATCGAATCTGTTTCTCAGCTTTTCAACTGGTAATTCATAAACCAATTTACTTCACAACCTTTGCAAAGGCTTTATTGATTAGCCATAATTTGAAATTATCCTAATAAGTTTTTCATGAGTCACATGGGTGCTACCAACTTATATGTATCTATTTCTCGAGTCCAGTTAGATTCTGTATTCGTGGCTTGCTCTCAGAACTGAGTGAAGCCTCATCATTCTAGAGATAATTCTTTACTTAATCCCCCTTTTGGGTAAGGATACGTTAAAATGTGCTCTGGGGGAACATATATTGATAAATTATCGCCAACACTGAGTTTAGGATCCTGAATACTTAAAGAAATTGTAAAAACGATTGTAGCATTATTAACTAATTTCACTTTATAACGTACAATGTTTCCTGAATACAATATTTCAATCACATTACCCGATAATCTATTAAACGTTTTATTATCATCTTTATCTCTGATTACTCCGAATTCAGGTCTAAAAACAATTACTACATGATCATCAATTTTATGATTTTTAATAGTTACTCTTAGTCGTAATCCATTTTTTAGGTCAACAATGGAGCCCTCTTCTAATATATGAGCAATGGTACCTTCGAGAAAATTTGCTTCACCAACAAAGTTTGCTGTAAAAATGTTCTTTGGATGAATATAAAGGTCGAAAGGAGTACCGATTTCTACGATTTTGCCTTTTCTCATAACAATAACGCGGTCTGAAATGGACATAGCTTCTTCTTGATCATGGGTTACATGAAGTGCGGTCAAATGCAAATCTTTAACGAGCCGTCTCAATTCATAGCGTAACTTAGCTCGTACCTTTACATCCAGTGCTCCTAATGGCTCATCTAGGAGGAGAAGTTCAGCTCTAGAAGTCAGCGCCCGTGCAACTGCTGTTTTTTGTTGCATACCACCACTCAATTCAGAGGGATAGGCTTCTACTCTAGTACTAAGTTGAATCATGTCCAGCATCTCCTTAACTAGAGGCGTTGATTCTTTCTGAGACCATCCCTTTACTTTTGGCCCATAGGTAACATTGTCCCATATGTTCATATGCGGGAATAGCGCTATATTCTGGAAAACATATCCTATTCCTCTATCCTCAATGGGTTGATCATTAACACGTTTACCATCTATGAAGATATCACCTGAATCTGGCTTAATAATGCCAGCAATATTTTTGATGAGAGTGGTTTTTCCACATCCACTCGGGCCTATAACGGAGACATATTCTCCATCCTTAATAGCGAGGTTAATATTATCGTTTGCCACAACGTTATCATATCTTTTCGTAATCTTTATCAACTCAACGTTAGGCAATTAAACCGCCTCGATTTCTTGGAGTAAGCCCGTTTGTGGATATGAGAAAATTAAGCACTTTCCTGGTTGAAAGGAAAATATTCTCTGTTTTCCTATATTATGGATAACATAATTATCAGATAGTAAACCTTTAGAGGACTTCGTGATACCATTTTCAAGCTTTAGTACATATACCATCGAGTCTCCAATGAATATCCTTGATTCAATGTGACAGGAAAAATTGTTTGATCCAATAACTGGATGAGTACGAATCAATGTATCTTCATGCCTCACCGTTACAACTACTTTTTCTCCAACGTTTGTAGAAGGAGTAGAAACTCGTAACTGAAAGTCGTCTCGAAATTCAATCAAACTTCCTTCATCATCTACTTTTTTAACATTTCCTTCGATGAAATTGGCGCCTCCAACAAAGTTTGCTATAAATATAGATCGCGGCTTAGAATAGATTTGATTAGGATCTCCGATTTGTTCTATTCTACCGTTTCTCAGTACTACTACCCTATCTGCAGTCATGAGAGCCTCTTCTTGATCATGGGTAACGTGGATTGTTGTAAGTTTTTGGCTTTTTACTAAGGCTCTTAGTTGACTCCGAAGGTTAACCCTAAGCCTCGCATCGAGAGCGCCAAATGGCTCATCCAATAATAAGATCCTGGCTCCTGATGCGATTCCTCTTGCTAAGGCAACTCGTTGCTGCATGCCACCACTTAACTCTTTTGGATAAGCGTCTCTTCTTTCTGCCAGCCTTACCATCTCTAATATCTCTGAAGTTACGTAATTGATTTTATCGTTATCCCAGTCCTTTATAGATGGGGTGTAAGAAACGTTTTGCCAAACATCCATGTGAGGAAAAAGTGCAAACTGTTGGAACATATAGACGGTATTTCGATCTTCGGGAGGGACATCATTTACCAGTTGTCCTTCTATATATACTTCCCCTTCATCTAATTCAAGTAAACCTGCGATAATTCTTAGGAGAGTTGTTTTGCCCGCCCCAGTTGGTCCAAGTATACATATATATTCACCGTTTTCTACTGACAAATTAATATCATTAAGCGCAGTGATTTTCCCAAATCTTTTTGTTATGTTTACTAGTTTGATTAATGGCATAAAATTTCACGGTCCTCTCGTAGTGATTCTAATTATTACGAGTAGGAACATAGATAAGATTATCAAATAGGTTGAGGTGAATAGAGCAGCCGGAATTGCTAAGGCTTCAACCATGTTGACTACTAGTGCCGGAACAGTTATGTCTCTACCCATAACTATGAAGGTTGCGCCGGTTTCTCCCAGGGAACGTGTAAAGGCGAGGATAAATCCTGTTATAATTCCTCCTTTAATCAAAGGAAGAGAAACGGTTTCAATAGCATTATATGCTGTTGCTCCTAATGTGCGTGCTGAATCTTCATACATAGAGATATCTGATCCCTCGTATGCCGCAATCATTGACTCAACAATGACTGGTACTGCGAAGACAATGTGGGTAAGAATAATTAACCATATTCCAGAGCCTATTAAGTTGAAACCTTGAGACACCCATAGAAGAAGGACAGATAAGCCCAATGAAGACGTTGGAATTATCAATGGTATTTTTAATATTGATCTAATAGGGGGTCCATACCACTTTCTTTCTATGATAAAAACCAAGGGAATTGAAATGCATAAAGCTATAAAGGTTGAAACAAGAGCGACTATAATAGAGGTCAATGTTGCTCGAAGAAGTATATTAAAATACTGGGATGGACCAAATAGCTGATTCCAAACTCCTCCCTCTATTTTACCTGTATAGGGATCTGCAGACCAATAAAGGATCACTGAATTTAATATGGCTAATATTGGAACTATAACAGTTACCGCTACAATAAATAATGGCACCAAATCCTTTAGCCGGGATAATTTCTTTGAAACATAGTTTTCAAACTTCAAGATCCTATTTGTTAAGGAAATAGGAACGACAAAAGGGACATTTAACGAACGTTTTCCTTGGCCCAGATACAACTCAACGGGAAGTATAATGATCCAAGCAATTATCACTAAAAGACTCCCCATGAAAGAAGCAGTTGCCAACTTGAATTCCGAGGTCCATCGAACGATTGCTATGGATGCCGTTGAACTTACGCCAGCTACAATTATAGTTGCACCAGTTTCTCCAAGGGATCGTGCAAATGCTAAAACAGATCCCGAAAAAATACCTGGAATAGATAAGGGAAATAATATTTTTCTGAACGTGGTTAATGGATTAGCTCCAAGAGTTCTTGAAGCTACTTCGTATGTAATATCTATCGATCGGAACTTAGTTGCAAGAGTTCGAACAATATAAGGAAATGTCAGAGTAACATGAACAATGAAAACTATGAAGGGAACATTTACGAGAGGAATAAAGGCATCTAAGGGAATCAGCCCTGAATTAAGGCCTAAGACTCCGCCTAACCCCGCTACAGTCGTCCACGTAATCAGTGTTGCGAAACCAAACCCTGAAGTAGGCATAACCAGAGGAAGAGTTACAATATCCTCCAAGAGACTTTTACCAGGAAAATTCTTTCTTGCAAGGATATAGGCGAGAGGTATACCAAAAATTAGGTCAAAGATGACAGTGGAAAATGATAGCCTAAAAGAAAAAAATAGCACTTTGAGCATTTGTTTCCAGTTTTCATCTCCAATAATAGGATTTTCGAATACTTCAAATCTGACTTCATCCCATTCTAGAAAGACATAGGAAATTAAGTAAAAAGTAGGTAATAGGACCAAAACGATGAATCCAATAAGAGTAATCCATACAACAAGCTTAGATGAAGATACTGGTTTTTTAGGCTTCAGTAACATTCCACCACTTCTAAATCCCAGTGTTCTTTACTGCTACCCAAGCTGAAAATATTGCTTCCATTACTTTACCTTCGAGAGGCTTCAATATAGGGACACTTATTTCGTATTGAACCCCATTTGAAGGATCAAATAACGTTTGATCTAAAGGTACGCTAGCAATTGCAGGTCTGAAGCCATGCTTTTCAGCTAATTCTTGGTTTTCAGGCTCAAGCAGAAAGAAAAGATATTGCCCAGCCGCAAATCTCTGCCAACTATTTATCCAGGTTCCGTTCAAAATTACGAAAGGGTGATCCGCGATTAGAGTACCCATTTCAGGATATATCGCAACCAAGGGATCATTCCATTTTGTAAGTGCTTTTAGAGAGTTATCCATTACTACGTTTTCATATATTCCAAAAAGCTGAATCGCATCTGGCCCATTCTCAGCTGCCCACGAGCCTAAGAAGCCAGTGCTTTTCCCATAGTATATAGCATGAGACTCAATAGTTTTAACAATTTCAATAACTGTTTCATTGGTTAAATCGTCAACTGTTAGATCCTCAGGTTTTTTACCCGCGGCTTCAGCGAATTCTAATATAACCGTCATCGTACCTCCGTTACTGAAATCGGGATCAGGATGCCCATATTTAAAGTCAACCCCATTCTGCGCTAGATGATACAGATCCATAAATCCAGAGATATTATATTGTTCCAGATAAGATCCCCAACTCGCCAAGACGATTGGAGAAAGAACAAGAGGAGTCCAATCAATTGCAATATCAGCATTAACATTTTTCATTTCCCGCCACCTGAAATTCATATATGGAATCCATATACTAGAAGCAGGGCTCCATACTGTAGGCTTCGTTCCTAGTAGAATTTTATTCAAAGAGTCATGAGTACCTGTTACTGTCAGTCTGACATTCACACGCATTTTAAATCTTTCTTCAAACCACTCTTCAAACTTAGGAGTAACCTCTTCAATCCAACTCTGTTTTTCACTCGTGAGGAGGAAATCAAATTCAATGATTTCAGGCATACCACCCCCTCCATCTGGCAAAATATTAATCGAGTATATCATAGAAATCGCAGAAAAAGCTATAAACCCTATTAAGATTCCAACAAGAAGTAACAGATATCCTCGTTTTACAAATAACACTCTTCTCCCTCTTAAACTTGAGTTCACATCGACCTTCCTAAATATTCACATCCAATACCACATGTAACTAAAGCTAGCTAGCTTCATATTTATACACATGACAAGCTAGGTCTCTCCAGCTGCAAGAACTCTAATGAAATCCGCTGTATCTGCACACATGTCTGCAGCATGTTCTATGGCGTCTGCAAGATCATATAAAACCAGAAATGTGGGGGCAGCCACCTTTTCAGGATTTTTAAGAAAGGAGATTTTTATCCTAAGATGATCATTATCAATCTGGTTTTCTGATTCATCTACTTTATCAGCTAACTGAATTGCTTGCGACGGATCAACACCAAGTGTCTCTATGCTTTTTCGTACAAAATTCGTACAAACAACTAATGTTTTAGCCATTCTATAAAAAATATCTATAAATTCGTGAGGAACATTATAGTTGGCTTCGAGTATAATCTTGATACTTCTAGCGGCATCTTTCACAAAATCAGCTAGTCTATCCAAACGACTAATAATGGCTTTTAAGTCTTCACGATATTTGATAGGAAGAGTTCCCTTAGTTAACTCAGCAAAAACCGATCTTCGAAGATTATCGATTTCAACTTCTGTCAAGAATAATCGCTGAATATTTTTTTCTGCTTCCTTCGCTATTCCTTGGGATAAAGATTGAAGAGCCTTTTCTAATTCCGTTACTGTTTCTATGACTTTTGTAATCAGGCTTTGCGCTAGGTTTAAGGTTATTGATCTTCGACGTTTTTCAAACCAAGATAATAAGCTTTTTTTTGACATTGTCTTCACAAAATTAAGTCATAATTCATATATAAAATATGTTTCAACGCATGTTTGCTTAGCGCGCGCGTTGCGATAAAAAAGTAAATATTCTTGGATCTCTAGAAGTTAGGCAATATATAATGGATGTGATGAGCTCTGGATTGGCTGAATTATTTAATTCAATTTGGATATGTAGGTGTATTCTTAATTAGCCTGATAAGCGCTATGTCAATAATATTTCCTATACCCTATACTCTGGTTCTTTATGCCCTAGGGTCTTCTTTAGATCCCATTTTACTCTCAATCTCTAGCGGATTAGGCTCTGCTCTTGGCGAACTTTCAGGGTACATCATTGGATATTACGGGAGAGCTATAATTAGCGAAGATATGAAAAGGAAGATGGATTTTATGTTGAAGGTCTTCAGCCAATACGGACAAATCGCTATCTTTCTTTTTGCTTTAACACCTTTACCTGATGACCTGCTTTTCATACCTTTAGGGATAGCTCGTTTCAGTTTAACTAAGGCTTTAATCTCATGCTTTCTTGGGAAAATTCTCATGTCATTCATCATCGCGTATTCAGGTAGAGTTTCCTTCGAGTTTGTAAAAATTATTTTTGGCGAAGGTGGATGGCTTGGTGCAGCTATTATAGTTATTGTGTTATTGATAGTTATTGTTGTGATATTCAAATTTGATTGGGAAAAGTTTTTTAAAGAGCGCTTTATGGGAAAAGAAAGCAATGGAATAGATTAGAAACACCCAACTCAAAATCTATTCTTAGAGGGTTGGCTAACTACTTTCACGATATATATTTGGTGTAATCCAAAATGTTAGGCAAGTTAAGAGAGAAATATCAGAAAATAATAGCTCCGATTGGGAGAGTGTTATCTAAAACTGCTATTTCTCCTAACATGATTTCTCTTCTGAGCCTTTTTACTAGTTTATTGTCAAGCTATGCATATGTTATTGGACGACCTTTTGAAGGGGCTTTAATAATTGTTCTAGTGGGTATATTAGACATGTTGGATGGGGCTATTGCTAGAGCCAGTAATAGAGTTACTCGGTTTGGCGCTACTTTTGATCATGTTATTGATAGATACGCTGAGTTCTTCATTATTTTTGGAATTATTTTAGGTCAATATACTGAGTGGACTTGGGGAATGTTTTCTCTCTTTAGCATGATAATGGCGAGTTTCACTAGAGCTAAGGCGGAATCTATTGGAGGATTAAAGAGTTGTACTGTGGGAATTGCGGAGAGGCAGGAAAAGCTAATAATTATTATTGGAGCATCATTTTTGATCCCCTTATTCTCAAATATTCTACAATATTCTATCATTTTAGTTGGATTATTATCTAGCGTTACAGTTGTACAACGGCTTGCATATACGTGGAAGAAAACGGGAGGTAATTGAATGGGTTATGATCTAGTTGCTTTTGGCAATCCAGTTTATGATGAAATAACGACTCCTTATTCACAAGCACAGGTTAGAATTCTCTCAGGATGTAGCACTAACGCTTGTTTAGCAGCTAAAAAACTTGGCCTCGAAAAGGTTGCTTTAATTGGATGTATTGGAGAAGATCATAAAGAAAAATTCATAACAGCTATGTCTAAATATGGTATTGAACTGCCTGCCATTAAAATTTCTAATGAGACAGGTGGTTTTAGATTGGTTTATGATCGAAAAGGAAATCGAACTCTGGATGTTCTTGGTGTTGCAGATAAAATTTTTCCTGAAGATGTGCCAAGAGACTGCCTTGATTCAAAAATCATTTTACTTGGCCCAATTTTACAAGAAATCGATCTAGAATTTATTGAATTTTTAAGAAGAAAAAGTAATGCCGAGATTTTTCTTGATCCTCAGGGCATTATAAGGAAGATTAGTAAAACTGGTAGAATCATAAAAGTGAGCAATCAATGCAAAGCCAAATCAATAATTAAATTAGTAGATTTTGTTAAACCCAATGAGGAAGAGTCAAAGATTCTAACGGGAGTTGAAGATCCATATATTTCTACAAAAATTCTCCTCGAATGGGGCGTAAAGATTTGTATAGTAACATTAGCTGAAAGAGGATCAATAATCTGTAGAGAAAAAGGTTTCCTCAACATACCCGCTTACAAAACTGTAGCTAAAGACCCAACTGGGGCAGGAGACACGTATGCTGGAGCTTTTATTACTCGATATCTTAATGGGGCCAGCCTCTTTGAATCAGCTCTCTTTGCTTCAGCTGCTGCCTCTATAAAAGTTGAAAATTCTGGGCCTGATTTCCCTTTAGAGTTTGATGTGGTTAATGAACGAATTAAAAATATGGGGTAGATATTTCCTAGCACTTGTTGTTAAATCTTTTCTAAACTTGTTTATAAATCGGAGAGTTAGCCATCTATAATCCATAACCTTTCTTTTTCTACGGCAGCTAATGTCTCATAGCCCTTTTGGGTAACAAGAATTTGGTCTTCGATAGCAAATACTCCAAGACCATACCAATCATAGATCCAAGGTTCTATACATAGGATCATTCCTGACTCGATTAGCTCAGAGGATCCGGCACAGATAACGGGTGGTTCTTGCGTATCCAATCCTATACCGTGACCTATTAAATCTAATACAGGCAATTTGATATCTGATTTATTTATGATCCTCATTGAAGCATCAAAGATTTCTTCCACTTTTATTCCAGGTTCAATAGCATGAAGGGCCGCTTCCTGAGCTTTCCTACACGTTTCATACAACATTTTGTGTTTTGTAGAAGGGTTTCCAACAATTCCCACTCGACAGATATCACATTTATATCTTCCATAAGCGCCTCCTGCATCAACGATCAGCATATCGCCCTTTCTTATTTTTCTTTGGTATTGAATTGTATCGGCCATTGGATATCTTTCTGGTCCCGCACGAATATTGATTAATCCTATGTCTCCTCCATTTTCAATAATCGTCTGACTGAATATTCTAGAAATGTCCGTTTCCGTCATTCCGGGCTTGACCAATTCAAACAGTTTTTCATACGCTTTTACAGTAATCGAGCAAGCTTTTTTTATTCTTACTATTTCTAGAGGGGATTTGATTACTCGAGTTTTCCAAATTATCTCTGAACCATCCATGAAATCAGTTTCTTTAAGGTGAGATCGGACATTATCGAAATCTATAAGAGGCATTTGAACTGTAACATGACGTCCAATTTCGATACCAATCCTTCCCTTTGCTAATCCCTTCTCGTTTATTGAATCAATTACGACATTTGAAAACTGCCTAGGTGTAGTGTGAGCGTCTCTGAGGCCTCTGATGTCTTTTATCCAAGAGGTTTTTTCCGCAGTATACCGTAAAAAATCAGGAACGATAAGAACAGGGTCTCCTGAACTCGGCATTACAAGAGCGCCCACAGAAAAGCCTTTTGCTCCCCAGTGGGTTGTCATATAACCTGAAAAGTATTCAACATTTTCTTTTTGAGTTAATAGAAGCCCATCAATATTCTTTTCAACCAAATATTTCTGAGCTATTCGTTGTCTTTTTTGATATTCGCTCTCAGGGAATTCTGCAAATTCGGGCTTTTCATATTTACGCTCAATGGTATACACACAATATCTCTCCAAGGTTCTCATCTTAAATTATTAAAATATAAATATTAACGCGCGCTAAGCGCTTTTAAAGAACGCTTATTGAAAAAGACAACAAACACGGTTTTTGCTAAAGATAGCGTGCGCACTTATTACGAATCTTTTTGTGAGCTAGCTAGCTAACATTTAAAATATGGATAAAAACAAATAGTTTATTCTGCTTTGTTTCGTTTGGGCCCGTGATTTGTTTTGAATATTCAATCTTTACGTCAAAGAGCGTTATTCCTCATCGGAATTGGTGCAGTGTGGAATGTATTTGAAGCTGTAGTGGCATTGTGGTCGGCTCTTACTGTTACGAGTGTAGCGCTCTTAGCATATGGATTGGATAGTGTTATTGAAATTTTTGCTGGAACTATGTTGTTGTGGCGTTTCTGGAAAGAGCGAGAAGATGAGGATAAAGTTGTTGAGAAAAAGGCGATACGGGTGATTGGCATTACGTTTTTCATCCTTGCAGCATTTATTATATTTCAGTCTTCAGCGACTTTCTTAGGTTGGCTTGCTCGTCCCCAAGAAAGTCTGAGTGGAATCTTGCTCACCATTTCAAGTGCGGTGATCATGACCATACTCTTTGTTTATAAGTCAAAACTAGCCGTGCAATTAGGTTCTCGAGCGTTACGAGCAGAAGCTTATGAGAGTTTAATCTGTGATTTGCAAGACGTTGTAGTGTTAATTGGTTTAGGATTGAACAGTGTCTTTGGTTGGTGGTGGGCTGATCCTTTAATGGCTCTAATGTTAATACCCTTACTTGTAAAGGAAGGATGGGAAAGTATTCATGGCTAATAATGCATCTCATTATTCAATGATATTTTACCGATAAACGCGAGGACGCTCAATAGAGACGTGAATTTCGTATCACCTTTTGACAATTGGAATGTGTTTTTAAAAAAAATAGAGTAAACCAACTAAAAGTTTGCAGACAAGAAAGAGAAATCTCTTATTCCTTCTTTAAATATGAAAAAAGGAATTAATGCACGTATTTTAGCTAGGGTTTCTGAATAATTACTGTAAAAAATTGATTTTTATCTTGGAGACCACTGGTTTTTTATAGAAGAGATTGGTTTCGATCTCGTCAAAATATTTTATGACATCAGCACCTCTGCCTGTTATCTGATATCTTTTCTTCTGACCCTCAAGCCTTTGAACCAAGCCTTGCTCCTCTAAAAACGTAATGTATTTCACAACACGATCGTAAGAAAGTCTAGCAGCATAAACTACACGAGATGGCGATCTCCGCCCCTTATAGATAGCTCTCAACACGTCTACTAATAACTCAATCCTTGATCTCCTATAGGTAACCAAACTTTATTCACTCTCCTTCACGTTAATAGAAAGGTGTAGATTTTTGGTTGGACTTTTTGCGAATAATTAACACAGGGGTCCCATTTTTTGATGAAAAGGTCGCTACAAATCCTAGTCTGTTTAGATTCTTCTTAAGACGAACTATATGTAAATACCCTTCTTGATCTTTTGAAGATTTTTTACTCAATTTTTAATCCTCCAACCTCGCGTTATTTAATAGTTTAACAATTGCACAGTTACACAATATTCACGGCACTAGTATTAAAAATGTCAGAAGAACACTTCTATATTAAAAATCCATTAACCAGTATGCGCGCGCGTAGCTAGATAGCTTGTAATTGCTCTGCGATTTTTCTTGCCCATGCATTGGATTTTTCGATATCAACCTTGTCTGTGATGGTTCTTCCAAATATTTTCATTCTTCCCCCAAGTACTTCAACTGCAAGTGGTTTTAGCTTTGGGTTCTTTTGAATAATTACATCAATGTATTTCTTGATAACCACGTCTCTCGGCATCAGCGATGAGATAAATATCACCACTTTTCTATCTCCGAAATGAGTCTTCTCTAAAAACTCTGCTCCTTCCTCGTACATCCT
>CP070659.1:1898053-1907493 GCA_020355125.1 Candidatus Bathyarchaeota archaeon
AACGAAATAAAAACTCTGCCGATAAACACATTAATTGATGAAATAAGAAGGAAGACGATCAAAAAACCATTTATGAAACTATCATTACCCACAATGGTGTCGCAAAGACCTATCTTCGTGAACTAAATTATGCAGACCCCTTTATGGTTCGAGAAGCATTGAACATACTGCAGTATTTTTCAGCCGTACTACGAGGGTTATTTGAATAAATTAGATCTCGCCCCACATTGATGACAATATTTTGTCCCCCACCGTTAATTGCTTTTAATGGATCCCCACCTTGTACGCCAACTCCTGGTATCAGGAGTAATTTATCAGCACCTATTATCTTTCTAATACGTCGAATATGATTTTCCGTTATATGATTAGCTACTCCTACAACACAACCATCAGCATTGAATGTTCCTACATCTTCTGCAATTTTCTGGTATAAAGACATTCGATTAATTTTTGCGGTTATAAAAAATTTTTTTGCTTCTGGATTCGACATCAAAGCTAACGCAATAATACCGATTTGTGGCTGATAATTATGCGCTGCTTCAGTAACTTGCTGTAGGTTTCCTGGAAGAGGGTTTAGCGTTATTGCATCATAACCCCATTTATGATAATGAAAAAGTGCTGATTTAACACTACCTCCAATGTCGCCCAATTTACAGTCATATATAGAAATTAGACCATGATCTCGTATCGAGTCAGCTAGTTTTTGATGTTGTTTAGACGTAAATCCACGTAAATATTGCTCGTTAGGTTTTGCGGCAACACAAAAATCAGCGACTAAATCAAGCAGATCCAAACAAAAATTCAATCGAAGATCGCTATCGCATCCTTTATCTACATATTGTACAGGGATAGTATTCTGATCTCTTTGTTCCGGTAACGCTGGATCCAACCCTACGCAGAGGATACTGTTTTTTTCTTTAAGACGGTTTTCAAACCGTTCAACGAATGTTCTCAATATGCTTCCTTCGTCCTTTTCAAATTTTTATGTTGTTACGGAATGTTTATTTTCTTTTTACTCGTTTCTGTAAAAGGGTGTTTTTTAATTTTTCAGAAATTGCATCGAAAACTTTTGGTAGGTCCCATCCTCTTTCTGAATACGAGAAGGTTTTTTTAGGGGTTACGATTGAAACATTAACTTCATATCTTCTTCTTTCTTTCCTTCCTTTAGAAAATGTCTTTATGACGGAGTTTGCTTCTTCAATAAATGGAAACCTTTTCTTTAAAAATTCAATCGTCCTCATAAATTTATTTTTAACAATCTCTGCTTGAAAGGGATCTTCTGGTAACCCAACAATATAGATTGGAACATCGCTTTTTTGCAATTGATCAGCGATTAGCTTCATATAATCTCGATATGTAATTATACCTTGAAGCTCGTCCCATAAGGTAATTAGAGAATATGTGGTTTTCTGTTCGAACATATTATCTAATATCAACGATAGGTTATCGTCTAAGTTACAGGTTAAAGGAGTAGAATCCATTATATGCATTACAGGTAACTCTAATTTTTTTCGCGCTTCAGAAATGATTACACTCCTCTCTATTGTCTCGGTCGCCTGAAGCATGTTAAAGACAATGTGATTCGATATAAGGATTCCACTTAATTTATTTCCATCTAACACTGGAAGATGATCAATTTTTCTTCGAATCATTAATCGTCGCGCTTTGGACGTTAGATGTTTACGATTTATTGTTGTAGGGTTACTAACCATAATGTTTTTGGCTTTGATATTAGAAAAAATATTTCTTCTTATCGAATTAATGATGGATGTAGCATGGATTACCCCAATAAACTTATTATCTTCAAGCACGGGTAGAGCTCTTATTCGGTAATCCATCATTAGTCGCGCGGATTCGCCAATGGTGCTATTAGTATAGAGTTTGGGAACAAAAAATGCGAGGGAAGTGGCTTTTTCGCTTGTAATATTTGATACTTTAAGTATATCACGTGTTGTTACCACGCCGATTTTACCATCATATTCGAGAAAAATTTCGTAGATATTATGATCTCTTAAAAGCCCCACAATTTTAGATATGGTGCTTGTAGGCGAAGCCACAACTTTAGATGAAATTAGGTTACCTATTTCAATTTTCTTTAAAACTTCCAAAAGGTAGCCTCAATTAAAATATATTTTTTCCATAAATAAATAACTTAATTGTGTTGAGTATATTATAATCGATATTTGTAAGGCCACACTTTACAAATCAAGAGTAACTAGGAGTGTGAAATGCGATCCTCTAGCAGGCGAAAAATGTCAGAGCTTCATAGCGCTCGCGCTAGTGTGCAAAACATACTAAAAATACTTATTAGCAGCATAGAAAGTAACAATGCCAACTATTCCGCCGAAAAAGAGGATCAGACCTAGATAGACATATAGAGAATCGGCGTAGAAACTCGTAATATTGTTTAATCCGCTATTTTCTGTTTCTTTTGTTAGAATTTCTGAACGTATTTCGTTGAGATTATAGTGCTGAGCTACTAAAGGTAAAATGGGAATCGAGACGAAAAAAATGCCTAAAAAGATGGCAATTCCACAATAGATTATCAATTTTGTTTCCAATTATTAGTCACATGTATTTTATCATTTAGATAAATATATAACCATGTCTTAGAACAGGTTGTTCTACTTTTAGAATGGCGCTTCTTGATAGATCTTAATAGTTTCATACCAAAGAATGAGGCAGGCTATAATTCCAAACATAAGAGCCGCTAAATTATGAAAACTTGATAAAGATTGAGGATAAATCAGGACATATGTGAGGACCATAGTGGTAAACAAAGCAGCATAGAAGAGGTGGCGAGGCAACATAATTTTACCAATTTTGACGAAAAATCTAAGAAAGCCTACCTTAACTTCTTGAACGAGAAAGTATTCGCCTATATTGTTTTTTTGGATTAGGCCTAATCGTCTCAACTTTTCCATATGATATGAAGCTACACTCGGGCTACTGAATTTAAATGCTCTTTGAACTTCACGAACTCCAATAGTGGCGTCTCCTCGACGAAAGAAATACCAATACACAACAAGCGTTTTTCCCTTCAACTCCGCTTCTATTGAAGCAAGATCGAATTTTTGCATATGTTTGGCCTCAGGATTAAAGGTGCACGCGCGCTTATTACTAGTTTACTTTTTCTTTCTTTATTACTTTTAAGTTGTGAAAAAAGAATAAACGTTAAGTTTAAATAAAAAGCCCTTTTTCCTCATATCTTAATATGAGGTGCTTAATATGGCTCAAGCTATACCAGCTACTATCAGCGGACAACCAGTCCTAATATTAAGGGAAGGCACAAGTAGATCAAGGGGAAAGGAAGCCCAACGAGCTAACATCATGGCCGCTAAAGTAGTCGCCGAAACTATAAAAACTTCATTAGGTCCCAAAGGTATGGATAAGATGCTTGTAGACAGTTTAGGCGATATTACTATAACTAGCGATGGAGCAACAGTCCTTAAAGAGATGGATATCCAACACCCAGCTGCAAAGATGATGGTTGAAATATCTAAAACTACGGATAACGAAGTAGGGGATGGAACTACTTCGGTAGCAGTATTTGCTGGGAAACTACTCGAGAAGGCAGAAGACCTCTTAAACCAAAACATGCATCCGACCATTATTGTAGATGGTTATCGAGAAGCCAGTGAAAAAGCGTTGGACTTTTTAAAGGACATAGGAATAGAGGTTTCATCAATTGATAGAGATATGCTGAAAAAAATTGCCACGACTGCTATGGCGAGTAAACTAGTTTCTGAAAATAAGGAATACTTAGCTAATGTAGCCGTTGACGCAGTTCTTAAGATAGCGAAAAAAATCGGGAAGAATTACAAGGCTGATATCGATGACATAAAGGTAGACAGGAAAGCAGGAGAATCTATGGTCAATACAAAACTTATTGAAGGCATTATTCTTGATAAAGAAGTCGTTCATCCAGGCATGCCAAAAAAAATTGATGATGCACAGATAGCTCTGCTTAATACCCCTTTAGAAATAGAGAAGACTGAGTTCAATGCAAAGATAAATATTGAAAAACCTGAAGAAATGCAAGCATTCCTCGACGAAGAAGAACGCATGCTACAAACCATGGTTGAGAAGATTGTATCGGTAGGAGCAAATGTATTGATTTGCCAAAAAGGCATTGATGATATAGCTCAACATTTCCTAGCGAAAAAAGGAATTTTAGCGGTGAGAAGAGCCACCCAATCAAATGTAGAAAAAGTATCAAAGGCTACTGGAGCCAAAATCGTTGTCAATATAGAAGATCTAACGGCGAATGATTTAGGCAACGCGAAACTTGTAGAGGAACGGACAGTAGGAGAAGACAAATGGATATTCATAGAAGGATGTAACAATCCAAAATCAGTCAATTTATTAATTAGAGGTGGAACGGAAAAAGTCGTTGATGAAGCCGAACGATCAATACATGATGCGATTAGTGTCGTTCGTGATGTAGTTGAAACCCCGTATGTTGTTGCTGGAGGCGGCGCTCCAGAAGCTGAAATATCGTCTCGATTGAGAAGATGGGCTGAACACCTGTCTGGAAAAGAGCAGTTAGCGGCGCTAAGCTTTGCGGAATCCTTAGAAGTTATTCCAATAACGTTAGCAGAAAATACTGGATTGGATCCAATAGACATATTAGTTGAATTGAGGTCGCGTCATGAAAAGGGAGAAATCTGGGCAGGAGTCAACGTATTAGAAGGAATGGTTAGCAACATGACGAAGTCAAACGTATATGAACCATTATCCGTGAAAGAACAAGTTATCAAATCAGCTAGCGAAGTAGCCATGATGATTTTGAGGATTGATGACGTAATAGCGTCGGGAAAAACAGGTGGACCACCAACTCCAGAACCTCCCTTGAAACCGGGCGAAGAACCAGAAATAGATTAATTATCCAGATTTTTTTATTTTTTCGACATCTCGAGATTGCTTTGAGCTAGACAAGTTAATAAATGAATCGAACACGATTTTACACAACATTTAAAAACAGCATAAATTATTTTTTGACTACTAGAAAGCGGCTATAAGAAGGAAGGTTTTATTGTCGGAAGAGTTTCGCCATATAATAAGGTTTTATGGTACGGATTTGGAAGGATCAAAGAGGCTAGAATACGGGCTTACAAAAATCAAGGGAGTTAATATCCATTTCTCAAATGCTATAATAAAAACAGCTAACCTTCAACCTGATAAGAGAATTGGCAATTTAACTGATTCAGAGCTTCAGAAAATCGAAGATGTGTTAAACGATCCTGAAAAATACGGGATCCCTCAATGGCTTTTTAACCGCCGTAAAGATATGGAAACTGGAAAAAATCTTCATTTCATAGGCTCCGAACTTACATTACGCACTATGTCCGATATCGGCGCTATGAGAGAACTTCGATCATGGAAAGGCACACGACATTCTCTTGGACTGAAAGTTAGAGGCCAAAGAACTAAAACTACTGGCCGAAGTAAACGTGTTGTTAGAATTCGAAAAAGAAGGCTACGATCTAGTTAATATACTCTATAAAAAGATGGTTCAATATGGGAGATCCGAAGAGGCAAAGAAAAAAATATGAAACCCCTAAATATCCGTATTCTCGTTCTCAATTGGATACGGAGTTAAAGCTTCTAGGAGAATATGGATTAAGGAATAAAAGGGAGCTCTGGCGCCATTACTCGATGCTTACAAAATATCGAAAACTAGCTAGAGAATTGCTGGCGAAAGCTCCCGATGAGCGCGCAAGAATAGAAAAACTTCTGTTGAAAAAACTTTCCTCTCTTAAAATAATCCCGAAAAACGCTACCCTCGACCATATTTTAGATCTATCGATAGAAGATATCCTTGAAAGAAGGTTCCAAACTCTAGTTTTTAAACTAGGCTTTTCTAAAAAACCTCAGCAAGCACGCCAATTAATAGTTCATGGACACATATCTATCAAGGGTAGAAAAATAACGTCTCCAAGCTACATTGTAGCATCAGACGAAGAACAACATATCGATTTTGCTTCAACGAGCCCAATCTCACGAAACGATCATCCAATTAGGAAAGAATTATCAACTTAAATTGAAGGAATAGAAGATAAATGAGTAGGAAAAAAGAAAAATGGGGCATAGTTAATATTTATTCTTCTTACAACAATACAATAGTCCACATTACTGACATAACCGGCGCAGAAACGATTGCTAGATGTTCTGGTGGAATGTTTGTTAAGGCGGATAGATATGAATCATCACCCTACGCGGCAATGCAAAGCGCGTATAATGCCGCACAAATAGCTAGGGACAAAGGCATAACGGCAATTCACATTAAAGTAAGAGCTCCGGGCGGACATGGACTAAAAACTCCTGGTCCAGGAGCACAACCCGCAATTAGAGCTTTAGCAAGATCGGGTTTCAGGATAGGAAGAATTGAGGAAATAACACCTATCCCCCATAATGGCACCAGACGGCCAGGCGGACGTAGAGGAAGACGCGTGTAAGATATCATAGGTGTCAATATGGAAATTAAAATTTTAGAAAAGGATGTTAATCATATTCGCTTCCTCATTAAGGGCGTCGAAACGCCAATTGTTAACGCCTTAAGGAGGATAATGATCGCCGAAGTACCAACAATGGCGATAGAAGACGTAGTAATAATTGAAAATTCTTCACCTATGAAAGACGAAACTCTTGCACACCGACTAGGCTTAATCCCTCTTAAAACAGACTTAGACTCATATATTCTTCCAGCTATCTGCAGTTGTCAAAGCGATTTAGGCTGTAATAAGTGTAGTGTAACCTTCACATTAGATGCTGAAACCACTGATTCGCCACGAACAGTTTATTCTAAAGAATTAAAATCCGATGATTTAGAGATTGTACCCTACAGTGGCGATATTCCTCTCTTGAAGTTAGCCAGCGGCCAGAAAGTTCGTTTAGAAGCATACGCAAAACTGGGGCGGGGTACCACCCATGCTAAATGGCAACCAGTCTCAGCATGCACTTATAGACATTCTCCAACGGTCAGAATTGACATAGAAAAATGTGACCTATGTGAAAAATGTATTAAATCTTGTACAAAACAGATTTTGAAAAAAGAAAATAAGAAGATTGTGCTAGTAAATAGCGACATTTGCGACCTATGTGAAGAATGCATAAAATCCTGTCCTACAGAAGGCATTCAAATCAATAAGCAGGTTTATATATTTAAAATAGAATCGGTTGGAAGCCTTACCCCCGAACGAATAGTAATCGAAGCAGTAAAGATACTGAACACGAAACTAGACACTATAATAAGCCAAGTTTCAAGTTTTAAAAAGGAGAAAACGGTATGACCACAAAAACAACGAATCTCCAACTTATCAAAACTATAAGAACCCTTCGCAAAACATCAAATGATACTGGAGCAAAAATATGGGATGCGATTGCAGACAAACTAGAAAAACCTAAAC
Organism: Candidatus Bathyarchaeota archaeon; assembly: GCA_020355125.1. Classification (GTDB taxonomy): domain Archaea; phylum Thermoproteota; class Bathyarchaeia; order RBG-16-48-13. Next base: position 1,905,463 of record CP070659.1, read on the forward strand.
ATAGACGTGTGTCTGTGAATATTAGCCGTATAAATAGACATAGTATTGGTGGGGAAACCATTATAATTCCAGGTAAAGTTCTTGGAACAGGAAAGTTAGAGCATGAACTTTCTATTGCTGCCTTCACATTTTCGAAAATAGCTAAAAAGAAGATCGAAAAAGCTGGAGGAACATGTCTTACTTTACAGAAACTAATCCAGCAAAATCCAAAAGGCAGTAATATCAAGATTATTGGGTGATATCGAATAATGAAAATTGTTTTGTTAGCTATTAAAGTGCCATATATTATACTAGGAAAATTCGCTGGCATCGTAGCTAGACAACTACCAAGTTGTAGGTGAGAGTATGCCAAGTAGTAAAAAATCCATATTCATAGGAGTAGGAAAAAGAAAAACTGCGATTGCAAAAGCAACCATTAAACAAGGAAAAGGAAGGGTTAGAATAAATAACGTTCCAGTGGAAACTCTCCTTCCAGAGGTATCTCGTCGAAAAATTATGGAGCCGTTATTGCTTTCTAAAGATGTTTGGAAAGACATAGATATTGATGTTACAGTTCGAGGCGGAGGATTCATGGGCCAAGCTGAAGCATCCCGGATGGCTATAGCACACGCCATCGTTAGATGGTCTAGGAGCTCTAAGAATAAAAAGAAGTTTTTGAACTATGATGAAGCAATGATTAAAGGAGACCCTCGCCGAAAAGAGCCGAAAAAATGGGGAGGACCAGGGGCTCGAAGGAAAAAACAAAAGTCCTATAGATAGAAACAATAAGGTGTTCACATTATGATGATACCTATTCGGTGTTTCTCATGTGGTGCTCTGATAAGCAACAAATGGGAAAAATTTGCTCGTAGAGTAAAAAATGGTGAGATCCCTAAAAAGGTTTTAGACGAGCTTGATGTGAGGCGTTATTGTTGCCGCAGAATGATTCTTTCTAACGTTGATATCGTTGAAGAAGTTTTAAAATATCATGAAGAAGCCCAAAAAAGAAGGCAGAATAGATAACTAGGAGATTCATAGTGTCTAAATCGACACAAATAGAACGTATTAAAGTAAGAAAAATCTTCGATAGCCGTGGCACTCCGACTATAGAAGTTGATGTTTTTACTTTAGCAGGCTTTGGACAAGCAACTGCGCCAAACGGAGCTAGTAGAGGCATACATGAGGTGGCTCCTTACCCTAAAGAAGGTATTAACACGGCAATAAAGCTTGTAGAGGATACGGTTGCGCCCAAATTAATAGGTTTAAATTCAGAAGATCAAGCAGCAATTGATCGTTTACTACGTCAAATAGATGGCACAGAGAACTTTGCGAGGATAGGCGGAAACATAGCAATGGCGATTTCCCTGTCTGTTGCGAAAGCAGCTGCTTCATCAAAAGGATTATTTTTATTTCAACATTTATCGAGAAGAGCTGTAATTCAGTTACCGATTCCTCTGGGGAACGTGATAGGTGGAGGAAAACACGCAGGTAAAAACGCACCAGATATCCAAGAGTTTTTAGCTTTGCCGATAGGAGCTACATCATTTATTGATGGTGCTTGGACTAACATATATGTCCACCATAAAGTTAGATCTTTGATAGAGAAAGCAGATCCAACGTTTACAGGTGGAAGAGGAGACGAAGGCGCATGGGCACCAAATCTTAGTAATTATAAAGCATTGGATATTTTAGCTAAGGCGTGTGAAGAGGTTTCTCACGAAATTGGCGTAGAGATAAAACTTGGTTTAGATCTTGCTGCTTCTTCATTTTGGAACAAAAAAACACAGTCCTATGTTTATGAAAAAGAGGGAAAAAAAAGGAATACGAGTGAGCAACTAGATTACATTTTGGATTTAATAAAAACCTATAATCTCATATATGTTGAAGATCCACTGCATGAAGAGGACTTTAAGAGTTTTGCTGAAGTTACAAGAAACGCAAAGCGATGCTTGATCTGTGGAGATGATATTTTTACAACAAATATTAATCGGCTTAGAACAGCAATTTCTTTGAAAGCAGGAAATTCAATAATTATTAAACCTAATCAAATTG
>CP070659.1:1907593-1921216 GCA_020355125.1 Candidatus Bathyarchaeota archaeon
AAAACTATGGGATGCGCACCAATGATTGCGTAGAGCGGCGCGTTTATTATTCTATAAATTAAGACTTATTCAGTTTTGTAAAAAACAACTCATTTTCAGGTTTGGGTACGAATTCGATTTCTGTCATAGAGTTCGATGAGAGTTCTAGGGTTCCATCATAGCCCATTCTAACATACGCATTCTTAATTCTTACCTCTGTATCTATGGATATATTTTCTACTTTATCCGCTAAATCCCTCCACAAGGAAACCCGAATCTCTCCTGTTTGGTCTTTAATTCTAAAAGAGGCCACGGCAATTTCCTGACCAGTTCTAGTTGTTACTGTTCTAACAATAGGTTCCTGAATTATAAACCCTTGAACGATAAAGTTTCCTAGCCCTGTCGTTAATTGATCGATGTTCGCTAATTCACATGATGATAGAGGCAGTTTCTCTGCTTCCATCATGTCTGGATTAACTATTAACGCTCCCATTTTGCCTAGATTGACACTTATCCCATAGGTCCCATCACGAATGTAGGCGCCCTCAACGAGGACAACGTCTCCAATAGTAACTTTCTCCAAAAGAGTTGCCACATTATCCCACAGAGACAGTCTTACAGATCCAGTTTCATCCAGTAAATGTAAATCGCCAACTGTTCCAGCTTCCCCCGTTGGCCTTGCAAACTGTCTAATTTTTCCGATCTGAGTTACTCTGCCCAAAAAATCAACATTCGTCATCACTGGTTTTATATCACCTATTTTCGTAAGAAAAACGCGTGGGATATTGAGATCTTTGGGTGTTTCTTTTAAAATAATGATTTCACTATATTTTCCCATATGAATTTCTAAAACATCTCTCAATCCCTTTTTAACCCGTCCATTAATTAACTTAACATAATCGTTTTTATGGAGATCCCGCACAGCATCTACTTTCTCATCCCATAAAACAATATTAATTCTACCAGTCCCATCATCGAACAATAGCCTCATAACTTGACCGCGCCGGCCATCTCGCTTATTAAAAGCCGATATTGAGGAAAGCTGCCTTATCATTCCCATTAGATTTATTGAAACGTCTCCTTCCTGGAGATTTCTGATTTTATTGAAAAAGGTGATTTCAGGAAAATTGGCGGTATCAACGCTTGTAGAAACAACGTTAACCATTCCCCTTCTGCCGATATTGAGTTCAGGTCTCTCATTTAGCCCTGCCCTAGCATATCCATGCGATATTCTCACGTATTGGTTCGGTACAATTTTCCCTTGGCGAATAATACTTGTTTTTTGATCCCAGAGGACCACATTTATTGATCCGGTCTTATCCGCAATTACAAATCGGGCAACTCTACCTTCAGCTCCATTTTTCTTTTTAAACGCTTTAACGGGATATACAAACATGACTTTGCCATATATAGTAACGTCATCGGCTCCAGGCATGATGTCTTTTATACTGATTTTAGTTTTCAAGTCTTTTCGGTTAGATAGACTGATGCCCAGCTCATTAGCGACCATATATAACGCGCCTTCCTCTGTTAGAAGTTCTCCGACTCTTTCCATCTTATTTTTAACCATTCTCTGAAGATCATCCTTCTTTAGATCTGAACGAAGTGAAAGAATTCTAGTGATAATTTCTTCACGGTTTAGCTTTTTCAACTGAGGCACCCGATGGAATAAAACATTAATATTAGTATGATAACCAACTAATAATTAAGTGATTTAACGAATGCCGAAAAAAAAATATCTTTCAAAGGATAAAATTATCGGGAAGCAGGTGATAAATCCCAAAGCGATGATCGTAGGAAGTATCAAAAATTTATCATTTGATCCTGAAAAAAAGGAAGTTGCCTTTAGCGTCACGACAAAAGAAGGGAAAGAAATGATGGTTACTGGTAGCGAGATCGACACTGTAGGAGACGTTGTCTTGTTAAAGAAGCAAATGAACCATCAACCTGCCACACCAACAAAAACGGCGAAATCGACTAGCCCGGGTCTTTGCTCTATGTGCAATTTTCAAAACGATTCAACTGCCAAATTTTGCATAAAATGTGGCGCGAAAGTTCAATGAACTGAGCCTCACTTTTTCTCTATAATTAGGAGATTAGATATGCAAAGCCTGTGTGGGACAGGCATCGATGCATAATCCACAAGCTATACACTTTTCCCCTTCAAATACTATAGAGTAGTCCTCCTCAAAGCTAATGACGCTGATTGGGCAGAGAGAATAACATGCGCCACATGAGATGCATCGATTGTTATCAACTTCAAGACGTCTTTGAACAGTGGCTTTTACTCCTCTTTTTTGGAACGCATTAACGATTCGATTAACGTATTCTTGAGGAACTTCCACTAAAATTTCACCGAAAGTTGGTTCAACATGGGCTCTCAGAATATTCAGTAGAACTCCTTGTTCAAGAATTACTTGTGATGTTATAGGAAAGGTGATTTGCTGTTTGGAAAACTGTAACAGAAGTCTAGTCATAGTGGGTTCATCTCCTAATAAGCTTTGTTAAATCTTCTGAGGTTACTATTCCCAAAACTTTTCCATTTTTATCTGTTACTGGCAACGCCGATATGTTATGTTGAGCTAATTTTCGAGCCGCTTCTTCAATTGGGTCATCAGGTGAAGTTGTTACGACTTTTCGTGTTATTATTTCTACTAATTTTTTCGTTCCATCTGCAACAGCTTTAGTCACATCCCATGATGTTACGATTCCCCTCAATTTTCTTCTATTGTCAACGACAACTACATGATTAACTGAGTGCCGGATTATACGTTCAGCCACTGACTTGATTGTATCGTCTTCGCTACAAGTGATTGAAGGGCGAATAAGTGCCTCAACGAAAGCCAGCTCTCGCGTCTGCTTCATAGGATTACACACCGTATTTGTAGGTAACTTTTCAGCAGGAGAGGTCAGGAAAAAAGACGCCTCATCAATCCATTTCTTCAATATTTCAGCAATTTCTTTAGCTTTCTTTAGGCTCGATAAGGAACTTACTTTCACTTCTCTGTCATTTATTGTTATTTTGCCTGATTTCAATTCCTTATAGTTTACCTGTCGTATGGTGGGCCTCCTCCTTCTCGGGACACCATAATCAACTACATTCGTAAATATTTCTTCATCACTCACCCCTGTCTTTATGGCTAACCCTTCGTTCAATATTGGTATAGGTATTCCAATACCCACATACAATGTTGTGCCATATTTCGTGAACGATGCTCCTCTAATGAAGTCTATATTCATTTTTTTACAGTTTCCTTTGACCATAATTGTCCCAAAGTTGTTAGTTGGATCATGTTGTGTCCCCTCACCTAGAACATACCCATAGGTGCCACCTAAGAATATTCGTGTACCGATGCCAATAGTTTCATAATCAGGGTCTTTCATCAGCGGGCTAAAACAACCGGATCCCGAAAAAGTAGCATTTCCATAGTTAGGAAGAAGTTTACCCATATACGTGTAAATTGCTTCATTTCTTCCATTTGTTGCACAATTATAGCGTTGATAGCAATTCCGGAAGTTTAACAAAATGAATTGGTTTAGATCGTTTTTAGTAATGGTCGTTTCCAGCTTGGTACGAGGGTAGCAATCTGTACCATATGATACTGCTCTTAATTCAACTTCTTTCCCTTTAATCAAATCTTCAATTACATGGCCACCACCATATTCAAAGGGATGTGTTTCGGACATCATCGTTGCCCCAATATACAAATCTACAGCGGCTCCAGGATGGCAGATTTCAACATCATTTATCCAGGCTCTATTGATTTTTATCGGTGGATCTGAATGCCCCAAGTTTATGACGGCTCCTGAAGAGCACATTGCGCCTAACGTACCAGTCGTGACTACATCTACCTCTTTTGCCGCTATTTTTTCTCCTTTCTCTTCAACAAGATTAACCATTTCTGCTGCCGTTAGCACTAGTGCGTCGCCTTTTTTTATCTTCTCGTTAATTTCTTTGACTGTACGAATATTTGCCATGAATGGCTTTACTCCTTACTGCTTTTAGCTAGTGTGCATTTACGAATAAATATATAAAATTTCGCATTAAAAATTGTAAAAAGATTACCTGCAGTAATAATAAATTTGTGCGAGTGGACACAGAAATGTGAACATTCCAACAATACGTTAATAAGCTAAGGCATAAGTCTTTCCGGAGTCCGAGGGAATAAGGTTGCCTCTCTGATATTTTCAATCACTAACATTTGCATAATGAGTCGTTCAATCCCAATACAGAATCCCCCGTGAGCCGGTACGCCATATTTAAAGAATTTCACGAACCAAGCCATCGCATCTATATTCAATCTCTTTTCTTCGATTTGGCTAATAATCTTATTATATCTATGTTCTCTCTGGCCTCCAGAAGATAATTCTAAGCCTTTGTATATCAGATCTACGCTTCTCGCCCATTGAGAATCTTCATCTGATTTCATAACATAGAATGGCTTTACTTTAAATGGAAATTTATTAACAAAAAAGAAATCATTCCCATATTTTTCCTTCACATATTTCCAAAGCATTAACTCAGATTCCCTATCATAATCCTCCCCAAACTCGATCTTCTTCCCAAACTCGTTCAGTATTTCATAAACTTTTGGAAACTCCAATGCAGGAAAAGGTGTTTTTGGGACTAATATCTCCTTATCAAGCAATTTCAATTCTTTTTCACAATCTTCAATTATTTTTTTAATAGCGGCAATAACCAGATTTTCTTCAACTTTCATTACATCTATTTCATCTTGCAAAAATCCAAACTCAACAGCACAAGCCCGATATTCACATAAATGTCTCGGAGTATGGCTTGGATCAGACCTCCAATTAGGACCTAAGTCGAAAACTTTGTCAAATCCCGCCGCAATCAATAATTGTCTATGTAGTTGTGGATCTTGACGAAGGAAAGCTTCCCTCTCAAAATATACTACTGGGAAAACTTCAGCGCCACTTTCAGAAGCGACACCCATTAGACACGGCGTAAATACTTTAAGGTATCCTTCATTCCTAAGATGTTCCTCCATCCCTTCGACGATTTTGGCCTGAATCTTAAAAAGAGATGCGGTTTCAAGCCTCCTCAAATCAAGAACACGCCAATCTAATCGCGTATCTAAATTGGATTCTATCTTTCCAGAGATATCCAAAGGAAGAGGCACCTTTGCTTTACTCAATATTTCTATCTTATTTGGGATAATCTCTTTTCCACTAGGAGCATTTTTTCTCTCAACAACCTTTCCCTGAATGAAAATGACATCTTCCAAATTTAAAGCGTTAACAACATTTAGAAGAGATTCATCAACCACCCCTTTTTTTAACGTAACTTGGGCTATGCCCTTGGAATCACGTATAATAATAAATTTAACTTTCCCGAGGTCTCTTAATTTACTTACCCATCCAGATATCGCCACTTCAGAATCCAGATTAGTGGTGTAGTGAGTCCTTCGAATCAATGAACATTCCCCATCAATAATCTAATCATCATTATATTAGCGCGCGCGCTCAAAAGCTATCCTCAGAGTTATACCTTTAATCCTTTTCGCTAATTCTTTCATATTAGCTATTTTCAATGGAAGCCGTCTGGGTCGACCAGGCAGAATTACCCGAGTTACCTCACTACCGTCTGGCAACCAGATCTTGTTAATCGCAGTTATTGGGACAGGTGAAAAAAGATCTTCTAAAAATTTCCTCGAGCTGCCTTCCTTCTCTAAAATTCTTATTTTTTTCCCCATTTTATACGAAATATTTTTAACAATTTTTCCACTATCTGCTAAAAATTTACGTAAATCCCCTCGCCCCACAACTATCGCTAAAATCCCATTCAAATCATAAGCATTGTTAAAGCGAACACGCTGCAGAGATGAATATTTTTCTTCAAGCTGAAGTAGCAGTTTAGCAATACTAATATCGGTTTCGCTAATTTGACCCGATTTTACTTTAGTTTGACATTTCTGACAAAGTATTCCACTCTTTATACAGAAATTACATAATGGAGTTTTCACAGCATCCTCCTCTCAACAGAGAGAAAATTTGGCTGAAAAACGCTTACAGTTAACTTATTTAGCTAAAACCACTTCGATTGTGCTCACATTAGATGGAATTTCGCCCTCATTACGTGATATAAATTCGGTGCCGATTTTAATATCTTTAACTTTAATATCAAGCAGGAATCGACGCCGTAAGATTTCAGCAACATCTACAGCTCTGCTCACCGCTCTCCCTCGCGCTTTTATACATATTTCAGTAGCTCCGCTTTGAAAAAGAGTCATACATGCAAGGACGTAATTCATCACAGGTTTCCTTCCAACGAATACTGAACCGTTATCTTTCTCAGCCACTTTTGTCCCCTCTTTTCGTTAGTCCATTATCCTACATATTTATAAATAAATCTGTTATGGCCAATATTATAAATTTATAAACAACTCTCCCATTACCTGTTCCAGACATAAAGGGAAGAACCATGCCGGTAACGGATATAGAAAAAAGAAGAATTGCCCAACAACACAGAATATATTATAAAATATGCAGAACTTGTGGAGCACGCAATCCTCCAAACGCTGTCAAATGTAGAAAATGTCGAGGAAAAAATTTACGTTGGAAGAAGAGAGAGTTAAGCGGATAATATACTCAATCATCTGTTTCTTAAGAGTAAAGCAACTCTATTAAGATCAACAAAGCTATGTTTGTTTAAAAAACACGTTCTTTCTCTTAAAACCTATTTCATTAAAGCATCTAACGACCTTAAAGTAGTTAAGAATTTATACACGTGCTCCAACTCGATAACTTTTTATTGCGCACATATAGCTCTTTTAATTAGGACTTTGTAGTAAGTTATAATCAGGAGACGCGCATGTAGTGTATAAAAAAGGCACTATAGGAAAAATCGATCCAAAATTCACTTCAAAGATCCTGAGAACGGTTCCAGACAACAAATTCTTATTCGCTACAGACGTTGGAGCATATACGGGTGATTTCGCAAACTCTTTAACAGATTTTGTAGAGAGTTTAAACAATATTTCGTTGCAGTCTATTGAGTTTCACCTGTATCCACGCCCACCAGATTTTGAGAGATGGATTAGAGAAACCATTGGTGATGAGAGTCTCGCGGATAAAATTAGCAAAATCAACAAATCGATTACGGGCGAAGAGCTAAGAAAAACGCTACAGAACATAGTTAAAAACCGAATACATTATCTTAAAGTGACCGCGATGACCAAAGTTAAGGGTATTGGGCCTAAGTGGTCAAAAAGATTGATAGCTGCAGACATAAATCATGTTGACAATTTAGCCAACTACCACGCTAAAGATCTAGCAAAGAAGATTGGAGTATCTAAGAAAACAGCGACCAAATGGATTGAGAATGCTAAAGCTCTGCTCCATCAAGGAGCGCTCACGCGCGGCTGAGAAAAAAACCTTTCAAGATTCGAGTATAGGGTGAACTACTTTTATGAGCGGGCGCAGACTCCGTTCGCATTTTATTTTTCACTCAATTTATCGTAAAAATCAATCAATGCATTTACTTTTTCGTTTTCTACGTTAAGAGCAATAATTTTCATTTGTCCACTTATTTGGTCATATTTTATAATTCCTTCCTCAATGAGAGGAATGATTACTCGAGCAACAGTAGAAGGAGAAAGATTTAGGCGACGAGAAAGACCTATCTGATTATATATCCGCCCCTTATGCTCAAGCAAGTGTTGTACCAGTTTTGTCTGGGCTTTACTTCCGAATATTTTTATTAAGCTTGTCATGATGCTTTTTCCTCTTTTAAGAAGGCTGTATTAATGTACCGATGTCTTCGCCTTTAATAACGCGAATAATGTTGTCGGGTTTCCTACCATCGATAATTCTCGCAGGAATTTTTGATCGACCAACAATTTTTATCGCAATAGGATCAAAAAGCTCATATCTTCCCGCTAATAATGTTCCATCCAATACCATTTTTAATAGTTTGTCTGTAGTAATCACCTTAAGTTTCTGAGCTTTCGAATCCAATTTAGGGTCAGCAGAATAAACACCATCTATGTTTGTGGCATTGATAAGTAAATTAGCACCTATTGCTTCCGCAGCTAATGCAGCTACTGCATTGGTTGACTGTCCTGGCTGAAGACCCCCCATAACGACAATTTTTCCTCCTTCAAAAGCTTTTCTTAATTCTTCTAGGGTTGATGGAGGTTCGGGATATGCATCCTCACGTAGTCCTGCTATAAATAGTAACGCATTGAGATGTGAAACTCCGATTCCTAACACATCGCAGATGAATTCGGAGCCTCCTAGTTTTCTGGCAGCACGGATATAGTTTCTTGAATATTCTCCTCCCCCCGTAACAACAACTATTTTGTGAAAATCTCTCTTCAACGTTCGAAATAATTTAACATAAGCTGAAATCTTCTCAGTATCAAAGCTGCCATCAAAAATATATCTTCCAATTTTGATGACAAGCTTGACAGCTTTTTCCCTTTTTTTGATTATGGTCAATATCTACAACTCTAAAAATATCCTTTTTTGGATGAAAACTTATAAGGATTTAGACCCTTTAACAAACAGATTCTGTCATTATTTGGGATGTTTAATTGGTTTTATCAAAGAAGAAGAGTTCTGTACAAAAATTTCGTTTAAAAAGAATCTTGGAAACACTTAAGTCTAAAGAAGGCCGACACACAGAACTCGTCAGCCTATATGTCCCACATGATAGACAAATAAGTGATGTAATCGGCAATTTAAAACAGGAATATGGTACAGCAGCAAACATTAAAACAAGGTCGACAAGGAAAAATGTTTTAGACGCTATAGAACGAGTTATTCAACGTTTAAAACTCTTTAAAAAACTTCCACCAAATGGTTTAGCTATCTTCTGCGGGACGGTTGCCAAAAATAGTGAGCGAAATGAGAAAATAGAGGTATATGTCATAGAACCTCCAGAGCCCATTTCAATGTACTATTATAGATGTGATCAAAAATTTCATTTAGAGCATTTAGAGGAAATGTTGAAGGAAAAAGATGTCTACGGAATAGTTGTAATCGACGGCAACGAAGCTACCATAGCAACGTTAAAGGGCAGAAATCTACAGATCATTAAAGAAGTTACTTCAGGGCTACCTGGAAAGCACCGAGCAGGAGGTCAATCCGCAAGACGTTTCGAAAGACTTAGGGAAGTAGAGTATAATGAATATTTTAAGCGCGTGGCGAATCATGTTAACAAAATTTTTCTTTCTTTTTCAGAACTCAAAGGAATAATAATTGGAGGAGCTGGTCCCACAAAGGAAGAGTTCGAAAGACGTAATCACTTACATTATACTCTGAGGGATAAAATTCTCGCCATGGTAGACACATCGTACGCTGGAAAACAAGGAATAAAAGAAGTTGTAGAAAAATCTCCTGATATTTTTAAAGAGATTCGATACTATGAAGAGAAAAAATTTGTTCAAAATTTCCTTTACGAACTAGGTCATGAAACTGGACTCGCTACCTATTGGGAAAGCGAAATTCGTAAAGCTTTGCGAAAGGGAATAATTAAAACATTGCTCATGTCAGAAGAGTTTAATATGACCAAGCTCTCAATCAATTGTTCAAATTGTAGTTACTTCCAGAGTCAATTGATAAAAGGCTCAGACATACAAACCATTGAGCAAACGATAGACAAACCTTGTCCCAATTGTTCTTCGCTAAACCTAGAAATAAAGGAAAGAAAGGATGTTGTAGACGAGCTATTAGAACTCTCGGAAAAAAACGCAGTTGACGTTGAGATTATTTCTCCACAAACCGAAGAAGGAATTTCGCTTAGAGACGCCTTTGGCGGATTAGCAGCCATACTAAAATTTAAATCATAAAAGTTGATTTTTTCCTATTTCTAAGAAGAAAACTCGTTCAATAACGATACTAATTCTTTTTCTGGAACAGTAATCTTGTATTTACCATTAGAGGTAGCCATTTTACCTATTTTCTCTGGAAATACAAACATTATTCTTTGATCTGCTACTTTTTTATCACGATACATTACTTTCAATATTTCATTTGACTTAAAATTAGATTTGATTGGAAGATTGAATGATTTAATAAGGCTATTCTGCCGTTGAAGATCCACTTTCTGCCAAAAACCCAATCTATAAGCGAGGGTTCCAGCAAAATTCATTCCAATCGTTACTGCTTCGCCATGAAGATGTGTTTCATATTTTCCACATTTCTCCTCTGCATGACCAAAAGTATGCCCATAATTGAGAATCGCTCTTAAATTCTCTTCTTTCTCATCTTTCTGGACGATTTCTGACTTAATTTGGCAGGATTTGATAATAATGTGAGTTATACATTCAACATTTCTTTTGTTAATCTCTTCCACGTTATTTTCAAGATATTCAAACAGCCCTCTATTGTAAATTACCCCATATTTGATGATTTCTGACAATCCATTCTGTAGTTCCCTCTGAGATAGTGAAGACAGAACGAGTGGGTCAATATATACTTTTTTTGGGTGATGAAAAGTGCCTATCAGGTTCTTTCCTTTGCTTAAATCTACTGCAGTTTTACCTCCTATGCTGCTATCTACTTGAGCCATTAAAGTTGTAGGAATTTGAATATACGGAATGCTTCGTAAAAATATTGAGGCTACAAAACCAGCAACATCGCCTACCACTCCCCCACCTAATGCAATAATGGCTGAATTTCGTTCGAGTCCTTTATCAATCAACTTGTTAATCAAATATTCGACAATGTTTATGTTTTTTGATTTTTCGCCTGCTTGAAAATTTAACATACAAACGGTTAATCCTTCACTTATCATCCCATTAGCAATTTTATGTCCATATATTCTATTAACATTGGAATCAGTGATAATGGCATACTTGTTTCCTATGGGATTATTTTTTAAATCCTTTGGAATTTTACCTAATAATCCAGATTCAATTAGAACATCATAAGAAAAATCTATTTCTTTTTTTAAATTGATACGAACTTTCATCATTTTATTTCCCATTCTCCAAACCGTGCATATTGTTAATCCGAGAGACAGCTATCAGTTACTATGGACGAATTTCTTGAATGAATACAATTATTTTTGATCTTCATGGCTGAATTTTTATTTCTAATTGTTTATCTGGTTTATATTGGATTTTCTTAATGTGTAAAATTTGCGTGATCTCCTTTTCAAACTCTTGTAGAATTGGAATCAGGGATTTTTGCACGGCGATTGTTACTTTACTTATATTTACATTAAGAGGGATACTTGCTTTTGCTTTTTGGCTTCTGATCGTAGAGATAACGTTCATAATCTGTGTACCCATGTTCTTAGCTTCCTGGTCGAAGGGTATGTCTTGAATTTTCGGCCATTCGCACGCGTGAATGGACTGTATTTCGCCATTAAATAAAATATGATATATTTCTTCAGTTATATGGGGACAAATTGGTGCCAGTATTTTCGTTACGTTCCATAAAACAGTGTAGACAGTATATATGGCGGCTAAATAATTTTCTTGATTAATTTTATCATATAATCGATGTTTAACCGATTCTAAATATTGGTCACAGAATTCGTGCCAAAAAAATTGTCGAAGAGATTCTATAGCGATATGGAACTGATAGTTGTCTAATGCCTCGTTGATAATGTTTATTGTTTTCACAAGGTTAGCAAGTATCCAATTATCTATAACAGTTAAATGCTTCGCATACGCCTTTGACTGAGTAAAGTTTTCTATGAATCGAATAGCAAACTTGGAAGCGGACCAATACTTTTGAATAAATCCTTTACTATACTTCACGTTTTCCCATCTAAATGAAAAATCAGAGCCTAAGGTTAGCATGAGAAGCGCCTGCCGTAACGAGTCTGCGCCAAATTCCTCTAATTTTTCTTCAGGATTTATTACATTCCCTTTAGATTTTGACATTCTATAGCCATCAGGTCCCAGAATATGGCCGTTAATAAGCACTTCTTGGAAAGGCGCTTTAGATGTTAGCATCAAACAACGAAAAGTAGTATAAAACAGCCAAGTTCTAATAATATCGTGGCCTTGTTCTCTCATCGAGGCTGGATAAGCTTTTTTAAATAAGTTTTTATCATCGAAATATCCAGAAATGATAAGGGGCGTTATACTCGAATCGACCCAGCAATCGCAAACATCATTTAACGGCTTAATCTTCTGCAAACCACATTTAGGACAAAAGTCAACAGGTGGTTTTTCCTTTGAGGGATCAACAGGTAGATTTTGTTCTTTTGCTGGTATGAGTTCATTGCATGATTCACAATACCAGAATGGTAGAGGAGTGCCATAGATTCTTTGTCGAGATATAAGCCAATCCCATTCAATTCTATGTACCCAATCGATTAATCTTTGAAGCATATAGTCGGGTAGCCACTTCATCTTTTCACATTCAGATATGACAAGGTCTTTAAATGGTTTAATTTTAATGAAAACTTGCTTTCTAACGAGAAACTCAACAGGCGATACACAATCAGATCTTTCAGTGTGGCTTAAAACCTTGTGCCTAATCTCTTCTTCTCGCGATATTAATCCACGGTTTTTAAGATCCGATACAATCTTTTTTCTAGCATCTAAAATATTAAAACCATCATATTTTCCAGAGTTAATGAGAACGCCACTTTCGTTTACAATTTCTAGTATAGGCAAATTATATTTTTGTTGCCATCGAATATCTTGTTCATCACCAAAAGTGCAAATCATAACGATCCCAGTTCCATATTCAGGGTCCACAGTAGGATCTGCAAGAATAGGCACTTTTCTCATAAATAACGGAAGCTCAACTTTTTTACCAACAAGATTTAGATGTTTTTTATCATTACAATTTACGGCAAGGGCTTGACAGGCTGCTAGAAGTTCAGGCCGGGTAGTTGCGATGACTAGATGGTTGTCGTGAAATGGAAATTTAATGTAAAATAAGTATCCTTTCTTATCAACATAGCCCAATTCAGCTTGAGCCAACGCCGTTTCACAATTTGGACACCAATGAATGGGAAATACAGCTCTATAAATTAGGTCTTTATCATAAAAACTTAAAAGGGTGGATTGAACTCGCTGCCAATAATCTGGATCCATTGTGCGATATTCGAATTGTTCCCAATCAGGTCTATAGCCTAGTTTTATCATTGTTTTTTTCATACTGGAAATCATTTGTAAGGTCCATTCTACACATTTTTCTCTGAATAATTCTCTATTTTTTCTAGGAATTTTCCATCTTTTTTGAACCTTCAATTCTGTTGGTAGTCCTTGACAATCCCACCCTTGAGGCAATATAACATTATAGCCTCGCATTCTTTTATAACGGGCTATCGTATCGTTGATTATGTTCCAATAGGCGTGACCCATATGCAATTCGCCAGATGTAAAAGGAGGAGGCGTATCTATTACGAAAATTGGTCGAGTATCATCGTTTTTATCAAATGCATACGCCAATTCATAGATGTCCTGATTTAGCCAGAACCTCTGCCATTTTGTCTCAACAAATTTAGGGTCGTATCTTTTAGGCAACTGAAGTTGAAAAAGGTTATTTCTTTTCTTTAAGTTAGGAGATGTAGTTTTCATTTTATCCAACCCGATTCAGAACCGGTTTCCTTTCTAAAAGCGCACCTGCTATAATTATGTTATTATTTTATGATTAGAAGCATAATACTGTTAAGATCGTAATTTGAATAGTTCATATAATCTGAAACAA
>CP070659.1:1921316-1929353 GCA_020355125.1 Candidatus Bathyarchaeota archaeon
AGTTGGGAATCCGGAGATGGCGTTGCTCAACTCGGCTGCACAAGAGTTAGCACAATACTATCGATGTCCGAGCCGTGTGGCAGGTGCCTAGACGGATGCCAAAGTCTTCGACGCTCAAGCCGCCCTTGAAAGCATGAATACGTTACTGCTTGCAGCAGGAGTGACCGAGGGTAACTTTATCTATGGCTTGGGGATGCTGGAGAGCGGGATGTCGGTAAGCCTAGAGAAGTACGTGCTTGACGACGAGATCGCGCAAACCGTCCGCGAAAGCATGAAGGGCATCCCTGTAGACGATGTGACAATTGACTTGGACACGATTCTCAAGGTTGGCGTCGCGGGCAATTATTTGAGTGAGCCGTCGACGTTGCGGAATCTGAAGGCGTTTTGGTTGCCGGAGCTGTTGGACCGGGATTGGCGGAAGGAGTGGGAGGCGAAGGGCTGGAAGAACATCTTTAAGGTCTGTTGTGAGCGGGTGGATGAGATCTTGGCCGCCTATGAGCCGCAGCCGCTGGACCGCGATATCAACCGAGAGCTTAAGGCCTTATTGCGGAAAGCAGATAAGGAACTCATCACAACCACCGTGTTCTAATCTGGTGGGGTCCCTCAGGGAACGGAACGAATGGCGTGATAACAAGCTACAGCTGGTGGGAAGCCCACCAACTGGCGTGGAAACGCCACCTTTACCTGAGTTTGATGCGATGTGCCTGTGAATGATTATTCGCATGCAGCGTTCATTTTTGAATACACTAATTACAAGAAATTGAGATGAACCTTTTCGGAGCCTATGCGTCCATGTTTTGTTAAATTCTAAGGCCAGCAACCACGGCGGTTATGGTTCCTTCGACGCCAGGAATCTTATTATGAATGTGTGAGATTACCCGTTCAAGCTCTTTTTTGCCATTTGCCCTGATCGGACATATAACATCATACGATCCAAATACCGTATCTGCAGATATTATTTCTGGGATGGTTAGAAGCGAACTCCTTACCTTTTCGAGATTTCGAGGTTGAGTGTTAAGGAAAATGAAGGCAAACGGTTCCTCAGCAAATTGCGGGCCTTATGAGATCACAATAAAGGTCAACGTTTGGGTAATCAAATCTTTCGTACCCCCAATCATTCTAATCGGATCGAACCAGTTCTGTACGAACTCGTCCACGCTTTTCAGTCCGATGAATTGGATCAGTATGTCTATTTCGCCGAAAAGGAGAAATATATTGCCTCGTGGAATGTTCAATGCTAACAATTCTTTTAATACACTATTGTAGGCGCCTATCTTACATTTTAAACCCATATACGCTTTCATAGTAGAAACAACTTTGTTTAATGAAATTATGAATTCATCACATTTCATTTTATTGAGGAGTAGACGTATCATTTATAGTGTGCGTACCGTTGGACGTTTAGCCGTGTCAAAAGGCTAAGCTTTTAACAAAAGTAATTCTTTTTCTCTTGGTTATCTTTAAATTGCTAAAATAAACAAGGTACCATAAAAAAACTCGTATGTTCTGCATACTTTTTACTCAAGGAATTATTATGGCGGGCCCGAAGGGATTCGAACCCCCGACATCAGGCTCCGAAGGCTTACGCATTACTTCTGCGCCCTATCCACGCTAGGCTACGGGCCCATTTTACTTATTCATCACGTTGTTAGTTTCTCTTCCACAGCTCAGATTACTAGCCTTTAACCTTTTAAAGATGTATGTATAAAATAGAAGGGAATGGCTTAAAAGGTTTCAAAATTATTGTTAAAGTATTGTTAGGCGATGATCCCATGAGTGAAACCCATTTAAACGATTTAAAATATCGGTTAATGACAATAGATCTACTACGAACAGCAAAGCGAAATTATACATATAGAGAACTCTCTATCCAGACGGGGCTTCCGGTTACGGTTTTAAGTAGGTATGTGAAGGGACATGTTCTACCCACGTCAAGTAGGGCGCGAAAAATCTGGAAATCTCTAGAAAAAATCGTAGGGCTTGAAGAAGAGCTGAGAAGGCGGATTAAGTTCGATACCAATGGATATTTTGATAATACATCTATCATTTCAGACCCTACTCTTCTTCAACAGGCCGCACAATACGTTTTCTCAAAGTTTGCAGGAAGGCGGATCACTAAGATTCTAACTGCAGCGGTTGACGGTATCCCGCTTGCAACAATTATATCTGAAGTGCTAGGCGTGGATCTAGTGATTGCCAAGAAAAACAAGGAAGTAGGCGTTAGAGACTTTATTGAGGAAACGTTTGTTCCTGGTGGTTCGGGTATGGTTACGTCCCTCTATCTCCCGCGGGGATTAATTAAGCGAAGCGACAGTGTACTCATCGTAGATGACGTTATAAAAAGTGGAGAAACGCCAAAAGCCTTGGTTCGATTGATAAAAAAGGCTCGAGCTGAAGTAGCTGGAATATATGCTCTCATCTCCATCGGAAACCGCTGGAAAGAAAAGTTACGAGATCTTCAAGCTTTGCCCATAGAAGTGGTGTTAAATCTAAGACCCTCTAAATAAGACACGATGAACTAGTATCCTTATTTCATTTCCATCTTTACAGATTTTCCTCGTGAGTTGGTTTTTTGAGAACAATATGGTGGGAAGACGGTAAAGTCATTCTCATAAATCAAAAAAAGCTTCCATCCCAATTGACGTACATCGAGTGCACACACTATAAACGAGTCGCGAAAGCGATCAAAACGCTTGAAATCCGAGGGGCTCCTGCCATTGGGATAGCCGCTGCCATGGGATTAGCTCTCGCAGCTTATCATACAGAATCAACTACAAAAGATCACTTTCTGAAAGAGCTGACTCGTGCTGCTAAGATAATAACATCAACACGGCCTACAGCGCAAAACCTGTTCTGGGCAGCGAATAGAGTCCTGCACAAAGCGAATATGAGCACAGCACCAGTTGAAACTGCGAAGCAAGAAGTGATTCACGAAGCCCAAAGAATGGCTGAAGAAGATATTCACATCAATAAAACGATGGGAACCTATGGGGCAACCCTTCTTGACGATGGAGATACGATTGGAACTATCTGTAATGCAGGATGGTTAGCGACAGCGGGAGAATATGGCACCGCATTAGGGGTAATTAAGGTAGCCCATGAGCAGGGAAAAAATATTTCAACAATTGCCTTAGAAACGAGGCCTGTGCTTCAAGGCGCTAGACTTACAGCGTTCGAATTACAACATGATGGAATTGATGTAAAAATTATTACCGATGGCGCTATCGGATATTACTGCTATGAAGGATTGATTAACAAGTTCATTTGTGGCGCAGACCGAATAATCGTTTCAAGTGGATGCCATGTGATCAACAAAGTTGGGACCCACACTGTATCCATTACGGCAAACCATTACAATATACCCTTCTATGTCGCAGCACCCCTTTCAACCTTTGATCCTGAAAGTAGACTAGAAGACGCAATCATTGAGATGCGAAATCCACGCGAAATCACCGAAATCAATGGCAAACAAATCGTTCCCGAGAATGTTCTAGCGCTGAACCCCGCATTCGACATAACTCCACCCCATTTAATAGACGCCATTGTTACAGAGAAAGGAATCATATATCCTCCTTTCAAACAAAACTACAAAAAACTCTTCACAAAAAAGAGTTTATAACTTCATAAGCATAGTACGTTAGACATATAAGTTTCACTACAAGATAGGTGACGTAAAAATTTAGGATGGGCCGGTGGCTCAGTTTGGTTAGAGCACACGGCTGATAACCGTGGGGTCGGGAGTTCAAATCTCCTCCGGCCCACCATTCTACATATGTGTTTTAAGGCGTTTTTGGGGTTATTTTTCGTAAAGGATCGCTGTAAATTCTCTGTTGATTCGCTCATGTTAGCTCGCGCGCTAACTAAAAACAAGACGAAAGATAAATGCTGAAAAAATTTAAAGTCGTCGCATGTCACGTTATATGGACAAGTATCCAAAAAAACATGAGTGAAAACCAAGTCATCTAATCAATCGGATATAGCAAAACAATTCTTTCTCGAAGAATGCAACTGTGCACAAGCAATATTTGCTGTCTATGGTGAACCCCTAGGCGTAGGAAAAGTTGACTTTGGTACATGCCTGAAGATAGCTTCTGCATTCGCGCGCGCTAGGAATAGCTCAGACAGGAAACGTTTGCGGGGCTCTAATCGGTGCATTAATGGTACTCGGCTTTAAATACGGTGGGAGCGAGAGAGGAAAAAACTGCGCACACGTTGCAAGACGGCTTTTAAATGAATTCAAATCACATAACGGGTCAATAATATGTAGAGAGTTGATTGGATTTATCCCGAGCCAAGTTAAGGATGAAGACCTACAACAAGCGTTCCAAAAGAGGGCCTTCAATAAATGCCAAAAATATGTTAAAGATGTCTCTAAGATGCTGGAGAAATTGTTATAATAGCGCGCGCGCTTTGTCCTCTGGTAATGCATTAAATTCTTTTTTCTTGTGTTCCATCCATTCTTCTATGGCTTGGGTATTCATAAGTTCCTTCATTTCTTTCATTGCTTTAATGTGTTCTTCATCTCCCTTTTTGTACATCTCCGTGCCATGCTTTTTACTCATTTCTGCCATTTCCTCAAAGGTTTCGGCATGAAATTCTTTATCGCAAGCTCCACCGAGTTGTTTACAAGTCATTGTTTTCATAATTTGTCACCTGTTTCACGTAACAAATACGTAATAACTGTTGACACATACATAATCTGATGTTTTCCTTATTGTGAGGGTGTAATTTCTTGGAATTATTAAAGCTTTTTTCGTCTCCAGCTCTTGTAACATAGGGATGCCTTGAAAGTAACAGATCAAATGACACTTTTTCCAGTCAACATTCTACGTAGACGTTTTTTGCGTTTTTAAAATTTCCAAAAAATACAATGTTATTATGTCTCTAGGGAGCTCTAACGCTTCTAAAGAACTCGACTAGGCGGCTACCATATTCGCGGACAATTAGTAGAGCCTTGTTGTACTTTTGTATCGATCTTCTGAAGCCTACTTCGATGTTCTACACTTTCTCCTTAAGAAGCTAGTTGGATATAATGTATGCTGGGTAAGAGTTATTGGTAGTAGGCTTGGATATGCGGCCGCGTGAGATAGTAGAGGATAACGATGTTGATGAGGATGCTGATCAGGCTGCCAGGGAGGCTAAAGATCCCTGTAACGATGCCGATGATGGCGAGGATCATGGTGATGGTTCGAGCCCATGACTTGCCTGACCAAAGACCCCACATCATGATGAATCCCAGTATCGCGAGTACGATTAATACGATGCCTATACCTGTCAGGAACGCAGTAGTTAAAGCGATTATGGGTACGCCTGCGAACGCATTCGCTAGTTGTTGAAGCGCTTCTTCAGGTATCAACTCCCATCCGCCTGCTCCTAGAAATGCACTCAGTATAAGAAAAGCCGCGCCACCTACCAGCATAACAAAACTGGTGATACCCTGCAAGATCGTCAGAACCGTAATACCGCCGGGTCGAGATCTTCGTTGAATAGGGGTAGGAGCTTTCGGGGGTGCACGAGCGGAAAGAGTTACCGGGGCTCCACATGAAGGGCAAAAGGCACTTTCTGTCTCTAACGTTGCACCGCATTTCACACAATATGACAAATATTTCACCTTAGTTCAATGCTATTGAATGATCATATAAGGCTTTTCTCATGTCGTGAGCGTGTGGACAACGATTTTCCCATTGTTGTTTATATTCGATTGGTTTCAGAATTTTTCCTTTCGATAATAATCATACAAAACGACTAGTTAAACTAGCTTGCGCTATGAGCACGTAGTTCAAATAAAAAAGGGGAATTATTTGTATTGAAATGTCTTATAAAAAACAGGAAGTCAATTATTATTTAATCAATTGAGGCTTATTCAGATTCCTTTTTCTCGGTCATCTTTCCTATCATTTTGGGCATATTAGCCATGCCCTCTTTTGCCATTTCCATCAACGCTTCATTTATTTAGACATCAATAGTAATTCTAACTTTTCCGCTCATAGTTCTCTACCACCTCCATAAGTTTATTCTCATCGACGATAAGGTCAACTTGAAACGAATAGTGATACCGGTCTCTTCTCATAGCCCTGACCGTGTAATCAGTTATTTGACCCTCTTTTTTATATTCACCAAGTTTACGATTCAAAAAAAGCCGTACAGCATAGGGAAAGAATCGTTCAAATCGAAAAGAAAATCTAATGAGATTAGAAAAAAGAGACTCTTTAAAACTCATTGACCTCTCTACCCTAACAAAAGCGCTCGCGCCGTCACCAATTATACGTATAACGTTGTTATACTTAAGGGTTTTGGGTGCTTGTACTTGATTTAACGCTATCTAGCTGGATTTAGGACTAGCGCTCGCGCGATATTCAAAAAGCCAAGCAAGCTAGCATTTTATATATACATAGTAATGGTAAAAGAGTCTATGTAATGAGGTTTTACTGTTTGGATTTGAAGGGAGTTCTGCTTGATTTAGGCGACACGCTAACGTATTAGCGCGCGCGCAGGGACATTAATGAAAGAAGGGGTTATCGAGCCAAAACTTCTCTTCAAGTATCTACCAACAGTTATTGTCAGAGCTAGCTGGGAGAAATTCAAGAGTTGGGTGGAAACAATAAGAATCGCATACAACGATCCAGAGTTCTGTGATTTGTTTGAGCATCTCTACAAAGAAGCTGCACGGCTACATCCAAACATCAAAAATCCTCGATTTGACACTCCAGATGGAAAACCATCCCTGATAAAAGTGCCCCTAAATAATAGTACATAAACGATATTGAGGCGTTGGAATTGTTATATACTAGCGCGCACTAGACTAAAGTGCCTTAAATGAGTAAGGTTGCTGTTGTAAAAGGTTCGAATCCTGTCGAAATGGCAGTTAATGCTCTAGAGTTTATCAAGTCTGACGTGAAAAATATCCTATCTAAAAAAAAAGATATTAATTAAGCCTAACTACATAAATTCGAAGCACCCTTCAACAGGAATTACTACGGATAGTCGAGTCATCGAAGGTGTCATCAAGTTTCTGAAAACATGTGGAATCGAAGAAATTGTGATTGGTGAGGGAAGCGGTTACTCAGATACTTTTCAAGCATTCAAAGTTGCAGGAGTTGACGCAGTTGCTGAACGATTGGGCGTTAGAATGCTTGACCTTAACAAAGACACATTCATAGAAGCTCAACCTCCAAACCCGTTATCTCTCAAGAAGGTTAAAGTCGCGAGAACTGCCTTAGAGAGCACTTTGGTAAGTGTTCCAAAACTTAAGCTTCACAGAATGACCACCGTAACTTTGAATTTGAAGAACATGATGGGTGCATTGGCTTCCAAGGGCTCTATGCACAATGGGCGACTCAGTAAAAATATTGCCGATTTAGCTTCAATATTGAAGCCGAGTGTGTCGGTTGTTGATGGTATAATTGCAGGGGAAGGACATGAGACTAGTGGAGATCCCGTAGAAATGAATTTGGTTATAGCGGGAATAGATCCTGTGGCTGTTGATGCAGTAGGCGCAACGTTGATGGGAATTGATCCAAGGGAAGTAAAACATTTGCTCTTTGCAGAAAAAAAGGGATTAGGTACATGCAATCTTGAAGAAATAACTGTTCTAGGAGAACCAATAGAAAATATGCAACGAAAATTTCACAGATCGTTTATGTCGCGTCTACTCTCTTATCTTGGCTAAAGTTGGTTTTAGAGTATTCTACACAATTGTTTGGGTTTGGGGACTAAAATTTAATCTTTTTCTTCTTCTTCTTACTCTTACCTACCTCTCTACCTCTACTCCTCTCTCTACTCCTACGCTCTTCCTTACACACACATGCGTGTGCAAGAATAAGCAAAAAAAACTAGCTAGCACGCGCTGGCAATTCCTGGGAAGCGATCATCTATTTTTTTGATATCGCCGTAACATCGGAACTACAAACATAGTTAGGCCTGTAGCGCGCGCTAGGCGAAGAGTTGAAAGAAAGGAACAGAAAGTTTGGTAATGCTCATCCTTCAATATTGTTTGCAATTGGAAGAAAGGCAATTAAGCTTTGAATATCTGCTAGC
>CP070659.1:1929453-1934512 GCA_020355125.1 Candidatus Bathyarchaeota archaeon
GCAAATCGAGTATTTATGATCCCATTCATGAATGAAGGGAGAGGGGGAATATAAGGCGTACTGTATTTGAGTAACTAGCGCGCGCTAGCTTGGTTTATAATTTTTAAAAGTAAACTTTATTACAAATAGATAATAGATTTGCCGATAAAGCGATTCAATCGCGCTTAGGAGCGTTGATGTCATTCTTCGCTTCTCCTAAACAGCTACGTTAAATGAGTTGCACAATTCTTACCTTAGAAACCCAATCCTTTAAAAGTGCGTACAATAAAAAATGGTTTTACGAGGTGAAAATATGATCTACGAATGGAGAATCTATGAAGTTATGCCTGGAAAAATGAGTATGTTAAATAAC
This sequence comes from Candidatus Bathyarchaeota archaeon, assembly GCA_020355125.1. Classification (GTDB taxonomy): domain Archaea; phylum Thermoproteota; class Bathyarchaeia; order RBG-16-48-13. Next base: position 1,929,806 of record CP070659.1, read on the forward strand.
GTTTTCGAAAAATTGCTAGTAAAGCTGTTTAAAAAGCATGGCATAAGAGTGATCGGTTTTTGGCAGACTGTTATTGGAACAGGTAGTAGACTTTATTATTTAGTTTCCTTCGAAAACTTAGCTGGTCGAGATAAGGCTTGGAATTCTTTCTATTCAGATCCAGAATTTATAAAGGGATGGGCTAACGCAGCAAGAGAAGGCCCCTTAGTTGCTAAAGTAATTAATACGATTCTGCAACCAACTCAATACTCGCCAATGAAATGATTTCCTATTGATACTGGTGCACAAATTTATAGGAATAGCTACAGGTGAACGATGTTAATTAATAGAATCTAACAGAGTGGGAATGCCTGTTATATCGGGGAGAACTATTATAGACCATGTGCTAGAATCAATTTTTCTAAACTCCTCTTCATTTGCAATTCCTGTCAAAACTCCGATAAATTTGATACCGGCGTTTTTTGCACATAAGGCGTCGAGGCTAGAGTCACCAACCATGATCGTTTCTTCACCTTTAACTTGTAAAGTTTCTATTGTTTTTAAGAGTTGATAGGGATTAGGTTTTGGTTTATCGGTATCATCTCTTGCTAGTAGGATGTCTATCAACTCCAACATATCAACGACTTTTAGCGCTTCAAGGGCGTATTCTCTGCATCCACGTGTTAGTACTCCTATCCTCAAACCTCTTTTTCTGAGTGCTAAAAGCGTTTTTACAGCGCCATGAATTTGTTTAGTTTTGCTAACTTTTTCTAATTCTACTTGATTCATAATGTCTGAAATTTTATCTAGTATTATCGATATACTATCCTCAGGTAATCCTATTTTCCTAAGAAATTTTTCACCTGAAACGATGATGCTTGTAGTTTTCCAATTGTCAGAAAAAACATCACGTTCGACTCCGTGGGAAACTAGAGCTTCGATTATATTCTTCTTCATCTTTTTAAAATCAATAGTTGAACGGATTAACGTACCATCCAAATCGAATACGACTGCTTTAATGTTCTCCTGTTTCATACTTCAGACCACGCAGTTAACGAGACATAAATACCTATATATAATAAAGATATAGTTTGTGCTTCACACGACAAAGATGTATACAAAATAGAGCATCCACCAATAGTTCAGATAATCGCATAATTACAAGTATGACTGGGGCGAGACATCATTGAAGAAAGGAACATTTTATGGATGGACGATTGTTGCCGCATCATTCATTGTGTTATGTATTACCTTTGGTGTACAACAAACTTTCAGCGTCTATTTTAAACCAATATTATCCGAATTTGGTTGGGATAGAACACAAATTTCATTAGCATTATCCATTAGCATGATCGTATCAGCATGCCTATTACCCGTTATTGGCAAACTAGTTACTAAGTACGGACCAAAGAAAATAATCTTAGTCAGCATCCCAATAGTTGGATTAAGTACGATTCTATTTAGCATGATATCAACTTTATGGCAGTATTATTTACTATACGCACTTGGTGGACTTGGATTTTCTGGTGCTGGACTGATCCCGAACACCGTATTAGTATCAAAATGGTTCCAGAAAAAACGAGCCACAGCAATGAGCATATTTATGTCAGGATACCCGTTAAGCCAAATAGTTCTTACACCGTTTTCAACATATCTTGTATCGGTATATGGCTGGCGAACCTCATATGTCATTTATGGCTCTCTTTTTTTCGCAATCGCTTTACCAATAGTTATGATTCTAGTAAAAGACGACCCCAAAGAGCTAGGCTTAGAAATAGATGGAGAACCCACTTTAAATCAACCAAAAGTAGTTAAAACTTCAACGGAAGTTAGTATTGTAGATGTTTTAAAAACACGATCTTTTCAATTATTGATTGCCGTGTATTTTCTTTGCGGTTTTACCGATATCCCTGTCACAACTCATCTTGTTCCATTTGTATTAGACACAGGATTTTCTGTAACAACCGCTTCTAACGTTTTAAGCCTAATAGGAGTATTCATATTGTTCGGAACTATAATTTCAGGACCCATTTCAGACAAATTTGGTAGAAAAAACCTCATTACCTCTATGTATATCATTCGCGCTTTCTCAATACTTCTGCTATTAGGAACCCCTAACTTAATACGCCTTTACGCATTCACAATTCCATTCGGATTAGTTTATTTTTCAATGGTCCCTATAATTGGAGCTTGGCTTTCAGATTCATATGGCCAATTATCACTCGGGAAACTTAATGGAATAATAGCTCTAATACATAGTAGTGCGGCATCAATAGGCGCTATTTTCCTAGGCTTTACGTATGATCTACAAGAAAGCTATTACTGGGGACTAGTTTTGTTCATTATCCTCTCTTGTATCGCATCCTTATTTGCATATTTCATGAAAGAATAGAATAGCTAGCTATATTATACCACGCGTGAATAGCTAGCACGCGCGCTACTATGTCCAGTATCATATGCAAAAAAATTTTTCAGTACGTTTCTTTTAAAGCTAGCGCGCCCTAAAGTTGGTTCTCTATGCTGAATACTTATCAAAGAGTAAGGCGTGCGCGCTTATTTTAGTAAAATTTGAAGATCGTTTATTCGTTTATTGATGTTTCTAATCCAATTTAGAATATTAGAGTTCGAAATCTCATGTATTGTTCTTTCCAAGTATCTAGTTATAAGATCAAATTCTTTTTTAACCTTTTCAACTTTCAGATCAGATCGAATTAAATGTCTTTGAGAAACATCAAGTTTTTGAATCAGATAACTAATAAGGCTAGCATATTTTTTGTAGCGCTCTCTTAGTTTTTGTTGCATTAGTTCGATCAATATTTCTTGAATTTTAAGCACAACGTCTTTGTGCTTTTCAGATATTTTTAATTTATGAGGAATAAGTTTAATCTGTTCAAAACATCTTAAAGTTTCTCTTTGAAGTAAATCAATTATATAACGCAATTGAGGATTTTTATTCTCTACATTCATTGCTTCTATAATTGCTTGTTTTCGAGAATACTCAAATGCTAGACTGGCCATTATTTTAGCATCAATAATAAATCCGTCTTGAATGCTGTGCACAGTGTTTATGATATAGTTCAACCAGTTGTTAAAATCGCGTTGATAGTTAGGATTAACTTTCCACATCAAATCTAATAATAAGACTTCCATTTCTTGTAGTTCAACAATTGTATTTAATATGTTTATTTTAGGCGGGGTCAAATCTAGAGCCAGTTCGAGCCAGAAGGCTGTTTCCCTATCAAAATGGTTATCAGATAAGACAAGTTGGTCATGTAACGCCCCAATTGCACTTAGATCAGGATTAGTATAAAGGTTATATAATTTTTGATTAAAACTTCTATTTCTGATCTCGTTTTGGATGGCTAAACCTACAACAATTTTAATATATTTTTTATCCAAAGAGATTCGCCTATCTTTGCACGCGCTAGCAGTAAAGCTTTATTCTTCGTGTACAAATTATATCAGCATGTCTTCACTTTTTAAACCTTTTAAGATTGGCGCCTTAGAGGTACCGAATCGATTTATGAGATCTGCAACTACTTCTTATTGGTCTGATGAACAAGGAATCATTCGTCCTGATATTATCAGCCTTTATGGAAAACTATCTAAAGGACAAGTTGGACTCATCGTTAAAGGCCATCTATATATTTCAAAACAGGGTAAAGCACATGAAGGACAAGCGGGCATATGTAGTGATGAACATATTCTGAAGCTTAGGGAGCTTACTAAAGTAGTTCATGACTATGAGTGCAAAATTATTGCTCAACTCAACCACGCAGGCATCTACAGCACCGTTGATAGGGCTGGACCATCAGAATATATATCGGAAGGCTGGAAGGCTCGAGCGTTATCCTCTGATGAAATTTATGAAATAGTGGAATCCTTCGGCGACGCAGTTGAAAGGACTATGGCATCGGGATTTGACGGAATCCAAATTCATGGCGCTCATGGCTATCTTATTTCGCAATTCTTATCAAAGCTAGCTAATAGACGTAACGATCAGTGGGGCGGTAATTTGGAAAATCGTATGCGCTTCCTCGTAGAGATCTATGATGAGATAAAGGCAAGAGTTAGTAGCAATGTCCCTATAATGCTTAAGATGAATTGTGATGATTTCTCATGGAATGGATTCACTATCGAAGAGAGTGTAAAGGTTGCTGAAGCTATTTGTAACAAAGGATTGAGCCTTCTTGAGATCAGCGGCGGAGGCGTGGGAAGACAAAATAAATTAAGAAAAAGAGCTCAATCTCATGACAACGAACTTGTTGAAGCTACCTTCGCAGGTCATGCCACTAAAATCCGAGCAGCGACTCGATCTACACCTATGGCTTTAGTTAATGGCATCAGAAGCCATAAGTGTATGGATGCTCTTATAAACAAAGACATAGCGGATATAATATCAATGAGTAGACCATTTATTCGAGAACCTAACCTAGTGAAAAAATTAAAGAATGGACAGCCAGAAGCTACATGCAATTCATGTGACGCCTGTATCTCGGACGAAGTGTTTAGTAAAATGATGTTACGTTGCCATCTTGATTGAAGAGAACGTACATAAATTATTACGAATATTTTTTGCGAGCACGCCCGCAAGGGCATTGATGGACTGTAAGTAATATTAAACCGAAGGGTATTCAGGATATTACTCCGAGGATCGGACGTGCGCGCGCGCTGAATCAGCTAAAAGCATACTCTATATATCAAGTTGGTTAGAGATCAGATAAAAAA
>CP070659.1:1934612-1940445 GCA_020355125.1 Candidatus Bathyarchaeota archaeon
ACATCAATGGTCTTAGTGCCAGGTGGAATATTGAACTTGGGAATGAGATCTGCGGCTTAAGCCTATCAGACGCAAACGACATGTGCAAAACCCTGCTGAAAAGTGGTAAGATTAAAGAGGGCAAACCACCAGACGGCAAAAGATTCCAAGAGGTCTACGATTTAGAGACAGTGCAGCCAACAAAAGAATACTTAGACATGTATACAAAAGTGACAAAAGAGATAAAGGATCTTCTGGGAATAAATTACAAGTAAAAGATTACGTCCAAAAACTAAATACCCCTATTTTTTTTATAGTTAATCATTATTTCCAGACATTTTGACAGCTAAAAATAAAGCACCATATGTGAAGCTAGCTTTATGTTCTAGGAGCAAGAGCTAGATAGCTTTCAATAGTGATGTAACATATGAGCTAGAATCGATGTGGAAATCTAAATAGAGATTTGGAAGTATATCAAGTAATGATAGCGCGCGCGCTATATGACTCCAACAACTTTATTATCCATCTCTTGGATATTTTGAAGAACCAAGTGAAGGTTTCATGTTTGAACACATATTCGAATCCCAATCTATCGGATTTTTAACGTTTCACTCAATAGATGAGAGTTACGTAGGCGCTGTTTTGGTCACCGATTTTAAAGGGGTCCCAATGGAGTTTCGTTGCACCCATCCAATTAAGCCCGATGCGATTCAACTATCATTATATGGCGCCACATTTTTGTCACATGTCGGAGTTGAACTTTGCGGAAAACCCCTAATTAAATCAGTAAAGAATAAACCGAAATTTATTATTGTGAACCACACGTATTTGCTAAACCTTGATAATTATTTGCCCTACCCAGTCATTTTAGTGAAACGAACAGAGCATCAAGGAAAGAACGCTTTCGACTCTGGATCAGAGTATCAAATTAAAAGTATCAAACCACACGATGATCAGGCGGATACGTTTGAAATAATTAGCAGAAGAGAAACCATAGACAAGAGCCAAGAATTTATAAAAAAACTATGCACTGAAGTTGATATTTTAGAGCCTTTTGAAAGAATTAAAAAAGCCATCGAGATAATAACTCGAAAAAATGCACGTTTGAACTGACTTGAGGGGAACATCAGTTGCCTCCAATGCCTACAGATTCCGACAAAACAAAAAAGGGCGGGATCAATGTAACAAGCGAGCTGAGTCATCTAATCAGCAACTTTTGGAATATCATCGAAGTTGTCATCTCGCCGATAAAAATAAGGAAAATTACTATTAACGTGAAAATAACCAATCCACGAATTGATTATTTCAACGTTTCTCCCCCAGCTATCTATATGATCAGCAGAGATAGAATTCCATTACAACCTTTGGAAACACATGGTTCACGAGGGATTAATACGGCTACTCCTCATTTCTCTTCGTTCAATCCTCTAACCATTCCTAAAGTGTACGGCCGTAACTATACAAAAGGTTTCGGTTCAAAGCTGAAAACGCTCTTTATTAAAGTACGAAATCAGATACAGACCCTGAATCAAACTCGAGGAGAACTCGATGTTTTTGATTTAGCTTTAAGCAGCCTATATCCTCGTTCCGACTACAAATATGATGCTTTTCTGGATTTTCCAGATGGAAAAACTCTCTATCCGTATCAACAAAGCGGAGTCGCGTTTCTCATTCAACAACGAAACGCCTTATTAGCTGATGAAATGGGGCTGGGAAAATCTATCCAAGCTATTATAGCCACAAGACTTCTTTTTAAAACCAACACCATAAAAAACTGTTTAATCGTATGCCCAAAATCCGTATTAACGGATTGGGAAAATAAATTTATGGAATGGGCGAAGGAACTCACGCTGTGTAGTGTATCAGGCCCTGCATCGGTCCGACGAAAACTATGGATGAAAAACAGAGAAGTGTATTTAGTTACTTATGATACGTTAAGGGAAGATATTGCCGCTAATTCCAGCATAATGAGAGCGAAGATGGATTTAGTCATCCTAGATGAGGTTCAAAGGATTAAAAATCCTTCCACTCAAATATTCAAGATCGTTAATAAACTCGGCGGAGCTATTCGATGGGGGCTTTCGGGAACTCCATTAGAAAACCGCGTAGAAGATTTAATCACAATTTTCAGTTACTTGAAACCTGGTTTGTTTCATCGAACAGAAGTTCATGATCCGATGCTGGTTCGGGCAAAAGTTCAACCCTTTACTCTCCGACGGACAAAAAGCGCTGTGTTGAAAGATCTACCTGAAAAAGTTCACAATCGCATTTTACTAGATCTCACGCCCCGACAAAGAAGGGTATATCGTCAAACTGAGCGGAACGGGATCACTGCGCTGAAGAGCAAAGGGTCAAAAGCAACCGTAACCCATGTTCTGGCGCTTATCTCTCGACTTAAACAAATTTGTAATTTCGAACCGGTATCAGGTGAAAGCAGTAAACTCGAATACCTTCAGGATATGCTCTTAAATTTATTTGATACAGGAGATAAAATGATTGTTTTTTCACAGTATCCCACAAAAACCTTGAAATTGGTTGAACGACAACTAAAAATCTTTCAACCTCTCTTCTATCATGGTGCACTCACTCAACGAGAACGAGAAACAGTTTTACAGCAATTCAAAGAAGATCAAAAAGTGAAAGTACTCTTGGTTTCATTGAAAGCAGGCGGCTTGGGCCTCACCCTCACCTCAGCGAATTATGTCACCCACTTTGATTCTTGGTGGAACCCAGCAGTAATGATACAAGCTGAAGACCGTACGCATAGGATTGGTCAAACACGGGATGTTGTTGTCACTTCACTAATAACCAAAGGTACAGTTGAGGAACGGATTCAACAAATTTTAGTAGAGAAACAGAAATTATTTCACGAAGTTGTAGGAGACATTTCCAAATATCAACTTACAAATGTTCTTACCGAAAAAGAACTTTTTGCCGTTTTTGGACTCCGAAAAGAAAAAACTCAGCGCGCGCGCGTGGGTTGAACAAAACAGACCATTCCGCCCAGTTGTGTAAGGCGCCTGCCTGCAGTTGATTCCACATCAACTATCCTTGTTTTAACATTTCTGTTTGTGGCGATCTGCATCAATCTGTGTATTCTATTCTTTTCGCGGCTGTCTGAAAGGTACTTGTCGGTAAGTATGAGATATTCGTGTATGTGTCTGTCAGACTTCCTTGGGCCAAGGATCCGCTTTTCGATTTCGTCAAGCGAATACAGCACAACCGTGTCTTGATTTGAAGCGTTGAGATGTTTCTCCAGCATATCAATGAAATTTTCTGTTTCCTCTGAAGTGGTTTCGTAGATCAATTGGTGGAACCGAGGGGTCTTTGTCAAGGTGGCTACTTCGGACAGTGTGCTTGCTGGTCCTGTTATCTCAGAGAATATTGCCTTGTTTTGGCCTTGAACAAGCCATACATGATGTCTACGAATGTGGTCAGTGAACGTTTGGGCATGATTGGTCCTCGTAGGTGAGGCAAGGATGATGCTTCTGACGCCTTCGTTAAGGGTGGGTCTCAACGCTTTAACAATTGATTCGTGAAAGTTATACAAGGCTTTTGTGTTATTTCGGGTACCGTCAAGCCAGAGGGTCTTTTCAGGTTTGATAACCTTGCTGAAGATCTTCCATAAGACAACTCGGTTGTCTTCTAGTCCTGCTAGGATTGCTACAGGATAGCCACGTCTGTACCTTCTTTTTTGCTTCAACGACATTCACCTTAGCTAGCTAGCCTTAAGCAATTATATAGATTACTCCTGCACAGTGTTATTTCAATACCTAGCTAGCAAAAAAATTACCCTACCTTAATGAATAGGTCTCTCCTGGTTTTATTATTTGAATTGTATATTGCAGTTTTTTAAATAATTGCTGGTTTTCAGTATGTATTGGAAAGATTTTCTTTGGTTTAATCTGATCTATTAAACTTGTTATGTGATCTTGGTGTAGATGTCCTGATGCGTGGTATTGGTGGAACTTCATTTTGAAGTGGTCTAGCCAGTTATGCATCACTTCGTCTTCCACGTCTTCTTCGCTAAATGGTTCACTCATACTGTGAATAAAATGGCTTCCAGCATCGGGTTTTATGTCTATTAGTTCTGCAAATTGGTAGAAATCTAAATCCATGACCAGTTTACTTTGATTGTTATGAACAAAATCGTGGGTAACCATTTTATCCATGAATTCGCGTTCCCAAACATAGTAGTCCTTCTCTTCAAATTGTCCTGACTTTTTACGTTTATAGTACACTAAAATAGTATCATCGTTCAAAGGGTCCGGGAGATCTAAACGTTTGTCCCCTAAAAGGGTTGATAAGAGATATGCGGTTTTGGGGGATATTACGAGTTGCCTACTGTTATTCTTAGCAATCTGATAGAAGGTACGTAATCTATCCATGTCTCGACTATAATGAGTGGCAAAAACAATGTTATCAGTTGAAGAAACAACATCAGAGCTTAATTGTGCCACTTGTTCTTCTGAATAGTTTTTTCTTTTTTCGGTTTCCACCATTCGTGTTCCTTCACAAACGATAGCTTCAAGCTCGCATGCACATGCCTTACTTACAAAATCAGTTGTTAGGTCTTTCCGTGTTCCATGAACTCTTAGATCACCGCTATACGATATGACGCCTTCTGAAGTCTCAATTAAAAATCCGTACGCAGCGGGAATGGAATGGTCAACATGAATCGGCTGCACCGAAATACTATTAATGTTAATCTTATCGCCAGTTCTAAAAGTTCGGTATGGATGCTTACGATAATTACAGAAAGTGCTTGTCTTCTCAGCTGCATTCATAAAAAGTTTCGTTCCTTCCCCCACATAAATGGGAATTTCAGGATCTAAGAATTTTATATGTTCGATATGGTCAAAATGAGCATGAGATAGGAACACTGCATCAACTTCAGGATCAACATAGGGAAGATCTGTAAATTCTAATAGCTCTTTAGTGTAAACACCTTTTAGCTTAGGTAATAAGCCAAACTCGAAATAATCACCTAACCCATTAACACGCCTGGCCGAAAGCCAACTGGTAAAAAAATTTGATCCCATATTGAATGATTGGCCGAAATCAAAGAAGACTTTAGTATCTCCATCTTGAAGAAGGATTTTATTTCCTCCAATTTCATCAACTCCACCATAAAACGTTAAAACAACCATTAGATATTCACTTTTGTTAATTTAACCGAACATAGATTAATTTTTGAATTAGTTAAGATATTACTATATCGATCGAAAGAAAATAGATCAAAAAACTAGCTGTTTTTGTGCATTTTCCAGCTAGTTAGTTCTATGTAGCTAGCTAGCAGAGCGCGCTAAGTTATTTTTTTACCACAATGACTACAAAAAACATCTTCAGAATTTAATTGAGCACCACAAGAAGAACAAAAAGAAGGGGGTTGTGTAGGTTTTGTTTTAGATTCTTTTGAAATGGGTACGTCTAATAATGATTTTACTTTTTCGAAGATATCTACTGCTTTTATTGGAGCATTACAATAATTGCAAATCAGTACTTTACCATGATAGCTAGCTAGCATAAATTACAGAACCCTAGGCTAAATAGAATCACGTTTCACACGTTTCGACACTGGAAAGCAACCATGGAATACAACAAAACAAAAGACATACTATACGTCAAAGAGTTACTTGGTCACCGAGATATCAAAACCACCTTGATCTATACCCAGCTCATACACTTTGAAAGCAACGATTTTCATTCAGCAGTAGCAAAAACAGTTGAAGAAGCAAGGAAACTGATTGAATCGGGCTTCGAGTATGTATGTACTTACAACGATGTTATGCTGTATCGAAAACGCAAATAATGGACCTGTTACTTAGGTATGAAAATGTCCCTAAAACCCCTC
>CP070659.1:1940545-1945222 GCA_020355125.1 Candidatus Bathyarchaeota archaeon
CCGCGACTGGCGCAAAGAATGGGAAGCCAAAGGCTGGAAAAACATCTTCAACATCTGCTGCGAACGCGTCGACGAAATCTTAGCCACCCACGAACCCCAACCCCTCGACAACGACATCAACCAAGAACTCGAAGCCATCGTAAAGCAGGCGGACAAAGAGCTCATCACAACCACCGTCTACTAATCCGATGGAATCCCTCACGAAACGGAGCCAATGGCGTGATGAGACGCTGCCAATTGGTGGGCAGCCCACTAACCAGCGTCGAAACGCCAATCCTTTCTGAGTAATGAAAAAAAAATTACTCTATATTTCGTATACCATTTTATAATGAAATCAGATATTTAGCTTGCTCCAATCCGTAACTCTTTCATGGGAACGTGCTCTGAGAAGTTACGGGTACATCAATTCGCTATAGTAGTTTATTTGTTTGGGTTAAGCAAATGTTTCTCCCCGTTTTATTGGCTTTATTGTCCAATCACGATAATTGAGTTTCGTAATAGAGATTTTGTAACAGGATTTAATTTCAAAAATCGTCTTCGAATGTTTTTATCATCCTTGGAGAATATTCTTCCTCTAAATAATAGACTTGTTAACGAAATCGGATGGAATGAGTTTGAATGGAGATGTAGTGGTATTTACCATTGTTCTAACTGTGATCATACTCGCACCAATAATATGGCTTGCTGGTAGAGGCGTTGTTGGGAGCACAAATGTAAGGTTTGTGGACGCTCTGTTTATCACGGCTATTGCGACGATTGTGGGAGTTCTTATGAGAGCCCTAGTCTCTGGCATTACAGCCGTGATAATACAGCTAATAATATGGTTGAGTCTAGTAAAGTATTACTTTAAGTGTGGATGGGAAAAAGCTGTAAAAATAAGCATATTATCAGTCATTATATTTATTACGGTCACGTTTGGATTAGCACTACTTGGCTCTATATTGTTTACCGTACTCCTTTAATATTTGGTGCTTTGATGCGAGTACAAAATTTTCAGTATTCTTACGCAGCCGAGTACGTTTTAAACGTAATTGAACCCCGTGTGCAGTAGACAGCTGATATGTTGGGAATAGAAGTTCACAAAAATCGTAGCCAGCTAACAATATATAGTGCGCGCACAGAAGAAATAAGAATGCTTTTAGTAATAAATAAAATTAGGAAGGATTTTAGGAATGATTCATCGGTTTCAGCCAAATATTTATCATACTTCTTTCGGCTCCCATAGGCCAGTATTAAATATAGCTAATGGCGATACAGTGATCACCTCAACAGTGGATAATCAAGGGCGAAACGCATTCGATAAACAGGTGACAACAGGCCCGAATCCCCTAACAGGGCCTTTTTATGTAGAAGATGCAGAACCTGGAGATACACTTGCAGTCTACTTAGATAAATTATGGCCTAATAGATGCATAGGTCGTAGTTCCACTACTATCGCCCCCAATGTTGTTGATCCAAATTACGTTATAAAGATGCTTACGCAACATCCGAGGATAAATGCTATATGGAAAATAGACCTGGAAAGAGGAATAGCCACTTTGAGTAGGCCTATTACACAACTTGGAAGCATAAAGTTACCACTCAAACCCATGTTAGGATGCTTAGGAGTAGCGCCTAGGAGTGGACAAGTCATTTCATCGGTAACTTCTAGCGCTCACGGTGGAAATATGGACTATAAGGGGTTTGTTACAGGAATAACAGCATATTTTCCCGTTTTCACTCCTGGAGGCCTTTTATTCATGGGAGACGGTCATGCCACACAAGGAGATGGTGAGATAGTAGGCACAGGAATAGAGACATCGTTTGACCTCCAATTCACTGTCAAACTCTTTAAAGGAAAAACGATCAATTGGCCAAGAGCAGAAAATGAAGAATATATTTTTACTGTAGGCAATGCACGTCCATTAATCCAAGCTCTTCAACATGCAACTACGGAAATGATACGCTGGATTCAAAAAGACTTCGGTTTGGATGCGCGTGCTACCCATTTGTTGCTCGGTCAATGTCTTGAATACGATGTTGGAAACGTTTTTGACCCAGCCTATACGATGGTTTGTATGCTCAAAAAAAAATGGATACCATCTCTGCGGTAGCACGCACGAAAAGAATCCCGCTACCTAGTTTTTAACACATGAGATGAAACTCAGTAATTATTAATAATAGTGATTTGATATTACTTTTCCAGCGTTATATTAGCAAATAAAATTTAACAGCTCGCGTGCTAAGTAAGGAGAAACGGCTAGGACTCCAATGAAGGGCACACTAATGATGATGTGAAAGCCAAATGATGAAAAATGTGCTTCTCATAAATCCTCCAGAAAGTTTTACTAATAAAGGAACATCTGAACGTCTGGCACCTCCTTTGGGCTTACTACACCTCAAAGCGATGATGCCTAATCATAATGTTAAAATTCTAGATCTCCCGATCATTCCAAACTCGTGGACAGCGTTTTTAAAAATCTTTAAATCAGAAAACTGGGATGCTATAGGGATCACAATCTTAACCTACTGTTTAGAGTCGGTTTCTCAACTTGTGAATTTTATTAGAAAACATGGTGACGTATATCTCATTGGCGGAGGAGCTCACGCTACTGTTATGCCCGATGATTGCTTAAAAATGGGATTTGATGCAGTGATCATTGGAGAAGGCGATCTGGTCATATCCGATGTGCTCCAGGAAAAACCCAGAGGAAGAATCTTCGGTAAAACGGTACCCAACTTAGATGAAATCCCGTTTCTTGATAGAAGCGGCTTAAACAACACTCAATATGGCGTCTTTGGCTTTCTGAGGCTTCACGGGCTCTCAACAAGCATACTCACTGCAAGAGGGTGCCCCTTTAGATGCAGTTTTTGTAGTCGTACAATAAAAGGATCCATACGAAGAAGATCTGTAGACTCCGTAAGCACTGAACTTGAATCTCTGCAAAAGCAGGGATTTGAAAATATCTTCATCGCAGATGACTATTTTATCACAGACAAACGGTGGATGACAGCTTTTTGTCGTGCTTTGAAAAAAAGGAAAATAAAGTTAAACTTCTTTTATCAAACAAGGGTTGACACTTTTGATAAGAAGTCTGCGCAACTATTACGAGATATCGGAACTCAATACATAAGTTTTGGTATCGAATCAATTCATCCTGATGCATTACGATTCTATAATAAAACCCGTAAACCATCTAGGTGGAAAGCCCTCGTTGAAAACGCCCTAGAAGCCTGTAACAACACAGGCATCTATTCTCAAGCATCTTTGATAATAGGCGCACCTATGGAGACTGAAGAAATGTTTTGGGAGAGCTGTGATTTCGTGAGCAAACATGGAGCAGACACCATCAACGTAAACCCTTTAACTTACATTGTTGGTTCAGATATCTGGCAATCTGCCGTCGAGAAGGGAAGCATTGCGAAGAACGAATATCTCGTATCGGTGAGCACCAGACAACTCTGCCCCATACATCCTGAAAGAATAGATGAAATATGCGACGAAGTATTTCAACGAGTCATTAACAAATATCCACGAATAATGTTTAAGACCCTTCAGAACCTTGATATGTTTCGATTCAAACTCCTCTTGCGAGGCATCAAGGAATTCATCTCTTGGAACTTCCTCAGAGGAAACTGGCAAAAACACTATAATATCCTCAAAGATTTTGGTTACGGTAAGAAAAAAACAAGGAACAACAAGGTTAGCTAGTGTGTGCGTATGCGTTATGTATCCAATCAGTATCAGAATCCTACGTCATGCTCCAAGGCGTATTCGGCATTAGTTAGGATAATATTTTTTGCTCGTTTGAGTGTGTTCTGTTATAACCACATTGTAGATTTAAATTCTATTCTGTAGAAGCAAGTATCAGAGTCCATTTATATTTTATAGATCTAGGATTCCATACTCTTTTTAAGGATGAAACGGCTTGATTAATGAAAACAATAGACGTACGTCACAGTGTAAGTCTTTTTTAATACTGTAAATCGATTTCATTAAAAACTAATTTAAAATAACGCAGGTCAGTAAATACATGTATGGTCTAAAAAGGATCCTACGTAGAATCGTGCTGGTGCTAACGCGCGCGCGAGGATTACCTCCTAGAGCTGATAGGAATAGAATAAACAACATTTGTAAAAACCATTATGGCAGTACAGTACTAGTAACGTTTTATGAGCAGATATCAGGATGGAAGCCGACAGGAGCATATCGCGTGTTTATAGTATTAAAAAATGGTAAACGAACGAGTTTAATTTATAAAAACGAAGATTTTTCAATAGAAAACATACCTGCTTTAGACGGATTCCCCATAATGCCAGGAAAAATCGAATATTTGTTATACTCTTCACCCAACCCTCCAATCAATATATTACCCAAAGTTTATCATGTCGAAAAAACGAATTTTCTTACTTTTCAATATTATTTTGAGGATCTAAATAGACAATATAAACGCATTGACAACAGAGACTACAAATCTATATATCATGCAGCAAAAAAAATTAGAAAAATTAACCAATGCTTAAACGATTGGAGAAAAAAATACAACATCAATGACTTCCCAATATACAATTTAGAATTTAGAAAAAAAGCACAAAACTACGCCCTTCAAAATTTTCAACGATATTATTCGAAAAAACCCCATGCAGCCTTTAAAAAGGTTCTAAACGAATGGGATAAAATAAGCGATGTATATGTAA
>CP070659.1:1945322-1954906 GCA_020355125.1 Candidatus Bathyarchaeota archaeon
ATTGAGGTTTTTGAGGGTGGTGGGTTCGCTGAGGTAGTTGCCGGCGACGCCGACGTTGAGGATGGTGTCGAGGTCGAGGGTTTGGTCGGTGACGGGGATGCCTTTCATGCTTTCGCGGACCGTCTGCGCGATCTCGTCGTCGAGCACGTACTTCTCCAAGCTCACAGACATCCCGCTCTCCAACATCCCAAGCCCATATATTATATTCCCATGCGTTACTGCTGCTGCAATCAATAGGGTGTTCATGCTTTCGAGGGCGGCTTGGGCGTCGAAGACCTTGGCATCTGTCTAGGCACCTGCCGACACGTTTGGACAGCGATAGTACTGGGCAAGTTCAGCTGCAGCTGCGTTAAGTAACGCCATCTCTGGATTGCCAACCGGATAGTAGCCTTTCCGCACATCAAGTATCGAAGATGAGCAGCCCATACGTGCCATTATGCCTTTCCGTCCTGCATCGTAAGCTACCATTTGTGAGAAGACTTCGAAGCTGAGCATCTCGGCGTTATGCACGACGAGAGTGCCTGCTAAGGACATAGGCGCCATCGAACCAGCTGTAGCCATGCCTATTGTTCTTGTGATTAACCCTTCTTCTGCTGCTGTGATCATCGCATCGAGTCCTGGGCCAGGCCACACTAAAGGACTCGTTGGGCAAATGCCACCAATTACAAAAGGGGTTTTTCTCAACTTTTCTATATCTCCAGCAAGCGCTGACGCCATCTGAATCAATGTTTTCATCGTCTCTTTATTGTGTGCGAATCCAGAAATTGCCTTTTTTGGATTACTCAGGTTGTTCCAAAAAATTTTTGTCGAATGTAAGTCAGAGGTGCTTGGGTTAATATTCCGTGCTGCTACCGCGGGTAAGGGTATATCGATGGCTGATAATGCGTTACCAACTCTTACGACTTTTTCAACATCTGCAAGTGTCGATGGATGCGATTTTCCATTTCGTTCAGTTAAATATGTTCCTTGACGGAATGTTTGGAAATAAACCTCTTTCTTTGGTATAGGTTTAAGGTTTCGGTTATATAGCTGAAGTTCGGGGAGGGCTTTCTTCATGAATTCGTTGGTTACGGCTTCAGGTATCTTGGCTATCATCTTCTTCTGGTCTATTGTACATCCATACTTTTTCAGATAATCCAGAGCATTCTTGTTTAGGAATTGGGCGCCAATGGTTTCTAAAACATTAAGAGAAGCTGCGTGTATTCGTTCGAGATCGTTCTCTGAAAGTATTTGTAATCTCGTTTTTCCCGATTCTTTTCACCTCCCATTACTTACTATATTTAGATAAGGTTGTACGAAGTCTATAACACTTACTCGTAGTTTTATATAGCAATTGTAGGAATTCGAGTGCTAAACAGATGTTATATTGACAATTCTAGTTAGCGCGCGCGCGCTAATATGATGTAACTCATTTTGATTATGCCGGAGCAGAATGCGCCATTTTTTAATGGATTGATAATTCATAAATTTTTTATAAGCAATATAATTGAATTTCAATACGGTTTTAAACTATGGTTAGACGCTCTAGATTGGAAATGTATTTCAACATCTTGGAAATCGTTGGAAGAGGGATTTCTAAACCTACTCGCATAATGTACAAATCGAATATATCTTGGCAAACTTTACAAGAAACATTTAAAACCCTCATCAACGGGGGTTTCATAAGAGAAGAACTGGAAAAAAATACTAAAAGGTATTACATAACTGAGAGGGGAAGGAGAGCGATATTTTACCACATGAAATCAATAGATGGCCTTATCAAACCTAAAAAGATGTCTATGAACACACGATATCCACAAGCTTACTCTAAATAATTCGTTATTTTTTCAATTGCCAGTAAATTACAATTCAAGTGGTGTAAGAATCTTCTATTTATTCCAAGATTGAATATTATTTTTTCTGTATTATGTGCCTGTGCTTCAGGATTTGTTGCATAACATGTTATGTTATATCGTGAGCATTAAAATTTCATGGATAGCTGTTGGATTTTGCCTTGTCCTCAGCGCGCGGGCGCTAATGCTTAGTATCTATTCAATTGATTGAGGCTCGCGCGCTAAAATAATTTCGTACAATCGTTTATCTTTTTTTCTAATTTTCTCTAGCCAATTAAACTTATTTAATAAAATAAACATTCATCACAATTGTTTATCTATTTTGCCTTTCCATGCGCGGTTATATATTTTTAGAGCATTCTTCATATCAATTGGACGTGGATTATTAGGACGAGGATAAGCTTCTAGTAATTCTTCTGCAAGTATTGGTAGATCCTCTTTGGGTATACCCGCTTCTCGAAGACTTGAAGGTAAGCCCACATCCTTGATAAGTTTTATAATAGCGAATATTGCTTTTCGAGCGTCTTCTATTTTTGATACAGATTCAACTTTATCTCCGAAAATATTTGCTATAGAAATAAATTTTTCGACGCATGTGCGTAGATTATATTCCATTACATATGGAAGAGCTAAGCCACAGGAAGCTCCATGTGAAAGCTCATATCTTTGGCTGATGGTATATCCAATGGAGTGGCCATAAACAACTTTTGCACATAAAACCATTCCCCCCAATAAGGCAGCCCAACTCATACCGATCCTCGCTTTTAAATTCTCACCTTTCACATACGCTGTCCTAAGATTATCATTTATCAGTCTTATAGCTTCTAATGATAATGCAGATGTAATTGGATTTGAGCTATTTGACATAATAGCCTCAACCGCGTGACTTAGAGCATCAATTCCTGTTGACGCGGTAATTTCGGGAGGCATACTAATCGTGAGCATAGGGTCAATTATTGAAACATCCGAGAATAAGAGTGGGTTAGAAAATGAATATTTTTGTTTATTATCTAATGTTATCACAGCGGCTTGCGATGCTTCACTGCCTGTGCCAGCAGTTGTGGGAATAAGGATTTTTGGCAATGCTTTTTCTTTGAACTCTTTTTTGGTCACATAATCATTTACGTCTCCCGAGTTGTTAACCATAATGGCAACTATTTTTGCGATATCCATTACGCTTCCGCCACCTATTCCTACTATTAAATCATAAGTTTTTTGTCTCGCAATATTTGTGGCGGTTTCAGCTGTTGAAAGACTAGGATCTGATTCTATTTTATCGAAAATTTTGATAGAGAACTCCTTTGTCCCTAAATAATTCGTTATTTTATCAACTATGCCTAGCTTTTTTATATTTTTATCCGAAATTACAAATACCCGATATCCATGGAGTCTTTTCGCTTCTATCGCTATGTTTGTAATGGAGTTTAATCCAAAAATTATTTTCTTCGCTGTTTGAAAATAGTATTGATTATGCAATAATGCTTGTAGGGATAAAGTATTCAATAATCCACTTCCTAGCTCATAAAGGAGAGTAATCAAATAGTCTCTTTGTTTTTCAATACGTCATATTTTTTTATAACCCTTTTCACTTTGATAGATTATTATTTCCCTGAACGAGCGCATGCCTATAAAAGCAATTATTCATCATGCTCGAATAAAATAGTTTCTAGTTTCGAAGGTTAGAAAACAATTCTTATATTTTTTTTCGATAGGAATCTTTTTATTAGAACCTTTCCTTAAAATCCTCAGATGTTAATGGCATCAATTACACGTAATGAGTTACATCCTACTCATGTTTCTTCTATCCAGAACAATAGTACGTCTTCTGAAATCCCTTATGGCTCATATGTTCTATCTGTAACTTATGATGGAAGTAAACGTACTGCCTGTTTAAAAATGTATTATCCTAAAACACGGAAAATATTCTTATCGCATGATAATACTGGCCACTTGCCCTATTGTTTCTCCAATTTATCCAAGGAAGAACTCGAAAAAATTAATAAATTGAGGAATCATCCAGGATTTGATCACATGGAGCTCTCAAAGAAGTACGACCCTCTTATGGATAAAGAAGTAGTCATGACAAAAATTGTGGCAAAAGATCCTCTTGCTATTGGAGGTAGATATTCAAACCATATACGTGATATTATTCCCAAAGCTTGGGAAGCAAACATAAGATACTATAATTGCTACACCTATGATCAACAATTATTTCTAGGAATGCCATACCGAGTAGAAAATGGAAATCTTCTTTTAGCAGAATATCACCTTCCCCAAGATATAAATTCAGACATGAAAAAATTATTTGAAGCTGAAGACGAGACATTTAGAAATTATATCGACTCGTGGATGAAATTGTTTCAATATCCGATCCCCAGCATATATAGAGTAGCATTAGATATCGAAGTTGCTCAACCTGTTGAGAATAGGATTCCAGATTCAAGGGAAGCTAAGGAAAAGATAATAGCCGTGTCCCTTGTTGATTCTGATAAAAAGAAAAGAGTCCTTCTCCTTAAACGGCCAAGCGTTAAAATGGGAAAAGGCGATTTATCCCAAGTAGATGTTGAATTTTATGATAATGAAAAAGAACTAATTTTAGAAATTTTCAAGATTCTTAATCAATACCCTGTCGTATTAACTTTTAATGGAGATGATTTTGATCTTCGTTATATATATAATAGAGCTCTGAATCTTGGTTTTCAGAGACATATGATCCCGATCGAATTACAATTACGATCCACATCCTTAAAATATGGAATACATATAGATCTGTACAAGTTTTTTTTTAATAAAGCCATCCAAATTTACGCTTTTAGAAAAAAATATTCAAGACTCACTTTAAATAGTGTAGCAAAATCTATTTTAGGAATTGGAAAAATTGAAATAGAAACCTCTCCATCAAGGCTGACCTATGTAGAACTCGTGAACTATTGTCTAATGGATTCAGAACTCACCTTTCAGCTAACAACTTTCGATGATGAACTCGTGATGAAGCTTATCATTGTCTTAATGAGGATTTCAAAGATGCCTATTGATGACTTGATAAGACAAGGAGTTTCATCCTGGATTCGAAATTTAATGTACTTCGAACACAGGCGTCTTAATATTCTTATACCACGATCGGAAGACATCTTACATTTAAAGGGGCAAACCACAACAAAATCTATCATAAAGGGTAAAAAGTTCAAGGGAGCTATAGTTGTTAATCCCAAACCAGGCGTACACTTTAACATAGCTGTTTTGGACTTCGCGTCTCTATATCCAAGCATAATAAAGATATATAATTTGTCCTATGAAACCATTCTATGTTCCCACTCTGAATGTAAATTAAATATGATTCCTGATTTACCGTATTGGGTTTGTAACAAGAGAAAAGGCCTTTTTAGTACAATTATTGGTTCATTACGTGATATTAGAGTTAAATGGTATAAGAAAAAGGTCAAAGACTATTCTTTAACAAGATCTTTAAGGAATCTATACAATGTTGTCCAACTAACCCTAAAAGTACTCTTAAATGCTTCTTATGGAGTTATGGGTGCAGAAAACTTTACTTTATACTGTCCACCTCTAGCAGAAGCTGTAACTGGCATTGGTAGATACTCTATCACCAAAACAATTGAAAAAGCAAATTCACTTGGAATAGAAGTTGTATATGGCGATACTGATAGTATCTTTTTAAAATCACCAACACAACATCAAATCGATGAACTATTGTCTTGGTCTGAGAAAGAGCTGGGAATGGAGCTTGAAATAGATAAACATTACCGATATTCTGTCTTCTCCACATTGAAGAAAAACTATTTAGGAGTATACGACAATGGAGACGTTGATATAAAAGGTTTAACTGGAAAGAAGAGACACATACCTGATTTTTTAAAAACAGCATTTATGGAAATGATTAGCATTCTAGGGGAGGTCAAATCTCCATCAGACTTTGAGAGAGCTAAAATAAAGATTAAAAAAATAATACGAACCTGTAATGATAAACTTAAGAAGAAACAATATAATCTGTCTGAATTAGCATTAAATATAATGATTAGCAAGACACCAGATAAATATGTAAAAACTACTCCCCAACATGTGAAAGCCGCTTTACTATTAGTTAATGCGGGCTATGAGATTAGACCAGGAGACATAATTTCCTTTATAAAAACAACGAATGATCTTGGAGTGAAACCAATCCAATTAGCTACAATAAGGGAAGTTGATACAAACAAATACAGGAATTATTTAGAGTCAACTTTCGAACAGGTATTAGACGCGCTGAGTATGGATTTTAACGAGATCATGGGAATACAAAAATTAGAATCTTTTTTTTCAAATGCTTCCTAGATGCAATCTATATAGTTAAATACCACTCATGCGAATCAGCAGATGTTTTTTGAGTATTTTAATCTCTTTAATCAATTGATACTGCTGCTTTATGCTCTGAACCAATTGAAAATTAAATACTCAACTTTTTTCGTATTCAAATCAGGTATGGCTATGATAAATCGTTTCTTTACGGATGTTGCTAGTCTCCCAGCCCTAACAATGTCTGTCGATGTGATTTCTTCTTCAGATCCCTTGACAGAAATAAGATATGGTGCGTGATCTATTCCAGGACCTCTTTCATATACTGCATATTCGCATCCGAATTTTATGCCAGGGAGGACGATATAATTGTGGTCCCTAAGATTCTTATACACAACGTAATTCAGATCAAACCTATCATAAACTTTTCTGGCATGATTTTTTAATTTCCTTGTTCCGATTGGACGTGTTACCACGCGCGCGCTACTCTGCTTGCTTGTATAGACACGGATTATTTGTTTTTCAAGTAAATATAAACCTTCGATAAGATCAATGATTAAGGGCGAATTAAAATTAAACGATTTAGGTTTTGATACGCCAACCGGTTTCCCAAAAAAACCTAATTTATACAGTTCACATCCTTTTTCGGTATTCCAGACAACAAGCTTATTCTCTACTAATTCAGTATCAATTTTCTCAATGCTTGCCATCGTTATCACAATTCTCTGCTAGATCCCTAAAGCAAGAACTCTTGTTGAGTCGATGGCGTCTTCAGCCTTGTCTGCTATATCTTCCAAAAATTGAGCTAAATCTCTAAGGAGAAGGGTCGCGCCTAAATTTAATTCGGCATCGATTATCTTGACTTCAATATCTCTGAACATCTCATCTACGGCATATTCAGCAATTTCAACCTTTTTCGCCATTTCAATAGCTTTTGATCGACTATAGGTGAGTGAGAGAATCACTTCTCTTAAATTTGTAACGGTTTTAAGAACATTCTTTGAAAGATTATAAAGAGACTCGAGGAGAGCGTTTTTAATTTTAATATTCCTTTTTCTGATAGCAATGATTCTATATGCAGCCCCTTCACAGAGGTGCACTATTTCATCTACCTGAACTGCAAAACGTAGAAAATCTTCTCTATTCATAAGAAGCATGCCAGCTTCAGCTAATTCATTCAATAATATTCGCTTCTGTTCTGCAGCCTCTTCTTTCAGGGTTTTTATATTCACTAAATGCTTTTCTATAACGCTGAGATTATCACCATTAGCAAAATCGAACATCATCCTTGAAAGAATTCTCACGGCTTCTAAAATTTTTCTAAGGTGGTCTTGACAAATATCAAGTACCATTCGTCTAACTTGGTTCTCATTCGCTCTTATAAAAGACAATATCCTTCATCTCGATGGCTGACTAGCTAGCATATAATTATTGTATTTTAATGTTTGCACAAGACTCGTTAATCTTATAGCACGCGTTGCCGTATATAACATTAGCATTTTATTATAAATACATTACTGAACGCATATATATTTTAGCTATCAGGTTCTTATTATCGCTATTTGGAGTACAATTTATTCAAAAATTAACTATGCCGGGCCAATTGTTCCCATAGAACGATTATTTTTTAACGTGGTTTTTACGGGAAATCGTTAAAAGTTATTAAAACACATATGTAGCGCGCGCTAGGTGGAAATAATTATTTGAGAAGAACTGTCGTAATTTACCATGAAGATTATTTGAACCATGATCCAGGCTCTCAGCTAAAGATAGAATACTCAGAGTGCCCTGATAGACTGCGTAATACTATGAAACTGTTAACAGAGAGCGGATTGCTTAAAAAACGAAACATAACATTATTAAAACCTGAACCCGCTACCCTCGAAGACCTTGTACAGATACATTCCCGGGACTATATCGAGCAAGTCAAATCAATGAGCAAAATAGGAAAAGGATATGTTGATCTGCCGAGAAACGGAGCCCTAAAAAAACCAAAATCAGGCACACCAGTTGTGAAGGGAACTTATCAGATAGCAAAGCTAAGTGCTGGAGGTGGGATTGCGGCGGGAAAAGTTGTTGCAGAAGGCAAAGCTGATAACGCATTTGCATTGATTCGTCCCCCCGGCCATCATGCTGGAAAAAATTATGGAGCAGGTTATTGTTACTTTAATAACATCGCAATTATGATCGAAAATCTACGCAGAAAATGCCAGATGAAGCGTTTCATGATCCTAGATTGGGATGTCCACCATGGTAATGGAACACAAGATATTTTCTATGAAGATCCCACCGTTCTCTCTGTCCATACCCATCAAGCGCACCACTATCCAGTATACAAAACTAAAGGTGATAGTGATGAGATCGGCAGTGGAGAAGGAAAGGGATACAATATTAATGTTCCATTGCCCCCCGAAACGACTGGTGAGGATTATTTATATGTTACCGACCAGCTCATTGTGCCAGTTGCTGAGGCCTTTAAACCAGATATTATTTGTGTTTCATCAGGCCTTGATATGCATTATACCGATCCTCTCGGAAATATTAAGTTTACCACTCAGACGTATGCGGTAATAACTCAACGGCTCATTGATGTTGCTGAACGAGTATGTAATGGTAAAATTGCATTGCTTCTTGAAGGGGGCTATAATCTTGAAGCTGTCCCACGCGTTGTTGCATCGATAATCGCAGCATTAGCCGAATTAGGAGATGCTGAAATCACTAAATATATCGAATATAAATCTCGAAGATTGAGAAAACAAATATCAGCAATTAAGAAGGCGATATCTCGAACACACGTTTTAGGGCTTTAATGATTCTTTAGCTCAAGTACGCGGGCTGCGTGCAAAAAGTTACTATTAAATATTAATGCCAAGAATTTTGATTATACATATAATTTCTTAGTAGTAGGAAGGTTTACGTATATGGGAACAATCCAGTATATGGAATATCAAAGAATATATAGAGGACCTGTCAAACTAGTGATTTTAGACTGGGCTGGCTTAACTGTGGATTATGGATGTTACGCACCAGCAGTAGTATTCATTGAAGTCTTCAAACAAAAAGGGATAGACATCTCTATGAAGCAAGCGCGTGGTCCGATGGGGAGATATAAGCGCGATCACATAAAATGTATTCTTGAATGGTATCCTGATGTTGCCGCCCAATGGACGGAAGTATATAATCGGAATTGGACAGATGGAGATATAGACGATATGTTTGAAAACTTGTTCAAACCGTTACAGCTAAAGGTTATTCGAAAATATACCCAATTAATCCCTGGAACCCTAGAAACGGTAAAATGGCTACGGAAGCGCGATATTAAAATTGGATCAACTACGGGTTACTTTAAAGAAGCAGCCCAGATTAACCTTGAAGAAGCGGTAAAACAAGGATATAAACCAGATGTAGCTATTTGTTCAGATGATGTGCCTGCAGGTAGACCATATCCTTGGATGGTCA
>CP070659.1:1955006-1968007 GCA_020355125.1 Candidatus Bathyarchaeota archaeon
AAAGAGGTTTATTGGTGGAAAACTAAGTGGTTTACATCTTCAGTGCGCGCTGATTTGCTTAGCAACTTTATACGAGGATTTTATTGTTTCTTATCGAACGGAATTGTGATTGATTATGATACGAAACTCTTGTGGATGTTGTTTTTAATTGGTGAGATATCAGTTTTGCACTCGTCTCTAAACGGTTTAGCCCTTCCCTTAACGTTTCTATTCGATTCATTATGGCGATTTCTGGATCTACAGGATAAAATCGTTTGGGACGTATCTGTGTTGATACTTGCGCCCATCCTTCGTCGACTAAGGTCTTCATTACTGTGTAGATTTTTCCATTTGGTATTCCTGTTATACGGGTTAATGATTTGCAATTTAGTGGCCCATATTTTATGAGAGCTAAATACGCATAGGCTTCGTATTTTGTTAGTTTAATGCGTCTTAGTAGCGCGCGCGCGCTTATAGTAGTTGGAGTTGAATTAGTGTAGGTGATTCGTTCTTTAGAGGACATAATAACCCAAATAAAGTTTAACTTTTCAACATTTAAACCTTTCTCTCCAATCGGCTTTACTCCGAAACTTTCAAGCCAGCAAGCTAACGAAAAAGAAACCCGACAGAGAGTGAATACATTATAAAGGAAATCTCCGATATGGAATTATTAATATGGAACTTTGTTCCATAAGATAGATGATGAAATTAGAGTACTGCTCTATAAAATAGAATTACTATCCACGTTGGTGAACGGCATGTTATCAATACAAACCGTCCTATTACTATTCAAGTTATTGAGCGACGTGCACGTGCTGGCTGCTGTAGTCATGGCGATTATTTCCTTTATAATTACCTATATTGCTACCCCTTTCTTGATTCAATTTTTTATACAGCGGGGGATTACCGGGATAGATGTTCATAAAATCGAACGACCTGTAAGGGCAGAAATGTGTGGCTGAGGAGCTATCTTCGGTTTCATGATTTCTATTACGTCGGTTTCGATATTCTTAGCGCAAGCTGGCTATTATTACCCTGGGATTTATGCTTCAGTGCTCGTTATTGGGCTAACTGCTCTGATCGGAATCTATGATGACTTACGAGGCGTACGACAAAAGTATAAAGTATTGCTTCTATTACTTGCCGCGACCCCTTTAGCTTGGGTCTTTAGAAATTATAGCCAACTTAATATTCTATTCTTCAAACCTCTGGCGATTCCTTTCTCATTGTTACCATTCGCACTTGTTCCCATTGGCGTTTCTGCGGCAGGAAATTTGACAAACATGCTTGCAGGATTCAATGGCCTGGAAGCTGGGATGGGCAGTGTTGCTTTGGGGGCTCTGGCCATCGTGGCCCTTATTACAGGAGACACTCAAAGCCTTTTGATAGATATCCCTATGGTAGCTGCCCTACTTGCTTTTCTTGTGTACAACTGGTACCCTGCTGAAGGGTTTCCTGGAAACGCGGGAACTTTAGTGATAGGAACAACGATAGCATGTACCGTTATTGTAGGTAGAATTGAAATAATAGGTATCTGCGTACTATTACCCCATATTATCGACTTCTTGATGAAGCTATTGGGAGTTATAGGAAAAAGCAAACCCTTTAACCAACGTGCTGTGTATGGCGATACGAGGGTTTGTTCTGATGGAATTTTACATCCGCCTCAATATATGGCGTTTACGCACTTAATTATGAAGATCCGACCTATAACCGAAAAAAAATTGGTAACGATCCTCATAATGTGTGAAGTTTTGTTCGGCGTTATTGCTATACTATTAAGTGTTTTGGTGATGTCAAAATGACAGAATATAAGAAAAAAATTTGGATAGCGATGAGTACACCTTTTCAAGTGAACATTTTCTTTCACCTTATGAAGCGACTAGAAAATAAGGTGGAGTTCCTTATTACTGCTCGTGACCATGATAGAATAATTCCCATGCTTGATGCAAAGGGGATTCAATATTTTAAAGTTGGGAAGCATGGTGGCAAATATTTAGACGACAAACTCAGGGCATACGCTGATACTATCCAACAACTGATCCCCATTGTGAAGAAAGAGAAGCCTGATTTACTAATAACCGAACGATGGCCGGAATCCGTTCGAACGGCGTTTGGATTCAACATACCCTCTTGGACTATCTTCTATGATGAAAGAGAATATCATGTTAATTGGATGACCTTTCCTCTATCCGCTAAAATTTTTACTCCGACCTTTTACACCCACGATGAGCTTAAGAGACAAGGTGTAACCGATATCAATAGGATTCGTTGGTTCGATGGCTTCCACACGTGCTACCTTAAAGGTAGTACTTTTGATAAGAGATTCAATCCGTTCCACGATCTTGGCTTGGAGCCGCCTGTAGTTCTTATTAGGCCAGAACCTGAATATGCGACGTTCTTTGGAAAGAAGCAAAGAATACTTGAAGAAACGATAACTATGCTCAAGAAAGAAGCCGATCCAAGCATAGTGGTATTTCCAAGAAATAAAGATCAAGAAAAAAGATTTTCAAAGAATGTTGTTAACATCTTTGATAACGTAACCTACGAGTGTCCTGTCGCGTATGCAGACGTTACTTTAGGTGCAGCCGAAACAATGCTAATGGAATCTTTTGTGCTGGGAACCCCAACGATAAGCGCTGTATACTGGACGCCGGCTAAACCCGTTACAGAACTTCACAAATATATACCCCACTCTACCAATCCAAAGGAACTCGTCAACGATACAATAAACTTCTTTGATCAAGCTATAAGCAGAAAGTTCAGAGAAATGGCTAAAGCCACGGTCGGTAGAATGGAAAACCCTGTTGACATAATTATTAACGAGATTGACCAGCTATTCGGCTCCTCAAAAAGAAGAAAGAGAAAAAAATCACGAAGATCGCGAATGGAGATACTAGTTGAAATCCTTCAAAGCATAACTCAACAACCGCTCATCTTCTCTCATCTAATGCAGAGAATCAACGTTACGCATCGGGAGTTGAAATCGGACTTACAGCTTCTAGAAAAGCGAGAACTCGTTGAAAAATTCATTGGGAAAAATAATAGAATCTCCTACAAGACTACACAGGAGGGGCAGCGCATTCTCCGAGACTACAGAAAAATCACCCATGTTCTGGAACTATGAACGGTTATCTCCAAAACTTTTGGCTCAATAATCAAGTCCTTTAGTGCGTCCGCGTAACGAGAGTTAAAAAAAGCAGGATTTAGATGAGGTTTACGATATACACTTAGCTAGCTACTTAGAATCTGAATGGCTTATCATAGCAGGAAGGTTTAAACAGATGAAGTTAAAAGAATATGGAAGACAACACTTCGATCTCTTAGGAAATATTATTTTATTGAACTTGTTGTAAACATACTAAGTGGAATATAAATGGCTGTAGACTCAGAAATAGTTCAATTAGAGCACATGATAGGAACGCTCAAAGAAAAAATCCAACTGCTGGAAAAAATTAACGATCGCTTAAATCGTGAACTTTTGCTGCGAAAAAAACGCCAAATGGCCAGAGTCGGCTTCGTCCTCCTTATTATCAGCGGTCTTTCAGCGTTCTTATCTTTTTATTTTAGCAGCCTCTCCCTTGAGATCGCTACCATATTCGCTTTTTTCATTGGTTTCTTTTTTATATTTTATGAATCAGAAGATAAAATTTCTACTTCGGTGATTAATAAGATATTGTCTTCGGCGCTTTATCCATTAAACGCAGTTATAAACGAAATGGGGGGCGAAGAGACCGCGTTCTTCATTCCCCCAAACAGGTCTTTAACAGAGGGACGAGTTTTCATTCCCTTCGAAGACTTTAACGATACATGGCCCAACTTTGAAGAGCTTTCTCTTGAAAAGATAAGCATTGAAAAAACGGGTATCAGTGTAATACCCATTGGCTACGGTTTACATATTCAATTAACTAGAGAATTAGGTTTAGATTATCGAAAATTCAGTTTAGAAGAATTGATAGAGCGACTTCCCTATGTATTGGTAGATGTGTATGAACTCGCTGAAGAGGCTAAGATTTGGCAAGACAGAGACTATATATATTTTCAATTAGAGGAGCCAAAAATAAGCTATGGAAAAGAATTAGGGCAAGCACTATTTTATGGACCGCTCGCTTCTCCCGTGTGCAGTGCAGTAGCTTTAACCATAGCTAAAGTTATCGGACGCTATATACGAGTACTAAAGACAGAATACGACGAAAGAACAAACTCAGTTATGTCAGTATATGAAATAGGTATGCGTGCACCGTTTGAATAGAGGAAAATGTATTGACTAACCGGAATAGCACAACAAGCGGTATTGTTAGCTTCCTACTCGTTGGCTACTCTCTCATAGCTTTAGCTGCTACCTTTTCTTCCTTATCTGACGATCTGAAGCTTCCGATACTGTTTCCCTTTTTCTTTCTTATATCGGGGCATTCTCTTGTTAACCTTTTTTCCATCAGCACTAAAAGCAGGTTGGAGAAGATTGCATATTCTTTTTTACTTGGTCTCGCGTTTGTCCCAGGAATTAATGCTGTTTTTTACATTCTTGCGGACGTTCCATCTAAAAATCTAACAATAATTTCTGTTTCTTCATTTGTCCTACTGATATTATCATTAGCACGTGGGCGCGCTATTAGAACGCGGTTCGGAGATGGAGAAGCGTGAAAATAAAAGTAGTAATGTACTGCTTTGCGATTATTTTCGTTCTTACTTCATTGAATGTAGTGATATCGGTAAAAGGTCAGAGCACAGTAAGTACACCTTTGGTTACTGCAAGTCCTGTAAACCAAGTTAGTCCTGTAAACCAAGTTAGCATTAAACTTCAAATCCCTCTTTCCTATAGCTATGCGTTTTGGTCTCATAAAAAGACCGGTGTATTCGGAACCATGCAGATTTACATTAAAAATCCTACTCCTATCATCGAGACGGTTACCATTACAATGCCTGGAAAAGTAGACATCACTGGCAACTTCGAAGGCAGTTATGAGACAACCTACAATAAAAACATGAGAGTGAGAACGATTATCAGTATACCCAATAAAGTGAGCTACTCTGAAATAAATTTCGTCTATTCGCTTAATAATAGATTTATTTTAGGTTTAGCCTATGTTCACATGTCCCAAAATGTTATTAGCTCAATCGAAATAGAAGGACTTGATGTAGCGCGCGACGATTTTGAAAATGAGATACGGTTTTTCCTGCCCAAGTGGGTGCTACCTTGTCAAGGATCACCCTTTCCTCCTCCAGACAGTATTACGCCTACTCAGATAGTTTATGAAGGTGACTATGCCCAAAACGTGTATCCCGTTATTTGGTATCGATCCGATAAATCTGTTTTTATTTCTTTGGTGTACTGTGCAATCTTGTCTCTTGTACCCTATACAATTGTTGTGGTGTCTAAAAAGAGAAAATTCTTCACACGCAACGTGTTCACGAATGCATTTGGGCGAGTCGCTTCAAGTATAAAGACCTTAAATATCGCTCGGATGGCCTTTTTCTGTCTTATATTGACGTCAGTTATTATGCTTTCAACTGTAGTTGCGATAGGCCCTAACAGTCGACCTCAGTTGATGATAGCGTCTGAACCTGAAACCGCTGAATTACTACACACGCTCATAGAGCAGGACTTTGGCGACACGATTAATGTTCACATTTATAGCTGGTGGCATCATGGCACCATAAAAATTCCCTTCTCCCTTTCCCAAGAAGTTGATATTATTGTCGTTGGAAAACTGCCTTTGAGTCAAGTTGCTTTAACGGATATTGACGATCTTGACGCTCAAGCCATTGTAATATTAAAGGAGTATTCAGACACACCCTTAGCACAGGCGTTAATTGATATGTTTTCTGGAGAACGGCATACGGATATCTTTTTAGGTCTTTCTCTCGAAGACTTGGATCAGGTAGTTTTACCGATCCTTCAGAAGCGTTTAACCGCTTCTCGATTTTTCTTCCTCTCTGAATCGGCTTGGTCCATCGGAGTCTCTCTTGTAGCTATACTATCCCTGCTTTTGGTCTTTTTTTCTGCCTTCTTCGTAGTGTCCTTTGCGATGAGTTTGAAAGAACTCACCCTTCAAAATCTTCTCCTTATGACCGGGTGTCTTGGTGGCATTTTTGGATGGATAATGATCGTCTATATATCCAGTAGTTCAGGATTAAACTTGGCGGTTTCACTCCATGCTGCTCCAACTAATCTTCCTAAAAATCTTGTCGCGATGGGGTATCTCGGCTTTGGTGGTGGCTCGATGCTCAGAATGGCGTTGGGGGCTCTCGGGGGCCTGTTAGCGATTGTTCTAGATAATATCCAAAGAAAGTCCTTTAATCTGAAACTCTTTTTTCCCCTAGTTGCTGTCGTGCTCGTCATTATCAATCTTCCCGTTATCGGTCCAATGTTTGATGATATTCTTCTTATCGGAATTGGAGGAGAATTTGTGCCAACGGTTACTGTTGGTAGACAACTAGATAATATTTTCAGCGCTTCTGCAAGAATATTCTTTTCAATCTTCGCAAATCCTGACATAAGCAGAGGAACGTTTATGTATTTTCTTTGTGGAGTCGCTTTCCTAGCTATACGCCATCTCTCCAAGAACGTTCGAACAGTTGTCATAATTCCTCTGCTGCTTTTCTTTGGCAGAGGAGTTGCTCGCTCAGGAGACTTTGCCATATTCTCTTTTCTTAACACGATCCTTGTAGGTGCGATCACGGGAGTATTCTTAATCGTAATTCTAGTGTTTATCCAAAGAATAGTGGGATGGACTAAAACGCATACATAAGGCTAATTGGGGTAGAGACACGTTTTGGCCGAAAAAAATGGAATAAAGAAAACCCATATAATTGTTGCTTCGATTCTCATTATTTTGATCGCTAATTATTTTATACAAGCAGAGTTAAAAAACAAGGGCCGAGCAGTCAATTCAGAGGACGAAGTCGGGGTACTGGTAGCCTATTTAGATCAAGACGAAACCGTCATCCCCCTCTCGGAAAAAAGTCGTTTTACCACCGAAGTCCTAACTTACCCTAATCAGGTGCAAAAGATAGCTACGTTCTCCGAAAATGGAGGGGAGACAATAATTGAACCATCGCTTTTCTTTATGATCTACATTTTTACGCTGATTGTTCTATCTTTAGCCTTTTATATGCACATTACAAGAAGGGATACGATTCGGTAAACCTTTTAGTTGATCATCTCTTTGTATAGCAATAATAATTGATTAATCACTTTGTCCCAAGAAAAGTTGGAAGCTATTTCTGCGCTTTTTTGTCCAATCTCTTTTGCTACTTCTTCATCACTTAGTACTCTATCTATATGTTGCCCCAGTTTTTCAGAGTTGCCATATTCGTAGGTTAGAACCGCATCTTCTAAATCGAGGGCAACACCTGTTTTTGTAGCTATAACTGGGTTTCCAGCAGCCATGGCTTCTAAAATGTTGATTCCGAACCCTTCATACGCTGCAGACGAAATGAATAGATCCGCTTCGTGATAAGCTGAGATTAGTTTTTCCTTCGAAAGAAAGCCGGTAAAAAAAACGGATTCTGATACACCGTTTTTCTTTGCCAATACCTTTAGTCGATCCATTGCACCCCAGTCTTCACCTACTATTATGAAACAAACATCAGGATTTTTAGCCAGGATGGTTGGCAAAGCATTAATGATGTCTTGAAAACCTTTATACCAAGCTATTCGACCTACACACAAAATAGTTTTTTTTGATTTTATGTTCATGCTTTCAAAAACCGATGTCTTTGGTTTTAAGCTAAAGGTTTCAAAATCTATTCCATTGGGAATAACGCTAACTTTTTTTGCGCCCATTTTATGATAGGTTTCCACTTGGTGGTTAGTAAGTGCAATTATGGTGGTTCGTTTAATGACGCGTTTCCCAAACAATGTGTTATATAGGGACTTTATGATGCTGTATCTACCCGGATGATAGAGGCCATGAGGAGTTAAGACTGAAGCCTTATTTCTTCTACACGCTATGTTAATTGCTGCTCGAACAGCGTGGTTACGCCATCCTTGAGCGTGGATAAGGTCGCATTCAACATCTGTGAGTGCTTCGCTGAGCCGTTTAGAATAGCAATAGCCGAGCCAAGTATAATCGATGGGGAACCGTTTAATAGTCAATCCTTCACACGATTCTTCATGATAGTTCATATTTTCCGAGTACAGCGTAGTGGTAAGAACCTCACATTCAACTTTCTTTTTGCGAAAACCTTTCAAAAGTTGATAAATATGCTCTTCAAAACCGCCGAGCGGATATATGAAATTGCGAGTTGAAATGACCACCTTCAAAGCGCATTCTTTCCTTATAGTGTGAACACGGGGGTTCACGAAATATCAACGTGAAAACAATAGTTTAAAATTTATGCAAGGGAGATTCACAAAAGTAGGCGCCTTAAAACCCTATGGATCTTGATTTTTTCAAATAATCTTGGAACATGAAGTCTTCCATAGCTCTGAGCGAGCGTGCGCTATTAACTGTAAGAGAAAGATTTAAAGCGTTACTATTTTAGATGAAGTAAAATGAGGAGCAACTCCTATGTCGAAAACCAGTGTTTCAATAAATATTCCTAAAGTTCTTTATGAAACAATTAACCGTATAGTTGAAACACATCAAAATGAATTTAGGACCGTTGAAGAGTACATCGTGTTTGTACTTCAAGAAGTTACGAAAGAAGAGGAACCCACTCTTAGCGCTAATGAAGAAGACGAAATCAAAAAGAGACTTCAAGATTTAGGATACTTATAATTTTAACTTTGTATTTTTTCTTCTTTTTAATTGCATGATCTTCCATCTTAGTTTGCTCCTAACTGGCGTGCTCGCGTTATCTTCGAAATTAATATGAGCCTTGATTTTATTTTCAAACGTTCTAGCAATGTTTTTTTGTACTTTTGAAACATCAATAGTTTCCTTTGGATCGCGCTCTCTATTATATAGTTCCATTTTTCCTTTTTTCCTAAAGATGAATTTCCACTTATTTGTAGTGATAGCCCACTTTTTGGCTTGAGGATTTGTATAGTTAACTACGCCTCCTTTCATTGAGACCTGGTTTCTGATGTTTCTTGATGCTTCACTAATTATTCCGTATTTTGCTTGTTCCTCTACTTGTTGTTTATTTAAAAGCGAAATGCCCGAAAATCGATAAGGCTTGATGTTTAATAAGCTGAATACGGTTAAAGGTATGTTTCTTAAACTAACTACCGATTCTATTTTTTTATGCGTGATATGAGGTCCCAGGATTATTAAGGGGGTGTGGATAATCTCATTATATAATTCTAGACCATGCCCTAATATTCCATGTTCCATAAATCCTTGACCATGGTCTCCTGTAATGATAAAATATGTTTCTCCTTCCAGCGATCTAATTTTTGTAATTAATTCTCCAATTAATCCGTCCACGGTTATAATTTGCTGATCATACAGGGCGATCAATTCGTTAAGTTCTTTATTAGATAATTTCACATCTCCAATTTCTCTCTTTGCCTGATTCCTCATTGCTTTATAATTTAATTTGCAAATTTTGAATATTTGTGAAAAGGAGACGTATTCGCGAGTAGGATAGTATGGTTCATGAGGCTGCAAGTAATGAATCCATAAAAATTTATTTTCGTTCAGATTTTTATTAAGCCAAAATAGAGCCTTCTGATTTTTTAACTGTTCCCTAGTTTGTTGTTTTGGAGCTCTATAATTTCGATATTGAAAAATTAAATCCTTAGTCGATACATTCAATATCCGATCGAACTGGCTAAATAATTCATGTATCTTAAATCTTTGAGCGATGGTTTTTTGAGGCAATGACTTTTTTACTCTCTTTTTTTCACTCTTTTCACGCACGCTAGATTCATACACCTCAAACCCCCTTCCCCAGCCTAACAGAGGAGAGAGCCAGCCACCAGGAGCAAAAGCCGCAGTTTTATATCCTTCTATCCTTAAACACTCGGCTAAAGTAATTGTTTGATCTGTAGGGGATATCGTTCCTCCCCGCATCAGAGGATAAAGAGATGTAAATATCGAGAAAAAAGATCCAGGCGTCCACGGGCTGGTAGACATCGTATTAGTATAAACAATGCCTTCTTTAGCAAACGTATCAAGATTTGGAGTAGTGCGTTTATGATACCCCATAAAATGCATGTGGTCCGCACGAAGGCACTCTATAGTCAGTAAGATTACGCTCTTCATCTAATATTAACTCATATTTCTCCTGAAAATAAATCTATTCTGATACCCTTCCGCTCAATAAAGCTATATCGTTTTACGTTCGCCATCATGTGGCGTAGCTGTAGCTGTGGATCCTTAAGTTAAAACACTTCTTCTTTTTAGAACCCGTCTCCAAAAGATATAGAAAGGATAAGTACATTAATTGTAAGCGCGCGCTAGAAGTGCTCATGTAAATATATAGCTACACGCGTATATGTAGTGCCATTTAATTCTGATCTCGAACACACATAAACCGAGATGTAATAATTGGGATCCCGCTATGACCATTTTCCAAAATACGATGACTTCGATCCTCTTGTTCCCGTCTGGTGTGTAACCCCGAGACGTGGAAGGATTATTCATCGGTTCTTTGATACCTCTCCCTTTAGTCCATCTGGACGATATTTAGGGTTGACCCGTCTCCCCTTTGAGAATCGATTACCTACTCCAGGAGACGTTGCCGAAATTGTCTTGATAGATCTTGAAACAGGCGAGGAGCGGGTTCTCACTAAAACGCATGGGTGGGGCACCCAACTTGGAGCTCAAGTTCAATGGGGTCGAGATGATACTCAACTTTACTTTAACGATGTTGATGTTAATAGCTGGCGAGCATTCGGCGTCAAACTGAATCCGTTTTCTGGAGAGCGGAAATGCCTTGATGGCACCGTATATATGGTTTCACCTGATGGCAATTGGGCAATTAGCCCCTGTCTTCTACGGATAGGAATCACGCAGTCTGGTTATGGAATAACGGTCCCAGCCGAATTTATCCCTCTCAACCAAGGTGCATCACGTGAGGATGGTGTATACTTGACTAATACCTCTACAGGACAATGTAATCTTTTAGTTTCGTTTAGTGAGATCCTCGAAACAGCGAAACCCAATTTAGACAAGAACGTGTATAAAAACGGAGATTTTTACGGCTTCCATGTTAAATGGAATCCGCAAGGTGATCGCATAATGCTTGTTATGCGATGGATGCCACGACATCTAAATCAACTAACAGAGATGCATCCAGTTAATGAATTTCTTCGGAGAATAAGATATCCCCATCAAATAAACAAGATACATCAGAGAATGAAGAGAAACCTAATAACTATGAAAGCCGATGGCACCGACATTCACATAGCTATTCCATCTTCTGAATGGAGTAAAGGAGGAAATCACCCCAATTGGTGCCCTGATGGCGAAACAATAATGATGAATCTGAAATACCACAAAGACAACGCCATGAGATTTGTAAAATTCAGATATGATGGGAGTCACTCTGGTTTGATCTCAGAAGAACTCCGTGGATCGGGACATCCCTCAATGCATAAAAATAGCAGGTACATTGTCACTGACGCATATCCTTGGGAGACGCTTTCGTTTAAAGATGGTACAGTACCTATACGCTTTCTTGATTTAAATACCCACAGGGAAGAGACATTATTACGGATCAAAGTAGCACCTCGCTTCAGAAGCCCCAAAAATGAATTACGAATAGACCCGCATCCGGCATGGGATACCAGTTTTAGATATATTGCTATTAACGCGAGTCCAAACACAACCCGAAGGGTTTATGTAGCAGATTTGAAAACCCTTCTCTAAACTCGAAGGTTACCTCTTCTCATTACTATAAACTTAAACGTTTTAATAGAAAATGGAGCTCGTACAGCCATGACGAAATTGTTAATTTTAGGATTTGACGGCATGGATTACTTTATGGCCAAAGAAACAGCCACGAAATACCCTTTCAAACATTTAAAGCCTATTCTAAACAAACAGATTACAAAATATTCCGCAACAGGACCTTCTTGGGCTTCGTTTTATACAGGAGTAGGTCGAGAAGTTCATGGCGTCATTGATTTTTGGGGGAGAAATATTGGAACATCTAATAGTTTCAGGGATATCCAAGATCATGTATTTTGGAATATTATAAAAAAGGCTGGATACAAGATCTGTGTAGATAATTTGCCAATAACCCCTGACGGCTTCCCCTACACCTCCGATAAAACGAAGGACATCGTTAACTGGGTATATCATCCATTAATTGAAGGACCAAACCTTTGGAGAAAAACAATAAAAAATATGAATATTGAAGAGCTACTGTCGAGAGCTAGATCCGACTCGATAAAACTTGTTTCTGACCAGAAATTACATAGCCGTGACTTAGACTTAGTGTTTCTACAATTTTCCTTCCTTGATAGAATTGGTCACGTATTCACATTCAAAGAAAAAAGCATCATGACGAAAAGTTACTTTGTCGCATACGATTTACTTGACCAAGTTTATGAACTAGTGAATCCACAATATTTCATTGTAACTTCAGATCATGGGTTTTGGAGAAGTGTTACAGAACACATCTTTGCAAATTATGCCGTGTTGATTTTAAATAATCGAGCTTATCGATTCTTCAAACATAATCAAGGGATCAAAAATTTCTCTATAAAAAATCTTTCCAAACTTCTCTGGATTCATGACACACGGTCCCGCTACTATTTTTATAAAAGCTTTATAGACCTTTTTCTGAATCAACGTTTTGCTAATATGTTACAATATTTCCTGCATTTCAATTATGTGGCACAAACGGATATTTTCGATATAATTCTTCGAAAGTTCAACGTCGCTTACAACAAAACGGATCGACGGATTCCCAAAAAAACGCAGGTTGTCACTGATCAAGATGCGGATAAAGCTATAGAAGAGCGATTGAAAAGGCTAGGTTATTTATGACGGCTACTTAGCATTTACAGAACAAACTTATCTTTGGTGCGTGCCTTTGCTAGCTGTCAAGGGCGCTCATGATATTAACTCGTTTCATAGCTTCTTGACGGTTTTGCCTGCTACTTCCCAGTTAAGGCGCGA
>CP070659.1:1968107-1976156 GCA_020355125.1 Candidatus Bathyarchaeota archaeon
CGGAAAAAATCATGACGTGGGACTATTTTAAAGATCCATTTTGGAGCACAATTAATAGTTAGCATAACACATGCCACACAGTTGATGGAAGATTGTAATCCGTGCCAAGAAACCAATCTGTCATAAACTAGAATACGCCCTATAAATACTCATTATTAAACCCATAGAAAAAGGAAAAGCATTCAGTAGCCAAGATCTGTCATCAATACTAGCGCGCGCCAGAAACAGCACATAAGCCTAAATGATACGTGCCGATTATTCAGCGAAAACCGCATCCAGGGCACGAACTGCAGGGTGAGCTTGATCCTTTACTAGAACTTCCAGAGCCTGAGACCATACGATTTTCAGAATACAATTGAATCCAACATTCTCTGCAAACCATCATCCATCCATCTTCCTTGTGGTTAGCTGATAAAAGACTTAGATCTTCTCCACTTTTTTCACAGAGACTACATTTACTTAAAACATCTAACTTTTCCATTCGTCTCGACCCCTTTAACTTTTCTAAAACTAGCTAGCTGTTACATAAATATTTTGATATTATGAGATCTGGATTACGCCAACTATATTAAGTTTACACTCTCATTAACCTCCTACAGCGATCACTAGAGAAGAATAGATAAGAAATAGCCATGTTTAAAGCGTATGTGGATGGGGTTCCCATCCTCTGCTTCAACGCAGAATATAACAACATCTATCTAGAGCAGCATGTCCTCCAACTCAATATTAGCTTGATTATAACTGAATAAGAAAAAACAAGCCTAAGTAGGTATTAGGATAGAGACAAGAATACTCCTATGTTTACTATTGGTTTTAAGGAAGGGTATGAGAAGCGGGGTTTGACTCTTATAGGATTCAAAAGATTCTCGATACTTTCTAGATAAATATAATTCTTCGACATATGCCAGCAGAATATACGCGAGTAGCTCAATGAACCAGACCGTTATCGTCTGCGATGAACTAAGAAACCCGATGCCAAATGTGTTGTTTAGAATCCAGACACTCCAGCTCGTGAAGCCCAGTGTTATGAGGATCAGCCCCAAATATTGGGGATGTCTTACAAGTCGATAAGGTCCTGAAGTAACCAACTGTCCCTTTTTCTTCAGTCTCAGATAAGCCATAGAGTAAACAAGGACCGCTAGACCAGTGACGATTAACGCTTTCTCGAGAATGTTAAAGGGTGTAAAGAAGGTAGATGATGCATTAAGAAGACTAAGGGGAAGATTTGTAAACATAATAACAAGATAACTGGCTAATGGAAGCGTCATCAAACCCGTCCAGACGCCAAGCGATGGTAGCGATTGAACGAGGGGAACCAAGTAACCTGCAATCCTTAAGAACCTGGCGTTGTTCTTATCCAGACTCTCCATTTCACTTCTAATATATTGTGTGTGAAGTAGCAATATAATACCATGTTTTAGAACATGTTGTTCGAGAAACTTGAACAGATCCACGAAGATTTGGCTACAGTAGCGCGCGCTGAGGGTCACACGGGAAGCCGATAAACGACTTAGTCGAACAGATATTACAAGAAGATTGAGTCAAGAAGCCTTAACAGCCAACATATACTAATCAAGTATGTAGCGGGGAGCCTTCAGGTAACGGAAGAGAAGACTTGATGAATCGTGTACAATGGTGGGAAGCCCGCGCGCGCGCTAAAAATTGCGATGAAAGCAATTCCCTACTTGGATTAAAAGATTTTTTAGCGTATGTAGCAAGTGTACGTCTAACTACTAGCACGCGCATTATCATCATCAGCTAGCTCGAATTCTTTATAAAGAATATATCCCCTATAATTATGGGATTAAAAACTTCATTTTTCTGTTGAATTGTTCCAACGGATTTCTGAATGCTTTTTTAACATTAGGGCTGAGTTAAGGAGCCTAAACGTTTGACACGAAGAATAAGAGCGTACAGAGAGCGGAGAGGCCGGCCTAGCGGCAGATCCAAGTCATACTATATTTATCTCGATTCAATCGTTTCAATAGCTTACAAACACGATATTGAACCAGACCAACTAGCAGATGCCTTTTTCGACGCAATGGAAAAGGAGATAGCTCATTGTGGAGACTTAACGATCCGGAGTCGAATGATACAGAACGATAAAGCTATATTTCTAATCGAAAAAAACGAAAAAGTTGTCTGGCAGTTTCCAGTCGATTTAGAGAGCATTCGAAACCCCCATATTAGAGATCATCTTAAAAACATACCCATAACTTATACTAAAAAAAAGAGCTATTCCAAGAACCCAACAATAAGTGGCTTAAGATTTGGTATGAAAAAAATTGACGTCATCGGCAGAGTCACTAAGAAACCCCCCACTCGACACGTTAATACGAGATGGGGAACCACAGCGATTGTGTCGAACGTCACAATCGCAGATAATACTGGATCAATACGTCTAAGCCTCTGGAATGATCAGATAAATATGGTTCAGATCGATGACGAGGTAGAACTGAAAAATTGCTATGTTGCGAGATTCGCTGGCGAGTCTCAACTCAGAATTGGTCGAAAAGGCACCATAACTGTCATAAATTAGAGCTCACACGAAGAACCAATGCAATACTCGTTTTTAAGGTAGAAACCCGAAATCACCTATATCATACGCGCTTACTATACCATTAAACATTTTGGCACCAACAGCATTAGGAAACATTGTAAAACACCTGAAAATATTTCTTCGAGTGCCTCAATAGCGCGCGCAATGTAAAGAAACCCAATACGGAGCTTTCATATAATGATACCAAAAGGAGAGAGTACGCAAACGCTAAATAATGCTCTGACATCGACAATATATTGCATAAAAC
Organism: Candidatus Bathyarchaeota archaeon; assembly: GCA_020355125.1. Lineage (GTDB taxonomy): Archaea > Thermoproteota > Bathyarchaeia > RBG-16-48-13. The sequence continues at coordinate 1,970,915 of CP070659.1, forward strand.
AATAAACAATTAGTTTGGTAACAAGAAAACATAGGTAGCAATGGTAGCAATGGTAACAATATCAGAAAATAGGACGCACACAGGTAATACAGATTCTAGCTAGTGAAAATTAACACGTGCTCTCAAAGCCTCTAGTAAACACTGATGCTTTCAACTCTACACATGTCCTCGGAATATTTGCCTTTGAGAGACTCTCCACTCAATTATTGTCTTCAACTCATTCGGGAGTTCTGTCGCTAGCTAGCTTGAACGTAACTACTTATATGCGAAAGAGGAAACAGTATCTGGGGGGAACGTTCTCTGGAAAAAATAATTGATTCTGATGTTCTTATAATTGGTGGCGGCAGTAGCGGCTGCATAGCAGCTATAAAAGCCAAGGACGCGGATCCATGTCTTCACGTAACGATTGTAGAGAAGGCGAACATCCGACGCAGTGGATGCTTAGCTAGTGGAATGGATGGTTTAAACACGGTCATTATTCCCGGAATAAATTCGATTGAAGAATATCTCAACGAGTTAGAAAAGTCATGTGATGGATTCATTAACAAGCGAGCTAGCATCAGACTTGCAAAGGAAAGTTTTTCGATGCTTCAAGAACTTGAGGAATGGGGCATCAACTTTCCGAAGGATGAGAAGGGAGAATATTACCAGGGAAGAAAGGGAAAATATCATGTCACTATGAAGTCTCCTAACATCAAGCCACTCCTCGCTAGCCAAGTAAGGAGTAAAAAAATTCAAGTGCTCCAACACACCATGGCAACAAACCTCCTCCGCCACAAGGAAACCGTCATCGGCTGTACTGCTCTGGATAACAGATTAGGCGACTTCATTATATGCAGAGCTAAATCCACTATTCTCGCTGCAGGCGGCTGCGGAAGATTCAGCCTCCCTCCATCAGGCTATCTATTCGGCACTTTTGATTGTCCCTCAAACACAGGCGACGCTTATTCCATGGCATATCATGCTGGTGCAGAACTTACTGGCTTCGAATTTATTTATGGAGGGTATGTGAGAACTAAGGATTACAATAGTCCAATTAAGGACATCTGTGTAAGCCATGGAGGTAAAGTCGTTAATTCTTTGGGAAATGAAGTGCTACCAAGGAATCAGACGTTTTTGGGTCAACGGGTGTCCGAGGAAGATATGCGAGTGGATATTCGAAAAGGACTAGATCCATTATTCATCGATATAAGAAAGGTATCGAAGGAGAACATGAAGAGCATAAGGGAGCTCATGTTTACCACGGAAAGGGGGACTTTGAAAACGTTCTTTCGTGGGCGAGGTGTTGACGTTCGGAAGGATTTAATTGAAATCGCTCAGGGCGATTACCATCTTTGTGGGGGCCACGGAGGAACTGGCATAATCATCAACGAAGAAACGGAAACAACGCTTAAAGGATTGTATGCTGTGGGTGATTCATCGTGGGTAACTCGTCAATGGCTGACAGGCGCGTTTGTTTTTGGAGCGATTGCTGGAAAAAACGCTGCACAATACGCGTCTAGCATCAAGGAACATGAAATTACCAGCGATAGCGTTGAAAAAGAAAAAGCACGCGTCTTTGCTCCTCTCTATGTCCACGATGGTTTGAAGCCAGCACAATTAGAATACAAGCTCCGACGAATCATAAATGAATACATTATTTCCCCAAAAAACAAGATGAAACTGAAGATTGCATTGCAATGGGTACAAAGATTCAAAAAGAATGATGTCCAAGAACTTAAAGCCAGCGACGCCCATGAACTTGGTAGAGTTTTGGAAATTCAATCCATACTAAACTGCGTGGAGATGGCTGCTAGAGCCTCTTTGGAGAGAACGGAAAGTAGATGGTCTTTCCTTCATCAGAGAACAGACTTTCCTGAAAAAGACGATGAGAATTGGCAGAAGCAGATAATCATCAAAAAGAACATGAAGACTGGGAAAATGGCTCTCGCAATTAGGAGATTTACATGAATTTTGAGGTGATACTGTGTCATTGATAATTGATGAACAAAAATGTGATGGATGTGGCTTCTGCACAGACGTTTGTCCAGTAGATATTATAAGACTTGACGATGATGGAAAACCATATATCAAGTATCAAGAATGCTGGTACTGCGGGGCATGCGAACAAGATTGCCCAAAGAACGCTATCACACTAGAGCTACCATATCTCATCAAGTAGATTCCGCAAACGAAGTAGCGCGCGCGCTACTAATTCCATGTTATCGTGTAGTCAAAATCGTCTGCCTGACCTTCGAATGAGTAGTCAAAATCAATAACTTTGATCGATCGACCTTCCAAGCGAGGTAGGGTAATGGTCTCTTGATGGAACGATGCTCCTTCATTATACCAATGTACAGTGATCACGATGTTTAATGCTGTCTCGTTTCCAAAGTTAATAATTGTTCCCTTTACCTCATGATTCTCATAGGACTCCAACTTATCATCTCGTAAACTTGCACTTATATCTGCCTCTTGGAGACGCTCGGTTTGCGCCTCTAGGCTCTCTGTTTGTGTTTGAAGCGATGAAAGGCTACTATTTAGAGACGCAATTTGTGGTTGAAGTGATAGATATCCAAAGCTATATCCAAATATTGCGCCTAGAACGACGGCAATAATTATGGGAAAAATTATTTCTTTCCTCATTAGGCTCATATTAATTCACAAGCTCTCTGTGGAAAGCATAGTATTTAATGAATATGAATTCCAAATCTAGGCTCATATACGGCGCCTATCTAGATATAAAGAAAGGCGGTTTCATCGTTTATGGCAAACATAGCAGCTTGGAACGTTATTCGTTGTTTAGCGCTTGCGCCATTTGTTTCCAATCGATCTTTATTATGTCTTTCAACCTTGGGTTTCTCAAAGCTGCAGCAGGATGATACATAGGAATGATTGTTGCTTGAGAGAGTAACGTTGATATCGATAATATTTTCCCATGTAGTTTGCCTATCGGGGCTAGTGGAAGTTGAAACTTGTTGAAGATGTATCGGTTTGCGATGTTACCGAGGGGCATAATTATTGTTGGTTTGATTAGTTCCACTTGTTCATTGAGATAAGGTGTACACGCTTTTATCTGCTTTTCAGTTGGTCTGTTATTAGGCAAATAGCATTTCATGATGTTGGTTATGTAAACATCTTCCCTTTGCCGCCCAGCTAATGTCAACAACTCCGTAAGGAGTTTTCCCGCAGCCCCAACAAAAGGCCTTCCCCCCAAGTTCTCGTGGTATCCTGGACCAAGTCCTATTAGCATAATCTTAGCGTTGTCAGATCCTTCACCAAATACTGGTTTATTGCGTGTCTTCCACAGTTTACATTTCCGACAATCCTCTACTTTTTTTTTCAGTCGAGATAAATCATCCTTCATATCTGAACACTCGGGCATATGCAAGATTACGTGTATGAATCATATCTTCACAGTGTGGAGGTTTTTCCAATTATAGGGAGGATGCAAAGAACGCTTTAAGGCGTTTCTCTATCGGTTTACCCATTGTATACACTGAGTGAGCAATATTTGGGAAGATGTCCAGCGTTACAAGTGCTCCAGCGTTTCGTAAGGCTTCCGCTAATGGAATGGCATTCGTTTCAGGCGGTATATTTGTATCGTTCGCACCGTGATAGATAACTGTTCGAGGTAAGGAGTGGCTTGGAGCCCTGTTTTGAAGTTTTGATAGTGGGTCGTGAAGTGAAATCATCGCTAGGGCTTCATCGTCAGCCATGTCCTCGGGTAAGCCATAAGCCTTTAAACACGGTGCTTTAAACTTATGTTCACGAATTACAGCTTTAAGACTGGCGACCGCTTGCATTACCACAACTACTTTAATACAGCCAGCCAGGGGTCCCAATACAGAATTCCAGACGAGAACCCCGCCAAGGCCTCCTCCCATTAATCCCACTCTTTTCAGATCGAAGTATGGGCAGGCAGCTAATGTAGTAAATAAGGCGCTGTTTGCGGCTACTGCGGCAGCGTTCCCCCAGTGGTCTCCACAGGCATGGGATCCAGCCACAGCACAAGCTCCTCCGGCCATAACTGCTTTGAGATAAGCGATTTTATGGTCTTCTTCGAGCCAATCGGCTGATTCCTCATTCACATATCCTCTAGCGCCATGGTGGTGAATAACGACTGGAATGAGAGTATTTTGTCGAAATAACGGAGGCGTCCAAAGATAACACCATTCGCCGCCTGCTTGGAAGAAAATCTTTTGCTCACCATCATTGAGCTCTAACATGGCAGTAACACATCCACCTATAATATCACCTACCTAATAATACAAATATCCATATTTTAAGATGATCACATAACGTGACCATAAAAAACACCTAATTCTCGTCAACTAGCGCACGCATTGGGTGGAGGTATTTAAGACCCTGTCTTAGTTGCACTAGGTTGCAGTTTGTTGCATTAGGTTGCAATTTTCTGCAACTTGAGTTGCGTGGATTTGATGCTTTTTCGAGGGGTTTTCACCATGAAAGTGGTACACTTTTTGCAACCATATGCAATTAGTTGCAACCATGTGCAACCTTATTTACAAGAGTGCAACCGATATAGCTATAATAAAGATGGTGAACCTGAATAACGTCCCTGTACGGAACCCCATAAAGAACTTGGTAAACTGTGCACAGCGTATTGATGTTCGCACCGCGATCGTGGATGGAAAGATACTTATTGAAGACGGAAGGATTCTGAATGTTGGTGAAGAAAAGCAAGTGAAGGATATCCAGAAGATTGTGGAGAAGATCTGGAAAGATACCCCTGACAACGAACCTGAACACAGAACAGTAGATGATTTCTCTCTACATTCCTTCAAATCCTGGAAAGAGTAGATAGAGAAATGCTAAGTCTTCCTCCTTTTTTTCACGCTTATTCGCATACGAGTTAAAACCCTACTTCAAAAAATCCTTATCTATTGGTATGCAATAAATCAAAAATGAAAAATAAACGTGTATGAAATATGTCTGAAAACGAATTAACGGATTTACAGCAAGCGATCATCGGCTACGACACCGCGACCGCGGTGAAACTGGCCCAGGCACGCCTCGACGCCGGCGTCGACCCCACCAAAGTCATCGAAGACGAGCTGCGGCCCGCCTTAGCCATCGTCTCCGACAAATTCGAGAAACACGAATACTTCCTCCCCCACCTCATCCTCTGCGGCGAAACCATGAAAGCCGCCGCCGAAGTCCTCACCAGCAAGATCTCGAAAGACCAGATCATGCAGGGCACCATCGTCATCGGCACCGTCGCCGGCGATATCCACGACAT